>NZ_JAYKLX010000002.1:0-707029 GCF_035285365.1 Aquimarina gracilis | reverse complement strand
CTCACCTCTTACCATTCCGAACAGAGTAGTTAAGCCCGTTAGCGCCAATGGTACTACAATCGTGGGAGAGTAGGTCACCGCCTTCTTTATAAAACCCTCATCTTAACCGATGAGGGTTTTTTTATGCCTGTTTTTTAGCTGTACGAAACTGATAATAAAATCGACAAATATATTATTAAGTATTTTTACAATCAACTTGTAACCTAAAACACATGATTAAAAAACTAGCTCAGTATTTTATTTTTAGTGTGATTATAGCTTCTGGCCTGTTTTATTTATATGTGAAAAACTCGGGAGCAAATAGTGGAGAAATTGCTCCTGATTTTGAAACTACGTTAGTTGATGGCACTCCGTTTAAGTTGTCAGACTTAAGAGGTAAATATGTATTACTTGATTTTTGGGGTTCATGGTGTGCTCCTTGCATAAAGGAAAGTCCAAAGTTGGTTAGTATTCATGAAAAATACCAAGATCAAGTAATTATAGTAACAATAGCTCTAGAGAAAAATGATAAAACTTGGGAAAAGGCTACAGATAAGTTGGGTTATATATGGAAGCATCAAATAGTGGATCAAAACAAATTTGTTTTGATGTCTTCAATAGCTAGAAAATATGGCGTTACAGAAATTCCTGCTAAATTTTTGATTACTCCGGAAGGAAAATTGCTAGGAAAGTACTCTTTTGAAAAAATTGATACTGTATTATCTTCAAAAGATTGATCAATAAAAAAGCCCAGATTGCAACGCTGCAATCTGGGCTTTTGATTTAGAGAATTTTAACTAATTAATCTCTAAGAATACTTCTTGATATTACAATTTTCTGAATTTCACTTGTCCCTTCATAGATTTGAGTGATTTTGGCATCTCTCATTAATCGCTCAACATGATATTCTTTTACAAAGCCATTTCCTCCATGAACTTGTACGGCTTCTACAGCAGTTTCCATAGCTACCTCAGAAGCATATAATTTGGCCATAGCACCCGATAAGTCATAATTTTCATGATTATCCTTATCCATAGCAGCTCTGTAAACTAACATTCTCGCTGCTTCAATTTTAGTATGCATATCGGCAAGTTTAAATGCAATTGCTTGGTGATTCATAATTTCTGTTCCAAAAGCTTTGCGCACTTTAGAGTATTCCTTTGCCAGCTCATAGGCGCCAGCTGCAATTCCTAATGCTTGTGCAGCGATCCCGATACGACCACCGGCCAATGTTTTCATAGCAAATTTAAAACCAAACCCATCTTCTCCAATACGATTTTCTTTCGGAACTTTAACATCATTAAAGATAAGAGAGTGAGTATCACTACCTCTGATTCCTAGCTTATCTTCTTTTGGTCCAACTTCAAATCCTTCCCACCCTTTTTCTACAATGAAAGCATTAATACCACGGTGTCCTTTTTCTCTGTCGGTTTGTGCGATTACCAAATAATAATCTGCACTTCCACCGTTGGTAATCCAGTTTTTGGTTCCGTTTAATATATAATGATCTCCCTTGTCAATTGCGGTTGTTTTTTGAGAGGTTGCATCGCTTCCAGCTTCGGGCTCAGATAAACAAAAAGCACCGATAGATTCACCAGTGGTAAGCTTAGAAAGGTATTTGGCCTTTTGCTCTGGTGTCCCATATTCATCAAGACCCCAACATACCAAAGAATTGTTTACAGATACAATTACAGAACAGGAAGCGTCTACTTTTGATAACTCTTCCATAACAAGTACATAGGATAAGGTATCCATTCCGCCACCGCCATACTCTGGAGAAGCCATCATTCCTAGAAAACCAAGTTCTCCCATTCTTTTGACTTGATCGGTAGGAAATTCTTGTTTGTTATCACGCTCTATAACGCCTGGAAGTAATTCAGCTTTTGCAAAATCACGAGCAGCGTCTCGTATCATTAATTGTTCTTCGGATAATTTAAAGTCCATATTTTGATATAATTTACTGTGCGTGCATAACACGCAATTCGTACTTTTTGATGAAAATAAATCTGGATAACCCCAGTATTTTTAATAATTCAACAAATATAAGCTATAATATGATAGTTTTAGTGTTTTTTTTGTTTTTTGATAAAAACATGTTTTGAGAATTTTAATACTAAAAATTTTGATTGCTTTTTCATGAATAAATGATAATTCAAATGGTGAAGTATACTTCATTTTTTAATTATTATAATTTTATTTTTATTTAAGCATTTGCCATATTTAGTTTTTTATATTTGTGAGGTTACTTTTTTACTATCATTTCTATGTAATTTAATACGCTTGTAATATGAATCAACTCTAACCTCCCAAGGGAGGATTACTTTAATTTAAACACGGAAGGGCAATTTTGATAGTTGCTGAAGTAAAAAGTTATTTTATGAGTTGAAATTTTATAAATGAAAGATTTATTAAAAAAATACGAGAATAAAACACCAGAAATAATTTTTAATTGGAAGGATTCTGAAACTGAAGCAGAAGGTTGGACGGTTATTAATTCTCTTAGAGGTGGAGCAGCTGGTGGAGGAACCAGAATGCGAAAAGGCCTGGATATGAATGAAGTTCTTTCCTTGGCAAAAACTATGGAAGTTAAATTCACCGTTTCTGGTCCAGAAATAGGAGGGGCAAAATCGGGAATTAATTTTGATCCTAATGACCCTCGAAAAAAGGGTGTTTTAAAACGTTGGTATAAAGCAGTTTCTCCTTTGCTAAAAAGCTATTACGGTACTGGAGGAGATCTTAATGTTGATGAAATTCATGAAGTTATACCTATAACTGAAGAGTGTGGAGTTTGGCATCCTCAAGAAGGAGTCTTTAATGGACATTTTCAACCTACTGAAGCAGATAAGATCAATAGAATCGGTCAGTTAAGGCAGGGGGTTATCAAAGTATTGGAAAACACAACTTTTTCTCCTGATGTTTCTAGAAAATATACTGTTGCCGATATGATAACTGGATATGGAGTCGCAGAAGCTGTGAGACATTATTATGACATCTATAGAGGTGATGTTAAAGGAAAAAGAGCTGTAGTTCAAGGCTTTGGAAATGTAGGATCAGCAGCGGCGTATTATCTTTCTGAAATGGGGGCCAAAGTTGTTGGGATTATAGACCATGCAGGAGGTTTGATTAAAGAAGATGGTTTCTCTTTTGAAGAAATTAAGGATTTGTATCTTAATAAGAAAGGAAACAAGTTATACCATGATACGTTAATTCCTTTTGAAGAGTTAAATGAAAAAATTTGGTCATTACCAACAGAAATTTTCGCCCCTTGTGCGGCATCTAGATTAATTACCAAAGCTCAAATTACACAAATGATTAATGCAGGTTTGGAAGTGATATCTTGCGGTGCCAATGTTCCTTTTGCAGATAAGGAAATATTTTTTGGCCCTATTATGGAGTATACCGACGAAAAAGTAAGTCTTATCCCCGATTTTATTTCCAACTGTGGTATGGCTAGAGTGTTTGCTTATTTTATGGAAAGAAAAGTACAAATGACCGATGAAGCAATTTTTATGGATACTTCAGAAACTATAAAGAAAGCAATTCAAAACACTTACAATAACAATCAAACAAAAACTAATATAAGTAAAACAGCATTTGAGATAGCTCTTAAACAGCTGTTATAATATTAATAGTATATAATAACCAAGTACACACTATGTTCAAGTATTTTCTAGGTAATAGTCCGAAATGGTTCAAAGCTGTGATGATCGGATTTTTAATTTTCAATGTATTTTCTTATTTCGTATTAGGAGCAACCATTACAGCCTGGTTGTTTATTGGTGAGTTTATCTTTACACTGGCTATGGCATTAAAATGTTATCCGCTACAGTCTGGAGGAATTTTGGCTATCGAAGCATTAGTATTAGGATTAACACATCCTATGTATAAACTAGATCACGGTAAAATCATGCACGATGAACTAGGAAAGGGAATTAAAGGGGGAGTGCTTCTAGAAGTAGAGCAAAACCTTGAAGTAATTCTTCTACTTGTTTTCATGGTTGCCGGGATTTATTTCATGAAGCCTTTGTTGATGTATATATTCAGTAAGGTATTTACAAAAATCAGATCGAAAATGATTTTGTCTTTACTGTTTGTATTTCTTTCGGCTGTACTTTCGGCATTTTTGGATGCATTAACGGTTACTGCTGTATTGATTAGCGTTGCAGTTGGGTTTTATGGAGTTTATCACAAAATTCATTCCGGTTCTGGGGATTATGATGAAAGTGGAGTGCTGGATAGAAAAGAATTAAGTGGAGAAACACTTGAGCAATTTAGAAGCTTCTTAAGGAGTTTAGTGATGCATGGAGTTGTTGGAACAGCTCTTGGAGGAGTTTGCACGTTGGTAGGAGAGCCTCAAAATTTATTGATCGGAGAGCGAATGGGATGGGATTTTATACAGTTTTTCCTAAAAATGGCACCTATTTCATTACCCGTTTTGGTTGCGGGAATGATAACCACAGCAGTTTTAGAATCTACCAGTTGGTTTGGTTTTGGAGCAAAATTACCAGAAGTAGCTCGTAGAATTATAGAGAGTTATACCGAAGAAGAGGATGCAAATCGTTCTGATCAATCAAAATATGGTTTAATTGTACAGGCAATCTCTGCAATACTTCTAATTATAGGTTTGGCTTTGCATTTGGCGCCCGTTGGATTTATCGGGTTAGCGCTAATTATTGTTCAAACTGCTTTTATGGGTATCACCGAAGAGCATCAGTTGGGAAGGGCTTTTGAAGAAGCTTTACCATTTACAGGATTATTGGTGGTGTTCTTTGTAATTGTGGCAATGATCCATGATCAACATCTTTTTACACCCATTATAGACTGGGCATTAAAAATGAATCCTGAAGATCAGCCAGCAATGTTTTATGCAGCCAATGGGATTTTATCGATGATTAGTGATAATGTTTTTGTCGCTACAGTTTATATCGGAGAAGTTAAACAAGCATTTGATAGCGGAGTTATATCTCGAGATCAATTTGAGAAACTTGCTGTTGCTATTAATACGGGTACAAATTTACCTAGTGTTGCAACACCTAATGGTCAAGCAGCGTTTTTATTTTTATTAACCTCCTCTTTGGCGCCATTGATAGGGCTGTCTTATCTAAGAATGGTAAAAATGGCTTTACCGTATACAATTGTGCTAGGGGGTGTTGGTTTATTAGGAATTATATACATATTATAACAAAGAACCACATACTTAACCTACATAAATAACGTTAGTATACTAACACTAAATTAACAAAATCAAAAATGATGTATTTATCTATGCTTGGTGCTATTGCCCAAAATTCTGCACAAATTGAAACCGCCACTGAAGAGAAGTCATTATCGATTATGGATCTTCTTTTAAGTGGAGGTACAGGTGCAGTTGTAATTATTGCAATTCTTTTTGTATTGCTATTTGTTGCCGTATACATATACTTTGAAAGACTTTTTGCTATTAAAGCCGCTTCAAAGTATGACGAAAGTTTTATGAGTAAAATAAGAGATAATGTGGCGAGTGGAAAAATTGAAGCTGCAAAAATCTTGTGTGCTCAAACCAATAGCCCAGTAGCTAGATTGACAGAAAAAGGTATTTCTAGAATAGGCCACTCTCTAGAGGATATAAATAAAGCTATAGAAAATGCGGGCAGACTAGAGGTGTATAAATTAGAAAAAAATGTAAGTATTTTGGCAACTGTGGCAGGAGCGGCACCAATGATAGGTTTCTTGGGAACTGTAATTGGTATGATTTTGGCATTTCATAATCTAGCATCTAGTTCAGGGACTGCAGATATGGGAGTTTTGGCAGAAGGTATTTATACGGCTATGACAACCACAGTTGGTGGATTGGTAGTGGGTATTGTAGCTTATATTGGTTATAACCATTTGGTGGTTCGTACCGATAAAGTTATCCATAGTATGGAAGCAAATGCTGTAGATTTCCTTGATTTGTTAAACGAACCTGCGTAATATGAATTTAAGAGGAAGAAATAAAGTAAGTCCAGAGTTTAGTATGTCATCGATGACAGATATTGTATTTCTGTTGCTGGTATTTTTCTTACTAACTTCTCCGGCCATTACACCAGAGGCATTAGATCTTATATTGCCCAAGGCAAAAGGAAAAAGTTCTAATGTGCAAAATATATCGGTTAGTATTACCAATAAATTGCAGTACTATGTCGATGATGAACGTATTACTCAAAGTAGGCTTGAATCAACCTTGGTTTCTCGCTTACAAGGGCAAAATGAACCTACTATTATCCTAAGAGCAGAAGAAGGTGTTCCCATTGAAAAGGCTGTTGGTGTAATGGATATAGCAAACAGAAATAAGTTTAAAGTAATATTAGCTGTGAAACCAGATTGATATGCTAAAATTAGATACAAAACATAAAAGAAAGTCCTTTGTGCTTACCTTGTTATTGCACATAGGGCTTATTTTTTTGTTATTTTATCTAAGTCTGAACTACATTGTGCCTGAAGAAGAAAGTGGAATTGCCGTTAATTTTGGAACGACTTCTACTGGATCTGGTAAGGTGCAACCCAATAAACCAATCAAGACATCCCCTAAGAATACAGCTCCAGAAGCGACTCCGGTAACACCAGAACCTCAAGAAGATTCTCCAGAGATTATAGAAGAGGTAGCTACCCAAGAAACCGAGGATGCACCAGTAATTGATAAAAAACCTAAGAAAAAACCTCAAAAAAAGGTTGAAAAACCAATTAAGAATCCGGAAAATACAACAGATCAAAAACTTGTAAAAAATCCAGTAAAGGATAGTCCTAAAAAAAAGGTAGAGGAAAAAAAACCAGACCCCAAACCTGATAAATCTACATTAGATATTCTAAATAGTTTTTCAAACGGCCCAAAAAATGATGGTAAGACAAATGGAGGAGAAGGGAATGATAGATCCCCTGGAGATAAAGGGAGCCCTGATGGTGATCCTAACGCTAGATCTTACTATGGAACGGGAAAAGGGTTAGATGGTGATGGAAATTATCGTTTAGGAGGTCGTAAAGCACTTAATAAAGAGAAATTTGTTCAAGATTGTAATGAATCCGGTATAGTAGTAGTAAAAATAGAGGTAAATCAAAGTGGGAGAGTAGTAAAAGCTACTCCTGGGGTAAAAGGTACCACCAATAGTGCTTCCTGCTTGATGGAACCAGCAAAAAGAGCTGCTTTAGCTACCCGGTTTAATAGTGATTCTAAAGCACCTGTAAAGCAGGTGGGAACAATAATTTATCAGTTTAAACTTTCCGAATAACAGAAAAATGAATTATAGGGAAACCCTGGATTGGATGTTTGCCCAACTACCAATGTATCAACGTCAAGGTGCAAGCGCTTATAAAATAGATCTACAAAACACTATACAATTGGCAGAATATCTTGGAAATCCGCATAAGGATTTTAAAAGTATTCATGTAGGGGGAACCAATGGAAAAGGTTCTACGAGCCATATGCTCGCTTCGATTTTACAAGAATCGGGATATAAAGTAGGATTGTATACGTCTCCACACCTAAAAGATTTTAGAGAACGTATTCGAATCAATGGAAAAGAAGTGTCTCGAGAATATGTAGTCGATTTTGTAGCAAAGCATCGGTTATTCTTTGAGGATAATCAATTGTCTTTTTTTGAAATGACCGTTGGAATGGCCTTTCAATATTTTTCAGAATCAAATGTAGATGTTGCAGTAATTGAAGTTGGATTAGGCGGAAGATTAGATTCGACTAATATAATAACACCCGAGATTTCTGTAATTACAAATATAGGTTTAGATCATACTCGTTTTCTGGGAGATACCCTGCCCAAAATAGCTTTAGAGAAAGCAGGTATTATTAAAGAAAATGTTCCTGTTGTAATTGGTAGGTCAACTTTTGAAACAAAAGAAGTTTTTATAGAAAAAGCAGAAAAGTGTAATAGCAATATATACTTTGCAAAAGAACTTAAAGAAAAGCCTTTCGCGACAGATTTGAAGGGAGAGTATCAAAAAGAAAATATTAGAACGGTATTACAAACTATTTCTGTCTTAAACACTAAGGGATGGGAAATAACCGAAAAATCAATAGAAGAAGGTCTTAATAATGTAGTTTCTAATACGGGTTTATTAGGAAGATGGCAGATCTTACAACAAAACCCAAAAGTTATATGTGATACCGCGCATAATCCAGATGGTTTAAATGTAGTTCTGAAACAGTTATCTGAAGAGGCCAGGGATACTTTGCATATAGTTTTGGGATTAGTTAATGATAAAGACCTCGATTCGATATTAAGTCTTTTTCCCAAAGATGCGATCTACTATTTTGCAAAGCCTGATATCCCAAGGGGATTGGATGAAAAAGAACTAACAAAAAAAGCGTTAGCCTTTAATTTAATAGGCAACGAATATTTTTCGGTTAAAGAGGCGTATGGTGCTGCTTTACAACAGGCTACAGATAAAGATTTAATCTATGTGGGAGGAAGTACATTTGTTGTAGCAGAAATAATTTAATTTTTCTTTGAAATTCTTTTGGTAGACTATAAAACTGTCTTATATTTGCATCCGCAATCAGGAACAAGGATTGTCAAAAAAACATAAAGGGCGCGTAGCTCAGTTGGTTCAGAGCACTTGGTTTACACCCAAGGGGTCAGGGGTTCGAATCCCTTCGCGCCCACAAAAGGTCTTCATTCTTGAAGGCCTTTTTTTATTCCTTTTACCTAAGTACAACCCCGTTGTTATACTACTTATAATTATGTTAATAAATATTGGGACTTGTAAAAATCCATTAGATTTGTGACACACACAAAACAATATTTTATTACCACATTTTATGTCACTGAAGGGCGATTTATTACCAAAGGTTTCTCTATTTATTTTATGCTTCAGTTTTATTAACTGTTCAACCAATCAGAAAAAATATTTTGAAGACGAGGATTGGGTGTCGTTGGCAAAGAAATCTGAAAAATATATACAAACTGCTAAAAGTAGATCTGAGGAAGGTGTAATATGGAAACAAATGCCAGATAGTACATATTCTAAAACGAATGATGCACTGTATAGAGGAAGTTCGGGTATTGTATTGTTTTATTTAGAATTGTTTAATACGACTAGCGATTCTATGTATCTTAATGAAGCAAAACTTGGTGCAGATTACTTGGTAAATACTATTCAAGATACAATTTACAATTCAAAAAAGGTGGGGCTTTATTCGGGTTTAGCAGGTATAGGATTTGCTTTAACTGAGGTTTTTAAGACTACGCGTGAAGAAAAGTACAAAAAAGCAGTTTTAAAAACAGTAGACATTTTGGACAGATCGTCAAAAAAATCGTTAACCGGTATACATTGGGATTCTATTACCGATATTGTCTATGGAAGCGCCGGAATAGGACTTTATTTGCAACATGTAGCCGATGAATTGTCTTCAAAAAAAGCTGATAGTCTAGCTATATTAGTAGGAAATGGATTGCTAGATCATGCTGTTCAAGAAGATAAGGGGATTCGCTGGAAAGCTTTTCCTAATGATTCCTATTTTTTTGATAATTTTTCCCATGGAGCTTCCGGAATAGGCTATTTTTTGATTAAAAGCTATGAAAGAACCCAAGATAAAAAGTATTTGGCTGCTGCAATTGGCGCTGGAGATTTTCTTGACTCTATATCTAACGAAAAAGGGTATGTCCCGCATCATTTACCAAATAAGGAGGAATTGTATTATTTAAATTGGTGTAATGGGCCCGTAGGGACCAGTAGGTTTTATTATTTATTATATGAGACTACGAAAGATCAAAAATGGTTAGATAAGATAACATTTTCTGCTAATCATTTAATGCTAGAAGGTATTGATTATAAAGAAACATCTGGTTATTGGAATAATGTTGGAAAGTGTTGTGGAGCCACAGGTGTAGCAGAATATTACCTTTGGCTATTTGAAATCACAGGAAATATAGAATATTTGGAGTTTTCGGAAAAAATGACACAAAGAATTGTTTATCAATCTACCCAAGAAAAAGGTTATATGAAATGGATACATGCGGAAAATCGCAAAAGTCCGGATGTTATTGCAGCCCAAACAGGCCTTATGCAAGGGTCGGCAGGTATTGGGCTTTGGTTCTTACAAATTAACTCTTTTCAAAATCAAAGAGCGGCATTAATTAAGCTGCCAGACACGCCAAAACCTTAAATATTTAAATGGAGATTGACTTTCATGAAGTTTACTGACCTATTTTGGTTGATAATCGGGGTGACCCGTTTGCCAAAATGCAAACGACATTACTGTTGCAAATCGATTGAAACTTTTTAATTTAGTGTTATCAACGCCATGACCAGTATCTTTATTAATTACTAATAAGTTATCGCTATCTGCAGAGTTAGCTCCTTGCATTTTCGCAGCAAATTTGACAGAGAACCATGCAGGTACCCGAGCATCATTTAAACCAGCCATTAATAATGTAGAAGGATATTTTTCGCCATCTTTTATATGATGATAAGCATCCATCTCTAATAAACCTTTAAATTCATTTGGGTTTTTAAGTGCTCCAAACTCTTTTATATTAGTTGCCCCATTGGCTCGCATTTCTGATCTAAGCATGTTTAAAGAGCCAAACTCGATTATAGCAGCTTTAAACAGATCCGGTCGTTCTGTAATAGCTCTTCCAATCATAATTCCTCCAGCACTACCACTCCAAATAGCTAGTTTTTCTTTTACGGTGTATTTATTGTCAATTAAATACTCTGCGCAAGAAATAAAATCTTTCCAGGTATTAGGTTTAGTAGATTTATACCCCCCTTTATGCCAGGCATCACCTTTTTCACCACCACCTCTTACATGGGCGACTACAAAAATACCTCCTTCAAGTACCCAAAGGAGTCTTCTTAAAGAAAAGGCTGGCTTCATCGATATACCATATGCCCCATATCCATCCATCAAAACAAAGTTATTTTTTCCTTTTTTTATATTCTTCTTTCGTAGTATCGAGAGTGGAATTTTTTGACCATCATGGGCATCAACTTCAATTTCTTCTATAATAATATCCTTAAATAAATCATTATTTAATGTTTGATTGAAATCTTTATCAATTAGAGTTCCGCTGGAGTATTCGAATCTTTTGCTATCCGAAATCCAGCCATTTGCCGTGATCCAGAGTTCGGGATAATTTGGCCCTTTTGAAGTAAGGCTTAAGTCTCCGTAAACATGAGGAAGTTTTATCTCTTTTCTAGACGCATTTTCTAGTTTAAACAAAGATGCTTTTACTCCATTTTTGCTTGTAACAAAAAACAACCCTTCTTTTGTGATCTTGAAATCGGTTATAACTTCTTCTTTGTTCTCTTCAACCAATATTTTAGGATTATCGAAGTCGGGTTTTTTTATTGAAGTAATGCAGATTTTAAAGTTTGGTGCGTTCTTCGAAGTTTGATAAATGATAGAATCACCTTTTAAAATTACACTTTTAACCTGATCTGATTTTTTGAATAAGGGTTTCCAATTTTTAGTATTGATTTCCTCTAAAGGCAAATAATAAGAATTATAATAGCTACCCGCTCCTGGAGTTTTTCCAATAAGGTATTTATCTTTTCGATTTTCTAGAAGAATAATTGGAAAATCTTCTTTTTTCAATTCCAATTTGGGGTTATTGCTTCTAGAAAATATCTCTTCAATGCTTTTTGGATCACGCCCTAATTTATAGATTACAGATTTAGTATTTTCCAAAAAATTGGTCGAAGTATGGTCTGTCGAAGTATAATGAAGATAGATAAAACCTGAGTTGTCTGGTAACCAATTCACCCCACCACTATTAGAAGGCCAGACATTATTTATTGTTTCTGGATAGATACTTTTTGAAGAAACATCGATAACAATCATTTCCGAGATTTCTTTCCCTTTTTTTGTTAGGCTCACCACAATTTTAGTACCATCCCAATTTGGTTTTATATAATTGATCACGTATTCTATATTAGAACTTGGATTGAAGTTTTCGGGGTTATATAATAACTGCTCTTTACCCGAGAAAGTTTTTCGGTAATATAGTTTGGGAACATTTTCGTTTGGTAATCGCTTTAAGTAAAAATAAACATCATTTTCGGTAACTGCGAGTTTTGATATTACGAATGCCTTTTTTTGATCAAATTCTATTTGGCGATTTATTAAATACTGTTTTTTCTTTATCGAATTTAAAAAACCATTTGACACTTTATTTTGTTTGTTGATCCAGTCTTTTACTATTGGAGATTCTAGATCTTCTGCATACCTATAGGGATCTTCGATTTTTGTACCATGATATTCATCTACTACGATGGCTTTGGGCAAAAGATTCGTTTTACTTTGTGATTTTGATAGAAATGACAGCAACATAAGAACCAAAATAAGGACAAAATTGATATTCATAATTCTATAGAAAAGTATTAGAATTGATTTTCATTGATAAGTATTGAAAAAAAGATTATCCTTTCATAATTATGAAAGGATAATCTTTTTTAAGTTATATTGTTTATCACCATTGTCTTTAAATAATAATCATATTTGAAGTTTTTTGGGATAATACTATTTTTAACACATGCATCGCGTTTCAAATGTATCTGTTTCGGGGTCCAGGTAAGCCATGGCTCCACCTTTAACCTTTTCTGGATTTGTAAGTTTTGAGATTTTTAATTTTTTTAAACTAAGCTTTTTTTGATCTTGATTCTGTTTGTGTGATTTTTTCATGATTTTGTTGAGTAATTGAAATAAAAATTAACATCTAGTATTAAATGTATCTGTTTCGGGATCCAGGTAAGCTATGGCACCGCCTTTCACTTTTCCAGGATTCGAGAGTTTTGTTATTTTCAGTTTCTTTAAATTCAGTTTTTTCTGATTCTGTTTATTTGATTTTTTCATAAGATTATAAAAAGATAAACAATGATAATCTCACGTTAACAAAATGTATCGGTAGTATCTGTTGTTGCAACATTGTTTATATGATCATTTGCCCCTCCTTTTATACAAATCAAATTATTTAATTTTGTTATTTTCAATTTTTTAAGTGCAAGCTTTTTTTGACCCTGATTTTGATTGCGTGATTTTTTCATTGACTTAATATTTTAATTAAAGTATGTCTAACAATTTGTGAAAGTATCAGTTCCTATATCGGTAGTCATAAAGACTGCTGCACCTCCTTTGATAGATTCTAGATTCGTAAGTTTTGAGATTTTTAATTTTTTAAGTGTAATTTTTTTTTGACCTTGATTTTGATTGTGTGATTTTTTCATGTCTGTACTATTTTATATTGATTAATGATTCTACTAATGTATATATTAATCAAATAAATAGGTGATAATAATAAAGGATTTAGTCTGGTTTTCAGGAATTAACTTGTCTGTTTTCAGGAATTCACATTTTTAAAACACTGATAAACAGTATTTTATGCTATTTCTTGAGTTTTGCTGTTTTGAGTTTGTTTTTCAAGTTGTTTCAGGAAGAAAGAGGGGTAAATTCCCGTAGTTTTGTAGAAAGATTTCGAAAAAGCCTCAGTAGTATTAAAACCTATCTCGTTGGCAATTGCCTTGATCGTGTATTTTCTAAATTTACGATTGGATTTTAGTTCCTCGACAACATACCCAATACGTAATTCGTTTACATAATTACTGAAACTTTTGTTTTTATGAATGTTGATTACTTTGGATAGATATTTAGAGTTCGTTTTAAATTGTTTGGATAAACCGCTAACCGTTAAGTTTGGTGTCAAAAATTCTTTGTTTTTTTCAAAAGCAGAAAGGTTTTTTAGGATATCATTGACTATTATTTCGGAAATTCCAATACCATCTTGCTCGTTTTTATAACTCCTTTTTGTAAGCGTATTTTTAGTGTTATCTACAACTGGATTTTTATCATTCAATAATTCTAAAAACCTATTCTTATATGTTTTTTTCTTTTGATCATTTCGAATCAAGATTATTATAAGTAACAAGGATGTTATAGATAATAGAATAACAAAAATAACTTTGGTTTTGTTAGTCTTTTCTAAAGAGTTGATTATTTCTTGTTTTTCTAACATTAAGTTAGGAGTTGAGTATTCTTCGTTTATTTGTCTTGATAAATATCTAAAATCATTATCGAGAATGCTATCAACAGATAATAACTTATCGATATAGAAAAGTTGTTTTTCGGTATTTTCTTGCTCTTTATAATACCTAATTAGTAGCTCATAAGTATTTCTTATAGAAGGAAAGAAATATTGCTTAGAAAAAGCGAAAGAATCAACGGCTTTCAAATGGTGGATGGATTTTTCATAATCACTTTGTTCAAAATATATTTTTCCTAGGAAAAAATCTGCCCGCACTAGGGTTCCGTTACTTTGTGTTCTAAAAGTGCTTATTTTCTTTAATTTATTAATACTGTCTAGGCCCTGCTGATATTGTTTTTTGTGATAATGAGTAATTCCAGAAGACAAGAGAAGCCTCCCATAAAGTGAACTGTCCTTGGAATGTAATGAAGATCTTACCGCTTTTTTGTTAATAGCATAAGCAGAATCATACTTTTTGTTTCCATTATGCGCATCGCCTAGTGCATACAATGATTTTATATAATCATACTCATACTTCTGGTCTTGATCAAATTTATTTTTATAATACGCAACAATAGATCGCAAGTCGTTTGAACTTTCTTGGTATTCTCCTAGGTTACTTTTTAAAATTGCAATAAAATATTTGGTCTTAAACTTTTGATCAATGTTTTCATTTTTATTGGCATACAAATTTGCTTGTATCAATTCGTCCTTGGATTTTTGATATTCTCCTTTTGATCCAAAAATTCGGGCTTTTAAGAGATGTGCTTCCGCCGGGTAGACGTAGTTATCTTTTTCTTTTGTGAGCCTTATAACACTGTCGGCATAGATTAGTGCTTTTTCGTTAGATGATATGGTTGCAAGCATATAGTATCCATCTGCTTGCCTTGAAATATTGTTTTCAAGTTTTGCTTTTAAAAGAAAAGCTTTTGCATAAATTTTTGATTTTATTGAGTCTTTGGTATGTTTTTGAAAATATTTGGTGAGTGTATCGTAGTCTTTTTTTGCCTGTTCCGAAACAACTTGCCCAGTCATTTGATTAAGAACAAAGAAGCCGAGAAATACAATAGTTTTATATGTTAAATTCTTCATTTTCTATAACTGATTTCAATAATAATTAAGCAATTAGACATTCTCTGCTTACTATTTAATTTAAAAAAACAGGATACGTTCTAATGTTATTAATTATATTTTCAATATAAACCTTATGTCTTATCTCATAATACATACATAACGGATAAAAATAGTATTTAGTCCCAAAATGAACCATTTTATTAATGTTTCTTTTTTTGGTTGTTCATTGGAGCAAGCTGCATAGGACTTAGACTAAGTAACATTTATATTTGTTTAACCGGTTTTAAGTTTAAAGTTTGGAGCATTATTTATATAGGAAGTATATCTTGTCTTTTTTCATTACAAATGAAATGCGGTGAGACAAAATTCCATAAAAAATGTTTGAATTTTTGTGTTTCAAAATAAGTATTAATAAGCCCCTGGTTAATATCATACAAATATACAGTTTTCTAGAGAACCCCATTATTTGGCAATAATAGGCTCAGGTACATCTTATTTGAGTTTTAATGGTTTATTTCTATAAGTATATTCCATTAATGTATTTGAAGACAATTTAGGTGAAAAGTATTTGCGCAGGATAAAATTTTTGTGTTCATCATTTAATCAAATAGGTTTTAAATTAATGTTAATGAATAGAGTGTGTATGTTAACAAAACATAGCATAATTAAATGATTTTCCACTCAAAACTTTTTCGGTTTGATAAAGTGTGTTTTCAGATGAATTTAAACATATTTGTTTTTAAATAATTGATAATCAATATTTTAATATATATGTTTTATCTCCTAATTCCGGGAATTAAGGGTCTTTATTCCTGAAAACGGACTGCAATAACTTGTTTGGAGCATTAGTTTTAATTTAAGTTTGTATTAAGGCAAGATCATAACAATTTCTTTAATAGAATTATTGATTTTTTAAAATGGTATTAATTTAAAGTTCAATTTTGAGATTTAAATTGCTCAAAATTTATTGCCATAACAAGAAAGCTGTTTTATGATATAAAGATTATATCGTATAAGCTCTACTAGATTTTACATAATGTATTTTTTTATTTGGCAAGTACACTATGTGAGTCGAGGAAGCGAAGCTGTATTCTTTTTTTAGCTTTCTTTCACATTATTCGATTACACAAATTTTTTCACTTATAGAAAGTAGCTATCAAGTTATTTTCAAAACTTAAATATTCATGGGCAAACTTCTTAAAACCGGGTGGTATGTTCTTTATGTTCGATCACGCCACGAAAGAAAAGTTGATGATCTTCTTAAAGAGAATCAACTAGAATCTTTTCTACCTATGATCACAACCATTAGAAGATGGAGTGATCGACGAAAAATGATCAAACTTCCTCTTTTTCCTTCTTACGTCTTTGTTAAGATAAACTCATCTATGGACTTCCATAAAGCTGTCTCTATAGAAGGGGCCTGCACATTCATAAAATTTGGAAATGAATATGCCAGAGTGAGCGAAGAAGAAATACTTAAAATTAAGTTGTGTATAGGTTCTGATGAGCTGTCAGACATTAAAACCTCGGGAAAACTATTAAGAGTTGGAGAGAATAAAGTCATTAATTCAGGCTCACTAAGTGGCCTGGAATGTGAGATTTTAAAAATTAATAATGCCAACAAAATTATAGTTAGAATTAATTCTTTGCAGCAAAATATCATAGCTTCAATTCCTTCCTATCACTTAGTAAGTCTAGGTAATATAGCATAACTTCATAATTAAGATGAATTCAATTCAGAAAAAAATAGCTACGAATTATTGGCGCGAAAAACTGAGATATAATACTTCTACAGATTCTACTTTAAGTGCCAATACGTGTTATGCATCTACTGCAAGTATTTTAATAGAAGAGCAGAGTTTACAGTATTTTTATAAACTTACTTCCAAAAATCACATCGTAGAGTTTACTGTTTTATTGTCTCTTTTCAATGTGCTATTACAACGCTATTTTGAGGAATGTGATTTAGTATATTCAAACGGCATAATGGCCAATGATGAAACGCCTCTTTTGTTCTCTTTTAATTCTATTGAAAAGAAAAAATTAAAGAATTTTCTTCAAGAAGTTAAACTAGAAGTTCAAGAGGTATATAAACATAAAGAGTATAACAATACATCATTTCAAAAAGATACTTTTGGTACTTATACTCCTTTTGGATTTGTGTACAATAACGAAGCAGAAAGCAATGCCTCATTTTCTATAACAATACAAAAAAACGAAAACCAAAGTTTAGAATTTTTGATCTCGTATGCAGAAACTTTTGTGGGAAATGAATTTGCCGAGAATTTTTTACAAAAATTTGTGTCTTGGGTTAAAAATCTAGAGACCAATCTCGAAGTATTGGCAACCGAAATACCAATATTGTTTGATGAGGAAAAGGCCGCTCTTTTATCACAATCAGTAAGCACTAATAACTTCAATACCTTTGAAAACCAAACTATTATTTCTCTTTTTGAAGCGCAGGCTACAAAAACACCAAGTAAAGTTGCTATAGAATTTGAAGAAAACGTTTTGACTTATAAACAGTTAAACGAAAAATCAAATGCCCTAGCTCATTATCTGAGGAGCGAAAAGGGAATAGTTAAAGGAGATTTTGTAGGTGTAAAATTATCCAGAACCGAATATTTGATAGTTTCTCTTTTGGCTATACTTAAAGCTGGTGCGACTTATGTTCCCATTGATGTTAATTATCCAGAGGAACGTATTTCTTATATTGAAAACGATAGTAATTGTAAGTTGGTAATCGACAAAGATGAATTGAATGCATTCCTAAACAAATTTAAAGCGAATGAAAAAGAAAATTTGCTGCTTCAAAGCACTTCTAATGATTTAGCATACATCATTTACACCTCTGGCACTACGGGTAATCCCAAAGGAGTTATGATTACCCATAAAAATGCGGTTGCGTTGATTAATTGGGCAAAAGAGGAATTTAAGAATACAAATTTTGAAGTGGTATTTGCAGCTACTTCTCATTGCTTTGACTTATCCATTTTCGAATTCTTTTACACCCTATCTATTGGTAAAAGAATTAAGTTATTAGATAACTCTTTAGAGATAGGTAAGTCTCTCAAAGATCACAAGAATATATTGTTAAACACAGTGCCTTCAAGTATTAGGAATATACTTGAGGGCGGTTACGATCTTAGTAATGTAAGTGCCGTGAATTTGGCCGGAGAACCATTCCCAGTAGATATCGCTCAAAAACTTTTAACATATGACCTAGAGGTGAGAAACCTATATGGCCCTTCTGAAGATACTACGTATAGTACCAATTACAAACTATCAAGAGATAAAGAGTATAGAACTTCGATTCCTATTGGAAAACCTATAACCTACACCCAAGCATATGTCTTGGATAGGAATAAACAATTACTTCCATATGGAGCCGTAGGAAAGCTCTATGTTACTGGAGCAGGAGTGGCAAAAGGATACCTTAATCGCCCAGAATTGACAACCGAGAAGTTCTCCAAGGACCCTTTTTGCGATGGTCAATTTATGTATGATACCGGAGATATGGCAAAGTGGTTGCCAGATGGAAATATCGAATTTTTAGGAAGAAAAGATCATCAGGTTAAACTGCGAGGATATCGTATAGAATTGGGAGAAATAGAAACGGCTATTTCGCAATTTTCTGATGATATTCTGCAAGCCGCAGTAACCGTCAAAAATGTAAAGGATGTAGATGTATTGGCTGGATATTATGTAGAGAATAAAGTTGTTAATAAATCTGAATTAAGATCTTATTTACAAGAACAGCTTCCTTCGTATATGATTCCAGGTCATTTTATTGTCATAGATGAGATACCTCTTACGGCCAATGGAAAGGTTAATAAAAAAGCATTGCCAGAGATTGATACCGTCGATGTTATAAGAAATGACTATGTGGCTCCAACAAACAAGACTGAAGAAAAACTAGTTGATTTATGGGAGGAAATAATTGGGATTAAGAATATTGGGATTAAAGACAACTTCTTTGAGTTAGGAGGGCACAGTTTAATGATTTCTCTACTTATCAATAGGGTTCAGGAAGAAATGAGTAAAACGATACCTTTTAGAACCTTCTATTCGAACCCTACCATAGAAAACATTAGTAAATCTTTATACAAAGAAGAATTTGAAAGGATTGAAAAGGTTTCAGTTTCTGATTCTTACCCAATAACGGCATCCCAAAATCGATTATGGTTATTAAGTCAATTGGAAGGAGGAGACCAGGCGTATCATGTTACTAGTGGATTATCCTTGAAAGGGAAGCTCGATGTTAACGCTTTAAAGAAAGCATTTAACTATGTTGTAAATAGACATGAGGTTTTAAGAACTGTTTTTACCACCAGTGAAGATGGAATAGTACAACAGTGTATTTTACCCGAATCTAATTTTGAGGAGACTCTCAGTTTTAAAGATTTTTCGAAACTAAGTTCTGCATATGATGAAGTTGAAGATTATATAAAAGAGAAGTTAAGTATTACATATGATCTTTCAAGAGGACCTTTATTTAATGCTTCAATTATTCAGGTTAATGAAGCAGAATTTGTATTCTTCCTTTCCATGCATCATATTATAAGTGATGGCTGGTCTATGGAAGTTCTAACCTCAGAGCTGGTAGAATGTTATTTGCAACTAGAGTCCGGTAAAATACCTTCGTTACCAAATCTTCCTATTCAGTTTAAAGATTATACTGCATGGTTAGCTAAAAAGCATTCATCTACATTAGGGATATCTTCCGAAGAATATTGGATTAACAATTTTAAAGGAGAATTACCAGTCTTACAATTACCTAGTTTTAAGAATAGGCCTTTAGAAAAAACTTATTCTGGGAAAGATGTCAGCTATACATTTTCTGAAGAGGTATTGGCAAAGTTAAAAAGCTTTTCAAAGCAACACCATGTCACTTTGTTTATGACATTAATGGCAGCGGTAAAAGCGTTACTTTGTAAATATACCAACCAAAAAGATATTATCGTTGGTACACCTATAGCAGGTAGAGAACACCCTGATCTTGAACAACAAATAGGGTTGTATATCAACACCTTGGCCATTAGAACTCAAATTGCAACCGGAAATAGCTTTTTGGATGTATTACGACAAGAGAAACAAAAAGTATTAGAAGCATTTGTACATCAGGAATATCCATTCGACAAACTTATTGAGAAGCTTGATGTAAAAAGAGATCCTTCTCGATCTCCATTGTTTGAGGTTATGGTGGTTTTGCAAAACCATCAGCAATTATCCAAATTTAAGAACAGAAGAACCCCAGAAGGTATAGTGATAAATGAGTTTTCACTAGAACGGGAGATTTCGCAATTCGATTTGTCTTTTGCATTTTTAGAAAAAGAAGAACTTTTATTAACCGTTACATTTAATACAGATATTTATGATGAGTTTTTTATAACCAACATATTTTCTCATTTAGAAACCCTTTTGACGCAAGTAACGACTTCGCCAGATATTTTAATAGATGAAATTGATCTTCTGGGTGTCGAAGAGAGAAATAATATATTGGTTGATTTTAATAAGACTACAGCCAATTATCCAAAGGACAAAACAATCGTTGATGTATTTGTTGAACAGGTTAATGAAAATCCAACACAAGAAGCACTTGTTTTTAATGAAATTAAACTGACATATCTTGAACTAGATAAAATATCCAATCGTCTGGCAAATTACTTACTTGCAAAATATGATATAAAAACTGAGGACTTAGTTGGAATAAAATTGGATCGAAGCGAATGGTCAGTAATATCGATTTTGGCCATTTTAAAAACAGGCGCGGCTTATGTTCCTATAGACCCAGAGTATCCAAAGCAACGAATTGAATATATCGAGAAAGATTGCAACTGTAAAGTTATTGTAGACAAAAATCTCTTAGAAGCTTTTGATAAAACACAGAATGGTAAAGATTCCTTGCCAAAAGTAGTTTTGGAGCCTAATAACCTTGCTTACATAATTTACACTTCAGGATCTACAGGAAAACCTAAAGGGATTTTGGTAGAACATAAGTCAGTTGTTAGATTAGTTAAGAATACGAATTATATTGAAGTTGCCAAAAAAGATACGATTTTAGGGTTATCCAGTTTCTCTTTTGATGGTTCTACTTTTGATATGTTTATGCCGCTTCTTAATGGAGCAAGTTTTGTAGTGGCTGCAAAAGATATTTTCTTGAACCTGAACAAATTTGATAATTTATTACGGGCTCATAATGTAAATAGCTTTTTTATAACCACCGCCTTGTTTAATACTATAGTAGAATCGGAATTAGGGTATGTAAAAAATTTAAAGTATGTTTTGTTTGGAGGTGAACAAGTCTCTGTAAAACATGTAAGAAGATTTAAAGAATTATATCCCAATGTTAAACTGCATCATGTATATGGCCCTACCGAGAACACTACTTATTCTACATATTATCCGGTTGATGATCTAGAGGACAATATTCAAACGATACCCATTGGGGCAGGAATTTCGAACAGTACTTGTTATGTGTTAGATAATAAGCTTAGTCCTGTTGCGGTAGGGGTTACTGGAGAAATTTATTTAGGAGGTGATGGTTTGGCAAGAGGGTATCACAATCGTCCAAAACTAACCTCAGAGAAATTTATTAATCATCCTTTTGTAAAAGGACAAAAACTCTATAAAACAGGGGATTTGGGAAGGTGGACATCCAAAGGGATGATTGAATTCATGGGCAGGAAGGATGATCAAGTCAAAATAAGAGGATATCGCATTGAACTTGGAGAAATCGAAAAAGCTTTGATTTCGCAAGATAAAATAGAAAAGGCTGTAGTTGTTGTTGCAAATGAGAAAACGAATCCAGCGATAGTGGCTTATATTGTTTCTAGTAAAACTGTTGATTATACCGAGTTAAGTAATAGTCTTAGTACAGAATTACCATCGTTTATGATTCCTAACTATTACATTAATATAGATTCGATACCCTTAACTATTAATGGGAAAATTGATAAGAAAAAACTACCAAAAGTAACAATAGAGAATACTACTTATCATAATTATAAGGCGCCTGTTACCAAAACACAAATTGAATTGGTTGCTATATGGCAGGATGTTCTTCAAAAAGAGAATATAGGAGTTGCCAATAATTTCTTTGAATTAGGAGGGCATAGTTTGATGATTTCTCAAATCATTAATAGGGTTTATAAAAGAATGGGAAAGTCTGTTTCATATTCTTTTTTCTACAATAATCCTACTATAGAGAAATTGTGTGATACACTTGAAGAAAGACAGTTTTCGCCAATTAATAAAACCACAACGCGTGATTTTTATCCAACGACACCATCACAACAAAGAATATGGTTTTTAAGTCAGTTTGAAACCGACAATCACGCTTACCATATATCTGGAGCCGTGGCTCTATATGGGCAGGTTAATCAAAGCGATTTTGTACGGGCTTTTGAATATGTAATAAATCGACATGAAATATTATACTCTTATTTTAAGAATAACGATGAGGGAATTTTAGAACATGGTATAGCCGATAAATCTGAAGTAAACCTAAGTTTATTAATCAAGGATTTTTCAAATACAAAATCTCCAGATAAATCAGTAAGACATTATATTAAACAAGAGCAAAATAAGGGATACAATCTTTCTGTAGCCCCTTTGTTAAGAGCATCTTTGATTAAGAAAGATAATGACAATTTTGTGTTTTTCTTATCAATGCATCATATCATAAGTGATGGTTGGTCACTAGAGATATTGACTTCAGAAATTATCGAAGCTTACAAACAACTTCAATTGCAAGGTTCATTGTCTTTGCCAGAATTACCAATACAATTTAAGGATTATGCAACCTGGTTGTCAGATAAAACAAATAATGCATCTGCATCTAGAGCATATTGGCTTAGTGTTTTTCAAGGAGAAATACCCATATTGCAACTACCAAGTACAAAAAAACGCCCGTTGATTAAAACATATTCCGGTAATGTTATCACTCATAAGTATTCAAAGGAGTTATTAAACAAGCTTAAGGAATTTTCGCAAAAACATGAGGTTACCTTATTTATGACTTTAATGACTTCAATAAAGACATTGCTCACGCGATATAGCAATCAAGAAGATATTATTGTGGGAACACCGGTAGCTGGTAGAGAACATCCAGATTTAGAATCACAAGTTGGGCTGTACCTAAATACTTTGGCCATTCGAACACACTTGGAAAATGCAGATACTTTTTTAACCCTATTAGGTAGGGAAAAACAAAACTTACTCGGTGCCTACGCTCATCAGGATTTACCATTTGATCTTCTTGTAGAAGAATTAAATTTGGTTCGAGATACTTCAAGGTCTCCTTTATTCGATATCTTGGTTGTATTGCATAATCAGAAACAATTATCTGGTTTTGAAAATAGAAAATCTCTTCCCGACTTTAAAATCAAAGAATATGAATTGAGGACAGATTCTTCACAATTTGATATGTCTTTTTCTTTTGTGGAAGATGAAGATTTATCGTTAAGTATTTCATACAATACAGATATTTATGAATCCTTATTTATAAATACTGTCTTTCTTCATTTGGAAAAGGTATTTCATCAGGTTGTAAGCTCCCCGGAAATTCCACTTAGTGAAATAGAATTTATTACAGATAGAGAAAAGAAACTTGTATTAGAAGAATTTAATAATACCTATTCGGATTATGATGATGAAGCCACCATTATTTCTTTATTTGAAGAACAGGTGTTAAAAACTCCAGATAATGTCGCTATTATATCTCAAGATAATGTTTTGACCTATAAACAACTTAATGAATGCGCAAATCAATTGGCATATTATCTTACGCAAGAAAAAGAAATACTCGAAGGGGATTTTGTTGGGATCAAACTGGCAAGAAATGAGCAATTAATAATCTCATTACTCGCTGTACTTAAAGCAGGTGCTACATATGTTCCTATAGACGTAAATTATCCTGAAGAACGCATTACTTATATAGAAAATGACAGTAATTGCATAATGGTGATAGACGAGGAAATGTTTATTTCCTTTGACAAAGAACAGCAAAACTATTCCAAAGATAATCCTAAGTTTGAGTTTGTTTCATCAGATCTTGCCTATATAATTTATACCTCTGGAACAACTGGAAATCCTAAAGGGGTAATGTTAACTCATAATAATGCTGCTTCTTTTATTAATTGGGCTCAAGACGAATTTGGAAGTACCGATTTTGATATAGTATATGGAGCTACTTCTCATTGTTTTGATCTATCAATTTTTGAGATTTTCTACACACTTTCTACTGGAAAGAAAATAAGACTGTTGGAGAATGCTTTAGAAATGGGAGAATATCTGAACGAGGATCATAAAGTATTGCTTAATACCGTTCCTTCAAGTCTCAGAAATATTTTGGAAAATGGATACGATTTGAGTAATGTAAGTGCTATAAATCTGGCGGGAGAACCTTTCCCAATAGATCTTGCCAAAAACCTCTTAAAACTCGATGTTGAGGTTAGAAACCTTTACGGCCCATCGGAAGATACTACATACAGTACGTTCTATAAATTATCCAAAAGTAAATCGTACACTTCTATTCCAATAGGAAAACCAATAACCAATTCGCAGGTTTATATTTTAGATGAAAATAAGAAGTTAGTACCACCTGGTGTCATAGGAAAGTTATTTGTTTCAGGTAAAGGAGTAGCCAAAGGATATTTGAATCGCTCCGAATTGACTTCGCAGCGTTTTATTAAAAACCCATTCAAGAAAGGTACATATATGTATGATACCGGAGATATGGCCAAATGGCTCGCCGATGGTAATATCGAGTTCTATGGAAGAAAAGATAACCAAGTTAAGCTGAGAGGATACAGAATCGAGTTGGGAGAAATTGAGAATGCAATACTGCAGTTTTCAGAAAATATATCTCAAGCCCTGGTAACGATAAAAGAAGTAAACAAACAAGAAGTATTGGTGGTATATTTTGTAGAGAAAAAGCAGATAACGTTGGAAAAGCTACAACAGTATCTTAAAGAAAAACTACCATATTATATGATTCCTAATCATTTTATGGTTATCAAATCTGTTCCTCTAACACCTAATGGAAAGATTGACCATACCAAACTCCCAGATGTTGAACCTAAAAAAATCACTCAAAAGGAATATGTAGCCCCCAGTAATGATTTTGAAAAACAACTGGCTCACTTGTGGCAAGAAATATTAGAGGTTGAAAAAGTTGGTTTGACAGACAGTTTTTTTGAACTGGGGGGGCATAGCTTGAAAATAACCAAGTTAATCAATGGGATCTATAAAACTTTTAATGTAAAAATCCCGACAAGCACTTTATTTTACAACAGTATTCTTAAAGAACAATCAGATATAATTCAAAGTATTTTGAACCAAGAAAACAAGGTTCAAAATACAGAAATTGAAGATACCGAAATAGAAAAGTTTTCTATATAGAACAATGCAATACGTTTTTTAATTCAACTTTAATTTTTTGGTTTTGATAGCCTTTAAACTTTAGAAAAGGAGCTCTTTGATTCCTTATCCAACTTCTTGGGAAAGATACCTATTCACATTTCACAACATTAACAGAAATCATATATCCGTGATATCATGCATACACTAATTGATAGACTGAAAGAATTAAACATCTCGATAGACGTAATAGATAACAACTTGGATATTACTGCCCCAAAGGGGGTAATAACCAAGGAACTATTAAATGAGATCAAAGAGCATAAAGAGAGTTTGATTAGATTGATTTTGGCTCAAAAAAGTGGAAAGAAGGTAGATTATGCACCAATAAATGTATTAGACCCAAAGGACGATTATGCCTTGTCTTCTGCCCAACATAGATTATGGTTATTGAGTCAAATGGATGAAGGTAACATTGCCTATAATATGTCTAGTACATATAGAATTAAGGGAGATTTATGTGTCAAGTCGTTGCAAAAATCTTTTGAATCGCTTATAGAACGACACGAAATCTTAAGAACAAACTTCATAACGGATAAAGAAGGAAACCCCAGGCAAGTTGTTTTACCTAATCGGGATCATAAATTTGTTCTGGACTATATAGATTTAAGTAAAGAAACCAAGGTCGAAAAGCTTGCTGAAAAAAGTGTTTTTAAAGAATCAAACTTTGAATTTGATATTACTTCAGATGCTTTATTAAGAGCCAAGCTACTCAAAATATCAGATAGCGAGTATATTTTTAATCTGGTTATGCATCATATTATTAGTGATGGGTGGTCTATTCAGATTTTAAACAATGAAGTTTTTACACTCTACAATGCTTATGTTTTTGGAAATAAAAATCCTTTAACACCTTTAAAGATTCAATACAAGGATTATGCAGCATGGCAGCAAAAACAGTTACAAAACTCAGAATTAGAAGAGCATAAAGAATACTGGCTTGAACTTTTTCATAATAAAACAACCACTTTAAGTTTGCCGATGTCCAAAATAGGTAATCCTATTAAGACTTATCAAGGCCGTCTTATCCGTAAATCTTATGATGCCAATCAAATACATTCTTTCAAAAAGTTTTGCGAAGAGCAAGGAGCAACCTTATATATGGGGCTCATGGCACTTACAAAATTGCTATTGTTTAAATATAGCAATCAAGAAGATATTATAGTAGGTTCTCCAGTTTCGGGAAGAGAGCATCCTGAGTTATCAAACCAAATAGGTTTTTATATTAACCTATTAGGATTACGCACAGCCATAGATCCAAAAGAAAGCTTTAAGAATTTACTTTTAAAAGTTAAAAACAATCTTTTGGAAGCTTATAATCACCAAAACTATCCATATGACAAATTGCTAGAAGATCTGGCTTTGCCGGGAAATTCCTTATTTGATATTGTATTAACGCTAGAAAACAGCCTTGATCAACAAAAAGAATCACAAAGTATTGCAGGACTCGAAATCAAGGAATGTGATCTAATTGAAAGAACATCTTCAAAATTTGGATTAGAGTTTGCCTTCAAGGAAACAGAAAAAGGTGTAGACCTTCTGTTAACCTATAATACAGCAACGTATACAGATATATTTGCCAAGCAGATCGTTTCGCATATAGAAGTTTTACTTGAGAGTATTATTTCATCACCAGAATCTTCATTAGATACAATTTCAGTTTTAACTGAAAAGGAAAAAGAAATCTTATTAAAGGATTTTGTAGATACCAAAGCTTCTTATACTAATGAAAAAACATTTATAGAACTTTTTAAAGAACAAGTCAAAAAGACACCTAATAAAGAAGCAATTGTTTATAATGGAGAATCGTTAACTTACAAAGAGTTAGATGTAATATCTAATGATTTGGCATATTACCTTTTAAAAGAAAACAAGGTAAAAAAAGAAAATTTGGTTGGGGTGAAATTAAGCCGCAGTAAATGGCTGGTAATTTCAATGCTTGGCATACTAAAATCAGGAGGAGCATATCTACCTATAGACCCAGATTATCCAAAAGATCGGATTGCATATATTGAAAAAGATAGTAATTGTAAAATTCTCATTGACGAACAATTTATCAATTCTTTTAAGAATCAAAAAATAAGTTCTAAGTCCCTTAATATTACTTCAAAACCAAATGATTTGGCCTATGTAATATATACTTCGGGCTCTACGGGAAAGCCCAAAGGGGTAATGATAGAACATAAAGGCTTGACCAATTTATGTCAATGGCACGTAAACTATTATAACGCAGATACAACTAGTAAAGCTACCTTATTTTCTGGGATTGCTTTTGATGCCTCTGTTTGGGAAATCTGCCCTTATTTAATTAGTGGAGGAACTCTTTATCCAATATCAGATAGTGAAGTTCGTGTTAATACAAATAAACTATCTGCTTTCTTAAAAAATAATAGTATTACCCATAGTTATTTACCAACTCAAATATGTCAAAACCTGGTTGAAGATGAGTTTCAAATGGAAAATCTTTCCATTCTTACAGGTGGAGATGTATTAAAACTAGGTAAGGAAACAGATCTAACCATTTACAACAATTATGGCCCTACAGAAAATACGGTAGTGACTACTTCTTATAAGGTTAATAATGATGAAAACAACATTCCAATAGGCAAACCAATTTCAAATACACAAGTTTATATTCTGGATGATTCATTACACCTTTTACCTCCAGGATATATTGGACGATTATTTATATCTGGTGATAGCGTTTCAAGGGGATATTTAAACAAACCAGACCTAACAAAAGAGAAGTTTGTTGAAAATCCATTCCTAAAAGGACAAAAAATGTATGATACGGGTGATCTTGCAAGTTGGTTATCTGATGGTGATATTGTATTTGCCGGACGAGCAGATGAACAGGTTAAGATCAGGGGCTTTAGAATAGAGTTGGGAGAAATAGAACAGGCTTTGATGCAACAATCGGATATAAAACAAGTGGTTGTAGCCGTAAAAAATGTTTTGGAACAAAAACAGCTTGTCGCTTATGTTATTACTGCAAAGAAGTTAGATAAACAACGAATCAAGGAAGAATTACAGAAAGAGCTTCCTGCCTACATGATCCCTTCTTGTTTTATTGGGATACAAAATATACCGCTTACTACCAATGGTAAAATTGATAAAGATAGACTTCCTGCACCTACAGAAAATGATTTTGTAGCCGATGCTAAGTTTGTTGAGCCCAAATCTCGCCTCGAAAAACAACTGGCAAATATCTGGAAAGAAGTTTTAGGGACCACTTCGGTAAGTATAAACTCCTCGCTCTTTGATTTGGGAGGTAGCAGTATGAGTGTTGCCAGAATTATTAATAAGATTAAATCGGAAACAGGATTTAATGTAACTTTTAAAGACATATTTGAGAATCCTTCTATACAGGGAATAATTCCATTTTTAACAGAAAATTCTCAAAGCACCCAAATTCCTATTGTTCCAGAACAGGAATATTACCCTTTAACTTCTGCTCAATTAAGGTTTTGGCTCTTGTGTCAAATGCCAGAAGTAAATAAAACGTATAACATACCTTTTACATTCAAATTAGAAGGAGGTTTACAGAAAGATTTGCTAGCACAAGCTTTTAATTTACTTATTCAAAGACACGAAGCCTTGAGAACCTGTTTTGTTCAGGATACAGATGGCGAAATCAAGCAAAAGGTTTTATCAAAAGATTCGATCGATTTTAACCTAGAATTAATAAAACTTAGTCCAAAGGATAATCTAGGAGATAAGATCTCTGAGTTTATTAATGTACCCTTCGATTTAACCCAAGCTCCTTTAATAAAGGCTTGTGTAATACATGCCGATACCAATTGTTTTTATCTACCAATGATAATTCATCATATTGTTTTTGATGGACAATCTCTTCAAGTTTTAATTAAAGAATTATCGACCATATATAATAACCTTTTATCATCAACAAAAATTGAATTGCCCAACCTAAAGGTGCAATTCAAAGATTATACCTATTGGGTAAATGACACTACTTCAGACAATAATGAAAAGCAACATGCTTTTTGGATGAATGAACTGTCGGGAGAGCTTCCTATTTTAAATTTACCAACGTTTCAAAATAGGCCACAGATCCAGACATATGCAGGTACTAGTTTGTCATATCAATTCAACGATGGATTGCTTGATAGGCTAAATACATTTTCCAAAAGTCAAAAAACAACAGATTTTACCGTGTTGTTGGCTGCTCTTAAAGGATTGCTTTTCAGGTATACAAATCAAACCGATATCATAGTTGGTACTCCAGTTCTTGGTAGAGAACATAAAGATTTAGAAGATCAAATAGGACTATATATCAATACAATACCTATTAGAACAAGATTTAATAAATCCGATGATTTTTATCAATTAGTAGATCATCAAAAAAATATATTGATAAAAGCATATGCCAATTCCAGCTATTCTTTTGGGGATATTTTGAATGGATTGAATCTGAATAGAGATACAAGTAGATCCCCAGTTTTTGATGTTCTAGTGATCTATCAAAAACAAAACGATGATGAATCTAGTTTCAATACATTATTTGATGGGTTAAGTTGTGAATCGTATGAAGAGGCCAAATCTTTGGTAAGTAAATACGATATTACATTTTCTTTTTTAGAGTTTGATGGTCAGTTAAGTATAAGTGCAGAATATAATACAGATTTATACGAACATTTATTTATAGAAAGGATTCTTATCAATTTCGAGAATTTTTTGGAGGAATGCATTGAAAATCCCACTTACGAAATTCAAGAAATCTCTTATTTAAATGAAGAACAAAAAAATGAGTTGTTAAGCTCATTTAACGATACTAATCAAAATGTTGATTTTCAAAAAACCGTAATTGACCTATTTGTCGACCAAGCCAGGGTTTCTTCTAAAAAAACGGCAATTGTTTGTGAAAACGAAGAGATTTCTTATCGAGAGTTAGATCAGAAATCTACCCAGTTGGCTGTTTCTTTAAAAGAAAAAGGAGTAAAAGCCAATACTACAGTTGGTGTATTTTTGGGGCGTTCGATAGATGTTGTGATTGCTATTTTTGGAATATTAAAATCTGGAGCTTCTTATCTTCCTTTAGATCCTTTCTATCCTGTTAATAGAATCGATTATATTTTAGAAAATAGTGAAACAAAATTTGTTGTTGCCAATACAGAAACTCAAGACATTTTACCAGATAATCTTGAAATTATAAATGTGGATGACGACATAATTTGGGATCAAAAAGATGACATTCAATTTGTAGGCATAGAACCTTCTTCGATGGCCTATGTAATTTATACTTCTGGCTCTACGGGTAAACCAAAAGGAGTAAAGGTTTCGCATAAAAACCTAAGCAATTTTATTGCCGGAATGAATCATAAATTTGATTCAAAATCAAAGTCAGACGTTTGGTTGGCAATGACAAGTATAAGTTTTGATATTTCTATTCTTGAACTTTTATGGACACTCACAAACGGTAATAAAATAGTTATGCATCTTGAGAGGCCTGTTCCTATAGAAGCTAAGCCAAAAATGAATTTCAGCTTATTCTATTTTCCAACGCATAATAATGCCACAGGACCTCAAAATAAGTATGAATTATTGTTGGAAGGAGCAAAGTTTGCCGATAAAAATCAATTTGAAGCTATATGGGTTCCCGAAAGACATTTTCACAATTTTGGGGATCAGTTTCCAAATCCCTCGGTTGCAGCAGCAGCGGTTTCAAGTATAACTAAGAATATAAGGTTAAGATCTGGTAGTGTGGTGTTGCCATTACATGATCCGATACGTGTAGCCGAAGAGTGGTCTATGGTAGATAATTTGTCTGAAGGAAGAGTAGAATTATCTATTGCTTCAGGATGGCATCCAAATGATTTTGTTTTGGCTCCCGATAGGTATGAAAATCGCCACCAGGTAATGCGAGAAGGGATCGAGACTTTAAAAAATGTTTGGGGAGGAAAATCGGTAACCAGAAAAAATGGTGTTGGAAAAGATTTTGAGTTTTATGTACATCCCAAACCAATACAGGAAGAATTACCAATCTGGATTACAGCCGCTGGAAGCATAGAAACTTTTAAATATGCAGGTACGATAGGCGCCAATATTTTAACTCATCTATTAGGACAAAGTATCGAAGATCTTGAAGAAAAGATAAAAGTATATCGTCAAACACTTCAGGAAAATGGATATAATCCAGAGAATCATAAAGTGGCATTAATGTTACATACATTTGTAAGTGATAATCTTGATTTTGTTAAGCAAACCGTAGAAAAACCATTTAAAGACTATCTCAAAAATTCAATCAATCTTTTAAAACCTATTGCAGAAGAACTAGATCTTGATTTGGATAATGATTTAGAACCACTATTGGATATTGGGTATCAACGATTTTATAAAACCAGTAGCTTATTTGGAACTCCAGAAACATGTCAAAAAATGATTAGTAGAGTTCATGAAATTGGTGTTGATGAGGTCGCCTGTTTAATAGATTTTGGTGTTGACCACGAGTTGGTAATAAATAATTTGGGTCATCTTTTTGATCTCAAAGACTCCGTAAAAAGGTCCAAAATGCAATATGATTTTATTGTTAAAACATTAAACAAATTAACCGAAAACCAAAGTACGGCTCAATTGATTGATAATCATAAGGTTACACATGTTCAATCTACACCATCCCTTTATGAAGAATTATTGTTAAATGATGAAGGAAAAAAAGCTTTAAAAAGAATCAAAACACTTTTGGTTGGGGGAGAAGCATTAAAAGAATCTTTGGCTCAAAAGTTAGTTACTCAGGTGGGAACTAGTATTCATAATATGTATGGCCCAACAGAAACGACGATTTGGTCTTCGGTAAAAACTGTCGGAACTGAAGAGAATGTTACTATCGGAACCCCAATTGTAAATACTAAAATTTACATTTTGGATACAAATAATCAATTATGTCCGGTGCGAGTATCCGGTGAACTTTGCATCGGAGGAGATGGTGTAACTCTTGGTTATCTAAATAAGGAAACATTAACAAACGAAAGATTTATAGATAATCCTTTTGAAGAAGGTCAAAAAATTTACAGAACAGGAGATTTGGCTTGTTGGTTGCCTAATGGAGAACTACAATACTTAGGCAGATTAGATAGCCAGGTAAAGATAAAAGGATATCGAATAGAGCTAAAAGAAATAGAAAATGTAATTCTTGATCATGAAAGTGTAGTACAATGTGCAGTGTCGACGATTCAAGAAAACAATCAAACCTTTTTGATAGCTTATATAAAAATATCAAATAAGGTTGACAATGATTTATTAAAAGAGTTTTTAAGATTACGCTTACCCCATTACATGATTCCCCAACATGTTCTTGTTCTTGAAGAATTTCCCCAAACACCAAATGGGAAGATAGATTATAAAGCGTTACCAAAACCAAATGAAACTACGGTTTTAAGCAAAAACTATGTAGCCCCTAGAAATGAAACTGAGGAAAAGCTATGCACGTTATGGGCAGATTTTCTAAATATAGAACAGATTAGTATTGATGATAACTTTTTCGAAATTGGAGGGAATTCAATGAAAGCATTTCAATTATTAACGCTTATTAATACCACTTTAAACACAGATCTAAAAATCATTTCATTTTTTCAATATCCAACAATAAGAGCACTAGTAGAAAAGCTTAATAATACTAAAACTGCTCAAAAAGTTCAAATAGAAGAAAATGAGATGGAAGATGTCGAAGATTTGATTGATTTTATGAATGAAATGTAAAATTTCAAATATGACAAGCTTTTTTTCTAAGCTCTTAAACCTATTTTTTTAAATGAAACGAGATATAGCAATAATTGGGATGTCAGGGAAATTCCCAAAATCAAATAATATAGAAGAATTTTGGAGAAACCTTGTGGAGGAAAAAGAGTTGATTCATTTCTTTTCAGATGAGGAATTGATCGATAGAGGAGTTGATAAAAAAGAAATAGACCAGGAAAACTATATAAAAGCAGCTTCTTTCATTGAAAACACTAATGCTTTTGATTATCCTTTCTTTAATTATACATTGGATGAAGCCAGAATAATGAATCCTCAAACCAGGATGATGCATCAGTTGGTTTGGGAAGCGTTAGAAAAGTCTGGATGTGATACCGAAACCTACACCAAAAAAATAGGAATCTTTTTGGGCGCCAATAAAGATTTAAACTGGAGTTTGCATGCCATGTTGACCAATGATCTTAATGTAGATCAATTAACAAAAGGAAAGTTATCCAATCCAAATTTTATGGCCTCATTAATTGCCTATAAATTAAATTTTAAAGGTCCTTGTTATTTTATAGATACAGCCTGTTCTACCTCATTAAGCACAGCTCATTTGGCTTGTAGAAGTTTACTGCTTAATGAATGTGGTATTGCCGTAGCTGGAGGTATTCGATTGCTTTCAAATGAAGACAATGGCTATAAATATGTAGAAGGATCTATTATGTCCAACGATGGTCATAATCGTAGCTTTGATAGCAAATCTTCAGGAACTCTGGGGACCGATGGAGCAGGAGTAGTTATCTTAAAAAGATTAGAAGATGCCATAAAAGATAATGATAACATTTATGCGGTCATCAAAGGTACAGCGATGAATAACGATGGCAATGCAAAAGCAGGTTATACAATGCCGAGTGTCGATGGACAATCAGAATGTATAAAGTTGGCGCAAAAAATAGCTGGGGTTTCACCAGAAGAGGTCTCGTATATCGAAGCTCACGGAACAGGTACAAAAATTGGAGATCCAATAGAGGTAGAATCTCTTAATCTCGCATTTAATAATAACACCAATCATAAATGCGCAATCGGGACTATAAAATCTAATATGGGACATGCCGATGAAGCAGCAGGTGTCATGGGGCTTATAAAAACTGCATTGTCAATAAAAAATAAAACAATACCGGCCAGTTTACATTATCAAGAGGCTAACCCAACTATTAATTTTGAAAGTGGTCCTTTTTATGTAAATCATCAAACAAAAGAATGGATAGCAGACCAAGGAAAATTACGCACTGCAGGGGTGAGCTCTCTAGGGATTGGAGGAACAAATATTCATGTAGTTCTACAGGAATTTCCTGCTCTTGAAGAGAATAAAAAAGATTCACCCTATAAATTGATAAGATATTCGGCAAAATCAGATACTGCATTAGAAAATTATGAAAGTAGGTTATTAAGTTTTCTTGAGAATCAAACCGTAGATGTAGATAATCTAGCCTATACATTACAAGTTGGAAGGAAACAATTTGATTTGGCAAAATATCTGGTGGTAAAAGATAAAGATGAACTAATCAATGTTTTAAAAAACAAGAAGGTTAAGGAAAATGTAGTGAAAACAAAAACCGATATTGTTTTTATGTTTTCTGGTCAAGGGAGTCAATATTTAAATATGGGAAGAGATTTATACGACTTCTTTCCAAAATTTAAAGAATCTCTTGATTTAGGATTAAACGCTCTCCAAGAACTTAATGGAACTGATTATAGAAAAATACTGTTTGAAGGAAATGACGCAAACGCAGACTTAATCAATCAAACGCTTTATACACAACCTATACTTTTTGTTTTTGAATATGCCTTGGCGCAGTTATTAATTGATTTCGGAATAGCTCCCAGTTGTATGATTGGGCATAGTCTTGGAGAATATGTTGCCGCGACTATTAGTGGGGTGTTTACCTTTCAAGATGCATTAAAAATTGTGAGTAAAAGAGCCCAGTTAATGTCTGAAGTACCCGAAGGGGATATGCTAAGTATTGGCTTACCCCATGATAATATTGAAGAAGAAATATTAAAAAAGGTATCTATAGCGGCTATAAATTCGCCAGATTCTTTTGTTGTTTCAGGAACGAAAGAAAATATTGCCGAAGTAAAAGAGAAATTAGAGACTAAAGGGATTCAGTTTACTGTTTTAAAAACATCTCATGCTTTTCATTCTAAAATGATGGAAACGATTTTGGATGATTTTGAAGAAGAGTTACGATCTATAACACTTCATGAACCTAAGATCCCTTTTGTTTCTAATATTACAGGTAATTTAATCACCAAAGATGAAGCTACATCAACAAACTATTGGAGTAGTCATATTGTAGAAGCAGTATGCTTTGAAAAGGGAATTAAAACACTTATCAAACAGGATAACACACTTTTTGTAGAAGTTGGACCAGGAAGAACCTTGACTACATTCTATAACAAATGTCAAAATCGTGATTTAACAAATGATGTGATAACAACGATACGACATCCAAAAGAGAGGGTCAATGACAATGAACATTTCTTAGGCTTTTTAGGCAAACTATGGATAAATGGACTCGATATTCGTTGGGATAAATATTATCAAGGAGACAAACCCAACAAAATTTCAGTACCTACTTATGCTTTTGATGAGTACGATATTCCTTCAAAAGTAAAGATTGATGAAAGTCTTTTAAAATTGAGTGGGGCGGGTCAGATCAAAAAAGATGTTTCAGAATCTTTGTATATGCCCTCCTGGAAACCTATGCCTAATAGTATTTTTGAAAAGACTGAATTTTCGAATGCAAATAATTATATAGTCTTCGCAGATACTTCAGAATTCTCTGTGAAACTTGTTAATAAGCTAGAAGAAAACGGTAAAAATGTGCTGAAGGTTCTGAAAGGAGAACACTTTGAAGTTCTTGAATCCGGAGATGTTATAATTAATTCGGAAGAAATAACTACATACAAATTACTCAAAGATCACATAGGTACGATTGACTTTAACTTCGATTTCATTATTTACACTTGGGAACTAACCAAACAAACCAAAACCGATAATTTAAAAGGTTATTTACACTATAATTACATATTTAATCATGTATTAAATATTATTAATGGGCTGAAGTTGGAGGATACAAAAACCTTAAAGAAAATAGTAGTTCTAAGTTATAAAAATCATAGTGTTACAGGTGAGGAAAAGTTGGAATATATCAATCAACATACAGGTACCTTATTAAACGTATTAACTCAAGAAAATCAAAATGTATGCGCTTCTTTTTTGGATATAGATATTGACAGTTACAACATCAATGAAATTATCAAAGAGTTTGAAAATGATACAAAATATTACACCGTTGCTTTTAGAAATGGGAAAAGGTGGGTTTCGTTTTATGAATCACTTCCATCTATAAAAGATGAACAAGTAAAAGTCGCTTCAATAAAAAAGCAGGGTAATTATTTAATTACAGGTACTCTTGATGATATTGAGTTTACTTTGGCAAATCATTTACTTAATGATTATGAAACTAATGTAATTATCTTTTCCAATAAAGGTCCTTTTAAGTGGACCGAGAAAGAGAAACAACGGTATGAACAGTTAAAACAACAACCTGGGAACGCAGTCTGTCTTCATGTAGATATTACCGATTATGCTACTTTTTTAAAGGAAATAAAAAAGATTGAAAACAAGTATGGAGCGATAGACGGTATCATTCATACAGCAAGATGTACTGAAATAAAAGATATAGAATTAATATCCAGTATTACTGAAGCTAGTATACAAAAGCATTTTTCATTAAGGGTAGATGGATTGCTAACTATCAAACGATTTGTACAAGAAAGAAATGTTGACTTTGTTAAAGTAATATCGAGTTTATCTTCATTTTTAGGAGGAGTTTCTTATGGCGCTTATGCCACGGCGTCATCCCAAATGGATAGTCTTACATTACAAGAAAATGCTAAATGGTCGGTTTTAAATTTGGATCGTGTACATGATGATAATCAATGGATTTGTCCAGAAGAACTTATCAAGGTGTTTCAATATTCTTTCTTATACGACAATTTACAACAAGTTATAGTTTCCAAAAGAGATCTTAATAATCCTGTAAGGAATTCAGAAAATATAGAGAAACCTAAGAACAATGTTAAAGTAAACCGAAAAGTATTAAAAACATCCTTTACAGCACCTCAAAATGAAACTGAAACGGAAGTAGTTTTATTATTTGAAAACCTCTTTGGAATCACAGAACTAGGAGTAGAAGATGACTTTTTTGAATTAGGAGGAGATTCTCTAAAAGCGGTAATGCTCATAAACAAATTGAAAAATAAACTGGGCGTGGTCTTAACAATGTCCGATATATTTTCTAATAAGACCATTGGCGATATCTCGAAGTTAATCGATCAAACAAAATGGATGCAAGACGATATAAACGAAAATGAAGAAGTAGATACCATTGTCATTTAAACCTCAAGAATTTTTGAGTTAATAAAAAAACCTGAAGTAGTATAGTTGTATCAAAAAAGTTGGTGAAATTGAAATTCTTTTTCATCCAAACTCCTTTTGTGTACAATCAATTTAAAAAATAGAAAGACTCATTTTTGCACTTTCTGACCCCTCGAGAATTAAAGCACAAATAACGAATAGTTAAGTCACAAAAAAACAATCAAACATGAACACTACATCAAAGATAAATGTAAAAGATCTTTTTGTAAAGCTTCAAGAACAGCAAATTAAATTGTTCTTGCAGGGAGATGATATTAAAATAGCTTCTTATAAAAATAAGATTTCTCCTGATCAAATAGCGATGATAAAATCTAACAAAGATGAGATCATTAAATATTTAAAGAGTAGGAATAATAATAGTGTAATGTCACCAATACCAGTTATAGATGTAGAAACAAGCTATCCTTTATCCAATGCCCAGCAAAGAGTATGGATATTGAGTCAGTTCGAAGAAGGGTCTGCAGCCTATAATTTGCCAACTGAAATTGAATTAATAGGGCACTATGATATTGATTGTTTTCAACGTGCCATAAAATCGGTTATAGGAAGACACGAAATACTACGAACAATTTTCAAAGAAGATAATAATGGAGAACCTTGCCAGGTTATTTTAAGTCCTGAAGAAGTATCTTTTACTATTGATTTTCGTGATTTTAGAAATAATGAGAACCCCGAGGAAATAGCGAACGCTTACACCTTGGCAGATGCCTATAAGCCATTCAACTTATCGGAAGGGCCATTACTAAGAGCAAGTCTACTTCAAGTTTCAGACGACAAATATGTCTTCTATTACAATATGCACCATATCATAAGTGACGGATGGTCGATGGAGATTCTAGCTCGAGATGTAATCACGTATTATGAAGCGTATATCTCAAATTCAGTTCCCGAGATTTCCCCTCTTCGAATTCAATATAAAGACTATGCAGCCTGGCAATTAAACTTGCTAAATGACGCAAGCCATCAAGAACATAAAGAATATTGGTTGTCATTATTAAATGGTGAAATTCCAACCATAGATTTACCTACAAATAAAAAGCGGCCAAAAGAAAAAACATATGCTGGAAAAAGTATAGGTACCCATATTTCAAGAGAAATAATATCGAAACTACAAGACTTGGCCAAAAAAAGAGGAGGAAGTTTATTTATGGGGCTGTTGGCAACAACCAAAGCACTACTTTATCATTACACCGGCGAGAAGGATATCGTTTTAGGAAATCCAATTGCAGGAAGAGAACATGCAGATCTTGAAAATCAAATAGGAGTCTATATAAACTCTTTGGCTTTACGCAATCAAATTGACCCGAGTAATAATTTTGAAGAACTGTATGACCAAATAAGAACAAATACTCTTAAGGCTTTAGAGCATCAAATGTATCCGTTTGATAAACTTCTAGAAGATCTTAATGGTCGAAGAGAAGCCAATAGAAATCCTCTTTTTGACATATTGATTAATTACTTGGGGGTTTCAGAAGTCTCAAAAGATGGTATAGTAGGAGAAGACATACAGGATCTTGGTGAGAAAATGATCTTATTTGACCTGGAAATCGAGATTACAGAGGTAAAAGGAGGAGTGGATTTTATCATAAAATACAATACAGATATTTATGATCGAGAAGTAGTTGAAAGTTTCATATTACATTACAAAAGACTATTAAAAGAATTTTTAAACAACCCAAAAGCGAGTATTAGTAAAGTAGAATATTTGTTAAAGGATGAACGGGAAAAACTACTAGAAAGATTTAATGATACCAAAAAGGAGTATGATACAAATGAGACTATATTGGACATGTTCATAGAACAGGTAAGTAAAGTCCCAGACCATATTGCACTAGAGTTTGAAAATTTAGAAATGAGCTATGCCGAACTTAATCAACAATCTAATGCTCTTGCAGATTATCTTATCAAGGAGAAAAACATTCAAAAAAATGACTTTGTTTCAGTAAAACTTCCAAGAAGTGAAAAACTGATAGTTTCTTTACTTGCATTACTTAAAGTCGGGGCCACATATATTCCGGTAGATATAAATTATCCTGAAGAAAGAATAAAATTTATTGAAAATGACAGCAATTGCAAATTGATTCTTGATTTGGATGAATTCAATTGTTTTGAAGAAAAGCAAAAAAATTATTCAAAAGAGAATATAAATATAGATAGGGATTCAAAAGATCTAGCTTACATCATTTATACCTCTGGAACAACAGGTAACCCCAAAGGAGTAATGATTAATCATCAAAATGTATCCTCTTTTATCAATTGGGCAAAAGATGAATTTAGAAATACAGATTTTGATGTCGTTTATGCGGTAACATCTCACTGTTTTGATTTATCGGTTTTTGAGATTTTTTTCACACTATCTGCCGGAAAGAAAATTAAATTATTAGAAAATGCTTCATTTATAGGAGAACATTTAGAAAGTGACTCCAAGATTTTATTAAATACGGTGCCTTCTAGTCTAAGAAACGTATTAGAAAATGATAATGATCTAAAAAATGTAACAGCTATTAATCTTGCTGGAGAACCTTTTCCATTAGATATTGCTGAAGAGCTTTCTAAGTACGATATAGAAGTTAGAAACCTTTACGGTCCTTCAGAAGATACCACCTACAGCACATGTTTTAAGCTATCAAAAGATGAAGAGTTTGGTGTTTCCGTCCCTATTGGTAAGCCAATTGCAAATACACAAGTATATATATTAAACGAAGATTTGTCGCTAATGCCTATTGGTGCAGTTGGGCAATTATGTATAAGCGGGGATGGTCTCTCCAATGGGTATTTGAATAGAGAAAAACTTACAAAAGAAAGATTTGTAGATCATCCATTTATCAAAGATGAAAAACTCTATCTCACAGGAGATTTAGCTCGTTGGATGCCAGATGGTACTGTGGAATTCTTGGGAAGAAACGACCATCAAGTAAAGATTAATGGCTATCGAATAGAATTAGAAGAAATAGAGTCTAAACTTAATACAATAGAAAGGGTTAAACAATCAGTAGTTACGGCTTTCGATAGTAATGGTGGTTCAAAACAGCTAATTGCATACGTTGTTTCAGATCAGGAAATAAATGATCAAGAAATTCAGAATCTCCTAAAAAATACTTTGCCAGAATACATGATCCCAAGAATTTATGTGAAACTGGACGAAATACCTCTTACTCAAAATGGAAAAATAGACAGAAGTGCTCTTCCGGTACCTGCAATAAAACAAGAGTATGTATCTCCATCCAACGAAATCCAAGAAAAACTAGTAGAAATCTGGAAAGAGATTTTACAAATTGACAATGTTGGTATTAAAGACGATTTTTTCCAGGCCGGGGGAAATAGTCTCAGAGGGATACGAGTATTAAATACAATTAATAAAGAATTTGGGCTCAAATATGACCTAAGAGGTATATATGTAGAAAACACAATCGAGTTAATTGCAGAAAGAATTCAGATTGATTTAAGGTTTAAAGAAGCCGAAGAAATTGATGAGAGTGAATTCAGTGAAATTAAAATATAACTAACAAAACCTTCAAAATTAATTATTAAAAATACAAGATATGATCATTTGTGGCTTAAAACTTACTCACGACGGTGCAATAGCATTAATTGACAATGATAAATTGATTTTCAGTTATGAAATGGAAAAACTGAATAACAATCCAAGATTTTCAAGTCTGCTAGACCTTGACTTAAGGTTTTTAGCGTCAGTACTGAATGAACATGGGTATAAAATTGAAAATGTAGATAAGTTCGTAATTGATGGCTGGGGAGAATATAATGAGGAAACCGCTGGAAAAGAAAATGATGCGGCCTCTTTTTTTACCAAAATTAAAGACATGTTGGGTCGGGAATTCGAAATTGAATTTGGTAAATATGGGATGCTTGTAAAAGATGAGGACGTATTAGAACAACAATCATTTTCCTATTTGTCAAATGATTTTGATTATAATAGTTATTTACATATTTCGGGTCACTTAATGGGGGCATATTGTACAAGTCCATTTGCAAAAAATAAAGAAGACTCTTTTGTGTTGGTTTGGGATGGAGGAATGTTTCCACAATGTTTTTACTTCAATGCCACCACTAGGAAAATAGATAATTTAGGACCGATTTTTCACATAAAGGGCGATAGTTATGCATCTTTTGCGTCCAATTATAATCCCTTTACAAATTTTGAAGGTGAAGGACTTTCTATTGCCGGTAAAGTAATGGCTTATATAGCTTTGGGAAAGTGTATTCCAGAAGTCTTAAGTTTTTTTAAAGACACGTTCAATAAAAACGAAGGAGAAATTCTAACAGATAAAATTACAGATTTAAAAACTTTAATTAACAGATCAACAAACCTTCTAAAAGAGTTTGTAATCTATGGAGAAATTAATGATGTAAAACCTGTTGATCTCATGGCTACGTATCACGTCTTTCTACAGGAAATATTATTGGTGAAATTAAAAGGTTTGGTAGATCGCTATCCAATGCAAAAGAAAAACCTATGTATGGTAGGTGGTTGTGCCCTAAATATAAAATGGAATAGTGCTATAAGAAATTCTGGTATGTTTGAAGATGTCTGGGTTCCTCCTTTTCCAAACGATTCGGGTAGTGCCGTTGGAGCAGCATGCTGTGAAATGTTGAAACATACCGAGGAACTGGCATTAGACTGGAATGTTTATAGCGGTCCATTTTTGAACGAGTTTCAGGATAATGACTTATGGACTAGTGTAGATTGTGCTATTCCAGAATTGGCTAGAATAATACATGAATTTAATGAGCCAATTATTTTCTTAAATGGTAGGGCAGAACTGGGTCCAAGAGCATTGGGGAACAGAAGCATTTTGTCAGCCCCGGTTTCAACTACAATGAAAGGAGTATTAAATAAGATTAAAGGAAGAGAAGATTACAGGCCAGTTGCTCCAATATGTATCGTAGAAGATGCGCCACAAATTTTCAGCCCGGGAACTCCAGACCCATATATGCTATATGATCATAAGGTTAGAGATCAATGGATAGATAAGATTCCAGCAATTACCCATTTAGATGGAACTGCACGACTTCAAACGGTAAGCGAACAAGATAATCCAGAAGTATATGGCTTACTTCAAGAATATAAGAAATTAAGTGGAGTACCTCTTTTATGTAATACAAGTGCAAATCATAGCGGTAAAGGATTTTTCCCAGATGTACAAAGTGTAATGGATTGGGGAAAAGTAAATGCTATTTGGAGTGAAGGTAAAATTTATGTTAAAAAAGGAGAGAAAATTCACCTTGAATCAGAACTCTTTAAAATGTTAGAAAAACCTTATTAGGATGTTAGTAAGACCTAACAAGGATTTCTAATCAATTAAATGAAACACAAATCATCTGATGAAAACATTTTTGCAAAAATTAGTGAAAGAAAACATTTACCTTAGTTTAAAAGAAGGTGAATTATCTGTAAAAGTACCCAAAACGGGAGTTGATCCAGAAATAATAGGTGAGATTAAGGCTAAAAAAACAGAATTAATTGAGTATCTGTCAAAACTGGCAGACCCTGACCAAATTCCTACTTTATCTCAACAAGAAAACTATTCGTTATCATATGTTCAAAAACGTATTTGGGATTTAAGCCGATTAGATAAAGGCTCGATAGCTTACAACGTTCCAGGAACCATAGAATTTGGAGCTGCTTTAGACAAAGATAGGTTTATGCAGGCTTTGAATGCGGGAATCGATAGACATGAATCCTTAAGGACCGTTTTTAGATTAAACGAATCAGGTAAGGTTAGACAATATATATTGTCGAGAGAAGACCTGAATTTCGAAATCGATTATTTTGATTTCAGCAATGTAGAAGATAAAGAAGAAAAAGCTGGCGAGTTCATAAATAAAGATGCTTACTTGCCGTTTGATTTGGAAAATGGACCGTTATTTCGGGCAGCATTATTTAAAATTGAAGAAGAAAAATACATTTTCTATTATAATATGCATAGTATTGCAGCAGATGGAGAGTCTATAGAGATTTTTACCAGAGAAGCAATGGTTTTTTCTGAAGCACTTAAAGATGGAAGTTCTCCATCGTTACCTGAGTTAAAAATTCAATACAAAGACTTTGCAAATTGGCAATCAAAATGTCTTGAAAATAATAGATTAAAAGAGCATAAGAATTATTGGTCTACTCACTTATCTGGAAACTTGCCCATACTTGATCTACCTAATCAAAAAGAAAGACCAGCAACAAAAACATTTTCTGGGAAACTTTTAGGAACAAACTTCTCAATTGAAACAAGTAATAAGATCAAAAGTTTTGTGAACGATAAGGGAGGAAATCTTTTTATGGGTCTTATGACCTTATGGAAGGTCTTTCTTTATTTCCAAACATCCCAAAAGGATTTAGTTATCGGGACACAGGCTTTGGGTAGAGATCATCCAGATTTAGAAGGACAAATAGGACCTTACATAAATATGATTGCCATTCGCAGTAGGATTAACCCCAATGAGAGCTTTATTCAGTTCTACGAAAAAGTTAAAGAAGTTGTTTCAAAATCGTACTCGTTTCAAATGTATCCATATGAAAAGATAATCCAGGATATTGATTTTTCCTTAGATCCTAGCAGAAACCCCATTTTCGATACGGCAATGGTCCTTCAACGGGAAGAGCAGGTACTTGAAGATTTTCAAATAGCTGGAATTAAGAAAGGATCGATTTTGGAACTTGGTATCGGAAAAAAATATGTAGATACAGTTGTAGCAAAATATGATGTAGAAATAGATTTTCGTGAACTAGGTGGTTGTCTATGGTATAATATAAACTATAATACCGATTTGTACGATAGAGAGACAATAATAGATTTGATGGTTTCTTTTAGAACATTATCAAATTTTTTGGTTGATCACTTATCTAAACCTATCTCCTCTATTTCTACTGTAGATTTATTCACCTCGGAGGAAGTATAATTTTAAAACCTGATTATACATAAACATATTGCAAGGATACTTTTTTGGATTTTTCTTGCAATTCGGTACTGCTCATCTATAATAGCCTCTTGGTTAGATGAGCATCTATTCTTTTTAATGTTTACTGCCTAAATATCCACCATTTGCTTTTCAAATTTGACAAAACAGTTGTTAAGGTAAATAATTAGAGAAGAGAAATAACAAAAATTTCAAATAAAGCTAATCACATAACTTCAAAATGAAAACATTTCTGTCTAAGCTTATTAAAGAAAACATTCATATAAGCCTTAATGAAGGAGAATTATCTGTGAAAATTCCAAATAAAGGAGTTAATCCAGCTATTATACAAGAAATTAAATCTAGGAAAGAAGATTTGATTTTATATTTAAGTAACCTTAAAAAGAATGGTGATAAGGTCTATTCCAACATTGATAATGTACCTGAGAATGAGCATTATTTAATTTCAAATTCACAACAGCGTTTATGGATATTAAATCAATTTGAAGATCAGGCCAGGGCGTATAATATATTCACTCAAATTGAATTAAAGGGGAACTATAATATTTCTCTTTTTGAAAGGGCTATCTTTTCACTTATAGAACGACATGAAATATTACGCACTGTATTTAAAGAGGTTGAATCTGGCGAAGTGAGACAGTTCGTTTTAACACAGGAAGAGTTTAATTTTGAAGTTGATTTCAAAGATTTTAGGAATGAGGAGGATCCCGTAAAAGAATATCAATTGTATATTGATCATGATTCTTACCAACCATTTGATCTTAAGTGCGGTCCTTTGTTAAGAGTAGCATTGCTTCACGTTGAAGATGATAAGTATATTTTTCACTTTAACATGCATCATATTATAAGCGATGGATGGTCTTTAGATATTCTGCTTCGAGATATGATGAGTTATTACAGGGCCTATGAAGCAGGAACTCCTGTTAATGTTCCTCCACTAAGAGTCCAGTATAAGGATTACTCTGCTTGGCAATTTAATCAATTAACAAAGCCTGAATATCAAGAGCATAAAAAATATTGGGTAGATAAGTTATCGGGTGAAATTCCAAAAATTGATTTACCATCGTACAAGAAACGACCTAATTTTCAGACAAGTAATGGTCGATACTTAAGTACTTTTCTATCTAGTGATTTAAGTAAAAAGATGTATGATTTTATTCAAAATCATCAAGGAAGTTTATTTATGTTAACGCTTTCCGCAGTAAATGTTCTTTTGCATAAGTATACGCATAATACAGACATATTAATCGGAAGTCAGGTTGCAGGGAGATCACATCCGGACTTAGAAGATCAAATAGGGTTTTATGTTAATGTATTAGCTATTAGAAACACAATAAGTCCAAATGATAGTTTTGTGAAGTTTTACAATAGAGTTAAAGAAAACACTTTGGAAGATTTCGAACATGAGGAATATCCTTATGATGAAATCATCGAAGCGCTAGAATTGAATTATGATCCTAGTCGAACTTCTTTGTATGATGTTTCCCTAACCTTTCATGAAAGTAATATCAATAACAGCGACACTTCGATAATGACTAACCCAGGTGTTATTGAAGATCGAGGATTTGTTGCAAATAAGAATGATATTGAATTTCATTTTATGCCATTGGGCGATGTTATTTCGTTCGAAATAATATTTAACAATGATATATATGACGCTGATATGATGAAGGGTTTGATGAACCATTTCCAGATGATACTTGAAGAGGTAATGAATTCTCCTGATTTATCAATGTCCAACCTTGACTACCTGAACGAGAAAGAAAAAAATCAGTTATTTAATAATTTCAATAAAACTTCTATAAATTATAATGAAGCGATAAATGAGATCGTTTATACGCCAGTAATTGATTTGTTTAAAAGTCAGGTCTTTAAAGCTCCAAATGTTGAAGCGATAAATTATGAAGGAGTATCTTTTAACTATGAGGTCTTAGATGATTACTCAGATAGATTGGCCTGGTACTTAAAAGATAATTGTGGCCTTGGTAAAGGTGATTTGGTTGGCATTTTACAAGATCGATCTGAAAAAATGATTATTTCTATTTTGGCAATCCTAAAAGCGGGAGGAGCTTACGTTCCTATTGATCCTACTTATCCAAAAGACCGAAAATCATATATAATAGAGGATACAGGAATAAATATTTTACTTACCCAAAAAGCTTTTGAAAAGGATCTGAAGTGCTACTCTGGTTTAATATTTAAAGTTGATGATCAATTAGACAAATTAGAAAAAAAGATATTTAATGCAATTCCGGTTGAAAAAACTGATTTAGCTTATATTATTTACACATCAGGTTCTACAGGAAAACCAAAAGGCTGCATGCTATCTCATGGTAATTTATCCAATTACATCCAATGGTCAAACAATTATTACTTTAATGATGATATTGGCGATTTTGGACTATTTACATCATTGTCTTTTGATTTAACCATTACGAGTATTTTTTGTGTGTTAACTCGGGGAAAAAGCTTAAAAATTTACTCACAAGATGATGAGTTGTCAAATGTTTTAATAGATAGCTTTGATGAGTCTAATAATATCAACACTATTAAACTTACTCCCTCCCATATTAGTTTGCTCGAGCAACTCGATATTGAATCTTCAAATATACAATGTGTCATAGTTGGAGGAGAAGAAGTGAATCTGGATCATGTTCGAACGCTTAAAAATATTAATCCATCTATTCGTGTCTTTAATGAATATGGACCTACAGAAACAACTGTAGGCTGCATTGTTTCAGAATTAAAGTTAGATCAACAGGTCGTAATAGGAAAGCCTATTTCTGGTGTGAAAGTCTTTATTTTGGGGGCTTCTTTGGAACTATTACCAATAGGAGTACAAGGAGAGATTTGTATTTCGGGACTAGGTGTTGGTCTTGGATATCTCAATAATTCAGAATTGAGTGCAGAAAAATTTATTCCCAATCCTTTCTTAAAAGGAGAGTTTATGTATCGAACTGGAGATATCGGAAGGTGGTTAAAAGATGGTACTATAGAGTTTTTTGGAAGAAAGGATAGTCAAGTGAAAATTCGAGGATATAGAATAGAACTAGGGGAAATAGAGAATACTTTATCTGAAAGAGAAGAAATCAAAACCGCTGTAGTTATTGCCAAAGAAGATTCTTTAGGAAATAAAGATCTGGTAGCTTATTATACCTCTTCAAAAGATTTAATGGTTTCTGACCTAAGAAGCTATTTACAAGATTTTTTACCCTCTTATATGATTCCAAATTATTTTATTGCTATTGATGAGGTACCCTTGACAACCAATGGGAAAATTAATTATAAAGCTTTACCTGATTATAGAAACTTGGAGTTGGATTCAGAATCAAGGTATGTCCCTCCACGAAATGAAATAGAGAAGAAAATAGTAACAATTTGGCAAAATGTCTTAGAGCGAAATCAAATAGGGGTCAATGATGATTTTTTTAATTTAGGAGGACATAGCCTGAAAGGAATTAAGTTAACAAATGAATATCATAAGGCATTTAATGTTAAGCTTTCTATTAAAGACATTTTTTCAAATACTTCATTAGCGTCTCATGTAGCTTTAATCTCTTCTCTTGATAAAAATGAACATTTTATTATACCTGTAGCTCCTGTTGCTAACAACTATCCAATTTCAGACGCACAACGTAGATTATGGGTTCTTAGCCAAATAGAAGAAGCCTCTGTATCATACAATATGCCTAACTCATTCAACTTAAAAGATGTTCAGGACTTAGAAAGCCTTAAAAGATCAATACTTAGTGTTTTAGAACGTCATGAGATTTTGCGTACTGTTTTTAAAGAAGATTCTGATGGAAAGGTATATCAGGTAGTTTTAGAATTATCAGAACTTGGTTTTGATATTGGATATAAGAATTTCACCAAAGACAAAAACCCTTGGAAATCCACACAGGACTTCATTAAAAAGGATTCTTACCTGCCATTTGACTTAGAAAAAGGGCCTCTTTTACGGGTGGTTTTATTACAGGTAACTGATTCAGAATATGTGCTTTATTATAATATGCATCATATTATAAGTGATGGTTGGTCTATGAATGTTTTATTGCGTGATATATCGTCATTTTATGAACATTATTCTGAAAACAAATCGCTACAACTTTCAGAATTAAGAATACAATACAAAGATTTTAGTTCATGGCAACTAGCTCAACTAGACACTTATCAATACAAAATTCACAGAGATTATTGGTTAGAAAAGCTCTCTGGAGATTTGGAGATTCTTAATTTACCCACATATAAACAACGCCCTTTGCTAAAAACTTACAATGGTAGGATGGTGCAAACTTTTTTTAGCAAAAAGGATACACTAGCTATACGGAATTATGCTGCACAAAAAGAAGGGACCGTGTTTATGTTTTTATTATCTCTATTAAAAGTATTGTTTTACAGATATACTGGCCAAGAAGATATAGTAATTACGAGTTCGGTAGCCGGTCGAGATCATTCAGATTTGGAAGATCAAATAGGTTTTTATATTAATACTATAGCATTAAGAAATAAAATTAATGGTGGTATTTCTTTCGATCAGTTCTATCAGAATGTAAAAGAAAATTTATTAGAAGCTTATACACACCAAATGTATCCTTTTGATAGGTTATGTGATGAGCTGAAGATAAATGAAAATACTGCAAGGAATCCATTATTGGATATAAGAGTAGTACTGCAAAATGTTGGAGAGGTTGATGAAACATTAGAAATGTCCACAACAGAAATAGAAGTGATAAAGGATTGTGGGAGTGCCATGTCCAAATTCGATATGCTATTTATTTTTGAAGAGGTCGGAGATCATTTATCATTAAGTTTAACATATAATACAGATATATATGATCATTTGATGATAGAAAAATTTTTGGAGCATTATCAAGAATTGACTAGAAAGATTCTTGAAAAGAGTGAAACAAAAATTGAAGATTTTGATTACTTATCTGATGTTGATAGTTCGTATTTGGATTCTATGGTTTTAGATTCTGTAGTAGGGGATTTAACTGTTTTAGATTTGTTTAGGAGTCAGGTTAGCACGTCGCCAGATGCTTTAGCGATAGTTTCTTCTGATGGCTCTTTTACGTATAAAGAGATTGATGATCGTTCAGATCGACTAGCCCAATATTTGGTTGATCATTATGATGTAGAGTCAGATGATTTAATAGGTATTTTAATGCCTGTTTCTAGTTGGTCGATCATTTCGATTATGGCAATTCTTAAATCAGGAGGTTGTTATGTTCCTATAGATTCTGATATGCCCGATGAGCGTATACGATACATTATAGAAGACACCAATATCAAGGCTTTATGTTCTATATCGGGAGCTATTGATTCTTCCAAGGATTATCAGGTTGATATTTTGAATGTTGATTTGTTATGGGATATGGTAAAGGATTTAGAATTTGCTTCTACATTGCCGGTTGCTTATCCCAAAGATCTAGCCTATGTTATTTACACATCGGGATCTACGGGTCATCCTAAGGGTGTAATGGTAACCCACGGTAATTTGTCAGATTACATTATTGGTCTTTATACTCATACCTCAATTAAATCGAGTAGCAGTTTTGCATTAATGTCCAATATAGCGACAGATCTTGGGAATACTGTTTTGTATGGCTCTTTATTGTCAGGGGGTGTTTTACATTTACCATCCAAGGATTTGCTACGGGATGTAGAAGGGATGCATTCTTATTTTAAGCAGCATAGTATAGATTGCATAAAGATTGTACCGGCTCATTGGAACGCTTTATCAAAAGGCGATGAGTTATTGCTGCCAAACCGTATGATTATTTTTGGTGGTGATAGGCTATCGGTTGAATATGTTGATAAGATTAGGACTCAGAAAGGTGATGTTGAATTGTTGAATCATTATGGACCTACAGAGACTACCATAGGGAAGTTATTAATTTCATTAGCGGAAGATAATTCTTATACTTCGATTCCTATAGGTAAGCCATTTTCATCGACTTCGATCTATGTTGTTGACAAACAATTGAAGTTATGTCCCAAGGGTGTTCCTGGTGAGTTGTTGATTGGCGGGACAGGAGTATCTCGAGGTTATCTTAACAATGCCGAGTTAACCCAGCGTCATTTTATAGAGAATCCATTTAAAGAAGGGGCGGGTAAGGTTTACCGCACAGGAGATCTGGTACGAATGTTACCCGATGAAACTATCGAGTTTATTGGAAGAATCGATAACCAAGTAAAGATAAAAGGTAATCGAGTAGAGCTAGGAGAGATAGAAAATTTATTATTATCAAAAGATGAAATAGATGCAGTAATTGTTATAGCAAAGGAATCAACTTTGGGAGATAAAGATTTGGTGGCATATTATAAAGCCAGTGGACCTTTGGATGTTTCAGAATTAAGATCTTATTTAAAAGATCGATTACCTACTTTTATGATTCCGGGTTATTTTGTGTATTTAGAAGAATTCCCTTTAACATCTAATGGAAAAGTTAATAAAAAGTTATTACCAGACCCTGAATTACAACTATCAAATGAAGTAGAATATGCCTTACCTCGTAATGCAGAAGATCAGATTCTTGTAGATGTCTGGAAGTCGGTATTAAAGCGTGACAGGATTAGTATTTACGATAACTTTTATGATTTAGGAGGGGATTCAATAAAGAGTATATTAATAGTTTCGAGGTTAAAACAAAAAGGATATGCATTAAAAGTATCTGATTTAATGCAAACACCTCAATTGTCTCATTTATCTAAAAAGCTAACTCAAATTACTCATGTTGTTAGTCAAATAACGGTAGATGGTGAAGTTTTGCTAAGCCCGATTCAAAAAATGTTTCTGACTACGGATTCGTTCTCAGATAAATCTTATTATAATCAATCAGTAATGCTCGATAGTACGTTACCGATAGATTCCATCATATTAGACAAAAGCTTACAGTTTTTGGTGAAACATCATGATGCCCTAAGGATGACTTTTAGGAAAGAGGGAGGTGCATGGCGCCAAGAAAACAAAGGATTAGATCATAAATCTTATTCATTGGATATTCATGATTTATCAAAATTGAATGATTACCAATCTGAAATGAATTCGTTATGTAATTCTGTTCAATCAAGTATCAACTTAGAAGATGGACCTTTATTTAAGGTTGCACTATTTAGGCTTAAAGACAAGGATTGTCTTTTATTGGTGATACATCACCTAGTAATTGATGGGGTATCGTGGAGGATATTATTAGAAGATTTGGGTCATGTTTATAATGATTTAGAAAAGCAAAAAGATATTGTTTTACCTAAGAAAACGGATTCATTTCAAAAATGGACAAATACACTCGATAAATATGCCTCAAGTAGTACTTTGACCAAGGAGAAAAAATATTGGAAAGATATTATTTCAACAAATACAACACCTCTTTACAAATCTCAAAAACAAAGATTAGATGTTAGTACGGGAGAAGTGAGAAGTACACATTTCACTTTAGCAAATGAAACTGTAGAGCTTTTACAAACAAAAACGCATCGTGTATATAACACAGAAATTAATGATATACTATTGACAGGTTTAGGAATAGGTATCCAGAAAATATTTGGTGCTAATAATGTGATCATTGACTTAGAAGGTCATGGGCGTGAAAGTATATCTGATGATGTTGATATAAACAGAACAATCGGCTGGTTTACTAGTTTGTCCCCTTTTTCTTTAGAGATTAGTGATAATTTAGATTTTAGAACATCTTTAGTTGAAGTTAAAGAAGCATTAAGAAAAATCCCAAATAAAGGAATTGGGTATGGAATTCTTAAGTATCTAAAAGAAGATTTTGAAAGAGAATGTAACTCTAGTGTTGTATTCAATTATTTGGGGGATTTTGGAGGAACAGTAAATCAAAAAAATAAAGATAAGGAAGGAGCTTTCACATATTCTGAAGAGTATAAAGGAGTAGAATCTTCAAATCTAAATAATCGATTGGATAAAAGGATTGGGGTTTCAGGAATGCTTATCAATGGAGCCCTGCAGATGTATATTACATATAATGAATCGGTTTATGAAGAAAAGCAGATTTTGGATTTGGCTGATGCCTATAAAAATGCATTAGAAACCATTATTAAAGAGTTAAGTAAAGAAGATAAGTCTTATTTAACCCCATATGACTTAACACACAAAAAGTTATCTATATCAGAACTTTCTGTACTTAATCAGAATAATAATATTGAAGATGTATACAAATTATCTCCTTTACAAGAAGGGATTTATTATCATTGGATTTCGAGTTTAGATAAAGCTACCTATTGTTCTCAACGTAGTTATAGGTTGCACATGCCTGGAGTTACAATAGATCATATCCACCAAAGTTACGAGCTCTTGATTAACCGTCATTCCATTTTAAGAACAAGTTTTATTAATGATTCAGATAGTTTATTGCAGATAGTAAGAAAAGAGGTAAGCAAAACATACGTATACAAAGATATATCTGATTTATCATCTGCAGAATCAAGAGAACTTTTCATATTAGATTTTAAAGAAAAAGATAGAGAACGTGGTTTTGAAATTAAACAAGATTCTTTAATAAGATTAACTGTATTGGATTTAGGAAAAGACAACTATGAGTTTGTATGGAACAACCATCATATAATAATGGATGGATGGTGTGGTAGTATTTTAATAAATGAATTCTATTTAATACTCAAATCTCTACAATCTAATCAACCAATATCACTTTCAGAAGTTGTTCCTTATTCAAATTATATACAATGGTTAGAACAAATAGATAGGGTAGCAAGTAAATCATACTGGAAAGATTATTTAAGTGATTATTCGATAAAAGCTGTTTTACCTTTTGAAAAAATTGGAGAAAGCACTTCTAAATATCTTGCAAAACAACAAGTTTTAAAGATTCAAGGGGATGATTTATCTAATTTTAGAAACATATGCTCCCAAAACAAGATAACCGAAAACTCTTTTATACAAAGCGTTTGGGGATATTTATTATCTAAATATAATAATACAGACGATGTAGTATTTGGATCTGTTGTATCGGGTAGACCAAGTGATATTAACGGAATAGAAGATATGGTTGGATTGTTTATAAATACAATTCCGGTTCGAATTCGTTACAATCAAGAGATGTCGGTATTAGACTTAATTAATCAAGTACATAATGCATCAATTTCAAGCTTAGATCATCATTATTTGAATTTATCCGAGGTCCAATCTGAAAGTCAATTGGGTATGGATTTATTAGATCATATTTTGGTATTTGAGAACTATGCAATTAATGAGCTTGACACCGATTCAGATTTAGGAAATAATAGCGAAGAGGTTTCTATACTATCCGCTCAACACGAAACCAATACCCATTATGATTTTGATATTCTTGTCGTTCCTAATAAGGAAAGTATTGATGTGAAATTTCAGTATAATGGTAATTTGTATAAGGAAGAAGATGTAATTAAAATAAAAACACATTTTGAAAATGTTTTAACTGGTTTTAGTAAGGATCCATCAATATTACTTAAAGAAGTTTCATACATTGAAAAATCGGAAAAATTAAGAATACTTAATGATTTTAATGATACCCATGTATCCTACGAAAAAAATAAAACTATTCTGGATTTATTCGAAGATCTGGTTAAGAAGCATTCAAATGAAATAGCCGTAACCTTCGAAAATGTAAAACTCTCATATAAAGAATTAAATGATTATACGAATGCGTTTGCAAGTTACCTTAAGAAAAAAAACAATGTTAAGCCTAAGGATTTAATTGCGATTAAACTGGATCGTAGCGAATGGATGATTATAAGTATTCTTGGAATTCTAAAAGCTGAGGGGGCTTATCTTCCGCTGGATACTAGTTACCCTAAAGAACGCCTACAATACATCGAAGAAGATAGTAGATACAAAGTATGTATTGATAAAAAATTCATTTCAGATTTTAAATCAGAAAAGGATACCTATAGTAAGGAAAAATTGAAAACAAGATCTAAAGGGTCAAACCCGGCTTATGCTATTTACACATCAGGATCTACTGGAAAACCCAAAGGAGTTATTAACTCTCATTCTGGTTTATACAATAGATTATTATGGATGCGAGACGATTTAGGAATTAATGAAAAGGATGTAATCTTACAAAAAACCCCTTATACCTTTGATGTTTCTGTTTGGGAGTTATTAATACCATGTATTACAGCATGCAATTTGGTATTTGCAAAACCTGGGGGTCATAAGAGTCCAGAATATCTTCAGCAATTAATAAAAGATGCAAAAGTTTCTATTGTACATTTTGTACCTTCTATGTTAGGAATCTTTTTAGAAAATCTAGAACCCGAAAATTGTAAGAGTTTACGTCATGTGATTTGTAGCGGAGAAGCACTGCCAAGTAATATGGTGGAATTGTTTAAGCAAAAATTACCATGGGTGCAAATACACAATTTATATGGTCCAACTGAAGCGGCAATAGATGTGACTGCAGTAGATTTAACCAAAGTCGACACAAAACAGCTAGGAGTAAGTATAGGTAAACCCGTTGCCAATACTAAAATTTATATAGTAGACAAACATTTATCTCATCAATCCATAGGAATTCCTGGAGAGTTATTAATAGAAGGAGTTCAGGTAGCGCAGGGTTATCTTAATCGTCCAGATTTAAATGCAGAAAAGTTTATCAAGAGCCCATTTACAAAGGGAAATTATGTTTATCGAACTGGGGACTTAGCAAAATGGCTTCCGAATGGAGAAATATCTTATGTCGGTAGAATAGATAATCAAGTGAAAATACGAGGAAATCGAATAGAACTAGGAGAAATTGAATCAAAGATTTTGTCTTCTGGATATGTCGATAATGTAGTAGTATTGGTCAAAGAGCGTGAGAATTCTCATAAACATTTGGTAGGTTATGTTGTTTCTAATCAGAGTTACACAGAAGATAACTTGTACAACTATTTGAAAGCTAGTTTGCCAGATTATATGGTGCCAAGTCGAATTGTGGTCTTAGAAGAGTTTCCATTATTAATTAACGGTAAAATTGATCGTAAATCCTTATCTGAAATTGAGGATGATTCTAATACATTAGATCAGCATCATTTGGCTCCTCGCAATGAACTTGAAAAATCTTTGGCTAATATATGGGAAGAAGTACTAAGTATTGAGTCTATTGGAGTATTCGATAATTTTTTCAGAATAGGAGGTGATTCTATTTTGTCAATACGTGTAATTAGTAAGATTAACAAAAAGTACAAAACTTCCCTTACAATTCCTGAATTGTACGAGTTTAATACTATCGATAAGCTATCTGCATTGATACAAGAAGGAAAAGCTTTATTCGAAGAAAAGAAAAATGCAATAAATAATATCAAAGACAATATTGAAATTCTTAAAAGAACAGTTTTAGAAGATATTGATAATGCTCAAGATATTGAGGACATCTATCCTATGAGTGATATTCAAAAAGGAATGGTCATTTTATCTGCATTGGATCCCGGAGCAGGAGTATATCATGATCAATTCGTTTTTCAAATCCCCTCAGTTGATATTGATTTATTCAAAGAAGCTTTTTCAAAATTAGTATGGAAACATGAAACTTTAAGAACTCAATTTGATTTGTACACTTATCAAAGGGCGGTACAAATTGTAAAAAAGGAAGCTAGTTTTACTATTCATCATGAAGATATTCGAGCTCTTGAAATTAAAGAACAAGAAGAACATATTGGAGGTTATATGATAACCGAGAGAAATATGCCTTTTAAGGTGAATTCCGAATTCCTTTGGCGTATTGCTTTGTTCAAAATAAGTAATACCGATAGTATATTTTTATTTCAGTTCCACCATGCAATACTAGACGGCTGGAGTGTGGCATCATTAAATGCCGAATTATTTAGCGTATATAAACAATTAGAAAAACAATCTTCTTTTAAAATTGATAAGCTAAAAGTAAGATATAGAGATGCCGTAATAGAAGAACTTTATGATAAAAATAATATTGAATCTATTAATTTTTGGAAGGAAGAGCTAAACGATTATAAAAGATTAGATATATTCAATAATAAGCAGGAAGACCAAAAAATTACTAGAACCTATGATTTTGATTTCAAGTATAAATTAGAGTCCAAATGCAAAGAAGATGGGGTGTCTATGAAAGCTGCTATCTATGGGGCATTTGTTTATGCTTTAAATACTATTAATTATGAAGATGATTTTGTAATAGGAGTAGTTTCCAATAATAGGCCACCAATTGAGGACGGAGAAAAGTTGCTAGGATGTTTTTTAAACACGGTTCCAGTAAGAAATCATCTTGAACACGTTTTGACCTTATCATTATCCGATTATTTTAAAGAAATAGAAAATAACCTCATTAAAGTAAAGAAAAATGAAAGGTTGACTTTATACGAAATTTCTAAAATCCTGGACGAGAAATCTGCAGGAAACTCTCCTTTTTTTGATGTTATGTTTAACTACGTTAATTTTCACGTTTATAACTCAATTGAACCGATAACCAATGAAAGTAAAGAACAATCATTAGAAGGAGAAACAATAAATAAAGACTCTTTTTTATTGACAAATACTTCGTTTGATTTTACGGCAGACGCACTAGGTAATTCATTAAACTTCAAATACAAGCTAAGAAGGGAACTCAAGAATAATATAAGACTTGAGGATATTCATAAATGTGTAGAATCTATATTATTAAACTATTTGGAAGATTCGGATTTGATCATAAATGATGTCGATTACTTATCTGATATTGATAGTTCGTATTTGGATTCTATAGTTTTAGATTCTGAAGTGGATTTAACTGTTTTAGATTTGTTTAGGGATCAGGTTCTCATGTCGCCAGATGCTTTAGCGCTAGTTTCTTCTGAAGGCTCTTTTACGTATAAAGAGGTTGATGATCGTTCAGATCGACTAGCTCAATATTTGGTTGATCATTATGATGTAGAGTCAGATGATTTAATAGGTATTTTAATGCCTGTTTCTAGTTGGTCGATCATTTCAATTTTGGCAATTCTAAAATCAGGAGGTTGTTATGTTCCTATAGATTCTGATATGCCCGATGAGCGTATACGATACATTATAGAAGATACCAATATCAAAGCTTTATGTTCTATATCGGGAGCTATTGATTCTTCCAAGGATTATCAGGTTGATATTTTGGATGTTGATTTGTTATGGGATACGATAAAGGATTTAGAATTTGGTTCTACATTGCCGGTTGCTCATGCCAAAGATCTAGCCTATGTTATTTATACATCGGGATCTACGGGTCATCCCAAAGGAGTAATGGTAACCCATGGTAATTTATCAGATTATATTAGAGGTCTTTATGCTCATACTACACTTACTTCGAGTAGGAGTTTTGCATTGATGTCCAATATAGCGACAGATCTTGGGAATACTGTTTTGTATGGATCTTTATTGTCAGGGGGTGTTTTACATTTACCATCCAAGGATTTGCTACGGGATGTAGAAGGGATGCATTCTTATTTTAAGCAGCATAGTATAGATTGCATAAAGATTGTACCGGCTCATTGGAACGCTTTATCAAAAGGCGATGAGTTATTGCTGCCAAACCGTATGATTATTTTTGGTGGTGATAGGCTATCGGTTGAATATGTTGATAAGATTAGGACTCAGAAAGGTGATGTTGAATTGTTGAATCATTATGGACCTACAGAGACTACTGTAGGGAAGTTATTAATTTCATTAGAAGATAATAATTCTTACACTTCGATTCCTATAGGTAAGCCATTTTCATCGACTTCGATTTATGTAGTAGACAAGCAATTGAAGTTATGTCCCAAGGGTGTTCCTGGTGAGTTGTTGATTGGAGGAGCAGGAGTATCTCGAGGTTATCTTAACAATGTTGAGTTGACCCAGCGTCATTTTATAGAGAATCCATTTAAAGAAGGGGTGGGTAAGGTTTACCGCACAGGAGATCTAGTACGAATGTTACCCGATGAGACTATCGAGTTTATTGGAAGAATCGATAACCAAGTAAAGCTTCGTGGTTTTAGAATAGAATTAGGAGAAATAGAGTCCAAGATTCAAGCTTCTGAAGTAGTAGAAAATGTATTGGTTATGATAAAGACTACTGAAAGTGGAAGGAAATACCTTATAGCATATGTGGTCCCAAAAGAAGAGTATTCATTCGATTCATTATACAATTATCTATCGGTTCATCTACCAGAATATATGATACCCGGTAAAATTATACCATTAGATGAGTTCCCTTTAACACCTAATGGGAAGATTAATAGAAAAGCATTGATTAATTTGGAAATTGAGAAGGATACCCTTGAGCATTTTGTTGAACCCAGAAATGAGATAGAAGAATCTTTAATGCAGATTTGGGAAGGCATACTAGAACATCAAAGTTTCGGGGTTCAGGATAATTTTTTCAGAATCGGAGGAGATTCTCTGCTAGTGGTAAAACTCAAACATGAGCTTGGGAAAATTTATGATAAACCCATAAATATTGTGGATTTGTTTAATAATACTACCATCGAAGAACAAGCGAACCTATTTCTTAGAATAGAAGAATTAGAAGAAGTATCAGAGATTGATGAAATTAAATTCTAAAAAAGTGAGAGTATGAAAAATTCTATAGCTATTATTGGTTTATCTTTTGATCTGCCTAACATCAAGAATTGGAAAGATTTACAAGATTCGCTTGTAAATAAAGAATCTTTTATCACCAGAATGCCTGACCATCGCTTAGGGGAAATTCGTGAAGCATTTGGTATCAAAGAGATGGCCGTTGGTGGATATATTAATGAAATCGACAAGTTTGATAACGAATATTTTGGAATTACAGAGCGAGAATCACTAAGAACATTTCCAGAGCATCGTCTTTTTTTAACCAATGCAATAAAGGCCTTTTATAATGCGGGGTATTCTGAAACATCATTAAAAGGATCAAAGACAGGTATTTTTTTTAATGCCGCAGAATCTGCTTATCCTAATTATGCAAGTGTTTCAGACGTTTCATTTAATCATTTTGATTTTGTACGAGCGATTGAAGGAACCAAATTGGCAAAGTATTTAGATACCAGAGGTCCAGTCGTATCTATCGATACTTCATGCTCCTCTTCCTTGGTTGCTATTAATGCTGCTCGACAAAGTCTAGAGAATAATGAATGTGATTTGGCCCTGGTTGGAGGTGTAAAGATACTTTCATTAACTGAAGAAATTACACGTACCAATGTAGTGCACTCTCAAAAAGGTGAATGTAAACCTTTTGATCAAGAAGCCGATGGAATGGTAAATGGCGAAGGAGCTATATTTTTTGTTCTAAAGAAATACGATCAAGCAGTTAAAGATGGAGATTCAATTTTAGGTGAAATAAAGGGAATTGCTGTAAATCATGGAGGAGATAGAATATCCAGTTTAACCGCTCCAAGCTCTGATGCACAAAAAGAAGTAATCTTACAAGCCTGGAAAAATGCAGATATAGAATATAGTGATATAAAATACATAGAAGCCCATGGCACTGGTACAATTTTGGGCGATCCCATAGAGGTAGAAGGGTTAAAGCAAGCATTATCCACATTGAACCCTTCATTTCATGATTCAGACATAGCCATGAGCTCTTTTAAGGGACAAATAGGGCATTTGGATTATTTGAGTGGTCTAGCCGGATTGCTTAGAATGGTAGTTGCATTAAATTCTAAAATAATTCCGGTTCAACCCAATTTCAAGAAGTTAAACGAATTTTTCAATCTAAAAGATACAGGTATTTATGTTCCTGCAAACCCCAAAGAGTGGAACAGTCATAAAGAAAATAGAGTAGGTGGTGTGAGTAGTTTTGGAATGACAGGAACCAATGTACATGTTGTAGTATCTAAAAAGGATTGCTATAATGAAGACTTGTATAAAAACAAAGAGTGTAACTATTTGCAAATCAGTCAAAAAAATATTGAGAAATTAAGAAGTTTTAAGAAATATTTGTCTGAAAAAATTAGCAATCTAAATACTATTGACGAAGTAAAAAAACTATGCCAAAGACTCAATAAGGTCTATGAGACTAATCAGTACAATGAGGCTATCGTGTACACCTCGAAAGAAGTACTTATTGATTCTCTAAAATTAGATAAAACAAAATCTGTATATAAAAAAATATTTTTACTATTGGATCTTGATGTTTTAAGTTATTCAAGAGAATTTATTAAAGATATATTTTCTGAAAACTTGTTTATAAAAGAACAATGGGATATACATGTTTCAAAAGAAATTGATGAAATAAAAAATCAAGATACTTTAAACATTCTATTTCAATATTCTTTGTACAAGTATTTGATAAACAAATTGGGATCTAAAGTGAAATTCATCACTCCAAAAAAAGATAGTATTCTAAATAGTTTAGTAAAATCAAATGTTACAGTAGAAGAATTGCTCGCAAAACCGATAAATGTTAATGATTGGCACGCAGATTTTGATGAAGACTCGTTCAAGAAGTATTTAGAAGAGAAACTTACTTCTGAAGAAATAATCATATTAGACTTTTCAAAAAAAGAATCTTTCAGATTTGATAATCTTAATGTAAAACTACAGCTTATAAAGGGTTCATTACAGGATAAAAATAGATACGCAATATACTCAAATATTGTAGAATTAGGAGAAAATCCTCTCAAAGTGGGTTCTAATCCAATATACCATGGCATAGAATTACCTCACTTTAAGTCTAAACGTTTTTGGCCAAGTATTACCAAAAACCATACTACATTCGATAAAACCAAAATTGATAATATAAAAATAGATGATATTAAAAGTAGTATTGGTAAAGTCTGGTCGTTTATATTGGAAACAGAGGATTTTACTTATGAAGACGATTTTTTTGATATTGGAGGGACTTCTCTTGCGGCATTAGATATGATAGATGAACTTGAAAAAAGATTCAATGGCGTCAAAATTTCATATGAAGAAATGTATTCATATTCAACTGTTTCAAAACTTGCAGAAAAGATTTCTTTACAAATACATCAGGAAGCAAAAGACTTAACTGGAGAACAGAATGAAGAAAAAAGTTTAAGCCAAAATGAAGTCAAAAAAATTATTAAAGATGTTTGGATATCCATTCTTGAAACAGATGCTTTTCAAGATGAAGACGATTTTTTCGATATTGGAGGGACTTCACTTTCGGCATTAGATATGATAGACGAGTTAGGAAAGAAAGTTAAAGGTCTAAATATATCATACGAAGAAATCTATTCGTATTCTACCATTTCTAAGCTTGTGCAAAAGATAATACCACAAACAAACATTAATTTGGTTTCTGAAAATGGGGCAAGTAAAAAAATCGATTCAAAATTACGCAACAAGCAGTATAAAGGACTAATTGATCGCATAAAAACCGAAAGTTTCACAAAAAGTATTCCTAATAAGATATTAATTACTGGAGGCACAGGGCTTTTAGGGAAAGCAGTTATAGATTATCTCATAGACAATACAGAAGCGGATCTTTACTGTTTAGTTCGAAAAAAAGATTATGATGTTGCCGAAAACAGATTTTGGTCAATTTATGGAGAACATAAATACACCAAGAATAAAGACCGAATTACTGTTGTTGAAGGAGATTTATATAATGAAAATTTAGGCATAACTCATGTTGATCAATCTCTTGAGGATGTTGAAATGATATTTCATATCGCTGGTTCTCCAGAATTTATAAGTAAAAAAAGTAAAAAGGATCATATTAACTTCATTGGAACCAAGAATATAGTTGATTGGGCAAATGAGCATGAAATTAAAAAGCTTAGCTTCATCTCTACTGTAGGTGTAGTTGGTAGCAACATGCCAAAAGAGGTTAAAAATTTTTATGAAACAGATACAGACCTTGGACAACAGAATGGTAAGCAATTAATCCATGGAGCATCAAAACTTGAGGCTGAAAAATATATCAATAATGCGTATAAGTTCTCAAGTAAAATTTTTAGAATTTCAAATATTGGAGGAAGATTTGAAGATGGTCACTTTGCTACAGATCTTAATAAAAACCTAATGTGGTTAAGACTGAAATCATTGTCCAAATTGAAATATTATAATGAAAAAATTCTGGATGATTATTCTAATATTAGTTTTATACCTGTAGACATACTCTCGGCATTAATTTCTGAGATTTCATTTGTCGATGTAAATTGTCTTAAAATTTATCATTTAAAATCAAAAAGACCATTTTCAAATCGCGAGATTTTTGAGGCTTTAAGAACTACTGGATTTAAACCAGAATCTGTTTCATACGAGAATTTTATAAAATACATTAATGAAAATAGTAATGAATTGAGTTTCCATAGTGTAGCACAGAAAGAAAATTATTTTATCTTTAATGATTCAGCTACCAACCAAATTGTCTCGACATTACAACTAGATCATATTAAAAGTTTCGATAGAGAGACTTATCTCAAGAAGCTGTTGAATGCTAATTTAAAGCCTACTAATATACATTATGATATAGGTTAAAGAGTAATAATGATCTTTATAACGGTATAAGCTATTGTCTAAAGTGTTCCGGACTCAAAATTATCCGAAAGAATTCTCAAAAAACCACTATTTAACTTGCTAAATACCTGATTATTCTAGGCGAGATACTTCTTTGTAATAAAAATAAATGTTAGGCAAAAAAGGAGATGCCAAAATTAAATCGATACCCTCCTACTTATTTGTTGTGTTAGTTAAATAACCTGTAAAGGTAAATCTAAGTACTCTTAAACATTAAAAATAGTAAAATGAAAACAAAATTAAGTCTTCCATTCTTGTGGAATTCAGAATCTACTGAATTAACATCGTTGCCAGAGCTATTACAAACTGAAAAATCAAAGATTAAAAGTATGCTTGTTGATAACGGAGCGATACTTTTCAAGTCCTATAACATTGATAACGCAGAAAAATTAGAAGCCTGTGTAAATGCTTTTTCGGGGAACTCAATGGATTATATAGATGGGAATTCGCCACGCACAAAATTGCATGGAAAAGTATATACGTCGACAGAGCATCCGCCAGAAGAATTTATTTCATTACATAATGAACTTTCATATGGCAGTCAATGGCCAAATTACTTGTTCTTTTGTTGTGTTGTTCCTGCATTAAAAGGTGGGAGTACAGCTGTGGCGGATAGTAGAGCCATATTGTCAGATCTTTCCGAGAATACAAGAATGGCATTCAAAGAAAAAGGAGTAGAATATATAAGAAATCTTCATGGCGGATTTGGGGCTGGGCCTTCTTGGCAAGATACTTTTGAAACCGATAGTGAAAAAGATGTAGAGAACTACTGTAAACTAAATGACATTCAATTCGAATGGAAAGAAAACAATGCTTTACGTCTCATACAAAAAAGAAAGGCTATTATAGAACATCCCAATTCAAAGGAAGAAGTATGGTTTAACCAAGCCGATCAATTCCATCCTAGTACCAATTCACCGGAAGTTTATGAGGCATTAATGGAAATATATGAAGGTGACCCCAAGAGTATGCCGCAATATGCAACTTTTGGTGACGGAAATGAAATTCCATTAGATATGCTTGAAGAAATTCGATCCGTTTCAGAAAAAAATATGATAGTATTTGAATGGGAAAAAGGAGATTTAATGTTAGTAGATAACATTAACACTGCTCATGGAAGAACCCCATTCGAAGGACCAAGAAAAATTTTGGTTTCAATGTCATCTTAAATAGCACAACCATTTTAAATAAATATTTAACTGCTGTCAATCTTATTTTTAAAATCATTCTATGTATTATTTGAAAATGATTAAGAGGTACTCGGGGGAATTCATTGTAAATAGGATTAGCAAAAACCTAATAAAAATGAACAAAATTTTAAAAGTTATTGTACTCTCTTTATGTTTAACTCTTTCCTATGTAACTTCAACTGCGCAATCCATTGAAACTATTTCTGGAAATGTAGTTAATTCTAAAAGTGAAGTCCTTTTGGGAAATGCAATTCTATTGTCTTCCAAAGATTCTACTGTAATTACGGGAACAAGTTTTTTTGCAGGAAAATTTGATCTGGTAAATCTAAACGAAAAGAAAGCAATATTGAAACTTACATCTCTGGAATTTCAGGATAAGTTTATAGATATTGAATACATAGATAACAGCAATATTGATTTAGGGAATATAGTAGTAACTGAAGCACAATACGAATTGGAAGAGGTAGCGATAGTTTCAAAGAGTTCATTGGTAAAAGAAAAGCCAGATGGTTCTGTAGAGGTTAAAGTGGCAAATACTACTTTGGCCACTAGTACTTCTGTAAATGAAATACTAAGTAAATCTCCAAGTATCGTAGTCAACGAAGATAACGAGATAGGAGTTTTTGGTAAGGGAAATGCTATAATATTCATTAATGGAATTAGGGTTGCAAATGAACGTTTATCTACCCTTTCCCCATCAAACATTGAAAAGATCGAGATTATAGGGAATCCTGGGCCGCGTTATGATGCAGAAGGAAATGCAGTAATAAATATCATAACCAAGCGAAACATTGACGAAGGTTCAAAAGGGGCTATAAAAAACTATTACAGTTATACAGATTTTGCAGGATATCAAAATAGAACCAATATTGATTATAACTATGCGAAAGGAAAATGGTCCTTCAATAGTAACTATGGTTTAATTGTTGGGAAAGATAGACAAATTCTCGAAACGACAAGATCTAGAAATGAAGTAGGAGATGTTTTTAACTCTGATATCGAAACAGATTGGCAATATGATTATGAAAATTTATCTAATTATGGTTTGGGGATTCAATATAATTTCTCTAATGAAAGTTATATCTCTGTACAGTATACCGGAGGGTATGAAGAACTGGGAGGAGGGCTCACAAGTGACAATACAATTACCGATGTTGAAGTAGGTATCTATACAAGTGATTTATTACAAGATGATGTTACATTAAAGAATACAATCAACGCAAATTATTATTCCAAAATTGACACCTTGGGTTCGAATCTTTTTATCGGTAGTCAATATGCATCATACAATAATGATTTTGATAACAATATTAATGAGTCCAATATCATTTCAGGGATTGAAAATAATGCTAGAATTAATAATGTGGGAGAAAATAACATAGACATTTTTAGTGCGCAGTTAGATTATACCAAAATGTTTAAAAATGATTATGCTTTGGAAATGGGTATAAAGTATGGGTATGTCAATATAAATTCGAATACTACTTTTTTTGATATTGATAATGAAGGAAACTTAATACTTGATGAGCAATTATCTAGCAATTTTGATTATGACGAAAGAGTTCCTGCAGGATACATAAATTTTAAAGGAACTATCAAAAAAGGGATGAATTATAGCTTGGGAATGAGAACAGAGTTTACAGACTACACCTTGTTTAGTAGTGTTGACGGAGGGGTAATTGTAGAAGATGATTACATCAATTTTTTTCCCAATGCGTCCTTTAGCGCCAAATTATCGGATAAGGCAAGCACTTATCTAACATACTCTTCAAGAATAAAAAGGCCTCCTTATAATCGATTAAACCCTTTTGTAGTATATCAAGACGTTTTTACATCAATTCGAGGGAACCCTGATCTTCAGCCGTCTATTGTACACGCAATCGAATTAGGGGGTACATATAAAAAATGGAGTTTAAAATTAGGGTATAATTATACAAAAGATCCTATATATGGAGGGGCATTTCAATCTCAAGAGAATCCAAGTGAGTACATTTTACAAAGGGCTAATTTAAGTAGAGAACATTCATACTTTGCTTCGTTGTCAAAAAACATCAATTTAAAGTGGTGGAGATCTATAAATACTGCGAGTATAAGTATTAATGATCTTATAGAGGATGAAGGGGTTTTTCAAGTCAGTGGTGATATAGAACCTTATTTTTATCTCTATTCTCAAAATAGTTTTGATGTGAAAGACTGGTTTACAATTTATCTTACTGCATGGTACTTGGGGGATAAACGAGATGGAATATATCTAAGAAAAGACCAATCGTCTGTAAACATGGGACTTGAGAAAAAATTGTTTAACAATACCGTTACGTGTAATATAGATTTCAACGATATTTTTAATGAATACAGAGCCGATGGTGAATATAGAGTTGGGATTACTGATGTGACATATGCAAATACATACAACGCCAATTATTTCAGATTTTCTGTATCCTACAATTTCGGGAATTTGAAAAAATCTAAGTACAAGAATAAGGATGTAGGTAAATCTGAAACCAGAAGAGCCCAATAGTATCGTACATCATAACTTAAATTAAACAAAAAATATATGCAGCTATTCTTACTCCACTTTGCGGGTGGAAATTGTTATTCTTATGATTTTTTAAGAAATGATCTTAAAAGTAAAATAGATTTTTACGCTTTAGAACTACCAGGAAGGGGAAAAAGATATAAAGAAAATCTTCTCTTGAGTAAGGAAGATGCAATTATGGATTATGTCAAACAGATTAAAAACCTTAGGAATAAGACGCCTTATATAATTTTTGGACATAGTATGGGGGCAATTCTTGGTTTTTCGGTTGCAAATCATATGGAGAAAGAAGGAGATCCCCCAGTGTCATTAGTAGTTTCCGGCCACTCAGGCCCACGTATAAAGGAAAAAGACCAAGAAGAAGATAATACAAAGAAAAAGAAATATCATTTAATGAATGATCGTGATTTTAAGGAGAGATTAAGAAAAATGGGAGGGATGCCTGATGAAATTCTTGAAAATAGTGAATTGTATAATTTTTTTGCTCCAGTTTTGAGAGCAGATTTTGCCATACTGGAAAAAGGAAAATCTCCTGAGAATAAAGTTAAAATTGATAGTTCTATTTATGCAATTATGGGTGATCAGGAAAAAAATGTCGAAAACATAGAAAATTGGAAGGAATTTACAAAGAGTGGTTTCAGGAGCCAGATTTTAAAAGGCAATCATTTTTTTATTAATAATCACTCAAAAAAAATAGCCAATATTATTACGAACTGTTTTGAACAAGTCTTGACTAATCAATAACCAACTGCTTGAGTCCATCATCAGTAAAATACACCAAATACAATGCTAAAATTAAAACCCAAAAACATAATCCTTTTGTTGTTATATGCTATTCCAAATACAGTATTAAGTTTTGGTATAATCTATATAATTAATAACGTTTTGGCTGGAAATGAAAGCTTTTTAAAAGATTATATGGCAATAGTTTTTTTATCTTTTATTGGCTACACATATTTATTGAATATTATATTTCAAAAAGGATTAAATAAATATGCATTTAATCTATTGTACAGAAATGAGAAAAATCTATTTGATCAAATCTTAAAGGCACCTTTGGGAATTATTGAAAAATATGGCACTCAAAGGTTTTATACAGCTATGGAAGATTTAAGAGTATTCTCAAACTTACCATATACCGTTACGCACACTATTAGTTCTTTGCTAATGTTGATATTAGGAATTGTCTACATGTTCACATTATCGACAATATCTGCAGGTATTGTGCTTGCCCTTATACTCATGGTTGCTGTGTGCTATTTTATTGTAATGAATTCAATGTCAAAACAGGTAAGTACGCTTCGCAAGTTTAATGAGTATTATTATAAGTATGTCGATGATTTGATTATGGGATTTAAAGAGTTAAAATTAAGTGCGGTTAAGAGACAGAATATCATGAAAAAATTTTTGGAACCAAATCGAGATAAATCCGAAAAACTAGATTTCAAAATTAATTATGTCTTTTTATCTATTAATATGATAAGTCAATATGGCTTATATGCTGTTATTGCAGCAGTTTTGTTTGGACTACCAGCATTGGGATTTTTACAAAGAGAAGATGTTATAGCATATGTAGTGGTTATTCTTTTTATTTCTGGGCCAATAAACAATTTAGTGAACCTACAACAAGTATATACCCGGTTTATGGTTGCAAATAAAAGAATAAAGACGTTTATGAAAGATTTTCAAAATGATGATCAAGAAGTTGTTGCTCTAAATAATAAAGATCATCAATTTCTTTCCATTGAATTCAAAAACATGGGATTTGAATACGGAAATGATGTAGAAAACTCTTTTGAGTTGGGGCCGATTGATCTTTCGATTCGTAAAGGAGAAGTTATATTTATTGTAGGGGGTAATGGATCGGGTAAAAGTACATTTATCAATGTGTTAACAGGATTGTATAAACCTTCAACAGGAAATGTTATCATAAACAATGATGCCAATTTAACAATCAAAGATGATCTTCAAGATTCGATGACTTCTATTTTTACCAACAATCATATTTTTTCCAATAATTATGATGATTATACCGTAGAAAATAATAGTGAGTATAAGAAACTATTAGAAACTATGCAGTTGGATAATGTTGTAACCGATGACAAAGAAGAATCAGCAAGAAGAAAATTTTCTAAAGGTCAAAGTAAACGAATGTCTATGATTTTTGCTCTTCTTGAGAAAAAGCCAATTTTAATATTGGATGAATGGGCAGCAGATCAGGATCCTCATTTTAGAAAATATTTTTATGAAGATTTAATACCAAGATTACGAGAAGAAGGAAAAACTATTATTGCCGTAACTCACGATGATGCCTATTTTCATTGCGCAGATAGAATTATAAAGTTTGATTATGGAAAAATCGTAAAAGATGTTTCTGTGATTGATAATAGAGAAGAGCTAGCCGAAAATCTTTGGGCATAATCACATTTTTTTCGGTTTCTATTTACTCTTGGGGTCAAGAGTGATAAATACCTTACTAATTTATTAGAGTTTTTTTAGATATGAGATTGACACTTCCACAACAAGATGTCTATTTTGAGCAATTGCTATATCCCAATGAACCTATTTATAACATTGGAGCCAAAATAGCCATCAGAGGTAACATACAATATGAAATATTAAACCAGGCATATATAGCACTAATAAATCAACATGATGCTTATAGAAGCATTATTATTGATAACTGTGAAAATGGTGAATTACAGATTTTACCAACACATAACTCTAATTTGGGGTTTAAAGATTTTTCAACTAATAATGATGCTGATATATTGGCAAATCAATATATGCAAGAAGCATTTATTACTCCTTTTGATCTAAGAAAAAAAGAGTTGCTCCACAAATTTATCTTAATAAAAGTGGATGCGCAATCATACTATCTGTTCTCTGTATATCATCATATTATCACCGATGGTTGGGGAACTTCATTGATGTTTCAAAGATTGGTGAGTAACTATAATGAACTTATTGAACACGGGCAAATACAGACTCAATATCCTTATAGTTATGAAAATTTTGTTGATGATGATGAGAACTATCACAAATCTGACGATTTTTTAGCTAACAAAGAGTATTGGACAAAAAAATTCGAAAAACTTCCAACACATCTTTTCGAAAAAATTGATGATACAATCGATATTAATAAAAGTAAGAGAAAAGAAGTAGTAGTCAAGAGAACCACGTATAATCGTTTAGAGACGTTGGCAAAGCAATATCGTAGTTCAACTTTTCATATTATTTTAGGGATTTTGTATCTGTATTTTGGTAGAAAACATCAAAATGAAGATTTTGCAATTGGGCTTCCGGTATTAAATCGTAGTAAATCAATTTTCAAAAAAACAGTAGGCTTATTTATGGGCGTAAACGCGCTGCGTATGCAATTGGATTTTGAAAATACTTTCGAAGAGTTAATTCTTAATATTAGACAGCAATTACGCCAAGATTATCGACATCAAAGATTTCCGCTAGGTAAGTTAGTTCAGGAGTTAAGACTTTTTGAACAAAAAAATCGCTTGTTCGATATTACTTTATCCTACGAAAAACAAAACTATGCAGGTCATTTTAAAAATACAGAAACAAGGGTGATCCCATTAACCCATCAATCCGAACGTGTAGCGCTTGCTATATACATAAGGGAATTTGATGAAAAAGAAGATGTAAAGATCGATTTTGATTACAATATCAATTTTTTTAATGAAAACTCGATCCAACAGGTAGCAATGCATTTTGAAAAACTTATTGAAGAAATAAATATTAATCCTCAAAAAAAGCTATCAGAGTATCAATATATAACATCGCAAGAAGAGAAACGATTGTTGCACTCATTTAATCAAACAGAAGTTGATTACCCGAAAGATGCAACATTATTAACTTTTTTTAAGAATCAGGTCGAAAAAAGACCATACCATCCTGCCATACAGGATAAAACCAATGTTTATAGTTATGAAGAGTTAGATGCTTTATCCAATAGAGTGGCCAACTATTTGTTGCGCAATTATGGTGTGGGTAATCAATCGCCAATTGCTGTTCTTATGGAGCGATCTGCAGATCTTGTAGTCATATTGTTGGGAGTTCTTAAATCGGGGAGACCATACATTCCTCTGGATCCAAGCTTTCCTAAAGAACGTTTACGTTATATTCTTAAACATAGTGAAGTAGAGTGCATTATTGGAGAGGAAGAGCTACAATCTAATTTAAGAACACAAGCAGATGTAATCAACGTATATTCTTTATTGCATTCAGATATGGTTGATGAATCCCTTAATCTCGTTGAAATTAGGCCATCCCGAACTGCTTATGTAATATACACTTCAGGATCCACAGGAAAACCAAAGGGAGTGGTCATCGGTCATCAATCTTTGCTTAATTTTTTATTAAGTATACAAGAAGAACCAAAGATAGATTCTCGTGATGTTTTGTTTTCGGTTACCACACAATCTTTTGATATTTCTATTCTTGAGTTTTTTGTGCCGTTAATTTCGGGTGCAACATTACATGTAGCCGGAAAAGAAATTCTAAATGATCCTTTAGGTTTAATAAAAGAAATAAAACAAATACAACCAACCATAATACAGGCTACTCCGAGTTTTTACCAAATGTTGTTCAACGCGGGTTGGGAAGGAGAAAAAGAGTTAAAGGTATTATGTGGGGGAGATCTTCTTAGTGAATCTTTGGCCAAGAACTTGCTACAAACATGTTCTGAAGTATGGAATATGTACGGGCCTACAGAAACAACGATATGGTCAAGTATAAAAAAAATAGAAAAACCAGAAGATGCATCAAACATTGGTAAGGCAATACACAATACTCAGTTTTATATATTAGATAAATCTCAAAATTTGTTACCAGAAGGTATTGTAGGAGATATTTATATTGGTGGTGACGGGTTGGCAAAAGGATATTTTAAAAATAAGTCTCTCACTTCTCAAAAATTCATTAGAAATCCATTTCAAAAAAAGTCAAAAATTTATAACACCGGTGATATTGGAAGATGGAATGATAAAGGTGAAATAGAATTTTTTGGAAGAAATGATAACCAGGTTAAAATAAGGGGGTATCGTATAGAGCTTGGAGAAATTGAAACGAAGCTTAACGACCATTATGCTATAAAATCATCGGTCGTGATTGCAAAAAAGAGCAAAAATCAAGAAGCGGCGTTGGTGGCCTATGTGATTCCTGATAAAGATGAAATTGAGGTAAATGAGATTTTAGGTGCTCTTAGGGAAGAATTACCTGATTATATGATTCCTGGTACAATAGTTTCAATTAAAAAATTCCCATTAACTCCCAATAAAAAGATAGATAGAAAAGCTTTAACCCAATTAGAGATAGGTTCAATTTTGGACAAATCAAAGTATAAAAAGCCTACCACCGATTTAGAGATCAAATTATGTAAATACTATGGCGAAGTCTTAAAAATTGACACTCAAATAGGAATAGAAGATAACTTTTTTAGGCTAGGAGGACACTCTCTTAATGCAGTACGCTTAATTGGAAAAATTGAAAAAAACCTGGGGTATCAAATTTCACTAAAGACCATTTTTGATCATCCAACAGTCCAGTCATTAACAAGTTTTCTGAAAGAAAAAGAATCTCAGAACTTAGAGGCCATACCCTTGGCTCAAGAAAACACTCATTATCCAATCACTTTACCGCAATACGCCATATGGCTGGCTTCATTTCAAAGTGAAAAATCGGTAGCATATAATATGTTTAGGTCATATAATGTAGAAGGTAAATTTGATTTGTCTTTGCTGGAAGAAGCTTTTAAAAAAACAATAGAGAAATATGAAGCTTTAAGAACTAATTTTTTAGAGATCGATGGTTCTCCTTGTCAAGTCATAAAATCAAATGATGATATTTTTTTTAAAGCCGATCATTTTATTGTTGAAGATTCTAAATTAAAAAAAGAACTAGAAACATATGCAAACCACGAGTTTGACCTTAAAAAAGAAACATTAATTCGTCTTGGGTTGTTTGAAACGACAAAAGGGTATAAAACTTTACTATTTGTTACACACCATATTATTATGGATGGGTGGTCTCTTGAGGTTTTGATAAAAGAAGTAGTAGACTCTTATGGACTTTTAATAGTAGGAAGTGATAAAAAACGAAAGAAACCGGATATACAGTTTAAAGATTATGCTACTTGGCAACACAAAATAGAACAAGAAAGTAAACCCGCTAATCGTAAATTTTGGAAAGATTATTTGAACAATTATAAATGGGAGAGCCTAATATCATATGATAAAGACGAATCGTTAAGCAAGAAATTTTCTGGCAGCTTTTATCATTTCAATTGGGATAAAATGTTTTTGAATAAACTTAATGAGACTGCGCTTAGTCAAAAAATTACGCTCCATACATTACTTGCAACCACATTTAATGTATTGATTCATAAGATGCAAAAGTTAGATGATATATGCATTGGAACTATAAACTCGGGAAGGCCTTTTTCAGATTTACATTCACAAATAGGAATGTTTGTAAAAACATTACCGTTACGGTCAAAGATACATCCCGATCAATTGATTTCAGATTTTTTTGAACAAGTGCAAAAGGATATGTTGGCTATAGATGAGCATCAGGACATCCCAGAAGATATTTTAAGCAAGCTCAGGGTAGAAGCAATATTGGTCCTGCAAAACCCAACATTCAATTATGAGAAGATTGAGGTAAGTCATGACTTTGTCCTAAAGTTCAATCCTGTAAATGCAAAATATAGCAGATTGCCTTTATTGTTTAGTTTTTCTATAAATGAAAAGCATTTGAATGGTTCTGTATATTATGATACTAGCAAATATGAAACTGCTACTATAGAGTTATTAACTCAGAAATTCAAAAAGACTTTAGAGGCAGTTATAAATAACCCTTTTGTCTCTATTAATGAACTAGATATTGCTTTGGATTTTGAAAAACAAGAGACAATTGAAATAGATTTCAGTTTTTAGTAATCATTTATTCAATAACCCACCTTTACCAAATACTATGAGATTTTACAACAAAATGAAAAGAATGCTAATCATTATTGGTATTATGCTATTCAATATGCTTTCTGGGCAAAATACAAGCTTTGAAAAGACTACTTCCTTCTACCCAAACTCTAAAACTTTGAAGAATGATAACATCATTTGGGGATATCTTACGGTTCCCGAAGATTGGAACAATCCCAAAAGTAATAAGATTAAGATTGCAGTTTCAGTTTTAAAAAACACTTCTAATAGGGATTCGAATAATGCGGTAGTATTTATACAAGGAGGGCCTGGTGCCAAGGGGGTGGATAATATGGGATTTTGGCGTAAACATGATTTACGTCAAAATAATGATATTGTGTTATTTGATATTAGGGGTACCGGCTTTTCAAAACCGAGATTATGTCCAGATTTAGGGAAGACCTTTTTGGATATTTTGGCAAAAAATCAATCTGCTGAAGAAGATGAAAAACAAAAAGCAATTGCTGCCTTATCTTGCAAAAAAGATCTTCAAGATCGAGAGGTAGATATTAATGCATATCACAGCTTTTCGGTTGCAAAAGATTTACATGCATTAAAACAACAGCTCGGATATCGAATTTGGAATGTTTATGGGGTGTCATATGGAACCTATATGGCTCAGGTATATGCCAGCGAATATCCCAATGATATTAAAGCAATGTTGTTAGACTCCTCTATTAATGATATAACTTCATATTATACCAAAAACACTACGAATTACATTAATAGCCTTTTAAAAGTCTTTAAAAAATGTTCGAATGATGAAGAATGTAACGAAGAATATCCAAATTTGGAGAGTGTGTATTATAAAGTGATAGAGAGTTTAGAAAAAACACCCATTACAGTATCGGTAGATAAAAAAATAGTTGATAGTGGTACATTCACATATAATTCTGAAGACTTTAAAATCGCCATCCAACAAGCTTTGTATCATAAAAAACTAATAGAGATAGTTCCATTATTAATTTATCAGTTTCAAAATAGAAATGAAAAGGCTTTGGGAAATTTGGTAGCTGCATTTTCCAGTTTATTAAGTATGGACTATGGAGTCTATTATTGTGTAAGTTGTACCGAAACACTTCCTGTGAATAATAGAATAGAGTATAACGAAGATGCAAAAAGTTACAAAGGACTAAATGGAGGAGTGTCTTTTTATAAATCCGATTTCAAGGTCTGTGAAAAATGGAATTTGAATAATGGAAACTCTTTGCAGAAATTAGATTATTCAAGTTTATCGAGTGTGTCATTCCCAGTATTGATCCTTGCAGGAGAATATGATCCAATTACTCCTATGGAGAATGGAGAAAAAACGGCAAATAATTTTTATAATTCATATTATGTGCCTGCTCCTTCATTAGGCCATGTACCAAGTTTTACAAAAGAAGGAGCATTGGTAGCGAAAACATTTATTAACAAACCCTATCAACAACCAAATTCGGAGGCCTTCGCAAATAACTCTGAGGTAAGTTTTGTGAAAGATGTATTTATTAACTCAGGAGTTTCAAATATAGGGAACAGTTTAAGTGAATTTAATCTCATTTTTTTATCCCCACTTTTTATTGCTTTACTATTAATGACAATATTTGTTGTCACTTATATAATTAAGCTCTTACGCAAAAAGTATAAATCGACACCCGATAAGATTATTAGAATTTCAAGTCTACTTACTTCGATTTTCGGAATAACGGGTTTAATATTCATAGTATTGGCATTAATCAAAGTAGCGGGTCAGAATTATTTCATTTTGGCTTTTGGCTTACCAAATGACTTCAATTATATCTTTACATTATTTATGATTTTTACTGTATTACTAACAATTACACTGCTGTACTTCATAATTCAAATAAGAAGAATAAAGGATAGAAGTATTGTTTTCTCATTAATATTTTCAAATGTTTTACTTATGACATATTTGTTTTACTGGGGAGTTTTCTAATAAAATTACTATTATAATTAATTGATAAATTGTAAAAAAGTAGTTTTTGCAAGTGTTTGAGCAATTTGAACTCCAATTCTCTACTATTGGTTAAACAATAAGACAATTATAATCTTCTAAGATCAATGACTCGAATATTATATTCTTATATCAAAGAAAAGAATCATAACTTCTTAATAAAAGAATGGTTACCCAGGTTCCCTAAAAGCTTTCAGGAAAAAGTATTGCGATATAGAAGATGGCAAGATGCACAATTGTCTTTATTAGGAAGGTTATTATTGAAACAAGGACTTAAAGACTATGGTATTGTGTGTAACAATGAGCTCAATATGCATTATACCTCTTACAACAAACCATATTTTATCGATTTAGAGGTTGAATTTAATATTTCTCATTCAGGTGATATTGTTGTGTGTGCGATTACACAAAATAATGATATTGGTATTGATATCGAAATAGTTAAAAACATAGAAGTTGAGGATTTTAAAAATCAAATGACATCGTTAGAGTGGCAGCGTATTATATCTTCGGGTGATATCAAAAACTCTTTTTTTAACTATTGGACACAAAAAGAAGCGGTTATAAAGGCACATGGTATGGGACTATCGGTACCATTGAAGTCTTTTGAAATTATAAACAATCACACGATTATCGATACGGAAAATTTTTACGTGAAAGAAGTTGTATTAGATCAGGAGTATAAATGCCATCTGGCATTTAAAAATACATCAAATCCGGTAATTTCAAATCCTATACGAGTTAATGTTCTTGATATGAAATATACTTATTAGTAAACGTTAAGTGTACTCAATGTTATCTTTAGAGTTGACCTTGTTCTAAAAATGTGTGATTGAGTAAAACTGGAGCCCGAACATATGTTTGGGCTCTTTTGTTTTGTACGTGGTTCATTTTAATTCATTACATTTATTAAATGATGAATTCCCTACTTTTTATTCCTGATATTTCTGGTTTTACATATTTTGTACAAAATACCGAAATAGAACATAGTCAACATGTAATTTCGGAGTTATTGGAAGTTCTTATTAATGCTAATACGCAAAACTTAAAGCTGGCAGAGGTAGAGGGGGACGCATTATTTTTTTATAAAGAAAATGAAATTCCTTCTCAGGAAAAACTTCTGGCACAGATAGAGACAATGTTTACGGCATTTTATAGTCATCTCAAGCTATTAGAGAAAAATCGTATTTGTCCTTGCAATGCTTGTGCTACGGCTCCTAATTTACAACTTAAAATTATCGTTCATTGTGGCGAGTTACAGTTTATTACAGTTCAGGAAAAAAGAAAACCATTTGGACAAGTGGTGATTGAAGCGCATAGATTGCTTAAGAATTCGATTCCAAGTGATCATTATGCCTTATTGAGTGAGAATGTTGCAAAAACAATTGGCCTCCCGGTTAGTTATAAAAGTAAATTGTATCATTTCAATCAAGGGGTGGATACTTATGATAGCAATGAAATTCGATATTTATTTTCTGAAATAAATAAAAAGAACTTAAAACTAAATCCATTCGCCATACCAGAGGTGGTGGATTTTAAAAATCCACCAAGTATTATTTTTGTAAAAGAGTTTGATGTAACCGCAGCCGAATTGTTTGAATATGTTACCAACTATAGCTATCGGCATTATTGGGTTAAGGGAGTGAATAAATTTGAGTATAACCCTGATGAGGTAACTAGATTAGGGACCGAACATGTATGTGTAATTGATGGAAAGCATTTTAATTTCACCACGGTTACAAAGAAAACAGATCCTTGTAACTTGATTTACGGAGAGCGCACTACCGATTTGCCTCTGGACGAATTGTATCAGTTTTTTATTATCAAGGCAGTATCTGAACATTCTTGCCAAATGACTGTAGAAGTATATCCTAAGGCAAAGTCTTTGTTTAAAAAGATAGTATTAGCTATTCTAATAAAAAGAGGAATAAAAAAGTCTTTAAAAACATCACTAGATAATCTCAAAAAATTCGTAGAACAAGAAAATCTCGGTTTAAAGAAGATCTAGTATTCGTTCTAACTTCATGCCTCTGGATCCCTTAATAAGTAGTACACTTTTTTCATTTTTTGATGTAAAGGACCATTGGTCTTTTAACTCATCAAAAGATTTGTATTTCTTTATGCGCGAATCATCATTGGATATTTCATAAAAGTTACTTCCAATCAGATGTATTTCATTCACTTGGGTACTTGCAATTAATTCTGATATTTTTTGATGTTCACTGGATGCTTCCTTTCCTAATTCGAACATGTCTCCCAAAAAAGCAGATTTAAAAGAATATCCTTCCAGAAGATCAAAGTTTTGGATAGCTGCTTCCATGCTAGATGGATTGGCATTATAGGCATCTAGTATTACTATAAAATTACCATGTTCAATTATTTGAGATCGATTATTTGAAGGTATGTATTCTTCGATAGCGTTTTTTATTTGTTTTGGATCAATTTTAAAATAATCACCAATGGTAATAGCCGCAGCTATATTTGTGAAATTATAAGCTCCAATTAAATTACTTTGGATCGTTAACCCTTTATATAATACAACAACATTTGGATTTGTCTTTGTAAATAAGACTTTTACATCTTTTCCATAGTTTTGAGAAAAGGAGTAGGTCTTTAGGCCTTCAGAGGCTTTTTTAAGCTTTTTGTCTTGGGCATTAAGAAAAACCAATTTATCATTTTGTTTTAAGTGTTTATATAGTTCTGTTTTTCCTTTTAATACTCCTTCTATACCTCCAAATCCTTCGAGGTGAGCTTTACCAATGTTGGTAATATAACCAAAATCAGGTTTGGCAATAGAGCATAAAAAATCAATTTCTTTTTGATGATTAGCACCCATTTCGACAATTCCTATTTCGGTTTCTTCAGTCATCGAAAGTAGCGTTAGAGGAACTCCAATATGATTATTTAGATTACCTGTAGTAGCAGTAGTTTTAAATGTGCTTGATAGTACTTTGTTAATTAACTCTTTGGTAGTTGTTTTTCCATTACTTCCGGTTAATCCGATTATCGGAATTTTTAAATACTCTCTATGATATGTAGCTAGTTCTTGTAACGTTTTAAGAACATGATCAACCAAAATATGTTTGGAAGTTTTTTTAAACTTACCTTCATCAATAATGGCATATTTTGCACCAAGTTCTACAGCTTTATCTGCATAAGTGTTACCATTAAAATTATCACCTTTTAAAGCAAAAAATATGGTATTAGGTTTAATTTTTCGAGTATCTGTGCAGGCCCCTGCACTTTCTAAAAATAACTGATGGATCTGACTAATATTCATGAAACAAAAGTATATTAAAAAACCCTGAACAATAAATATGCACAGGGTTTTTTATTTATAACGAACTTTAATATTCTAAACTTATCTTCTTGGTTTTTGGTGTCTAGGTGTTTTTTTCTTTCTTGCTTTTGTACCTACTCTAGACATCGCGTTTCTGAAACCAATATAATCCGTAGCCATATCTTGCGGTAAGAACCTTCTTTGTGCAGGGTCCAACCAGTATGCTCTATCTTTCCAAGATCCACCTTTGTAAACTCTTACATTATCGTCTACAATGGTTGTTCTCTTACTAGATTCGTCATATCGTCTCTCTAGTTTTGTACTATCTTCAGCATCAGGACCTACATAGTGAATAGGAGCATTGTACATTCTTCTGTTAGGAAGGTTTTCATCTTGATACCCTTCAAAATATCTAGAAGAACTCTTGTCACCATCTCTGTAGTTTCTATTGTCACTATCAGTGAAGTTAGTCCTCATGTACGTATCTTCATCGGTAATGGGTACTTGTAATATTCCTCCTGGTAATACACGAGCAATAATTTTACCGTTACTTAATGTGTCATAAACGATAGAATCTGTCATTACAACTTTTACAGTTCCGTCAGGATTAATAGCATTTTTAGTGTATACATTACCTCTGTAATAATTAAAGTCATTGTATTCATCATCTACTATAGGTCTGTATACATCTGCAACCCATTCTGCAACGTTTCCAGCCATATCATATAGGCCATAGTCATTTGGATCATATGATTTTACGGGAGCGGTGATATCAGCTCCATCGTCACTCCATCCGGCAATTCCTCCATAGTCACCATCTCCTTGCTTAAAGTTGGCTAACTGATCACCTCTACTTCTTCTTTTTCCAGATCTAGTATATTTTCCACTCCAAGGATACTTCTTTCTACCTCTGTAAATGTTATAACTTCTTATTTCAACAAGACCTAAAGCTGCATATTCCCATTCAGCCTCAGTAGGAAGTCTATATTTTGGAAGAAGTAATCCATCCTTACGTTGGATGTATAATCCTGTTGAGTCATTACGCTTTTCGTATTGTTCTGATTTTTTACCACCTCTAATGGCTTCATCATTTCCACCATATGTTTGAGATGGAGCATTTAAATAAGTTTCTGTATCAAAAGTACTTTCTGCAGAAACATCTTCAAAAGGAGCATTTTCTTTAATTACTTGCTCTTCTTCAAGAATTCTTTCATTTACACGATTTGTTCTCCAGTTACTAAATTCTACTGCTTGGATCCAATTTACACCTACTACAGGGTAATTAGCATAGGCTGGATGACGTAAATAATTATTTGTCATCATTTCATTAAAACCTAAGCGGTTTCTCCATACAAGGGTATCAGGAAGCGCTCCATAGTAAATATTTCTATATTTTGGCTCCGTTGGGGGGTAAACACCTTTTAACCAATCAAGATATTCCAAATACATGATGTTTGTAACCTCGGTTTCATCCATGTAAAATGATTGAACATGTTGTTGTGTAGGGGTGTTGTTCCAGTCATGCATAACATCGTCCTGTACACGACCCATAGTAAAAGTACCTCCTTCAATAAATACCAAACCTGGTCCTGTCTCTTGCTCTTTATAATTTGTTGCTACCTGGAAACCACCGTCTTTGGAGTTGTATTTCCAACCCGTGGCTCTAGAACTGCTTCCATAGTCGTTTTTAGTACAACTAAACAGTAAAACACTAACGGAAAGTGCCATCAGCGACCTAAAAATAAACGCTTTTTTCATAATCTTAAGTTCGTTAAAGTAGAATTAGGGCTCGCAATATAATAATAAACGTTAAATTTACCCCAAAATTTTTAAAATATTATCAATTCACAGTTTTTTATGAATTTCTAACGACTTTGGTTTAACGCAATATTTCTAAAAATATTATTTATGACCAAATAAAAACTGTAAAAAAAACACGCAGATTCTCAAATCATATTTTTTTGATTCATAAGCGTAAGATATAGCTTTGATAGGGGGTAATCTCAAAATAACACAGTTGTATATTTCTAAAATTATTTTTTTTGTTGGGATTACCTTTGTAATTCAAAGAAAATTTTATTCAAAAAGTCGAAGATTTAGAAATAATATTATAGTATACCTAAATCTAAATCGATTGATAGTTTAACCAGTAACATTGCCAGTAATAGGCTTTAATAAAAAAACAATAAGATCTTAAAAATTTTGTTTTCTTAAATAGGGTGTAAGGACAATAACATGTAATCTAAATATAAGATATTAGTAAATTATTCGTTAACATAAGAGTGAGCTGTAAAAAAATTAAATGGCTCATTATTTTTTAATCACTAAATAACTATATATTTGTCAAACTCAATTTTTGCAGGTATGAAAAAAACATTTATTCTTGGTCTTGTATTTTTAACACTATCAAAATTTAGCGCCAAGGCTCAAGATAACAGAGCAATTACTACTGCCACTCCATTTTTACTAATTGCCGCCGATGCTAGAGCAGCTGGTTTAGCGGATCAAGGAGTTGCCACTTCACCAGATGCATTTTCGCAACAATGGAACCCGGCTAAGTATGCATTTATCAAAAACAAGCAGGGAGTTGCCGTTAATTATACACCTTACCTTAGTAATCTTGTAAATGATATATTTTTAGGGAATTTAAATTATTACAACAGGATTACCGAACGTAGTGCAGTTGCCGCAAGTTTTAGATATTTTAGTTTAGGAGATATTGAGTTTAGGCAAACCGCTGATGGTGCAGCTAATACACAACGCCCAAACGAGTTTACTTTAGATCTTTCTTATGCTCTTAAACTGAGCGACCATTTTTCGATGGCTGTAGCTGGGCGTTATCTACGTTCAGATTTACGATTACAGACAGAGAATGCAGACGATGCTAGCGCTGCAGGAAGTTTTGGTGTAGATATCGCAGGTTTTTTCAGAAGTGAAGAAATAGCATTTAATTCTTTTAATGGTAGATGGAGAGCAGGAGCTGCAATTTCAAACCTTGGTCCTAAAATTAGTTATGATGATGCCGGTCAAGAGAATTTTATCCCAACAAACTTTAGATTAGGTGGTGCTTTTGATTTTATCTTGAATGATGAGAATAGAATTACGCCTTCGATAGAATTTAGTAAACTGTTGGTTCCAACTCCGCAAGATTTTGATGGAGATGGGGATATTGATGCCGAAGATAATATAGAATATCAGGATATAGACTCTTTTAGTGCTGTGTTCTCTTCTTGGGGAGACGCTGATGGAGGTTTTAGTGAAGAATTAAAGGAAATAACTTGGTCTCTTGCAGCAGAGTATATGTATCGAGATGTGTTCGCTTTTAGAACAGGATTTTTTCATGAGAGTGATGAAAAAGGGGCACGTCAGTTCTTATCATTAGGTTCTGGTTTTAGATATAACATTGTTAACCTTGATGTATCCTATTTGTTTTCCACTTCATCTGTTAGAAGTCCTCTAGAAGGAACACTTCGTTTTGGTCTTACATTCAATTTTGGAGATCAATACTACGATGATTAGATTGTAATAATAGTATTTAAGATATATAAAAAAGTATCAAACTTTAAAGTTTGATACTTTTTTTGTTTGTAGTACATTGTGATGCTATTTTAACTAAGAGAGATGAAGGAAATAGAGATCAAATCGGTATTACAAGTATATGATTCGTTTGATGAGTTGCCAGAAAACATTCAAGAATTAATGCATCAATCTATGATGATTCGTGATAAAGCCTATGCTCCATATTCAGAATTTTTGGTAGGTGCAGCAATCTTGTTAGAGAATGGTGAGGTGGTTTTGGGGAATAATCAAGAGAACGCCTGTTATCCATCGGGCCTTTGTGCAGAGCGTACTGCAATTTATTATGCCGGGGCCAATTATCCTGATGTTCCTGTTGTTGCTATGGCCTTATCTGCCAAATCATTAAAATATAAGCTTATTACACCTACACCTCCATGTGGTGCCTGTAGACAAGCTATTGCAGAATATGAACAAAAACAAGACAATCCAATAATCATTTATTTTATGGGAGAGACAGGAAAAGTGGTGAAATCTTCCTCTTTATCTAATTTATTACCTCTTATTTTTGATAATTCGTATTTATAACGTTTTCGTAGATTTTATTACAAAAACTCCTTTTCCCTTAATTTCGAATATGTTATTTTTGTTTTTCGTTCTGTTAGGAAAGAATCGGAAAAATTTTAATAATTACCATATTGGGTGATTAAAATGTTACACTTATCAGCACAATTGTAAATGAGAAAAATAACCAAAGAAGTTTACCTAAATTGGTATGAAGAAATGCTTTTCTGGAGGAAGTTTGAAGATAAACTTGCTCAAGTATATATTCAACAGAAAGTAAGAGGGTTTTTACACTTGTATAATGGTCAAGAAGCTATTCTAGCCGGGGCCTTACATGCTATGGACCTTACAAAGGATCGTATGATTACAGCTTATCGTAACCATGTACAGCCTATAGGTATGGGAGTTGATCCCAAACGCGTTATGGCCGAACTCTACGGAAAAGGAACAGGTACTTCTCAAGGGTTAGGAGGATCAATGCATATTTTCTCTAAAGAACATCGTTTTTATGGTGGTCATGGTATTGTTGGAGGACAAATCCCATTAGGAGCAGGTCTTGCCTTTGCTGATAAATACCATAAAAGAGATGCAGTTACGCTTACTTTTATGGGTGATGGAGCTACTCGCCAAGGTTCTCTTCATGAAACATTTAACTTGGCAATGCTATGGAACCTACCAGTAGTTTTTTGTGTAGAGAATAATGGATATGCAATGGGTACGTCTGTAGAAAGAACTGCAAATCATACAGATATTTGGAAACTTGGTTTAGGGTATGAAATGCCTTGTGGACCTGTTGATGCCATGAATCCGGTAAAAGTAGCCGAAGCTTTAGATGAGGCAATTACCAGAGCAAGAACAGGCGGAGGTCCAACATTCTTAGAACTTAAAACATATCGTTATAGAGGGCATTCTATGAGTGATGCTCAAAAATACAGAACTAAAGAAGAAGTCGCTGAATATCAAAAAATAGATCCAATTACTCAGGTATTGGACATTATAAAGGAGAAAAAATATGCAACCGATGAGGAAATTACTGTGATTGACAAGAGAGTAAAGGATCGCATTGCAGAATGTCAGAAATTTGCTGAAGAATCACCATTCCCAGAAAAGAATGTGATGTATGATGTAGTTTATGAACAAGAAGATTATCCATTTTTATCACACAAACCACAATAAAATATGGCTACAGTTATAAATATGCCGCGTTTGAGCGACACTATGGAAGAAGGAGTTGTTGCAAAGTGGCTTGTTAAGAAAGGAGATAAAATTAGTGAAGGAGATATCCTTGCCGAGATTGAAACTGATAAAGCTACTATGGAGTTCGAATCTTTTTATGAAGGAACATTGCTCCATATTGGGATTGAAGAAGGAGAAACAGCACCTGTAGATAAATTACTTGCCATAATTGGCGAAGAAGGTGAAGATATATCTGAATTACTTAATGGAAATTCGGCTTCTCAATCTGAAACATCGAAAGAAGAAAAGGTAGAAGAAACGGTACAAACTTCTAATGAGACAGAGGTTCCTGAAGGGGTTGAGATCATTACAATGCCTCGCCTTAGTGATACTATGGAAGAAGGTACCGTTGCTACTTGGCTTAAAAAAGTTGGTGATACAGTTGAAGAAGGGGATATTTTGGCCGAGATTGAAACTGATAAGGCTACCATGGAGTTCGAATCCTTTTATAATGGTACGCTGTTACACATTGGTATCGAAGAAGGTCAAACAGCACCTGTAGATGCGCTATTAGCTATTATTGGTCCAGCAGGCACAGATGTTTCCGGTCTTAAGGATGGGGTTGCAACCTCTCCATCTTCTGCAAAGCCAGAGACTCTGGTTGAAGAATCAAAAACCGAAACTAAACCGCAACCTGTAGCTACAACAACAGCAACAGGCGGCAGAATATTGGCTTCTCCATTGGCAAAAAAGATTGCTGCAGATAAAGGAATTGATCTTTCTCAAGTAAAAGGAACAGGAGAAAATGGCCGCATCGTAAAGAAGGATGTAGAATCATTTACGCCTGCAGCAGCTGTACGAACTTCTACTCCGGTTAAAGCAGAAACGGCCTCTCCAGCAGTGCAAGCGTTTGTCCCTGCCGGTGAAGTGAGTTTTGAAGAAGTGAATAATTCTCAAATGCGAAAAGCTATAGCCAAAAGTCTTTCGGCTTCAAAGTTTACAGCGCCGCATTATTATCTTACTATAGAAGTTGATATGCAAAACGCAATGGCTTCTCGTAAAAACATTAATGAGCTACCAGATACCAAAGTATCTTTTAACGATATGGTTGTGAAAGCCTGTGCAATGGCATTGCGTAAACACCCTCAAGTAAACACCCAGTGGACTGATACCGCTATCAAATATGCAAAACACATTAGTGTCGGGGTTGCCGTGGCAGTGCCAGACGGACTACTTGTGCCGGTTTTACCATTTACAGATCAAATGTCTTTGACACAAATTGGTGCCAAAGTAAAAGACTTGGCAGGTAGAGCAAGGAACAAAAAATTAACACCACAAGAGATGAGTGGTAGTACTTTTACTGTATCCAACCTGGGAATGTTTGGTATACAAGAGTTTACTTCGATTATTAATCAGCCTAATTCGGCAATTTTGTCGGTGGGAGCAATTGTTCAAAAACCGGTAGTTAAAGATGGTCAAATTGCCGTTGGTAATACCATGAAAGTTACCTTGGCTTGTGATCACAGAACTGTAGATGGTGCTACTGGTGCTCAGTTCTTACAGACATTACAACAATATCTTGAAAACCCGGTAACAATGCTGGCTTAGTTCAAGAGATTAAATATTTATAAAAAATCCCATTTCAGTCGAAGTGGGATTTTTTATCTTTAACCAAAACTATATACATATGCGACAGCTACTAAGTATACTTCTTGTTTCATTTTTTTTAATGAATTGCAAACAAACCACTTCTGCTCAACAACAAGTTCGAGAAGAAAAAGCGATACCGGTAAAGACAACAACATCTTCCGAAGTAAAAGATATTATGAGTTTTTTGGCTAGCGATGAATTGGCTGGAAGAAATACAGGGAGTGAGGGTTTAGAAAAGGCAGCTCAATTTATAGAGAGTGAATTTAAAGAATTTGGCTTGCTTCCATATTTTGATACCTATAGAAATGTTTTTGATGCCAAAGGGACCGAAACTTTTAATGTAGTTGGGTATTTAAAAGGAACAGATGAAAAACTTGCTAAAGAATTTATAATCATTGGTGCTCATTTTGATCATATAGGTTCAGGTAAAGATGTTAATGGGGATACCATTGCCAATGGCGCAAACGATAATGCAGCTGGTAGTACTGCTGTAATTTCTCTGGCAAAACAATTTGCTCAATTAAAAAATAATAAGAGAAGTATTCTTTTTGTGTTATTTGGTGCCGAAGAAATAGGATTGTTAGGATCTGCACATTTGGCAAAAGTACTTAAAGAAAAGAATTTGGATTTGTATACAATGGTTAACTTTGAAATGATAGGTGTTCCGTTAAATGAGAAAAGTTATAAGGCATACATTACTGGGTATGAAATATCCAATATGGCCGATAAAATTAATGAGTATGTTGGATCAGAGTTAATAGGGTTTTTTTCCAAAGCAAAAGAATTTCAGTTATTTAGAAGAAGTGATAACTATCCTTTTTACTCAGCTTTTAATGTGCCGTGTCAAACAGTTTCTACTTTTGATTTCACCAATTATAGCTATTATCATCATGTGGATGATGAGGTCTCTGAAATGGATTTTGAGTTTATGACAGAGTTAATTAATAGTTTTGTTCCTGCAATTACAAAAATGGCTAATTCTACACACAAAGAAATTAAATTGAACTAGAACTATTCTCGATTTTATAGCTTTGACTTTTAGATATAAATATGAAAAACATAATCATTACAGGGGCGAGTAGAGGTATTGGATTCGAGATGGCAAAGTTGTTCGCCGATGAAGGACACCAGGTTTTGGCATTATCTCGAAATGTTGTTCCTATAACTTCTCTTCGGCATAAAAATATACACACATTTTCTTTTGATATTTCAAAGTCTACTGATCTGGATAAGATGGTAGACTATATTTCAAAGCATTGGAGTCAGGTTGATGTTTTAATTAATAATGCAGGTAAATTGCTTAATAAGCCTTTTGAGAAATTATCTACCAAAGATTTTGAAGAAGTATATAAGGTAAACGTTTTTGGGGTTGCCGAAATCACGAGATTAATACTCCCTTTGATGAAATCGGGAAGTCACGTAGTGACCATTAGCAGCATGGGAGGGATTCAAGGTAGTATGAAATTTCCTGGTTTAGCGGCTTATAGTTCTAGTAAGGGTGCTGTTATTACTTTGAGCGAATTGCTTGCAGAGGAATATAAAGATAGGGGTATTGCTTTTAATGTTTTGGCTTTGGGAGCGGTGCAAACCGAAATGCTAGAAGAAGCTTTCCCAGGGTATAAAGCTCCATTAACTGCACTAGATATGGCTGCTCATATTAAGGCGTTTTCTTTAACCGGAAACAAATACTATAATGGCAAAGTGCTGCAAGTATCCAGCAGCACCCCGTAATAAGTTTTTATTCTAATTTAATAACCTGCTACATAGGCATTCTGCAAGCTTAAATATTTGTAGAATTGATCCACCGTAAATAGCTTTTTTAATTCTTCATTCTGAAAGTAAATCAGATTACTTAAACTTTTTGATTTTTCTCTTGCCGAGACATTAGATTGCAAAATTTTGTTTGCTTTTAGAGAATAGTTAAAAATTGACTTTTCTAAGGCCTTACTTGCTCGAATGGTTAGATTAAGCTCTTTTTGTAGTTCGATAGCTTTTTGCGAAGCCATCTGCTTTAGAATTTTTGCTTCATTTTTAGGTTCTTCAGTTTTAGTTTGTGCATTGCCCAAAGTGCACATAAAAAGAACAATAAGGGTAACTAGAATCCTCATAGTGTTGAGTTTTGTGGTTTGTGTTTAAGGATTTAAAAATATTAATATTTGATTAACAATGAGTTAAATGGTGTTGATAATCGATAAATGTTAAGATTTAGTCGGTCAACAACTATAATTTGAGGTGAATACAGTAATTATTAAAACATAAAACCATACTTTTTGTCATGACTTGCAATTGGCTAAAACAACTTTTTTCACGATTTTTTTTGTGGATAAATCGGTCAAAACAAACTCAATGTAATATGTATATTTCCCTTTTACTTTTGGATTTGTAGAATTTGCTTTGAGCTGAATTTTATAGTTATCATTTTGATATATTTCTCTCCAAAAACTACCAGGTTCTCGGTTTTTTGATCTTGGTTTGGTTGATGGTATCAATTGTTTTTGATTACTTTTTCCAAATTGAATTACCCCAGAAGTATCTCCTTTAAAACGGCCAAAATATAATCGCTCATAATCAGTGTTTTTGGCTTTTACAACAAATAGACAATCACAGGCATTAATTTCTTCCCATGTAAATGTAAGATCACTCAACGAGAATTTTAAGATCGAAGAAGGTTTTTGTTTTTTATTTTTTTTTGTAAAAAATCTCTTCTTTTTGTTTTTTTCGAGAGGAGTAGAAGCAATTGAATCCTTTTTTTTAGAGATACTGTCTTTAGATATGCTATCTGAAACTTTAACGGGAATAATAGGTGTTTTCTTAGATGTGTTTTTAGAACAACCTACTAATAAGGAAATTAATGTTATGAGAATCAATACTTGTTTAATGATTTCTTAGTTTAAATTAAGTAGTTATAGCTTTTTTCAGAACTAGTATATTTATAGAAGTTCAACGTTATCTTTGTTGGATAGTACAAGATAAAAAATATAAAATTGAAAATGAATAAGTTAGGTTTTTTTAGAATAAAAATATCTAATTTTAGAAGGTTCTTTAATGGTAAATCAAAAAGCAAAATAATTATGCAAGGGTGCTGTCCTGATGGGGTTAATTTTGTATTTTGTACCCGTGAAGGAAATACTTGCTAGATATATCCCAGAACGAGCAATAAATATGGCGTTTGACTTAATAGTTAAATGTAATGTACATCTTAAAATAGTGAATGAAAGAGTTACCCGTCACGGTGATTATCGCAAAATGCCAGATGGAAGACATCAAATAACCGTAAATGCTTCACTTAATAAGTATAGGTTTTTGATAACTTTAATACATGAAATTGCACATCTTGTAGCTTTTGAAAAATATGGAAGACTCATTAAACCACACGGGATAGAATGGAAACGCACATTTCAACAGCTTATGTTGCCTTTTATTAATCCAGAAGTGTTCCCATCTCGATTGTTGCCGGTGATTGCAAACCACTTTAGAAATCCAAGAGCAAGCAGTGATACAGACGAAAAATTGTCACTGGCACTAAAACAATTTGATCCGCAAAATGATAAAAATTATATCTTTGAAATACCCTTAGGAAGTACCTTTAGATTATACAATGGAAAAATTTTTAAGAAAGGGAACAAAAAAATAAAGAGATACGAGTGTATCGAAATAAGCACAGGTAGAATCTACCTTTTTAACCCCAATGCTGAAGTAGAGCTTTTAAATTGATTATGAATAAAAATTATTATGCCATTTTAATGGCTGGTGGAGTAGGGTCTCGTTTTTGGCCGGTGAGTACCACTGAGTTTCCGAAACAATTTCATGATATGCTGGGAACAGGAGAAACCCTGATTCAGCGTACATTTTCACGTTTATCCAAAATCGTTCCCCCCAAAAATATATTTATTCTAACCAACGAGCGGTACAATGATTTGGTACTTGAGCAATTGCCACAGGCCGAACAAAGACAGGTGGTAACCGAACCCGCTATGCGTAATACGGCCCCTTGCATTTTGTATGCTGCAATGAAGATTCAAAAAGAGAACCCTGAAGCAGTCATGGTGGTGGCACCCAGTGATCATTGGATAGAAAATGAAGATGCTTTTATTTCGAATTTGGGCAAGTGCTTTGAAGCATGTGCCCAAAAAGATATTCTTATGACCTTAGGAATACAACCTACATTCCCAAATACAGGTTATGGTTATATTCAGTATAATAAAGAAGAAAATTCGGTAAAAGAAGTAATTCAATTTACTGAAAAACCAAATTATGAAACTGCCAAAAGATTTTTGAATGAAGGTAATTATCTATGGAATGCTGGAATTTTTATTTGGAGTGTAACTAGCATCATAAATGCTTTTTCTAGTTTTCAGAAAGAGATGACTGCGTTGTTTGATAAGGGGAGAGAACTTTATAATACCGGAAAAGAGTATGAATTTATCTGTTCAAATTACCCTAAAGCCGAAAACATTTCTATCGATTATGCAATTCTAGAAAAAGCCGAAAATGTATATGTATTTCCAGCTACTTTTGACTGGAATGACTTGGGTACCTGGGGGTCATTATATGATAAGTTAGAAAAGAATGATGTTAAAAATGCAATTGTAAATGCTCGCGTATTATCGCAGGATGCTTCGGGAAATATGATTCGAACCGTTAACGATAAAATCGTTGTTGTTGATGGGTTAGAAGACTATATCATTGTAGATAAAGAAGAAGTTCTGTTAATTTACCCCAAAAAGAAAGAGCAAAACATCAAAGAAGTACTTAATAAAGTAAAAGAAACATTTGGAGAAAAATACGGTTAATATCCATGGAAGAAAATAAAAATCAACCAGTTTCTAATCAAGAAGAATTTAGTAGCGAATCAGTAAAAAGAGATGCAAAAGGTCTTTTGGTTAGCATCAATAAATTCCTTAGAGAATTACTTAATATTAGAATTGAAACTGACAAAGATCAAACTATTGAAGATGTAAAAAAAGATATTCCATTTAAAGGACATAATGCCTGGATTCTCATTTTTTCTGTATTTGTAGCATCGATCGGTCTGAATGTGAGTTCTACAGCGGTAGTAATCGGAGCCATGTTAATTTCTCCATTAATGGGGCCAATCGTAGGGGTTGGACTATCAATAGCAATCAATGATATTGATACGTTACGTAGATCTCTTGCAAACCTTGCAGTTATGGTTGGGCTCAGTGTACTGGCAGCTACGATGTATTTTTGGCTTTCTCCGTTAACAGAATTGACCCCAGAATTAGAAGCAAGAACTGCACCTACAATTTTAGATGTATTGGTCGCAATTTTTGGAGGATTGGCACTTATTGTAGCCAAATCAAAAAAAGGAACGATGCCTAATGCTATTGCTGGAGTAGCAATTGCAACTGCGTTAATGCCACCATTGTGTACCGTAGGTTATGGTATCGCTGAATGGGAATTAAACTATGCAGGAGGAGCGATATACCTATTTTCGATAAATGCGATTTTTATCGCCCTTTCTACCTTTATTGTTGCAAAATTATTACGTTTTCCTATGTTGCGCTATGCAAACTCTGCAAAAAGAAAGCGCACGGCACAATTAGCCTCTTTATTGGCTGTTATTGTTATGATTCCTGCAAGCTGGACATTTTATAAAACATTGAATGAAAGTAATGCCGAACACGATTATAAGCTTTTTCTAGAAAACGAAATTGAAGCCAATGAAAATCTATATCTGCGTAAAGATTTCTACAATTACAATGAAAAAACCATAAAATTATATTTTGACGGAGAAATACCAGATGTAATTGTTAGTGGTTTAAAGAATGAAATAAAAGAATATGATGATATAAGTGATTTTGAGCTTACTATAAACGGAAACAAAGCTAGAGGACTAGATCAGGTTTCTAAAGCTTATGATAGGGCTATTGTTGAGTTAGATCGTATAGAAAAAGAAAATGATAAACTTCTGGATGAAATTGAGGACCTTAAGATACAAATCGCCGGATTAGAAACTAATTTGAGAGAGGCCAACAAGGTCGTACCCGTTGATGAGCTACCTTATTTTAATATTTCTAAAGATGCCAAAATTCGCTTCCCGGATTTAGAAACTTTGGGATATGGAGAAGTGTTACAATCTAATTTCTTAAAAATGGATACGATACAAGTGATTTTTCCAAAATGGAAATTCCAGGTTTCTGATAGTCTAAATACAATACGGGTGAATACCTTAAGAGAATGGATTACCAAAGAGTTGAAAGCAGATACTCTGTTTGTGAAGTAGTTATTTATTATGTAAAAGTATTAATGAAGTCAAATAATCATATGAAAAAAGCAATGGTAACTCTAATCGTGTTTTTGATTCATATACATTTAATGGGGCAAAACAAAAAAGATAATTCTTATTTGAAAACTATAGAGGGTGTTACCAACAAAATGATAGAATTGATATCTGGGGATATTGGTGAAGAAAGAAATTGGGAGGAGTATAGAAATTTGTTTTTGCCAACGGCACAAAAGATGTCTTTGTCTGTTAATAAAAAAGGAGAAGAGAGAGTTAGGGTAATGAATTTGGAAGAATTTATTAGAAATGTGGGCCCGCTTTATAAAAGAGATGGTTTTGAGGAGTATGCCATAGGACTTCGAGTAGATGAATTTAATGGTATTGCCAGTGCATTTCAAAGTTACTATTGTAAAAATCTAAAAGGTACATATGAAAAAAAGGGTATAAATAGCTATCAATTGGTATATTCAAAAAATAGATGGTGGATAGCAAGTACTCTTTTTACTGCTGAAACTGAAGATAATCCATTACCCGAAAAATACCTTTCAGAAAAGTATAAACAAACCATAAAAAAGAATTAATTCTCTTGATAATAGTAAGTAAACAGTAAATATGAAAATATTAGCATTTATTACATTTTTATCCGTTACACAGATCATGCTGTGTCAAAATTCAGAAACTATGCAATTACCCTATAAACAAATTCCCGGGTATCCGGAAGATTTTACATCCGGAAATGTAATTTCGCGGTTTATAGATGGATTGGGATATCGTTACTATTGGGCGACTGAGGGTCTTACCAAAGAAGATCTAAACTATACCCCTTCTACAGATGGAAGAACCATGTTACAAACATTGCAACATATTTATGATTTGTCTAAAGGAATTTTAAATGCTCCACAAAACTTACCAAATATTAGAAACGAAAATCAACCTGAGCTTAATTTTGGGGAACTAAGAAAACAAACATTACTAAATCTTAAAAAAGCCAGTGCATTGCTGTCTGGTAAGTCAGCAGAAGATGTTTCGACTTACAAAGTAATTTTTCAGTCTGGAGATAACAAACGAGAATTTCCTTATTGGAATATGATTAACGGGCAAATTTCTGATGCTATATATCATGTTGGTCAAATAGTCTCATTCAGAAGATCTTCGGGTAATCCTATGAACCCCAAGGTAAGCGTCTTTATAGGAAAAACTGGAAGGTAGAGCAAAGATTTCTAGAGTATGGGTACAATAATACTTGAAACTGAAAGACTTTGTCTTCGTGAATTTCATGTCGAAGATGCTGATTTTATATTGAAGTTGGTTAATTCACCCAATTGGATAAAGTTTATTGGAGATAAGGGAGTTAAAACTATTGAGGATGCCATAAGTTATCTTGTAGATGGGCCCATAAAAAGTTACAAGGAAAACGGATTTGGATTATGGCTCGTCCAGTTAAGAGATTCTAAGGTACCTATTGGGATGTGTGGTTTGGTAAATCGAGAAATTCTTGAAGATGTGGATATCGGATTTGCGCTGTTACCAGATTATATGAATAAAGGATATGGTTTTGAATCTGCAAATGCCGTAATGAATTATGCGAAGAATGTTCTAAAAATATCTAGAATTGTGGCAATTACAGATGAAGATAATACATCGTCTATTAAATTACTGCAAAAATTAGGTCTCAGCCTTGAAAAAAAACTAGTACTCTCCGATGCGGATTCGGTATTCCTATTTTCTCCTTCTGATAATTTCTAATACTAAAGAGTGAGTATTGTGTTAATGTTTTAATTGTTGGTTGTATAAAGCGTTTTTTTAGTGCTATTGTAACCGCGGTTTTATAAACTTAAAGAAATATTACGATTCATCGAAATAAAGAAAAAAAGTGATTTTCTGAGTATGTTTTTGATGAATATAGTATGTTAATTAAAAAACTATTAACAACTATTCACTTGTTTGCAAGATAATCTTTATCTAGGTTCGCTACACACTATAATAGATAGTTATTTATCATGATAGAGATTACATCGCTCAATGAATTAACATCACATTTAAAGCGGCTTACCAAAGGAAAGTTATGGTTGCAGGTAATCATGGCACTTTTGTTAGGGGCTGGCGTAGGGATCATATTAAACCCATCGATAGGTGTTGTGACAGAATCCTTTAGTGATTGGTTCGCAAATTGGTTGGATCTGCCCGGTAAGATTTTTTTGCGATTGGTACAGATGGTTATGATCCCATTAATATTTGCGTCGATCATTTCGGGTATTATAAGCAATAACCCACAACAATTGAAAACAATGGGATTGCGTTTATTTTTATACTTTGTTTTTACAACTGCCGTTGCCATTATAATAGGAGCTGTCTTAACAATGTTTATGAAACCAGGTGCATTAGTAAATGAGCTCGGAGGGTTGCCGGGTGTAAAGGGAGAAAAAATGGTAGCTAACGGATCTTTATCAGATTTTCAAAATGTACCTCAAACAATTTCAAATCTTATACCCGATAACCCTTTAGAGTCGATACTATTAGGAGAAATGTTGGGAGTGGTCATCTTTACCATAATTATTGGTGTTGCAATTACGCAACTTGAAGAAAACATCGCACTGCCTATTATAAGAATGATCGAGGCTATTCAAAAAATTTGCATGATTGTGGTCTCTTGGGCAATGTTATTGGTGCCCATAGCTGTTTTTGGACTTATAGCAGCTCTGTTATCAGACTTGGGGGTCGAGGTGCTATTAGGACTTGGATATTATATGGTAGTAGTACTTTTAGGGCTAGCTTTACTATTGGTGTTTTATATGATGATACTTATGATTGTTGGAAAGAAAAACCCCAAACATTTTCTAAAAGCAGCAAGAGAACCTCAATTACTAGCTTTTTCAACTGCCAGTTCTGCAGCAGTGATGCCTTTGTCTATGAAAGTAGCCGATGAGCAGTTAAATGTTTCTTCAAATATTAGTGACTTTGTTATTCCCGTCGGAGCTTCGATCAATATGGATGGGACAGCACTTTTTCAATGTACATCAGCATTATTTATTGCTCAGGCATACGGTATTGAGTTGTCACTTATAAACTTACTATTGATCACAATTACTATAGTAGGAGCTTCAATAGGTACTCCTGCAATTCCTGGTGGTGGAGTCATTATTTTGGCGTCGGTACTACAAAGTTCAGGTATACCAACAGAAGGTTTGATTGTTATTATTGGTATCGACCGAATCCTGGGAATGTTTAGAACTACTGTAAATGTAACAGGTGATTTAGTGGCATGCGTTATTTTTGATAGATGGTTCGGGAACAACAAAAGAGGTAAGGTAAGAAAGACTGACTTATAACCCTTTTAATTGGGCATCTCTTACCTTTTTAAATAAGTTCGAAGAGTATACAAAATCAGTAACTGCCTTGTTATCGGTTTTGAATATTTGAGTTTTATCGCCTTCCCATTCTAAGTATCCATTTTTTAGGAAAACAATTTTTTCTCCTATTTCCATAACCGAGTTCATGTCGTGCGTATTAATCACGGTAGTAATATTGTTTTCCTCGGTAATTTCCTTAATAAGATTATCGATTACAATTGCAGTTCTTGGGTCTAATCCAGAGTTGGGCTCGTCACAAAACAAGTATTTTGGGCGGGTTACAACTGCTCGAGCAATGGCCACCCTTTTTTGCATTCCTCCACTAATTTCCGAAGGTAGTTTTTTCTCTGCATTTTCAAGGTTTACTCGATTAAGTACTTCATGAACTCTTTCTAGCATTTCTTCTTTCTTCTGTTTGGTAAACATCATGAGCGGAAACATAACATTTTCTTCAACTGTCATTGAATCAAATAATGCACTGCCTTGAAAAACCATTCCCATTTGTTCCCTTAAGTCTCTTTGTTGTTGTTCGTTAAGCTCAGAATATGTTGCGCCATCATAGCAGATAGAGCCTTTTTCTGGAGTAAACAATCCTAGTAAACATTTCAAGAATACGGTTTTACCACTACCACTGGTTCCAATAATCAAATTAGTTTTACCACGTTCAAATGTGGTAGTAATTCCTTTTAGAATTTCTTCTCCATTAAAGCCTTTATGCAAATCGGTAACTTCTATCATCAGATTAACTTAATAATAATTGAGTGAGTACATAATTAGATATAATGATAACTACAGTAGTCCAAACAAAAGCCGATGTACTTGCTTTTCCTACTTCGAGTGCTCCACCTTTCATATAATATCCATGAAAAGAAGGTATGGTTGCCAATAAGAATGAAAATAAAAAGGTTTTTATAAAAGCATAGGTAAGGTGGTACGGGATAAATTCCTCGCGTAATCCAGTTAAAAAATCTGTACTGGATACAAATCCACCATACACCCCAGCGATATAAGCGCCACAAATTCCGGTAAACATCGCGATGGCTATGACAAATGGGTAGGTAAGCATCGCAATAATTTTAGGAAATACCAGGTAATTAAGAGAATTAATTCCCATTACTTCAAGGGCGTCAATCTGTTCGGTTACTCTCATGGTTCCAATACTTGAAGTAATAAAAGACCCTACTTTACCCGCCATAATTACCGAAATAAAAGTTGGAGCAAACTCAAGAATCACCGATTGCCTAGAAGCAAAAGCAATAAGTTTTTTAGGAATTAAAGGGTTTGTAAGATTAAGTGCTGTTTGAATAGCAACAACAGCTCCAATAAAGAATGCAAGAAATACTGTGATCCCAAGAGAACCGATAATCAAATCGTCTATTTCTTTAAAAATTAAATTTCTAATTACAGAGCCTTTAGTCATTCGACTAAAAACACCTTTAAGCATTAAAAAATATCGTCCGATATCGTCTAGGTAAAACATTCTTTGTTATTAGAAAGGCTAAAATAGAAAAAAAAATAGCGACAGCATTTAACCTTCCATTAAAGTTTTACATTTGCATAAATGCAATTTTAGCTATTTAAATTTAAAAAGAATGACAAAGAAATTATTTCTAATAGGGTGGTTGTTGGCAATGTTTGTTTCTGGCGGCGCTCAAGAAAAAGAAATTATAAATCACTCACCCAAACTTGTAGTTGGTATTGTTGTAGATCAAATGCGATATGATTATTTAACCCGTTTCTATAACCGTTTTGGTGAAGGAGGATTTAAGCGAATGATTAGCGAGGGATACAATTGCAAGAATAATCACTTCAATTATGTGCCCACATATACTGGTCCTGGGCATGCCTCTGTGTATACTGGAACTACGCCACAAAACCATGGGATAATTTCAAATCATTGGTATGATAAGTTTGGTAAACAAATGGTGTATTGCGCCAGTGATCCCTCTGTTAAAGCAGTTGGTTCCGATAGTGATATGGAAAGAATGTCTCCGCATCGTATGAAAACTACCACAGTTTCTGATCAAAATAGATTGCATACACAATTACAAGGTAAAACTATTGGAATCGCTATCAAGGATAGAGGGGCTATACTGCCTGCGGGACATACGGCAAATGCAGCATATTGGTTTAGAGGCAAAGATGAAGGAAAATGGATTACCAGTACATATTATAGAAATGATTTGCCAGAATGGGTTAAGAAGTTTAACGAATCAGGGAAAGCAAAATCGTATTTTAAAGTATGGAATACATTATACGATATTAATACGTATAGCGAAAGTGGTTCTGACAAAAATAACTTTGAAGGAGGGTATAAAGGAAAGGAAACAGCAACGTTTCCATATGATTTAGCGAAGTTAAAAGACCAAAACGCGGGTTATGATATTATAAAATCTTCTGCTTTTGGAAATAGTCTTACTGCCGATTTTGCTATTGCTGCCATCGATGGTGAACAATTAGGAGCAGATAATACTACCGATTTTCTTACGGTGAGTTTTTCTAGTACAGATTATGTAGGACATAATTTTGGTGTAAATTCTAAAGAAATTCAAGACACCTATTTGCGTTTGGATCAAGATTTAGAGCGGTTTTTTAATGCGCTTGATCAAAAAGTCGGTAAAGGACAATATACAGTTTTCTTAACTGCAGATCATGGAGCTGTGCATGTACCATCTTACTTGAAGTCAGTTAACATACCTGCTGGTTATTTTGATGCCAATGAGTTTAGCGCAAAAGTAACAGCATTTGCCCATAACAAATTTGACGTAAAGGACCTCATAGAACATATAAGCAATTACCAGGTGTTTTTTAATTATAATACTTTGAAAGAGAGTAAGATTGCTTCTGGAGATTTACAAGAAGCTATTGCGCATTTTTTGTTACAAGAACCACATATTGATAAAGTATTTACAAGAAAACAATTAGAATCTACAAATTATACATCGGGTATTGCTACATTGATTCAAAAGGGATATAATCAAAAAAGAAGCGGAGACGTGATTGTGGTATTAAATCCTGCTACGATAGCATATTCTAAAACGGGTTCTACTCATGGTAGTGGATTGACCTATGATACACACGCTCCTTTGCTGTTTTTTGGACAAGGAATTAAAAAAGGAAGTACTACCCATGAAACTCATATTACAGATATTGCACCGACAATTTCTGCCTTGTTAGGGATAGCCTTTCCTAATGGAGCGACTGGTGATGTTTTATCTTTTGTATTAGAATAGTTTTTCGAGAATATTATTCCAGCGTAGTTTACGAATAAACTTTCCTTCATCTTTTGATACAAGATGGGGTTGTTTGGCTTTTTTTGCTCTTAAAAAACCAAGCATATAATCAAGGAAGAATTTAGGTTTCTTTTTAAGCAGTGCTAGTTTTGTTGATGCTATAAGTGTAATCCAAAAACCATAACGCATACGATAAAAAGCTTCGCCTTGTTTGTATTTTGCTTTTAGATTATAGGTATTACCAGTAGGTTTAAGGTGTTTTACATGTAATGATTCGTCTGTTGAAACTTTCCATTGATGGTACTGGGCAAGGAGCTCATCAATTGTATCCCAGCCCATGGCGGGTTTTAGCCCGTTAATATCCTCGAAACAGGCTTTACGATATGCTTTTAAGGCTCCGCGGACATGGTCTCTATTGGTTAAGTTTTCTAGTGCCCATGTGTTATTGTTTTGGATATAACAGAACCCCCCGGCTATTCCAATTTTGGAATCTTCTTTAAAAAGTTTTACTATTCTCTCTAAGTAATTTGCAGGGAATATAAGATCGGCATCGAACTTACAAATAATATCATAATCATAATCTAACATTTTGAAACCTTGGTAAAAGGCATTAATCACCTTGCTGCCAGGCATGTGTTCTTTTGACGATTCAGTCTTTATTTGTGAAACAAAGTTATACTTGCCTATAAAGCCATTAATAATATTTTCAGTATTATCGGTCGAATTATCGTTTACTACAACGATTTTTTTTGGCAGAAGGGTTTGTGAAACCAGGGATTGAAGCGTTTTCGATATAAAACGTTCTTCATTATGAGCTGGTATGACAATATATATATTCAAGCTTTATCAATTGCAGTTATACTGTAGAGCTTCGCTCGGCATACACAATATAGTATCTGGGAGTAAATAGACGTAATAAAGGTCTTAATCCTATTTTTTTTACAGGGTGAGTCCATTTGTCGCGTGCTTTGATTTTCCAACCTGCCTTTTCTAGTAACCAATCAAATTGCCAATCTTCAAATTCGTGATAATGTCTGTCCCAGGGGTCTATTTTACTTCTATAAGCTGAAGAAAACCATAGTTTTAAAGGAACCGAAGCTACCAATTTATCTGCTTTAATATCTTTCAATACATTAAAAGGAGCTACAAGGTGTTCAAATATTTCGAAAGCGGTTACAATTTCAATATTTTCGTTTATTACTGCTTTTGTATCCAGATCCAAGTCTTCTCCAGAGGTATTGGTAACCGTATATCCTTCTTTTTCCATAAATTTTACAAAGGGATTTCTTACACCCAAATCGAGTATAGAAGCAGGAGAAGGAACATTTGCTCTAAGAAATTCTAATGTTTTTTGATAGCGTTTATAAGGGAAATTTCCTTCGTACATAATGATCAAATCAGAAGTTGAAGGTGTAAAAATAGAAAATTACTAAGATTACAATAGGTAGAGTCAGAAGAATTTTGGAAAACCACTTAGTGTTTGTACAGGAATGCGTTAATATTCATTCCAGCACCTACACTTGCAAATAGTAGCGTGTCTCCGGTATTTATGTCATGATCTTTTATCTTACCATCGAGAATAAGGTCGTAAAGGGTAGGTACTGTGGCGACACTGCTATTTCCCAATTTTTGGATGCTCATTGGCATAATATCCTTGGGGGCCTGTTGATTAAAGAGACGATAAAATCTTTTTACTATAGCTTCATCCATTTTTTCATTGGCTTGATGAATCAAGATTTTTTTAATATCAGAAATGTTGACCTCAGTTTTATCTATACAGGCTTTCATAGCTTTTGGAACATGGTTTAAAGCAAATTCATATATTTTTCTACCATGCATTTTGATGTACTTATTGTTATCATCAATAAGATTGTTGTAGGTTTTTCCAAAGAAAAGAAAGTTACTTTCTTCAAGAGTGTAGGAAGCACTGATTGTAGAAAGTATTCCGCCGGGATTTTGAGTAGTTTCGATTATAGAAGCTCCTGCGCCATCTGAATAAATCATTGAATCTCTATCGTGTTCATCTATTACACGGGATAAAGTTTCGGCCCCAATTACAAGGCATCTTTTGGCCATATCACTTTTGATAAATGATTGTGCTTGTATGACACCTTCTATCCAACCGGGGCACCCAAAAAGAAGATCATAAGCAACGCAGTAAGGATTTTTGATTTTGAGTTTGTGTTTTACCCTCGCGGCCAAACTTGGTATTGTATCTGTTTGGGAAGAGTTTTTATCTACATCACCAAAATTATGGGCAACAATAATATAATCAAGTGTTTCTGGATCAATCTGGGCATCTTTTATAGCTTTTTGTGCGGCTAGAAAAGCCAGGTCTGACGCATTTTGTTGGGCAGAGGCATATCTACGTTCTTCAATACCCGTAATATTTTTGAATTTGTCTATAATTACATCGTTTGAGTGCTCTATTTTGGCTCCGTCATCATTAAAAAATTCGCGATTTGTAAAGTCTTCATTTTTCTCAACTTCCTTAGGTATATAGCTTCCTGTGCCTGTTATTTTAATATTCATAACCTTAAATAATTACTGTAAAACCTTAAGGTAAGCGTTTAAATATAAAATATTATGCGCGCATAATTTTGTTTACGATGCCTAAAACACCTTTTTGACACGTTAGAATATGTATTTTAGACTGTTTTTAGTTGCATTACTGTGGCAATAGATAAGGCTCTTGTTTTGATGAGGTTGGCTTTTTCTCCTTCAAAATTTTGATCTACAGTCTTATCAAGTAAAAATAACCAGCGTTCAAAATGAAGTTTTTCAAAGCTTTTTTTTTCGCTAAGACCTTTATGGATTTGTAGAACATTTTTTTTATAATCTCCCTTTCTAAATAATTGTTGCTCCCAAAAATCTGTTATATGAGGAAGGTGCTCTTCAAGGTCTAGTTTTGCGATTTTTGTGAAGAATTCTCCGATAGCAGAATCATTGAATGCTTCTTTATAAAAAGATCGCATTAAAAATTCTATATCCGCCCTGTTTTCTATGTCCTTCATTAGGTTTATGTTTAAAAAATAGAGGCAACCTTTTAAAGTCGCCTCTATTGTAATGTTTTATTGTATTGCCAAAATTAGGCTTCAGCTTCCATATATTCTTCGATAGGAGCACAGGTGCATATTAAATTTCTATCCCCATATGCGTCATCTACACGACGCACAGATGGCCAGAATTTATTTTCAGAAATATACGATAATGGGTACGCAGCTTGTTCTCTGGTATATGGGAGATCCCACTTATCTGCAGTAAGCATAGCCAAAGTGTGTGGTGCGTTTTTCATTACATTATTAGGATTGTCTGCACTAGCTTTTGCAATTTCCTGGCGAATGGATATTAGTGCATCGCAAAATCTATCTAATTCAGCTTTACTTTCACTCTCTGTTGGCTCGATCATAATGGTACCTGCAACAGGAAAAGAAACTGTAGGTGCATGAAAACCATAATCCATTAAACGTTTTGCAATGTCAGTTACTTCAATTCCATTAGCTTTAAAAGGTCTACAATCAATGATCATTTCGTGAGCGGCTCTTCCTCTTTCACCAGTGTACAGTACATCATAATGTCCATCAAGACGTTGCTTAATATAATTGGCATTTAATATAGCGTATTCTGTGGCTTCTTTAAGCCCTTTGGTGCCTAGCATGGTAATATACCCATAAGAGATTAAACAAGCTAAGGCAGAGCCCCACGGAGCAGCTGAAATGGCTGTAATTCCATCACTTCCTCCAGTTGGTATAATTGGATTTCCTGGTAAGAAAGGGACTAGCTGTTTTGCAACACAAATAGGCCCAACTCCTGGCCCTCCACCACCATGAGGGATTGCGAATGTTTTATGTAAATTAAGGTGGCAAACATCGGCACCAATAGCGCCTGGGTTGGTTAAACCAACCTGTGCATTCATATTTGCTCCATCCATGTATACCTGTCCGCCATTATCGTGAATAATTTTGGTGATCTCTCTAATGGCAGATTCATACACCCCATGTGTAGAAGGGTAGGTAACCATCAAGGCAGCAAGATTGTCTTTGTATTTAAGTGCTTTTTCTCTTAAATCTTCAACATCTATGTTTCCTTCTTCGGTTGCTTTGGTAACAACTACTTTCATTCCTGCCATTACTGCAGAAGCTGGATTGGTACCATGCGCAGAAGATGGAATCAAACAAATATTTCTATGCTGATCTCCTCTAGATTCATGATATGCTCTTATTACCATTAATCCTGCGAATTCTCCCTGTGCACCAGAATTGGGCTGAAGCGAAGTTGCAGCGAAACCGGTAATTTCTGTAAGTTGATCTTCTAATTTTTTTAGAATTTCTTGATAGCCTTCAGCTTGATCAATGGGTACAAATGGGTGAATATTGCCCCATTGCGGATCACTAAGTGGTAACATTTCTGAAGCCGCATTAAGTTTCATGGTACAAGAACCAAGAGGAATCATAGAATGATTTAAAGAAAGATCTTTACGCTCTAGTTTTTTGATGTAGCGCATTAACTCAGTTTCAGAATGATAAGTGTTAAACACTTCATTGGTAAGGAAATCGGTATTACGAGTCAAGTCTTTACCAATGTTTGTGACTTCACTAATTTCTTTTATTTCTATCGTTTCTTTTCCTGCAACCTTTGCAAAAATCGAAATGATATTATTGAGATCTACGATTGTTGTCGCTTCATTTAGGGATATAGAGATAGTTTTGGTATCTGGATAATAGAAATTCACTTCGTTAACCTCTGCTATTTCTTTTACTTTGCTAGCATCTGCACTTATACGAATCGTATCGAAATAAGAATCATTAAGTTGCTTAAAACCTAATTTTTCCAATTGCTTACTAAGCTCTGAAGTAGTATTATTTACTTTTTTTGCAATATATCTTAAACCTTCGGAACCGTGATAAACAGCATACATACCTGCCATTACCGCCAATAAAACTTGAGCAGTACATATGTTTGAGGTAGCTTTATCTCTTTTGATATGTTGTTCTCTGGTTTGTAAGGCCATTCGAAGTGCTCGATTACCATTCATATCCTGGGTAACTCCAATGATCCTACCTGGAATATTTCTTTTGTATTGCTCTCTGGTCGCAAAATATGCTGCATGCGGTCCGCCATAACCTAAAGGTATACCAAAACGTTGAGTGGTTCCTACAACAACATCGGCATCAAAACTTCCAGGTGATTTTAAGGATACTAAACTCAATATATCGGCAGCTACGGCTACTTTTATATCAGTATCATGCGCTTTTGAAACAAAATCGGCATAATCATATACTTGTCCAGATTTTCCCGGATATTGTAAAATTGCTCCGTAGAAATCGCTAGAAAAATCAAACTTTTGATGATCTCCAATTACTAATTCGATACCAAGAGGTATTGCTCTTGTCTTTAATAGTGAAAGTGTTTGTGGTAAAATCTCCTCGGACACAAAAAACTTTTTCACATCATTTTTTTTCTGATCTCTAGAGCGTACTGCAAGTAACATTGTCATTGCTTCGGCGGCGGCTGTACTTTCGTCAAGAAGTGACGCATTCGCCAGCTCCATACCAGTAAGATCACAAATCATTGTTTGATAATTCAATAACGCTTCTAGTCTTCCTTGAGCGATTTCGGCTTGATAAGGAGTATAAGCGGTATACCAACCGGGATTTTCAAGAATATTTCTTTGAATTACCGCAGGCAAACATGCTTCGTGATACCCTAAACCAATGTAAGTTTTAAAAACTTTATTTTTTGCCGATAATTTTTGAATGTGGGCAGAATATTCTTGTTCACTCATTGCCGCATCAAGATTAAGGGGCTCCTTTAAAAGAATATCATCAGGTACAGTTTCATAAACAAGTTGATCTATAGAATCTGCTTTAATTGTTTGTAACATGCTGTCCAGATCCTTTTTTGATGGACCTATATGACGCAGTTTAAAAGAGTCAGTTTTCATAGCAATAATAACAGTTGAGATTTTGACCGCAAAAGTACATATTTAATACTTAAAAATTTCACAATTAATTAACGAGAAGGTGTCAAGTTTTTAACCAACTTCGAGGGTTATTAACAGATACCCTTAAATTTGTAACGTGGAAACCCTAAAAAGTATATTCAGATTTTATGTTAATAGTAGTATTCATGTCGCCTTGGCGATTTCTGCTCTGGTGAGTGTTACTTTTATAAAATTTGAAGTAACCAATGGAAACATGTTTCTTTTTCTCAGTTTTTTGGGTTCGATTGCAGCTTATAACTTTGTGAAATACTCCAACGTATCTAAACTTTATCATAAAAGACTGGCCAGATCAATGAAAGGTATAAGGTTTTTAACATGGTTTTCTCTTGCTTTATTTATGTATTTTGCTTTTAAAATGTCTTTGAAGACTTTGCTGTATATGTTTCCGTTTATTGTATTGACAATCTTATACGTTGTACCGGTTTTTCCGAATAAAAGTAACCTTAGAAATATAGCTGGTGTTAAAATCTTCATTATTGCTGTTGTTTGGACTGGAATTACGGTTGTGGTGCCCGTAATATATGCTGAGGCTAATATGAATTTTGACTTTTTAATTGAAACTATACAACGTTTTTTGTTTATTATAGTTATGATGCTCCCTTTTGAGATTAGGGACCTGGAATATGATTCTTCATCACTAGAAACAATTCCTCAAACCATTGGAATAACTCGAACAAAGGTTTTTGGGAGCATTTTATTGGTGGTGTTTTTATTGCTTACTGCAGTAAAAGAATTACTCTCTTCTGTAGAAATCTTGAGCACAATTTTGGTAACAACCATTAGCTTATTGTTTTTGTGGGGTACAGAAAAAGAACAATCAAAATATTATTGTTCTTTTTGGGTAGAAAGTGTGCCTATAATGTGGTTAATTATATTAGTTGTATTACAGAATTTATTTAGTTAACTCTTTCTGTAATTGTTTTTTCATTTCTTCTTTTACAGAAGGGCTAATAGTTTGGATATCAGATTTTCTGATGGTTTTAGTGAGCTTAGTATTTCTTTTTGAATATGCTCTGGTAACCTTGCAATAGATCAAGCGAATATTTAGCTTGATAATTTCTATTACAGAAGCTTCGCCATACTGATTTTTATCGCAGATATGCTTTGCTTCTTCACAGGATACAAATAATTTGTTCGTAGTAGTCTTCATTACAATATCTATACTTCTTTTACTTTGGGCAGTGATTACTTATTTTCCGATATTTTTTGTTTTAGTCGTTCTTTCATAGCATTCTTTTCATACTCATTAATGCTTATTACTTTAGGGTCTTTTACAAGCTTGGTCAATTTTGTGTTCTTAGCAGAATATTTTCTGCATGCTGCACAATACAACAGATGTATATTTAATTTTACTTTTTCCCAAAAGGTAGCCTCTTTATATTGATTCTTATCACAAAAGTGATTTGCGTCAGAACAGCTCACAAAAATTCCTCTTTTATTACTCATTGTTTTCTATTAAAACCAATTTTTCTCTAAGCACTCAGCCATTGCTGTACGCGCTCTGTGTATGATAACCCATAAGTTAGACGCCGTAATATCAAATTCATTACAGATAGCTTCAGTATCAAAGCCTTGAATCGTTTTCATTTTGAAAATCGTGGCTTGTTTTTCTGGGAGTTTACCCATGCAATTATGAATAGCTAACCCTAGTTCTTCATTTTCAATTTCCCCTTCGGCATTACCATCAAAAGGATCTGCTACTCGTTCTTCGAGCCAATCACCTTCGGTTTCAGAATCTGTATAGTTTATTCGTACTTCAGCTTTTCCTTTATTACTGTTTATTTTTCGATAATGATCAATAATCTTTCTTTTAAGAATAGAAATAAGCCAGGTTCGCTCACTTGCTTCTCCTTTAAAATTTTTCATTGATTTAAGGCCAGCAAAGAATGTTTCTTGCACAAGATCTTGTGCAATTTCTTTGTTATCAACTCTTACAATGGTGTAGTTAAACAGGTAATCACTGTATTTATCAACCCATGTATTGGGGTCTATGGTATTTGTTGACATTTTGATTTCTATTGTTGTATTCACCAAAAATAGGATAAAAAGTTGAATCTTAGAATGCTTTCATCGTATAATAGGTGGGAATTATAATAGATTCCTTACACTTTATGTTGAAGAACCTTTCGGCCTTGCCTTTTACTTTCTAAGTGTGATTTGATAGATCGATTTCTTGTAACCAAAAAATTAGTCAAATATTTTTTTAGAATGAATCGGTCAAAAATCTTTCCTAAAATACCATATGGTGTTTGATAATCAAGAATATCAATCATTTCGGTTATATTAGATGATGTATTGAAAAAATGTTGATGTTTAAATAACCTAAAGTTTCCTTTAATCATCTCGTCAGTAAAATGGGTTGGAAATTTGAATAAGGTAATTTTACTTTGGTGAGTTAAGTGTTGACCAAAATGTTTTCCTTTCCAGGTAACTGTTTCGTTAAGTCCAATCAAACCAAATGCTTTTCCTGCTATTGCTTTTTCATTGGTGTTTTTTGCAGATAGGATATGAAAATCAATATTTCGAGATAAATTGAAAACATCTTCGGCAGGAGCTTTGATATAAGTTTGTAGTTTAATGGTCGTCATATTATTTTTTTTCTGCGGTTATTAAATAATATCCAAAATCATTCATATGCAAACCTGATAACAAAGCAAACATAGATCCCTTTAGGTTTTTCCAACTTTGAGGTTTTAATGTTTGTTTTTTGAAAATTTTTTTAAGTATAAAACCTGTAATAGCAAAGGGGACATGTAGCACAGAAGGTGCTACTCTCAAGGATATATCTTCTACTTTAACATTTTTGAATCCTATTTGCTCTAAACTGTTTTTGACCTTTTGGATACTGCCTAACCCTTCGAGACTCCATCCTTTGCATAACTGTTCATAACAATAATTGCTCCCTCTACATAATTTTTCTTCGTCTTTTTTTATAAAAGCATCGGCTATGACCAATCTTGCATTTGGTTTTAGGATACGATATGCTTCTTGTAAAGTTTGCCTGCTATGACCAGAGTGACAAAAACTTTCAATGGCATAGGCGCCATCGACACTATTGGTTTTGAACGAAGTGTGATTAAAATTTTCTTCAAGAATTAATCCGTTCATATTGTTTAACCTCTTATTTCCTTGGTTTACTTGAAATTTTGAAAGCGTTATCCCAATAATTCTCAGTAGAGGATATTTTCTAAGTCCGTATTGCATGGTACCACCGATACCGCAACCTAAATCGGCAACCAAGGCGTTCCTTTTTGGAGCATTAAGTCGATTGAATACCTGATTATTCATCTCGTTAAGCATCGAATCTCTTTTAAACAAATTTGTTTTGAAAGGGATATAATATCCAAAATGCATATTAAAATCTTTGCTCCAGAACTCATAATCCTCAGTTGCTTCATTATAAAACTGAATGATTTTTTCTTTGGTTGCAGAACGTTTAATTCTTAGTTTTTGTAATAGGGTTAATGAGCTCATGATCTTATTTTTTAAAGATTAAAGAAACCGATACTGTTATAAACAAGCAATAAAGTATATACCGCAGCAAATAGAACAAACAACATATTCATGAAATAGCTGCCAATTTTGAATATTCGCTTTTTTGGAATTTCGTACATAGGGTAATAGGCAATTTGTGTAAGTACTTTTCCTACCCAATATGCTGCAATTAACCCTGTTAAAGCAATGGCTAATGCTGATTGTTCTTTTAATTGTGAAGTAAGAAGAATAGCAATTAATCCAAAAGAAAAATTGAGCCCCTGGATGTATCTCCCATAGGTTTTAGCAATTTCTTGATTAAGAGGTTTTAACTGCTTAACATCATTGTACCAATCAAAAACTTGGTGTCTTATGTAAGGATATATTAACGCTGTAAAGATTTGGCCGATGCCTCCTGTAATAATTAACCAGTTTGGAATATTGAAAGTCATAATTTTAATTATTTTAAAGTTTCAGAAAAAATTGAAAGATGTATTGAAAATAAAAAGGAGTTTTCCTCCTTGTTTATTGTTTAGGTTTTTATTTAATTAATTTGACCAATGCTTTTGTGATCCAATTATGATCTTGTCCAACCACTCTATTAAGCATAGTGTCCAGGTTATCAGCCATTTCATGCAACGCCTTGGTTTGTTTGATTAGTTCGGCCGTTTTGGCACTTCCGTCATCTTCTATATTCGAGACATCATTTAAAATTTTTATAGTGGGTTGTAACTCTCTACGACTTCTTTCTTTTGCAATTTGTCGGGCTAACTCTTGCACATCTTTTTCCGAAGTAAAGTATTCCTTGCGTTCTCCCATTTTGTTCTCTTTGAAGACTATACCCCAATCCATTAATTGGCGTAAGTTCATGCTGGTATTACCTCTTGATATCTGAAGTTCTTCCATGATATCTTCCATAGATAGAGGTTCTGGAGATATTAAAAGTAAGGCATGTATTTGTGCCATTGCTTTGTTTATTCCCCACAAAGTACCCAGGGCTCCCCAAGTAGATATAAATTTATTTTTGGCATCATCATAATTCATAGTACAAATATATAAAAAATTTTAAACTTTCAAAAAATATTGAAAGTTTAATAGTGTTATAAGTATTAGCTAGCGGAATAGAAGTTAATACAGTTATTATTTTGCGGTGAAGCCATTTTTGTTAACGTCTGATTTTGTGTAAGTTATAAGTCTAACACAAACTCATACAAAAATGAAAAAATTAAACCTAATTATTTCAGTGGCATGTCTATGCTTATTCTTTACCTATAGCTTTGCGCAAAAACAAACCAATGACATGTTTTTTGCAACTATGCAAACTCATGATGCCAAAGGTCTTCAGCTCAATCATCCCAAGGATATAAAAATTCTTAAATCTGCGAATGGTTATAGCGCAGTGATGTTAAGTGACAAAGCTGCCGAAGAATTACATCATAAGGTCTTGAAACACGGACCTGGATTTGTTTATGAAAACTCAGAAAAAAGTGCTGTTTCAGCAATAGCGAATATTGCGAAAATGGTGAATAGAGTGCATCAAAAAGCGACTTTTATGATCACTCAGGATGCTTTGGTTCTGCAAAGTCTTGATTTGGTTAGCAATAGTAATATTGCTAACCAAATTCAGGAACTCGAAAACTATGGAACTCGGTATCATACTACAAATACTGCCAGGCAAGCGATTTTAGATTTAAAAACGAAATGGGAAAGTATTGCCGGAGGTCGAAGTGATGTTACTGTTAGGGTAGTCGAGCACACTAGTACGGCTATGCCTTCATTAGTCATGACGATAACGGGCACTGAAAAGCCAGACGAATTTGTAATTCTGGGGGGACATGCCGATTCTACCGCTGGAGGAAATAATTCTAATGCTCCTGGTGCCGATGATAATGCATCGGGTATTGCTACAATTACAGAGGCCGCCCGGGTTTTATTTTCTATGAATTTTAGACCTAAACGTACAATAGAATTTATGGCTTTTGCTGCCGAAGAGGTAGGGCTTCGGGGATCTAAAGAAATAGCGCAAGATTATAGAAGTCGAAACGTAAATGTAGTAAGTTATATGCAGTTGGATATGACCAATTATAAAGGTTCAACCAATGATGTGTATGTGTCTACAGATTCGTATAATGATGATACGCTAAACGACTTCATGATTGCATTGTTGAATCATTATAATGCTTCAGGAACACACAGGATAACCTATGGAACTTCTAGTTGTAATTATGGATGTTCTGATCATTATAGCTGGGCACAAGAGGGATATGATGTTACTTTTCCATTTGAAGCAAAATTTGGAGAGCACAATCCCAATATCCATACTACCCGAGATACTTTTGATCGATCTCCAACGCCTAACGCTACGCATGCAGCCAAATTTGCGAAACTGGCTCTTGAATATTTAATTGAAATCTCTAACGGGGTAACTCCTGGTGGCCCTGGAGGAGGTGGGGATTGTTCTGTTACTACAGCTTCTTTTCCTTATCGACAAGGTTTTGAAGGCACACTAGGTATGTGGTCTCAGGTCGCAGGCGATGATCTGGATTGGACCATTGATTCTAATGGTACTCCATCTAATAGTACTGGGCCTAGCAGCGCAGTCGAAGGATCATCATACATTTATGTTGAAGCTTCTGGTAATGGTAGTGGACATCCTAATAAAAGAGCTATTCTGAATTCTCCGTGCTTTGATCTAAGTGGATTGACCAATGCCAGTTTCAGTTTTCAGTATCATATGCAAGGAGATGCTGTGGGAACATTAATCCTTGAGGCTAGTACCGATAATGGCGTTACTTGGAGTAGTATTTTTAGTAAATCCGGATCTCAAGGTACTGATTGGAATCAGGCAAGCATAGACCTAGTATCTTATACGGGAACTACGGTGCAATTTCGATTTAATGCTATTACGGGTAACAGTTGGCAAGGGGATATTGCTATAGACGATGTTAACGTTGGAGAGTCTATAGTAGATCCGGGACCGGGCAATTGCGACACTTTAAACTTTAATGATTTTGCAGTAACAGCTTTCTCTAATCAGGACGTTGCAGGAAATTATTCGGTGGTAGATAGTGGTGCTGGATTATCCCTTCAGAATAATACATGGAAATTCATTGCTCTAAATTATACTGTTACTTCGCAAACAGTCATCGAATTTGACTTTAGTAGTACTTCTCAAGGAGAAATTCATGGTATTGGATTCGAAAATGACAATACGTTAACCTCGAACAGATATTTTAAAGTTCATGGTACACAAAATTATGGGGTAACCAATTATGATAACTATACAAACGGTACTGAACGCTATGTAATTCCAGTTGGGAACTATTACACAGGTGTAATGGATCGATTGGTGTTTGTAAATGATAATGATGCAGGAAGTGGAAACACCTCTGTTTTTTCGAATGTGAAAATTTATGAAGGTACTTGTGGATCGGTAAGAAGTGCTGTTACTTTTGAATCAATTACCCCAATTTTAGGAAATCAAGAGGAAGGTGTACTGTCGTCTATTAAAATGAATCCAAATCCTACAAAAGATAGCTTTACTTTATCTATAGGATACGATAGTACAAAGAATACTACAGCGGTAATACATACGATTACAGGATCAAAGGTGGCAGAATTACACTTAAATCCAGGTGCAAATAGTTTTTCTGCCAAAAAATTAAAATTGCAATCGGGGGTGTATCTTATTAAAATTGAAACCGATGGTGAGGAATCGGTAACAAAGAAAATAATCATCAAATAAAAACTGAAACTTAATATAAAAGGTGCTTCAAGAATATCGAAGCACCTTCTTTATAGGATATGCTAGAAATTATTTGATCAATCCAGCACGTTTTAGTAATGCTTCTGGTTTTGGTTCTTGTCCACGAAAACGCTTATAGAGTTTCATTGGGTTTTCCGTGCCTCCTTTGGATAACACATTGTCTTTAAACTTGGTTGCGATGTCTTTATTAAATATTCCGTTTTCTTTAAAATATTCAAATGCATCTGCGTCCAATACTTCTGCCCATTTGTAAGAATAGTATCCGGCAGAATAGCCTCCTTGAAAAATATGAGAAAAGGCAGTACTCATACAATTTTCTTCTACATCTGGGTATAGCGAGGTTTCTGAAAATGTTTTTTTCTCATGTTCTTTTACATTTTTAATACCACTTGGATCTTGAGCATGCCATGACATATCAAGCAATCCAAAACTTAGCTGGCGTAATGTAGCCATACCTTCCATAAAGGTTGCTGATTCTTTGATTTTTTCGACCAAATCCATTGGTATGGTCTCACCGGTTTCATAATGTTTTGCAAAAAGCTCAAGAGCTTCTTTCTCATAGCACCAATTTTCAAGTACCTGGCTTGGTAATTCTACAAAATCCCAATACACACTAGTTCCCGATAGGCCCGGATAAGTCGTATTTGCTAGCATACCATGCAAAGCATGACCAAACTCATGAAACAGCGTGGTAACTTCATTAAAAGTTAATAAAGAAGGTTTGCTCGGTGTTGGTTTCGTAAAATTGCAAACTATAGAAATATGAGGGCGAATGTTTTTATTATCCTTTCTCATTTGAGATTTATATGAGGTCATCCAAGCGCCATTACGTTTCCCTGGTCTTGGGTGAAAATCTGCATAAAATAGAGAAACAAAGTTACCTTCAGAGTCGGTTACATTGTATGTTTTTACCTCTTCGTGATATTTGTCTATATCATTGGTTTCTTGAAAATTAAGCCCAAACAATTTGTTAGCTACTGTAAATACGCCTTTGATCACATTTTCTAACTTAAAATAAGGTTTAAGTTTTTCGTCGTCAAGGTTAAAAAGCTTTTGTTTTAATTTTTCGGTATAATAGGCTTCATCCCATTTTTCAAGGTGATCGATTCCGTCTAGTTCTTTTGCAAAACCTTCGAGTTGTTTGAACTCTCTTTCGGCGGCAGGCTTTGCCTTCTCCAATATTTCATTTAGAAAAGAAAATACTTTATCTGGGGTTTCGGCCATTCTTTCTTCAAGAATATAATGAGCATGGGATTGGTATCCTAAAAGTTGTGCACGTTCATGTCGTAAAGTAGCAATTTTCAAAACAATACCTTGATTGTCAAGGTCATCATTATGAAAACCTTTGGATCCAAACGCGATTGCTAATTTTTTACGAAGCTCTCTGCTAGACGCGTAGGTCATAAAAGGGATGTAACTAGGATAATCCAATGTGATTAGCCATCCATCCTTATCCTTGGCCTTTGCCATTGCTTTGGCGGCTTCCTTTGCGCCTTCAGGAAGACCGTCTAGATCTGATACGTTGGTGAGAAGCATTTCAAATTTATTAGTTTCTGCCAATACATTTTCACCAAAATTTAGACTTAATTTTGACAGCTCTTTATCTATCTCGCGAAGTTTTTCTTTTTTATCCTCAGGAAGGTTTGCTCCGTTTCTAGAAAATGATTTATATCTTTTGGTAAGTAAGGTAAGTTGTTCTGAAGTAAGTTCAAGTTCTTCACGTTGGTTATATACCATTTCAATTTTTTTAAACAAATCTAGATTGAGAGCAATATCATTACTAAACTCTGAAAGTAATGGAGAAGCTTCTTGTGCAATTTTTTGTATTTCCTCATTAGTCTCTGCGCTATTGAGATTAAAAAATACACTAGTTATCCTATCTAATAGTTCTCCGCTAAATTCTAGAGCTTCAATAGTATTAGAAAAAGTAGGCAGATCTTTATTAGAAACTATTTGATCAATTTCTTTCTTGGCAATAGTAATTCCATTCTTTATGGCTGGTAAAAAGTGCTCTGTTTTTATTGTAGAAAATGGAGCAGCGTCGAATAGTTTTAATAATGGGTTATTCATCTTTGTATAAATAATTTCTTGTTTTATTTTCTATATATCGACAAAATGTGTCTTTTGTCGAAAATTTTATATTTACTTATATGCTTTTTTAAGCAATCATACTTTCGTATGAATACATTTGATCAGGTTTATTAGTGATGGTCTTTTGACGAAAACATCAACATTATTCTTATCAGGGGTATGGATAGTAATAATAAATTTTCGAAGCAAAGACCAAATATATGGAAAGAGCTGCAATAAATGCGGCTCTTTTTTTTGTTAAAAAAGAGTGTTTTTTTGTGAATAACTATGTTTATGTCTGTCTTTTCTATCAAAAAAAACGCTCGAAACCTTTTGAAAATGCGGTTTGTCGATTAAAGATGTATTTCATCGAAAATTGTTGATAAAATTTCATTACTTTTATTGTGTAATTAAAGTAAGGTTTTACCTTTGTTGTAGGTTTTAAGAGTATGGTCTTACAACGAATTTTTTTGTGTAATATATTTAAGTTGGTTAATAAATATTGTTATATTCTTCTGTAAGGCCTAATATTAAAAGAGTCACTGAAAAGTGACTCTTTTTTGTTTATAAGCTTAACATTTTGGAGGTTAAATTACTTTTTAATCTGTTTTGCTCCTTCGATTACTTTTTGTTTTAACCCTTCTTTGTACACTAATATTTTATCTAAAACGCAAGAATCTGAAGCTCCTATAATCTGAGCAGCAAGTATACCTGCATTCAACGCACCATCTAATGCAACTGTCGCTACAGGAACACCTCCGGGCATTTGCAAAATTGATAATACAGAATCCCATCCATCGATAGAATTTCTTGATTTGACAGGAACGCCAATAACTGGCAAGGGAGATAATGAAGCAACCATGCCCGGAAGATGAGCGGCACCTCCTGCACCTGCAATTATAACCTTAATTCCTTTGATATGAGCATTTTTAGCATAATCAAATAGTTTTTCTGGTGTGCGATGCGCAGAAACGATATCCACTTCTACTTCGATATCAAAACCTTTTAATACCTCGATTGCTTTTTCCATTACGGGCATATCACTTGTACTGCCCATGATTACTCCCACCTTACTCATTATTATTCCTGTTTTAATTGTTATTATAAGCTTTTACTTGCTAATTACTTCTATAGTATTTTTAACTTTTTCGGCAATTTTTCTTGCCTCATCTATATCTTCATGAATAATAGTTACATGTCCCATTTTTCTGAATGGCCTGGTTTGTTTCTTACCATAGATATGTGGTGTTACTCCTTTCATTTTCATGATTTTTTCTATGTTTTTATAAACTACATCTCCAGTATGTCCTTCGGCACCAACCAAATTTACCATTATACCACCAACCTTACTTTCTGTGGCTCCCAGGGGTAAATCTAATATTGCCCTAAGATGCTGTTCGAATTGATTCGTGTAGCTGGCTTCTATACTATAATGGCCACTATTATGAGGTCTTGGAGCCACTTCATTAACCAAGATTTTATCATTTTTGGTCTGAAACATCTCTACAGCAAGAATCCCAACATGTTCAAATGCTTTAGATACTTTTTCTGCTACTTTAACAGCCTTGCTGGCAACATTATTATCTATTCTTGCTGGACAAATAACATATTCTACCTGATTGGCCTCGGGATGAAATTCCATTTCTACAACAGGATAGGTTTTAATTTCACCACTTATACTTCGTACAACAATAACTGCCAATTCATTTTTAAAATCGATCATTTCTTCTGCAATGCACTCGACATCAGGAAGCTTGGCAACATCTGCACCAGATTTTATAATCGAGACACCTTTCCCGTCATACCCTCCTTGGGTACTTTTCCAAACAAAAGGCAGTTTGACTTTATTGTCTGTAATTCCTTCAGTAAGATGAGCTTTATTAGAAAATCTCCTAAACTTTGCCGTAGGAATATTGTTTTTTTCATAAAAAAGCTTTTGTGCTCCTTTATTCTGTATAATTTCCAGAGTCTTTGAGCTAGGATATACTTTTTTTCCTTCTCTCTCTAGTTTTGCCAGTGCTTTTGTATTAACAGTTTCAATCTCGAAAGTTAGTGTATCTACTTTTTTTCCAAAATTATAGACTGTTTCATAATCCAATAGACTTCCTTGTTGAAAATGATCGCACGCTATTTTGCAAGGTGCATCAGGACTTGGGTCTAAGACATGAGTCTGGATATCATATTTTCTGGTGTCATACAGCATCATTTTGCCTAATTGACCTCCTCCTAAAATTCCTAATTTAAAGTCTGATGAGAAAAAATTTGCCATTACTGGGGTTTCATGTTTACCTAATATCGACAAAAATAATTTTTTCGGTAAGAATAACCATAAGAATAAGAAGTAAATACTAGAGTCAAACTTATATAATCACTATCTTTGCCGCTTAAAAAATTAAAGGCCATTAAAAGCATATAATGGATAGTGCTATAAAACTATATGATCTACAATTTGTTCCTTTTATTGCTGAAAAGGAAATAATTGAGGCGATTGAAAGAATGTCTGACAAATTAAATAAAGACTTATCAGACAAAAATCCTTTGTTTATTGGAGTTTTGAATGGCGCTTTTATGTTTGCTTCTGAGCTTATAAAGCGATTTTCGTTTGATTGCGAAGTGAGTTTTATTAAGTTGGCTTCATATCAAGGAACTGTGACTACACATGAAGTAAAAGAGCTTATAGGGTTAAATCAAGATGTCTCTGGAAGGACTGTAGTAGTTATAGAAGATATTGTGGATACGGGTAATACTATTGAAGTATTATCTGGATTATTAGCAAACCTCAATTGTAAGGAAGTTAAGATAGCTACATTGTTTTTCAAACCTGAAGCTTACACCAAAAAAATTAAAATAGATTACTTTGGGATTGAGATTCCCAATAAATTTATAATAGGGTACGGATTAGATTATGATGGTTTAGGACGTAATCTTACAGACGTTTATCAACTAAAATCAAGTTACAACATGACAAATTTAGTGTTATTTGGCCCTCCAGGAGCCGGAAAAGGAACACAAGCAGAAGTTTTAAAACAAAAATATGATCTAATACATATTTCTACAGGAGATGTATTTAGATATAACATAAAAAATGCTACCGAATTAGGAACATTGGCAAAATCTTATATTGATAAGGGGCAGTTAGTACCAGATGAGGTAACCATTAATATGCTCAATGCTGAGGTGGATAAAAATCCGGAGGCTAAAGGTTTTATTTTTGACGGATTTCCTCGAACCGAGGCACAAGCTGACTCTCTACAAGAATTATTAGCTTCAAAAGGAGCAAAGGTAAGTGCTATGGTTGCTTTAGAAGTTGATGATGAAGTATTGGTGCAGCGGTTATTAGAAAGAGGAAAAACATCTGGTCGTCCAGATGACGCCGATGAAGGTGTAATTCGCAATCGAATTAAAGTATATTACAATGAAACTGCAATCTTAAAGAACTACTACCAAAAACAGAATAAATATTTTGGGGTAGATGGTGTTGGTGCCATCGATGAGATTACTGATAGATTAAGTGAAGTAATAGACAAACTATAATTATTGATCCCGACTTAAGTTGGGGTATCGTTTGTTTACAAAAGTTTGTATAAAAATAGTTCCAATATTTACCGGAATTTGAGATAGTGAAATATGACAGAAGGGAATTTTGTAGATTATGTAAAGTTACATGTAACTTCCGGAAATGGAGGTAAGGGATCTGTGCACTTACATCGAGAGAAATATATTGCCAAAGGCGGTCCTGATGGCGGTGATGGCGGTCGTGGAGGTCATATTATTATTAGGGCAAACCCTAATATGTGGACATTATATCACCTCAAGTTCAAACGTCATTTTAAGGCGGGGCATGGCGGTCACGGTAGTAAAAATAGAAGTACAGGAGCAGATGGAGAAGATATCTATGTTGATGTGCCATTGGGTACTGTAATTAGAGATACCGAAACCCAAAGTGTTATCAAAGAAATTACCGAAGAAGGGCAGGAATATATTGTAGCCGAAGGAGGAATGGGAGGTCGAGGTAACTGGCACTTTAAAAGCCCAACAAATCAAACCCCTCGATATGCACAACCGGGTATAGAAGGGGTACAGTATGATATCACACTCGAGCTTAAGGTACTTGCAGATGTTGGGTTGGTAGGGTTTCCTAATGCCGGAAAATCTACATTGTTATCTGTTGTTACAGCAGCAAAACCCAAAATTGCAGATTATGAGTTTACTACCTTAAAACCAAATCTTGGTATTGTGGAGTATCGGGATTTTCAGACTTTTGTAATGGCCGACATCCCAGGGATTATTGAAGGAGCAGCCGAAGGAAAGGGTATTGGACATCGATTTTTACGCCATATCGAACGTAACTCTACTTTACTTTTTTTAATTCCGGCAGATGCGCCAGATATTGCAGAACAGTACAGGATTCTCCTTGATGAATTGCGTCGATACAATCCAGACCTTTTAGATAAAGAACGGCTTATTGCTATCTCAAAATGCGACATGCTAGATGAAGAATTAAAAGCAGAATTAAAGGTGGAATTGGACCAGGAGTTTAATGTTCCTTATGTATTCATATCCTCGGTAGCGCAACAAGGATTGCAAGAGTTGAAGGATAAACTTTGGCAGATGTTGAACGCTTAGTCTATACAGAATACCCCGATTTTAAGATTCCTTTACCAGCTTCTGGATGTTTTTTTATATAAGCGGCAACAAACGGGCATAAAGGAACTAGTTGATAACCTTTTTTGCGGATATATTCCAAGGTCTTTTTGATAATGGCACTACCCAACCCGTTTCCTTCTAGTGATACCGGGACCTCGGTATGAGTTAGATATATAGAATCTCCTTTGGCCAGGATGTATTCTATAAATACGATTTGGTTTTCTACATGCAATTCAAAACGTTTTTTTGGAGCTCTGTCATTGTTGATTAAAGCGAGTTGCGACCAATCTTTCTTTTCCATTTTTAGAAACAATTAGAAGTTTATTAAAGTTAAAGCTTTCAACACAAACAGAACTTAAAACAAGGTTAAAGTTAGGTTGTTATTTTTGATTGCTAATCGAGCTTTTCAAGAATCAAAAATTCATCATCCATTACATTTCCTGTAATAACTAGGTTACCAAATGAAGTTGCTACACTAGAGCCAGACATTATACTACCGTCTTCAACATATACTTTTTCAACTTTGTAGTTGTTTTTGCCTGCGTATTTTATTTTAATTATTTCTGATGGAGCAGTATCTTTTTTCCCTTTGGCATAGGCTTTAAATCGTAATAAATTTGGATGAGCACCACTCCAAAGATTTCCGTATTGGTCTATTTCTATATTGTCAACACCAGTATTACAAGAAATGTCTTCAATAAAATCTAGAGATCCATTTTTCCTTACATTATATACCTTAATGAGGAACCCTCTTGGAGATGCAACAAACAGAAGTTTACGTTTGGGATCAAAATTGATTCCGTTGGCATAAGCAATTCCATTAGCCACTTCTTTAAAAGTCTTACCGTCATAGTAGATTACATTGGATACAGAAAGTCCACCATATTCTTCGAGAAATTTACCTACCCCCTCGGTATAACCATGATCATTCGTGAAATAAAATCGATTATTGTCGATTAATACCAAATCGTTTGGGCTAATCATAGAAGGATCTGTTAGGGATTTTACATGGCTTATTTGTTGGCCATCGAACCTGAAAACTTCAATAGAATGCCTTTTGGTAGTATGATTAACAGCCATTATAGTATAAACACTGTCCTTTTTTATCATTGAGATGCCATGAGGAGCAAAAGGCTTGTTATAAGATTCAGTAAGATGTTTTGTAGAGAAGCTTTTACCTTTCAAATCCATAAAATATAATCCTCCTTGTTCTTCTTGGGTTGGAGGATATATTAATCTTTTTGTAGAGGAGATTAATGCAAAACTATCAAGATAGCTAATGGTAATATCTTCAGCACCTGGTAGTGGTATTTTTTTTACGATAGTACCTTTAAATTGATTTTCTATGGTTCTAAAATAACCGGTTGAGATTAAGGTGTAAAGTGCATAAGTAATAATAAGAAGTACTATGACTAGTGAAATTCGTTTTGTTATTCGCATAAATAAAAGGATTTGTGTATTATGTAAGACAAAGCATAAACATGGTGTTTCTGGATCTAAAAATCTGTAATGCTTCTATCAACACTTCTGTAGATTCAATAAGAAATTCAGAATCTTCATCATCATTGCTTTGATTATAAAGATTTTCAATTTCTTTTTTAAGTTTTTTGAAATCGGGTATTGCATTTTCAGGAAGAAACCATTTGGGTAGAATACTATTTCGGGCTTCATTGTACTTTGATAACCATGCTATGTCTGAAATATTTTCTGGTGCTTTATCGGCAATCCCTTCGGCTTCTTTAAAACTATCAAAATCCTTGGGGGATTTAACTCCCAGTTTTTTGGATGTATCGATTAATAATCTTTCATACAAGAATAAGCGTCTTCCATGATCTTCTTCATAAAATACATCAGGATTATCCATTAAAACTATTCCAATAAAATGCATATAGATTTTTATGATCTCTAAGATACCAAATATTCTCTTGTTAATATTGTAATACTGGATAATGCACTAGAGCTTTTTTATAAATGGTTTGTTAGGATTTTGTTAACACTTATTTAACCAAAGATTACCAAAGAAAAATGATTTTCTCACGTTTATGAAATTTAATAAAAACCAAAATATTGTCTCAATGAAAATTAAAAATGTATCAACTTCTTTTATTCTTTCAGTATTATTCTTCACATCTTGTGATATAACAAAAAAGGAAGGTAAGAATCCCGATGGTTCGGATAGTTTGATAGCACAAAATACTATTGAAACTGAAAAAGTTGAAGAAAAGTTACCTACCATTACAGGTTTTGTATCTAGTGATAAAGGGTTTTCGACCTTTGTTGCTGCTTTGCAATCCACAGAATTAGATAAAGTGCTTGATACCGAAAAGGGCTACACAATTTTTGCTCCAATAAATACTGCATTTGATGGTTTTTCTGAAGGTGTTGTAGAAAAGCTATTAAAACCCGAAAACAAACAACAGCTTACAAACATTTTGAACTATCATATAATCCCTAGTATAATAACAAAGGAAGATATAAAAATTGCTATTAATGAAGGTAGAGGTAGTGTTCCTTTAAGAACATTGGGAGGTAAAAAACTCACGGCTACTATGAAAGGCAACAGCATATTTTTAATTGATGAAATGGGTAACGGAGGTAAATTAATTACTACCGATGTAGAAGCTGCCAATGGTTATATTAATACTATTGATAGGGTAATGCAACCCAAGAAATAACTAGCCACATTCTTCTTAAATTTTATATATTTAAAAAAGTGGAAGTTTAAACTAAACTTCTGCTTTTTTTATCGATGTAGATCTAGTAATCTGAAATCATAAGGAGTCCATAGGCAAGCTTTAATGTCGCTTTGTTTAAGCCCTGTGTTTACCCAGCTATTACAAGTTCTGAAACAATTATAGTTTCCCGTAGCTTCATAGAAATCATCATTTTTATAATACCCCAGACCAGGTAACAGTATTTTGTGGTCATTTGCATCTAGACGAAATGCATTGTTGATATATGTATTTATTTTTTGAAGTTGATCAGCATTAATTTTAATTTCTACCCAATCTTTTTGAGCTACAGAATATCTTGTCACGTGTAGCAATGTAGAGGTGTTTACAAACAAAGCTCTAAAGCCATTTACAAAAGTTAAATCGCCCCATGTAGGTGTTTCTACATAAAACATTCTATCTCCCCATCCGAACGAAAAAAATTGTTCTGTATCCTGAAATTTTAAACCTTCAAGGATTGAAGGATCAAGTTCCTCTTTCGGAATAATTATTTCTAAATGAACCCCGTTTGAACTTAAATAAACACTACTGTTTTTTCTAGTTGCATCCTCATCTGTATTTACCGGAATATAGGTTAACGTTAAAGAAACGATGATATAGGCTATAGGTATTAGTAAAATAAAACTAATATATCGTAATATTTTCTTGAAGCGTTTTTTCATATTCTATAATGCCTAATAGGTCCAAAAATAATAGAAAATGTTACCAAATTTCTAATTAATTATTATTCGAACCCCTTCAGAATGACTTGAAAATTCTGGAGCATACATAGATTGAATGGTTGTAATTCCGTTAGAAAAATCACCTTTATTATTTACTCGTAAATCATATTCGAAAACATATACCCCTTTTGGTAAATAATCAAAGAAAAAATTAGTTGCTGCATCTTTTGTGCTTTCATAGTATCCCAATCCATCTTGCCATTTGTATTGAGAAATTACATTAATGGGTTCTAGGCCAGAGGCACGCATGTCTTTCATGTGTACAAATTCCATTGCACGATCAGACCTTAATTCAACACGAACTCTTACTAGATCACCTAATTGTAAGTTGGTAGCATCTGTAATCTCTGTGATTTCTTCTCCAGTATCTGTATTCTTTTTTATAAATAATTTTTTACTAAGTGATAATGGGGTTTTGGTTGCGGTAATTTTGTCCAGATTTTCAAAATATTGCCAATATAAAGCGCCCCAAGCGATACCTTTTCCTTTTTTGGTGATTTTGGTTGTGGCCATATTGGGTTTAACTTCACTACCGTTCCATGAGGTTTTAAAATACCCTGTACCTGCTTCTACTTTTATATCGTCCATTATATTTGGATCAATTTTTTGATCTCCTAATGTTATTTCTACCATATCGGTAACCGATAGCCAATCACTTCCTTGTAATAATAGGGCATAAACAGCATCAGAAGTTGCTTTGGTGGTTTGCCAACGATTAGTTTGTTTGTTTTTAAGAAGCCAGATTTTAAGATTATCCACTATTTCAGTTCGTTTTGGTTCTTTTTCAATTTCCGAAAAGACTTCAATCATTAAGGATTGCGTCTCAATAGGAGCTTGATGCCAATACCAACTGGCAATATTGGATTTCCAATACATGCCTAATTCCTCACTGCTAATACTTCTTTCATCTAACGACCGTATGATTTTTACAGCGCTTTCGTGACTGTCGTTTCTTTCTAAAATAAGAGCTAACATTCCTTGTGCATACAAGTTCTGTTTTAACCAATATTTTTTTGATTGACCAAGATAATAGTTCCATGCCTCATTGGTGTTTTTGGGTCTTTTAATATCTCCAAAGAAGCTTCGCATGTATAGGTAATGTATTTGAGTATAACTTAAATGATTCTTGTTAATATCAATTTTATTTTTCTTGCAATACCTTTTTAAATCATCGTACTCTTTTATAAATTCTTTGTCTAAGTATTTAATTGCATTTTGAAGCATGCTTAGGGTGCCATTATCAAATTGGGTGACACCTAATTTTTTGAGGTGCCCAAAACCGGTAGCAATATGTTGCGTAATAAATCGATTTTCATGCCCGCCTTTAAACCAAGGAAAACCTCCCGAGCCATATTGCATTTGTTTTAATTTGTTTAATGCAGACTGTAGCTCATTGTTCATTTTGTTTAAGTCGAAGAGTAAAGCAATACGCTTTTTTTGTTCGGTTTCGCTTTGCGCATCTCTTAACCATGGCGTTTCTTGAATAATTAGAGATTTAAGCTCTTGATTTTTTTCAAGATTACTTAAAAGAGCATCTGTAGATTTCCACTGATTAAATACTTCCTGGATCCTTGGTGTCGAATTGGCAATATGGCTTGCCAACGCATTAGCATAATACCTAGAAAATGTTTGTTCAGAACATTCATAAGGATACTCCATAAGATAGGGGAGTGCCTGTACCGCATACCAAGCTGGATTGGAAGTCATTTCTAATGTAAGCTTATGATGCTTTAATGTATTGGAGCTCGAATTCTTAAGTTTATCCAGGGTAAAACTCTTCGTTTGATTGGATTTAATCCACATAGGTAGTGTTTCGGTAACCAACATTCTGTTGGAAAGTACTGGTAGTACATTTTGTTCTCCGTCGGCAAAATCTCCGGCTTTTGCAATAATTTTATACTGCACAGTTTGTACATCGTCTGGAATTTGTAGCTCCCAAGAAACATTAGTATTTCCTTTGGTTTTTACTTCAAAAGTTTGACGTGCATTGGTGTTTTGCAAGTGAGTGTCAATTGTTTTATTGGTCAAAGCGTCGAATAGCTGTAATTCTACAACACCACTTAAAACTTTATTAGTAAGATTGGATATTTTTGTACTTAAGACAATTCTATCTCCTTCCCTTAAAAACCTTGGCGGATTGGCGAGGATCATTAACTCTTTTTGAGTAACCGTTTCTAGAGTTGTAGTGGTGGTGTTTAGTTCTTTTGTGTGTGCCAGTAATTGTAATTTCCATTTGGTTAATGCTTCTGGAGCAGTGAAATTAAAACTCACATTTCCCCGTTCATCTGTAGAAAGTTGTGGGAAGAAAAATGCCGTCTCCTGAAGATTTTTTCTAATTTTCACTCCTTCTAAAGAAACATCTTTTTTATTCTCTTCTATACTTTGATCATTGTCTTTAGCTTTTTTTTCTGAAGCATTATCCGCTTGATCTGCAGCAACCGATTCCTCCATTTCTGCATCTTCTGCAACTCCACTAACAGCCATTGATTTTTGCATCATAGGAGCTGGAGCCGATTCAAACATAAGACTTTCTCGTTTGCTTCTTTCCAAATATTGTTGTCCAAAGTATAGTCCAAACCAATTGAGTTGGTCATATACTTGGCTACTGTAATAATACCCTGGAGTACTATGGTTATTTAATTTAAATGCATTCAACACAAAACTACGCGTTGCTTGTCTTTTGCTTTGTGGATAGTACACAGGACGATTAATAGGATTAAAATACCATTGATGAGGTTTAAATTGATCCAGTGAAGCGTCATACATACTCGCCAAAAGTTCGGCACTTACTTTGTCTCCTTTTGGTCCTTTAATGATGAAACTCCATGTTTCTTGTTCGCCAGGTTGTAACTTATCCCTAAATGTTTTTGTTTCTATACTAAGCTCTGAAGGGGCATAAGGAACCGAGATTGGAATTGTACCGTTTTGATAACCATTGTAATTGGCAAAGCTGTAACTTATAGCAAAACCTCCCAAATCCTGTTTTGTCACCGGTATTTTGATCGTTTTGCTATTTTTCGAAAGCTTTACAAGTCGGGTTTCAATAATTTTTTGGTTTTTTTCGATATCTACGGTAATGGTAATATCTTCAGAAGCAGAGCTTAATTTGATAATTGCCTCTTCGCCAATTTTATACGTTTTTTGGTTTGTAGTAACCTCAAACAATTGTTGATCACTAATTGTTTTATCGTCTTGACTGAAAACGGTAATGTACTGTATATCTTTAACATCTTGGCCAAACTTGTCTTTTGTGTCAAGTTGGATTACGTACTTACCCGATTCCCATTTTTTAATATTTCCAAAGCTTATTTTTTGATTTCCAATTTCTTGATTCTTACTAGCCGAAGTATTGAAAGATGCATCTAATACTAATTTTCCTTTTTTCCACGTTCTGTAATCCGATTCATTGTCGTATGCATCATGAGGGAATAATTTGGTAAACTCCTCTTTTTCAAAACCTTTATAGTCTGGAGCTTTCCAGGGGCGTAGTCGCATAGGTTTACTAGGGGCTTGTAGTTTATGAATTTTCAGTGTTCCAGTTGCTTCAATAAACTCATTGTTTAAGTTTAAAGTGGTGACAGAAAATGAATTGTCTTTTTGAGTCTTATCGATTTTATCCAATACTGAAATTGCAGCTGTCATAGCGTGGTACCCAACATTCACTATTGTGGTAGTGCTACGAGTCTCACCGTTGATATCGGTAACATCAGCTATCACTTCATAATTAAAGATAGGGAGATTTTCTTTTGAAACACTTGGGTCTGGTTGTGCAACAAATTCGATAAAATATTCTCCTTTTTCATCTGTTTTTGTTTCGCCATGTGTTATTTCTTGAGGTTCTGCAGTATAGCGCGGGTACCAATAGCACCATCTTGGGTATTGCACTTTTCGATGTACTCGGTACACTACTTTGGCATCGGTAATATTGCTTCCGGCATATGCATTTGCAGTTCCGGTTAGTTTTACGTTATCATTTATTCTATACGTTTCAGTAACCGGATTAAATTTGGTTTCAAATTTGGGACGTTTATATTCTTCAACAGAAATCGAAGTACTTTGATAATTATCGGTTTGCAAAGTGTAAATACCGGTTAGTCCAGAAGAAGGAAGAATAAATTCACCACTAAAAGAGCCGTATTCATTGGTTTTAAAAGTTAACATCTTTACTTCTTGTCCATTAACATCCATTAATCTTACAAAAGTGGATTTGTCGGGGAGTACCTTAAAGTCTTCTTTACCTGAAGAAGACATCATTATTCCCTTAAAGTAGACCGTTTGCCCTGGCCTGTAAATGCTACGATCTGTAAATAAAAACGTATTGTACCTGATTTGATTTTCATTATCATCGGTTCTATAGGATTGATTTAGATAATACCCTTCAAAATACGCGCTGTCATTTTCATGGGATACAGTAATAGTTACATCATAGTAATAGTTGTTTAGTGCTAATGAACATTGACCATTTCGATCTGTAGAAAGCATTTTATCTAGTTTATTTCTGTATCCTCGGGCACTATCTGTTTTGAGATGTACTTTGGCATTGGCAATAGGACTTCCCGTATTGCGGTCAATCACTTGAAAGATTGTTTTTTCTGAAGTTCGATTTTCAATAAGAGCCAAATTGCTTATCTGTACATCACCATAGGAGAAGAGACTTTCTGGGGATAGTCCTTCCGAAACTGTCGCCACTACCAAATATGCTCCTTTTTCCATGTTAGGAAGAAGTACTTCGGTAGTATGTGTTTGGAAGTCTTTTTCATTTTTAATTTTAGACTCCCAGGTTTTTATAACCTTTAGGGAATTTAAAAATTTAATTTGTTCATCTGTACGATACAACCTGTTTAAAGATTTTAGCTGTTTTTTGTTGACTTTTAAAGCTCTTAAATACAGTTTATCCAAGTTTTTATAGCTTATCAGTAGCCTTCCCGGGGTATTAATAGGAAGATATTTTTCAGTTTTAATACTAATTTCGGGATGAAGTATTTGGTCTTTTAGCAAAATACATTTGTTGGCACCTCTCGAATTAGGGAACTTTTGTATCGCATCATTGCATATTTCTATAGCCTTTTTTAGTCTCCAGCGATGTACTTCATTATCATTAGGAATATATGATGCCGCTTGTTGCTTGTATATATTGGCAATTTCAAAATAGTATAATGCAGAGCTGCTGTGATCCTTAATCTTTTCTTTTTCTGCATTTAAGGCGTCAAGAAGAATATTTTGTTTGTCGCCAAATATTGCATTTTCATATACAAATTGTAGTCGTTCGATATTTACCTCTGTTAATGCAGTAGGGTCGGTATCTCTAGAATGAAATTTTATTAGGTTTTGATATAGTTTTAGTGCATTTCCTTGTAATGATAAAGAATCTTTTGGTTTTATTTCGAGGGCCGAAAAAGTATTGTACTCTTTTAGAAAGTCAGGATTGTTGATTGTAAAAGCGTATGCTGGTTTTGTAATACCGGTTTCAGAACTCTTATAAAAGGTTAATGCATTGTGTAACAAGAAATCATATAAGGTTGGCCTGTATTTTTTGGAGTTCTCGTGGGTAATTAGAATATCGTCAAATTTTTTGAGGTCTGTTTGTTGTGCCAGGACCCCATTTTGGATAGATTTTTGATAATGAAGATGAATTTCGGTAAACAATGTTTCTAGGTCCCATGTTCTAAAATCTTCTTTATCAATCTTTTCTGAAGTTTGCGTGCGATTATAAAACTTCCATCTATTTTGCTGAAAGTATTGCCAATACAAATTGGCAAGAATATTTTCCAGAATATTTCTTTTGGGAAATTGACTTTGATTAATCTCGCTTTTAAATTCGTTTATAATAGTGAGTTGTGCATTTTCTTCTAGAGTTAGGAGGTATTTTGCTTTATGAAACAAAGCTTTTATAAGTTGATTATCGTTGTTTTCAGATTTTGATTTTTTAAATATGGTTTCGACCACCTCAAGCGCAGATTTAGGTAGTCCTTGCTGGTCAAAAGTTTCTACTTTTTTCCATTCTTCCTTGTAATCATTTTGACCGTTCATAGTATTCAGGTTAGCTATACAGATTAAAATAAGGATGATATACTTCTTCATCATAAAGGTTTTAGGTTGTTAACAAACATAAACAAGAGGTATATCAAATTAATTGACACAATCTTATTTATTTTAAATAACATTATAAAGCTACGTATTTGAAATGAGCATTAACAATTTTATAGATGCAAAATCGGATATAACGTTGCTTCTTTTCAAGAACCAAGAAAGTAATATAAAAGTATAGAATAAATTAGTACTTAGGGAAGTTCTGGTTTGAATTAGTGAATTAGTGTTTTGGGGTAGGTAAAGTAAAATCCTTTTGAAAAATATAGTATTTAATATTGAATGTAGATTGTATCTTTACCATTCGATTTAAAATTAGACTATGCGTATACATTTTATAGCTATTGGGGGTAGTGCTATGCATAACCTTGCTATTGCGTTACACCAAAAAGGTTATCAAGTAACAGGAAGTGATGATACTATTTTTGAACCTTCAAAATCAAGATTGCAAAAACATGGTTTATTGCCCAAAGAATTTGGGTGGTTTCCTGAAAAAATTACCAGTAACCTTGATGCTATAATTCTAGGTATGCATGCAAAAGAAGATAATGCCGAGCTCTTAAGAGCCAAAGAACTTGGGATAACCATTTATTCGTATCCAGAATTCCTATACGAGCAATCAAAAGAAAAAACCAGGGTCGTTATTGGCGGGTCACACGGTAAAACCACTATTACTTCCATGATTTTGCATGTACTGCATTATCATGACAAAGAGGTAGATTATATGGTAGGAGCACAGCTTGAAGGCTTTGATACCATGGTACACCTTACTGAAGAAAATGATTTTATGGTATTAGAAGGTGATGAATATCTCTCTTCTGCAATAGATCGAAGACCAAAATTCCATTTGTATAAACCCAATATTGCTTTGGTAAGCGGTATTGCGTGGGATCATATCAATGTTTTTCCAACATTTGATAATTATGTAGATCAGTTTAGAATTTTTATAGATTCTATAGTAAACGGAGGGGCATTGGTCTATAATGACGAAGATGAAGCGGTTAAAAAGCTTGCAGAATCAACTCAAAATCCAATACGTAAATTCCCGTATACAATACCCGAATATACTGTAGAGGATGATCAAACGTTATTACAAACTCCAGAAGGTGAAATGCCAATTGAAGTCTTTGGAGCACATAACCTTAGTAATTTGGCTGGTGCAAAATGGATTTGTCAGCATATGGGAATTGATGAAGATGAGTTTTATGAAGCTATAGCTTCGTTTAAAGGAGCCTCCAAAAGATTAGAAAAGATTGCAGAAAATTCAACATCAATTGCATATAAGGATTTTGCTCATAGCCCGTCAAAAGTAAGCGCTACTACCAGGGCTGTAAAAGACCAATATAAAGATAGAAAAGTGATAGCGTGTTTGGAGTTACATACCTATAGTAGTTTGAACGCGGAGTTTTTGCAAGAATATAGGGGAGCATTGGATGCCGCTGATGAAGCAGTAGTATTTTATTCTCCACATGCGGTAAAAATTAAGCAATTAGAAGAGGTTACTGCTTCACAAATAGAAAAGGCTTTTGACCGTAATGATTTAATTATTTTTACAAATCCAGAAGAATTTCAGCAATATCTAAAGCAACAAAAGTTTGCCAACACAGCATTAGTACTAATGAGTAGTGGTAATTATGGTGGACTCAATTTTGATGAAGTGAAAAGTTGGTTTTAATTTATACGATAATCAAAAATGCTTTTCAAATAATTGATTAACAAAACTTTCTATGTTTTTTTGGTTGTTTTCAATAAGCGCTTTTTTGGCATTCTCAATATCAGTAGGAACTTTATCTTGACTCAATTTAAACTTTCCTTCCCAGTGCTTTACCTCGATTTCGAAACAATAAATATAAGGTACTAATCTATCCATCCTAGGATCATTCATGCTTAACTCAAAGTTATTGTTAGGAGCTTCAAGGTACTCGGTCATTATGACCATAGATTCTTTTATGGCTGCCGGATCTTTAATTTCTCTTGCGATGCCTGTAGCATTTGAAATGATGTAATTCCAGGTCGGTAATTGTTTTGAGGTATATATAGATGGAGAAATATAGGTCTGTGGTCCTTGAAATACGGCTACAACTGGATATTTTTCATTTAATAATCCTATATGAGGGTTATTGCGATCGATATGACCCACTAATTTTTCTCTGTGAAAAATTAAAGGAGCATGAGTGATAAAAGGAGTATTGTCTTTTGCTGATATAATTGTGGCAAAAGGATATATTTTTGCTACTTCTTTTATATTCTCTGGATTATAGTCCTGATGATGTTTTGGTGGGTACAAAGGCGATTATACATTAAATTGTTGAAGATGATGATCAAGATGTTTGTATTGCATTTTCCCCCATTGCTCATAGGTGAATTTACCAAACATTGGATGTGGGTCCCATTCTTTCTTGCCCCGCTGGTTAGAAAATTCTGAAACTAATTCTAAAAGTTTATCCTTTTCGCTCTGAAACTCCTTTGGTTCGACTACTTTTAATTTTGAATGTGTTGGTAAATTCTTTTTCCAAGGTTTATCATTATACATAGCTTTTTTGAAAAAAAGCTTAGCTAATAAACTAGGTTTAAGATGAGGATGGTCTTTTTTTAAGGCAATTTTTAATGGAAACTGGCAATGATTAAACATTTGGGCCACATCCATTTTTCCCCATAAGGCATTACTTTCATTAGACAGGTTGTCTATTCTACTTTTTATTTCCTGCAAGGTAGATTCTTCAAACAATGACTTCATAAGAGCTGTTTTAAGATGATTGATGCTCAAAAGTAAGATATTTTCAGGGGATTTAAATAAAAAAGGTGAATCATTTGATTCACCTTTTTATAAATAATATATATCTTTTATTTAACTAGCTTCGTCGAAGAATAAACTTAAAAAACCGTCCAAATCATCAGTTTTACTTATGTCTTTTGGAGTACCAAGATTAATCATAAGGGCCTGATCTTTAATTTTTCCCTTTAAGAAATATTGGTAGGTTGTTCCCATTTTAAACTTATAACCTTTTAACTGCTCTCCAAAAGAAGTAAATGTTACCTCAGTTTTAGAACTATTACTTTCTGCAAATGCACTTATAGTAGCATCAAAAACAGCAGACAACATATCATCAGTATAATAATCCCATTTGATAGATGTTCCATCACAGGCTTGCATTTCGTATTCAGATTGAGCTTCGCATCCACTAGGAACTTGTATGTTATTTCCTACTAAATTTAAAAAGGAAACTTTCTTATCCTGACCATAAAAGCTTAAAGTCGAAAGCAATAAAACTAGGGTAAAAATATTCTTCATAAATAGGTTAATTTGAAGTTGTTAAATTATTCATTATTTGATTTTGGGTGCCCCAAATATAGTAAAACTTTCATTTTCAAACAAATATATGGGGTAAATATTGAAGAATATTTAATTTTTGGGAGCTGTTTTTTTTACATTATTAACGCAATAATGCCTTGTTTTTGAGATAAATAGTTTATACTTACAGGAGAAAAAACTTATGTTAATTTAATCGATAAAATTTGCAAATGAGCGAAGAAAATTCTTCTTTTTCCATCAAAAACTGGAGTGAAAATGATCGTCCAAGAGAAAAATTAATCGTTCAAGGGAAAAATTCTTTGACAGATGCCGAGCTTGTTGCGATACTCATTGGATCAGGCAATCGTGATGAAAGTGCTGTTGATTTAAGTAGAAGAATTTTGTCAGGTGTTGATCATAAAATTGACCGGTTGGGAAAGCTGTCGGTTAAACAACTTATGCAATTTAAAGGAATAGGAGAGGCTAAGGCTATAACTATAGTTGCTGGTTTAGAATTAGGACGTAGACGAAGAAATGAGGGTGAAGAGGTAGTGACAAAAATAACATCTAGTAAGGATGTTTTTAATCTACTTAATCCTATTATAGGAGATTTGGATCATGAAGAATTTTGGGTATTGTTCCTAAACAATGCTAATAAGGTTTTGCAAAAGAAGCAAATTAGTATCGGGGGGAAGACTGGAACTCTCGTTGACGCAAGAATTGTCTATAGATTTGCTTTAGAATATGGAGCTACGGGAATTATTATTGCTCATAATCATCCAAGCGGTAATAGAACTCCAAGTGTTTCAGATAAAGAATTAACTCAAAAATTGAAACTTGCAGGAATCAGTTTAGATATCAAAGTTCTAGATCATTTGATTATCACCGAAAAAAACTATTTTAGCTTTGCAGATGAATCGTTATTATAAAGATGATGCCTATGTATCTATTAACTAGAATTTGTGATGTTTTACTTCGAAAATAATAGCACCTTTTAAAAATATAAGACACGGTTACAATTAAAATTATATGTTACTTATTCATGTTCAACAGATTACTCCAAGAGTTTCTTACACATTTAAACATATTTGTAAGCGAATTTTGGGCTTTGAGGTGGATTTAACTTCCAAAATAGAGACGTTTATCGCCCACGAGGGACCAAAATTTTCTTACGGAAAACAACCCTTGGGTAAAGAACTTTATTTTCAAAGCGTTGATTTACTTTTTGAACATGGGTTAAGTGATCATGATATTCGAGTATCAGACTGGGAAGAAACAAAATGCTTTTTTGAAGTTAAACACGAGAACTCGGCTTTACCATACGATATTTTTGCTGCAACATTTTATTTGCTTACACGATATGAAGAGTATTTGCCTCATGTTAAAGATTCGATGGGTCGATTTCCTGCTTCAGAAAGTTTAGCTTTTAATAATGGTTTTTTGCAGGATCCTGTGGTCGATATTTGGGCATTTAAGTTTAAAGAGGTATTAATTCAAAAGTTTAAGGATCTCGAATTTAAAGAAAGGAAATTTGCAATTCGCCCAATAATTTCTGTGAGTGAAACATTTGCATATAGAAACAAAGGCTTTTTGCGATCGTTGGGTGGAGGAATTCGTGATTTGTGGGGACTAAAAATTGAAGAACTTACCGATAGAGTCAAAGTCGTTCTTGGGATCAAAAAAGATCCATACGATACTTTTGATCTTGTGGTTGACCTTCAAAGGAGAAAAAGAAGAAAAAGCAAAGTGTTTTTTGGGTTAGGAGATTATTCTAATTATGAAAAGAATGTAGGGCATAGTATCCCCCAACATCGAATTATCATAAAGCATATATCTGATTATATAGAAGTTGGTCTCAAAGTTTCATACGAAGCAATTGGTGATTTGTTAACATTAAACAAAGAAAAACAACGAATAGAAAGTATCTTAAATAGAAGATTAAAATATACAATGTGCTCATTTTTTAAAATAAAACTACCTGAAGCATATCGTAACTTTATAGAGCTGGAAGTAGAAGAAGATTATTCAATGGGGTATTCTCGGTTCTCAGGTTTTAGGGCAGGAACATGTACACCATTTATGTTTTATGATTTGGATTATGAAGTGCAAACTCCATTAAAGATATTTTCTTTTTGTTTTGCTAATCTTGGAAAAAGAGAAGATATTGATAATGAAGCATTGGCAAGAAAAGAAATTGTTGATTATATAGAAAAAATTAAGAAAGTCAACGGATTGTTTATTCCTGTTTTAAGTAATGTGTTGTTTAGTGAACTTTATGGTCAAACTTTCTGGAAATCGATTTTAGAATTTATATGGAATATCGAAGATGAATAATACAATAGAGCATATATTTTTTGATTTAGATCATACCTTATGGGATTTTGATAAGAATTCGTCATTGGCTTTTGAAATGATTTTCAAGAAATTTAGTATTGGGATGGATCAAGAAGCATTTTTAAAAGTGTATCGCCCAATTAACATGAAATACTGGAAACTTTATAGAGAAGAAAAAGTTAACAAACAAGAGCTTCGAAGAGGGCGACTTACCGAAACTTTTGATATTTTAGGACATAGTTTTTCTTTGACTATAATCGATGAGATGGCTCATGATTATATTGCTTTTCTACCCTTGAATAACCATTTGATTAATGGTGCCAAAGAACTTTTGGATTATCTAAATCCAAAATATGATTTACATATTATTACCAATGGGTTTAAAGAAGTTCAAAATAATAAATTATCCAACTCTGGAATCCGACATTATTTTAAAACAATTACCAATAGTGAAGAAGTCGGGGTGAAGAAACCTAATCCATTTATTTTTGAACATGCGATTAAAGTTTCTGGGGCACAAAACAATAATAGTTTGATGATAGGGGACAATTATGAAGCCGATATTCTGGGGGCAGAGGCATTGGGTATAAAAACCATATGTTTTAATTATCATGAAGAAATATTACCTAAAAGTAGCTTGCAGGTTTCTGCATTAAAACAAGTTAAAAAATATCTTTAGTTATAAATATTTGTATTTTAGTATTTTATAATTATTTTTTGCCCCAAATGAAAATAAAAAACAGATACTTATTGCTTTGTAGTATAGTGTTATCTATACTATTTACTTCTTGTGTCAAGGATGTAGATTTTGATCAAGTTGAAGATGTCGTGCTTACTCCAGTCTTGGAACTTGATTTTATTTATTCAAGATTTGATACAGATCAATTTATTGAACCTGGTATAGACTCCTCTATTATAATTCCAGAAGTTGCCATTAATGATACACTTAATTATGACTTGTTGGGTACCGATTTTGTGGTTGATAATTTAGAGCAGGTTGAATTGACTTTTGAGTTTAGCAATACTATAGAAAGAGATTTTACATTTAGTTTTGGTTTTCTTAATGATGTCGGGGTACGTATAGGGCCTTCGTATACCATAATTGCCAATGCAGGAATGGGACCGGGAACAGAACCGATAATTACAAATGAAATTATTATTCTTGATAATGCTACTATTAATGTACTTAGTGAGGCCACAAAACTAGTTTCGTCGATTAGGGTTTTTAACATTAATAGCGGTTTAGAAGGAGTGTTAGAACTAAAATCAAAAGGAACCTATTTTATTAATTACGATTTATGAGAGCTATTCTATTCTTATGTATAAGTTTATGGAGCTTCTCATTTTTTTGTCAAAATAAAGAGGTTCTATACGATTTTACAGATTTACCACAATCCCTTATGCTTAATCCCGGAGCAGAGATTAATTTTAAATTTCATACGGGTGTGCCTTTTTTATCTCAAATTCATATAAATGCGGGACTTCGCGGAGCATCCATTTATGATATTTTTGCCGATGATGGCAGGGATATTAATGAAAAGATTGAAATTACACTTAACAACCTTACCAGTAATGACTATCTCACGGTAACACAACAGCTAGAGCTTGTAAATTTCGGATGGAGAAGTAAACGAAATGATAGAATCTATTTTTCTGGTGGGATCTATCAAGAATTGGATGCAATTGGGTACTTTCCCAAAGACTTTGCTGTACTTGCTTATCAGGGCAATCAAGATTTTCTTAACCAACCTTTTCGATTTTCGGATGTAAGTGGATCTGGAGAGTTACTTATGGTTTATCATTTTGGTTATAATAAAAGGGTGAATAAAAAACTTACTTTTGGAGCAAGAGCAAAGCTTTATTCAAGTTTATTACATATACGAAGTGCTAGAAATAAAGGAGTTTTTACCACGATAGAGACACCGCAAGGAAGTAATTTTTATCAACATGTCATTAGCAATGCCGATGTTACCATTCGTACATCGGGGATTCAATCTCTTAGAGAAATTGAAGGCGAAACTACGTCTGAAGAAGTAAAGGAAGCAGTAAATAAGCTTATAGGAAGAGCACTGTTAGGTGGTAATTTGGGAGTAGGTCTTGATATCGGTTTTACGCATAAAATCGATGATCAACTTTCTGTTACAGGAAGTGTAAATGATCTAGGGTTAATATATTATACCAAAGATGTAGAGACTTATAGAGCACAAGGGAATTATGTTTTTGAAGGATTTGAGACCCCAATTCAATTTTCTGGAGAAGAAGCGCAAGATTTTTTAGATGAACTAGAAGAGGCGATTCCTTTAGATACGCTTAGTAATAGTTATATAGTTGCTCGTCCTCTAAAAATTAATGGATCTTTTAAATACTCTTTTAATCCAGATGATGGTAGCTGTAATTGTTTTCTTGAAGGTGAAAGGTTAAGGTATTTAGATGCGGTTGGTATACAATTATTTTCGCAGTTTAGACCCAAAAGGCCGCAGTATGCTGCATCTTTATTTTATCATAAAAAATGGCTCAGTTTTCTTAGAACGAAGTTTACCTATACAATAGACGATTATTCATTTTACAACTTTGGTTTTTTATTATCTACTCATATAGATAAAATTAATTTTTATATTTCGGCTAATAATTTATTAGAATATACTAATCTTGCAAAAGCTCGAGGAGCATCTTTGCAGTTCGGATTTAATGTAATAATGTAATTAATATGCAACGTTTTTTATTTTTGATAATTTTTCTAATTTCAAGTTCGTTTATTTTCGGGCAAAAAGATGTAAGTGACCACAAATATGTGATTGTCCCAAAAGGATATGTTTTTCTGGGTGAAGAAGATGCGTATCAACTAAACTCCTTGACCAAATTCTTATTCAATAAATACGGTTTTACAACTTTTATGGAAGGAGAAGAACTTCCAGAGGATCTTGTAAATAACGGGTGCATGGCTTTGCGTGCAGATGTAGTTAAAAACCCTGGATTATTCGTTACCAAATTGGTTGTTCAATTAAAAGACTGTAGTAATACTTTGGTTTTTTCCTCTTCTGAGGGGACAAGTAGAGAAAAAGAATTCAAAAAAGCATATCACGAAGCATTACGTAACGCTTTTAAAGAGGTGCAAAAATTGAATTATAAGTATAACGAAAGCGCGAAAAAAGATGTGGCTACGACTCCAAAAAAGCAGGGAGATGTAACAAGCAATGAAACTGAAAAAAATATTACAGCCGGGGTAGAGGATAAATCCACAAAAAATAATGGGTTTTCATTCACTGAAAAAACACTTTTGTATACTTTCAATAGTAGTGTATTTACCATTAAAAAGCAAGAGTATGGATTTGAGCTTCTTGAAAATCAAGGCGATGAACTTGTACTTAAGGGGAAGATATATAGCCTGAAAAAACAAAATATGTATTTGGTTACTGCCGGTGATTTAAGTGGTGTTGGATACTTTGATTCCTATGGAAATTTCCTTTTAGAGAGAGTTAATCCGGTAACGAACAAAGTGATTTTAGATACATTTGCAAGACAATAGACGACTAAGAATTAAGGTTTTACTTATTTTAATAATTGTATTTATCTCCCCATCTTGATTTTAAGAAAGCTCTAAATGCATTTTCTCGCTGATTATTTCCCGGCTCATAAAGTTTAGTGTTACTTATTTCTTCCGGAAGAAATTCTTGCTCTGCAAAGTTGTTTTTATGATTATGGGCATATTTATAATCTTCTCCATATCCTAATTCTTTCATAAGTTTTGTTGGCGCATTTCTTATATGAAGAGGTACCGGTAAATCCCCTGTTTGTTTTACTAATTGTTGGGCTTGATTTATAGCCATATAAGAAGCGTTGCTTTTTGCAGAAGTGGCCAGGTAAACAGCGCATTGGCTTAAAATGATTCTTGCCTCGGGATATCCTATAGTAGTTACTGCTTGAAATGTATTATTTGCCATTATTAGGGCAGTAGGGGTGGCATTTCCAATATCCTCTGATGCAAGAATAATCATTCTGCGGGCGATAAACTTGATATCTTCTCCACCTTCAATCATACGAGCAAGCCAGTATACTGCTGCATTGGGGTCGCTACCTCGAACAGATTTTATAAAAGCAGATATAATATCGTAATGTTGTTCTCCTGTTTTGTCATATCGCACCGTGTTTTGTTGTACTAGTTTTAAAACAAGGTCATTCGTAATGATAATCGTTTTTTGATCTTGACTAGAAATGATAAGTTCAAAAATATTAAGTAGTTTTCGAGCATCCCCACCACTTAATCTTAATAGAGCTTCGGTTTCTTTTAATTCAATTTTTTTAGATTTTAAGTATTCATCTTCTTGCATAGCACGGTTCAAAAGAGCTTCAAGTTCTTCCTTTCCAAAAGGTTTTAAGACATATACCTGACAACGAGACAAAAGTGCAGGGATTACTTCAAAACTTGGATTTTCGGTAGTGGCTCCTATTAAGGTGATCCATCCTTTTTCAACTGCGCCTAGTAAAGAATCTTGTTGAGATTTGCTGAATCGGTGGATCTCATCAATAAATAGAATTGGATTTTTTGCAGTAAATAATCCACCACTTTGCTTAGCTTTTTCTATAACATCACGCACTTCTTTTACTCCGCTATTTATTGCGCTCAATGTATAAAATGGTCGCTGTGATTCTTGTGCTATGATATTTGCCAGCGTCGTTTTTCCTACTCCCGGAGGTCCCCATAATATCAATGAAGGAATAATACCTTTTTTGATTTGTTGGGTAAGCGAGCCATCATCTCCTACCAGATGTTCCTGACTAAGGTAAGAAGATAAGGATTGCGGACGTATTCTTTCTGCAAGAGGCTTATTTGTATCCATGAGTACAAAGTTACGGATATGTTGCTTTAAAAATGTTTGAAGTAAAGATAAAGTGTGTTCTGGTTTTAAAAACCTGCCATTTTATCCGAAGGTTGGGTTTTGGAATTTTTTTTGATACCTTTTACTCATATGGTACGAGAACAAGATCAATTTGTGTTTAATACCGGAACAATAGGGTATCCTTTGCTTTTTGTACTGGTAATTTGGATCGTCTTTTGGTTAGAGGTTAGGTTTGGTTTTGACTTTAATAATTTTGGTGTATATCCAAGAACATTTGGAGGGCTTAAAGGAGTATTGTTTTCTCCTTTTATTCATTCGGATATAACACATTTATGGCATAATACACTTCCCTTGTTGATTTTGTCAGCTGCACTTTTCTATTTTTATTATCCCAATGCTTGGAAAATTTTAATTATAGGAACTCTATGTACTGGCCTAGCTACCTGGTTACTTGGTCGTACTGCAAACCATATTGGAGCCAGTGGCATAGTATATATGCTGTTTGGTTTTCTCTTTTTTAAAGGAATCTTGGCAAGGCATTTTAGGCTTATGGCTTTATCATTTATAGTAGTCTTTCTTTACGGAAGTATGGTTTGGTATGTTTTTCCTGTAGACCCCAAAATATCTTGGGAAGGGCATTTATCCGGATTATTAACGGGAACTATACTGGCATTTTTAATCAAGAAAGATATTGTAAAACCAAAATTGTATTATTGGCAATCCCCAGAGTATGACCCAGAAGAAGATGATTTTCTTAAACATTTCGATGAAAATGGTAACTTTATAGAACAGTTACCCGAAGATGATCTAGAAGAGCAAAATGATGAAATAAAGGTGATTTATGATTATAAGGATAATTCGGGGCACCCAAAAAAGTCGAAATAACGTTTTATTATTGTTATCTTCTTTGCCTTATTGCTTCATATAAAAATGCCCCACATGCTACAGAGACATTTAACGAACCTATTTCACCATACATGGGTAGTTTGGCTTGTTTGTCTACTAATTTTAATATAGAATTAGAAACGCCTTTACCCTCACTTCCCATTATAAAAGCTGTAGGGAGCATTAAATCCTGTTCATATATGGTGTCAGGGGCTTTTTCTGTAGCTGCGATCACTTGGATTCCTGATCCTTGTAGATAGAATAGAGCGTCTTTTATGTGATCTACCTTGCAGATAGGAATTTTAAAAACTGCTCCGGCTGAGGTTTTTATAGTATCTGCATTAACAGGAGCTCCTCCTTTTTTTTGAATAATAATACCATGAACACCTGTACACTCTGCAGTTCTAATAATTGCTCCAAAATTACGTACATCTGATAGCTGATCCAATATTAAAAACAGTGGTGTGTGTCCAGATTCTATTACTTGTAAAACAAGATTCTCTAATTCATAAAAATCAATAGGAGAGGTGTATGCAACGGCGCCTTGATGATTTTTACGAGTAAGACGGTTTAGCTTTTCAATGGGCACATAATTTACCGTTACCTTTTGCTGCTTTGCTAATTGTAGGAGCTCTTTGGCTAGTTCTCCCTGTAAGTTGCCTTGTATAAAAAGTTTGTCAATAGTCTTGCCTGATGTTATGGCCTCAATAATTGCTCTAATACCAAAGATTAATGATTCTTGTTTCATAAGAGACAAATATATGTATAAAAAAACCGCCTTTCAAAATGAAAGGCGGCTCTTATTATTTAATAAACAATATTATTATTGTTTTCTCAATGTCAAGAAGTTTGGAATAAATCCTTCTGAATTGATGGTAAGGTCAAGAACACCAATACAAGAGAAAGCAGTACCTTCTACTGAACCATAAGTACCAGGTCCAAATGTATTGAAGTGAATTGCAGAACCGGCACCACCATAACCTAATGATGAGTCATTATTCACATCAATAATAAGATCATCTGCACCATCTAATGGTAAAGCACCACCTACAATGGTAAGTTGATTTGGTCCAGGACCAGCAATTACCTCTCTTGTTGGGCCTTGAGAACCAAAGAAAGCATCAAAACGGTGGTTTACTACATCATATGTACCTACTAGAGCAGCAAGGTCAACATCAGGACAAAGAATAACAAAGTTAAATTCGAAAGCCTGTCTGTATCCTGCTTCACCAATTAAGTCATTAGTAAGTCCTCCACCTTCTAAAGTAAATGTGCTAGGATCATCATCGTCTAAATCATCATAATCTAAATCTTCAAAAGCGAAATATTCTACACCAGAATTGGTAGTAGCTCTTGCTGTGAAGAAGAAAGAATCTCCAAAATTGATATCAGCTGCGTCAATTCCTAAAAGACCAGCAAGGTCACTTGCAGTAAAGTTGAACTGTGCCGGAAATGAAGTAACATCTGCAACATTTACAGTATCTGTTCTTGTACCGCTTATATCGGCATAAAGATCCAAATCGTACATTGCAACATTGTTGTTAGCATCTGAAACGCTAAAACCATATGTAAGTTCACTTATGTCATTTACACCTACGTTTGCAGGAGGGTTTTCGCTAGTAAATCTAACGAATGCACCCGTTTTTTCGAATTCATCGAAATTAGTCTTGTCATCATCTGTACAAGAAGTGATGATTAAACCAGCAATAATGCTAAAATATATTAAAAATCTTGTTTTCATAATTGTTTTTTTTAGTCTATAAATCCATCAGGGTTATTATCCCAGAAAACTCTCTCAGTAACACTTTTTTGGCTGATACTGGTATTCAAGTTAACCGCATTTGTAGGATAAAAGAATGATCTTGGGAACGGACCTGCCGAACCAGTTGGCGATTGAATATCAGATGGGAAACCTGTTCTTCTATATGCATTATAGGCTTCCATTCCATTACCCCAAAGAGCAATAAAATATTCTTTAACAATGATATCTAATCTAGCATTATTATCTGCTGCTGCATCGTAATCAGCTAAAACTTCAGCAACATAAGCTTCTACTTGCGTAGAAGTTGCAGCGAAAGCTGGATCTACTTGTCCTGGTAAAAAGTTAAGAACTTTTGCCATAGACTCTCTAATACCATTTTCTAAGTAAGTTCTAGGATCTCCAGGAGTGTTAATCATCAAAGCAGACTCTGCTAACATGAAGTTTACAAATGATGAAGTGATTAATGGGAATATACCTGCACCACCTGCACCAGCATTGCTATCTACACCTAAGAAAGTGTCAGCATCAAATGCACCACCTGCAGGATATACACCCCAAGTAGTTCTTAACAAGTTATCATTTGGTACACCTTCATCAAAGAAGTGATCTCTACCCCAGTAGAAGTCGTCGATATAACAAAACTCTAATGCATCATCAGAACATGGTAAGAAGTCTCCTTCTGGATCTGTACCAGATTGTCTGTAGAAATAGTATCTTAATCTTGGATCTGGATCTACTTTTTCATCTTTCATGATACTCATATAGTAGTTACTCATGTAATCAGCAGCTCCGGCATTTTGATAGTTTTGAATATATTCTGGGTGACGGCTATCTGCAGGAGTTACCGTAGAAGAATATTGGAAAACAAAATCATCTGCACTGCTAGTAATTATATTACCAGAGTTTACTAATGAAGTAATCGCAGAAGTAGAAGCAGTTTGGCGAACTAATCTACTTTGGAAGTGCATTTTTAGTTTAAGCGTATTGGCTAATCTTATCCATTGTGCAGCATCACCACCATAAAACAATTCATTAGGCACGGCAATTGCAGTTTGCGATAAATCAGAGATTCCTTCATCGATAAGATCAAACATAGCGTCATAAATAACATCTCCAGCATCAACACTTGGGTTAGCATTAGATGCTCCTTGAAGAGCTTCAGTAAATGGAACCTCTCCAAAAGTATCCACTAGAGATACAAAAACATATGCTTTAAGTACTTTTGCAATACCAAGGTATCTTGGAATTTGTCTTTCTTCAGCTAAAGCTAATAACGTTTCGTTATCCTGTAGCATTTCTGAATATGCAAAATCCCAATCATTATCCAAACTTGGTGCTGTCATAGCAAATGCACCTGTATATGCACCGAACAATTGCTCCATTCTGGCAAATTCCATTTGTCGAGCATTAATTTGTTCTAAGAAATTAATAAAATTAAGTTCTACATTGTTCAACAATAAGTCTGGATCCGCACTATCCGGCGTAAGCAAACTCGGATTGTCTAGCTTGTCTAAGTCCAATGTCTCACATGAGTTCAATGTGATAATTGATGCTAATAATAGCAAGCCATTTCTTATTTTTTTATTTAGTTTCATAATTTTTTACTCTTTTATTAAAATGTAGCTTTAACACTAAAACCGTACCTCTTACTATTAGGAGCCGTAGTAAATTCTAATCCTTGACCATTACCAACACCTGTACTTAATACTTCAGGGTCAAAGTTGGTTCCTTCTGGAACGTTAAAGGCTTTGTACCATACGTTATTTCCAGTGAAAGTTAAAGAAAGAGATCCGAAAGGAGTACGATCCAAGAATTTTTCAGGAACGTTGTAAGACAAAGATACCTCTCTTACTCTTAATCTTGATCCATCATAAATTTGTTGTCCTGTTGGATCTAAGAAATTTAAGAAATAAAGCTCGTTTGCACCTTGCTGAATAGTATTTCTAATTGCATTTCCATTTGCATCTCTTAAAACATCACCCGTTTCTGGGTCAGCTAGTACACCAGGTATTACAAAAGTTCCTTCTCTGTCTTCAGTATCAGTTGTAACACCACGTCTTAGTAAGTTACCAATTGTACCAGAATAGAAATCTCCACCATGAACATATTCAATCTGAGCAGATAAAGATAAATCTTTATATCTGAAGGTGTTTATAGAAGTAAGCGTCCAGTCTGGGTTTGGATCACCAACAACCTGGTCATCTAATCCTAGTTCACCACTGGCGATGATATTACCGTCTTCTGGGTTGATAAGTAGATTTCCTTCATCATCCGTTACAGCAAAGCTACCAATAATAACACCTAATGGTTGACCTTCTATGGCTGCATTTCCTAAGTTAGAGAAACCAGAGTAAACAATTTGATTTACATCGTCTGGAAGATCAACTACTGTAGTTTCGTATGCTGTGAATACATTATTAATGTCCCAAGAGAAATTTTCAGATTTTAAAGGAGTGATGTTTAATCCTATTTCTAAACCTTCAGTTTCAATTTCCCCTGCATTGATTGTTGTAGTTTCAAAACCAGTAGAATTATCTAAGTTTCTATTAATAATTTGATCGTTCGCTGTTTTTAAGTATGCAGAAGCATCTAACGAAATTCTATTATTAAAGAAGTTTGCTTCAATACCAAGTTCAAACTCTTCAAAACGCTCTGGCTTTAAGTCAGGGTTAGGGAAAGTTGCAGTATTAGAGTTGGTATTAAGAGGTGTACCTCCATTATCTGTAAACGAAGCCGTCGCTATGTTAAGTTGAGGCCTTGTTTGGAAAGCGTTTGGATATCCTGCTGAAGAACCGTATGAAGCTCTTAATTTTAAATACCCTAACTTGTCCGATCTCATACCTGGAAATGCAGATGTTGGGATAAATGATACAGATGCACCAGGATAGAATAATGATCTGTTTTCAGCTTCTACCGTGGATCCCCAGTCATTTCTGGCAGATAATGTTAAATATAGGTAATCTTCATAATCGAACTCTAAATTACCATATAGACCTAGAATATTTCTCTCAGTTTTAAAATCTAAAGAAGTTCCGAAAGGATCTGCATTACTTTGAGTTCCATAATTATTTTGGTCAAGGAAACCAAATACAATTTGTTGTGTGTTAACAACTCCTGTTTGCTCATAAACATCCCTTCTAGGGTTGAAACCTACCAATGCATTTAACCCGATAGACTCAGTAAGGTCTACATTATTTAAGTTAAAAGATAAAGTGTGATCCCAAATAGTGTTAACTCCTGAAGTGTTTCTTAAATAACCAATTTGATATTGTGGAGCCGATACACCACCTTTATTTACAAAGAAAGATTGGTTTTCAGTAAATGTATCCAAACCAACTCTATAGTTAATTGAGAAATTGTCTGTTACAGCATAGTTGATACTGTTAGATCCAAAAAATCTTCTTGTTTCTTGAGTAAATCCAGAATTTTCTACTAACCATAGTGGGTTTTCCTGATCTGTACGATAGTATACACTAGCACCAGTAACAGGATCCTGGAAAGGAAGATTTGTTAAATCTAAGTTACGAGGGATAAATAATGTTCTAGTAAATACAGAGATAGAGTTTAAGGCATTACTTGCAGCAATTGGAGGAGTTTTAAAATCACTAAGTACAAAGTTTCCAGTACCAGATACTGTAAATTTGTTTGATAGTTTGGCACTTCCACCGATACCAAAGTTTACCCTTCTGAATTCATTACCAGGAATAAATCCATCTTCTTGAGATAGACCGAAATTCGCATTGAATTTAGTATTTTCTTGAGTAGAAGCTACGTTTATAGACGTTGTTGTACCAATTCCATCTCTAAAGAAATCTTTAACATTGTCTTCTGCAGCTTCGTAAGGTATTTGTAAGCCAGCAAATTGTGGGAAAACACCATTAAGTCTACCACTATTATATGGGTGGTTTATTAATTGATTAGAGTCAAAACGAGCTCCCCAATTACCTACGAAACCTGGGTTGGCAACTTGATCTCCACCTTGTCCATAAGTGTTTTGATAATCTGGCAAGTTTGCTATTTTGTTTACAGAAACAGACTGAATAGCTGTAATCTCAAATTTCTTATTTACGTCTTTTTGAGATCCATTTTTTGTTGTAATAAGAATTACACCATTACGACCTAATTGTCCGTAAAGAACGGTAGCACTTAAACCTTTTAATACGTTAACACTTACAATGTTATTTGGGTCTAAATCTAAAAACCTTGAAGAAGTTACCGCACCACCATCACCAAAACCAGCCTGGTCATTAGTGTCACTATTAAAAGGAACACCATCTACGATGAATAAAGGTTGGTTACTCTGGTTAATAGAAGATTGACCCCTGATTATAATGTTAGTACCACTACCAACAGTACCACCTGTACTAGTAACAGCTACACCGGCTACTTTTCCGGTAAGTACTCTGGCAAGGTCTCTTTCAGGGCTTTCCTCGATAGATTCTGCAGCAATTGTCGTCACTGCATAACCAAGTGCCTTTTTCTGTCTTGAAATACCTTGTGCCGTTACTACTACTTCTTCTAATTCTGAAGCAGCGGCCTCTAATTGAATATTTATGGTGTCACCATCACCGACCACCATCTCTTTTGTTGAAAAACCAACATAGCTAAAAGTAAGTACCGCACCTTTGTTGGTTTCTATAGAATAGTTACCGTCAAAATCCGTTTGTGTACCTGTAGCTGTGTTTTTCACAACAATATTTACTCCAGGAAGTGGCAACCCTTTATCGTCGGTCACAGTTCCTGAAACTGTTTTTTCTTGCGCAAAAGTGAATTGCACAACAAACGCTAGTAATAGCGTTAAAATTCCACTAAACTTTGTTCTCATTTTACAATTTATTTGAATTAGCCAGTTCCAAAAATCATAATAATATATTTATAAAACAACTTTTTGTTATTAAAATTTGAATTATGGTGTTAGGTGATGGCCTTAGTAAATAGGTGTTATTGCGAGAAAATGATGAAGTAAATAATTTATTTTGAATTCTATAGGAGTAATCAAATTATGTTCTTCGGGTAAATTGAAATAGCCAAAAAAAAATAGGCTAAAATTTTAATTATTAACAAGTTGTTTTTCTGACTTTGAATAATCTAGACTCTATGAAAACATAATTTTTTAGTTTTTTAGTTTTTTTTATTGATCCCGTATGTTGCAATACTATCATTATTACTTAGAACCAGGATATAGCTTTTTCCCTTGTGTGTAATAGATTTTAGGTTTTTTATTTCTTTATTGTAAAGCTCTAACCCCAGGTGCAGTGAGTTTTTGTAGCTCCAACCCTCTTTGTTATTCTCTCTTTGTATTAAAAAACCTAAATTGGAACTTAAGATTCCGTGATAAGTGTTCAGTCCATAAAAGTTACCTCCCATTAGAAGTTGTTCATAGCCTTTATCAAGAAAGTCATTTGCTAAAAAACAAGTTATAGGAGACATTTGAAAATCTAATGGTAACTTTTTGAACGCTATAAACTTACCATCTCTATTTTCTAAATAACCACTTTCTAGTGTTGTAACCTTATAGCTAGATACTTTGTTTGAAGTAAGGTTTTTAATGATGTTTTCTATTGATTGACCGGCATAACTGGCATAATTTCTATATACTTTGTTTATCAAAGGCATTTGAGAAGATAATTCGTCCTTAGAATTGAGGGGGTAATAGTGTCCTTCTTTTTTATAAGCTAAAAGGGTTTCCATTTTACCATTTTGATCAAAGTCTGAAAAATACATTAATAAGGGATCTTTTATCGAGGCATTGAATTTTGAGTTGAGCCCCCAGTTTCCTAAAACAATATCTTGGTCGCCATCATGATCGATATCGTATGCGGTTATCGATTGCCATAACCCAGATAACTCTTTTGGAAGTTGTATTTCATTTAATGTGCCGTTCGTATTAATATAAACTCTTGGTTGATCCCATTCTGTAGAGGCAAGTAAATCTTTAATGCCGTCATTGTTTATGTCTGCCCAACTTGCATTTGTGACCATTGATGTTAATTTGAAATTTTGGTCTTTCTCAAACTTACCTGAACCATTGTTTTTTAATATGAAAGAGTCTACTTGATATCCATAGGTTTTTGAGTCAGATCTATTTCCTATAAATATGTCGATATCGCCATCGTGGTCATAATCATAAGGTTTTACAACTGCGGTGTTATGATTGTTTTTTGGTATAGCATTACGTAGTCTTCTAAAATTTCCTTTACCATCATTTTCGTAAATTCGATCATTCTGAGATTCTTCATGTTTTTTTGATATGACTCCCGAGGCTACGTAGAGATCAAGATCCTTATCGTTATCAATATCAAAAAAGACAGCATCTACATCATCACTAATAGAGTCATTTTCTATTGCAAGGACTTTTTTTTCTTTGAATCCATCATTTGTGTTTATAAATATCTTTGACTTTTTAAGAGAGCCATTACCTATAAAAATGTCATCTTTACCATCATTGTTTATATCGCCAATAGCTACTGCAGGACCTTGTGTTGAAACTTTGTATGGAATAAGTTTATGAATATCGAAGTCGTTATAAGCGTCCTCTTTATGGCTATATTGAATTAGGTTTTCTTTTGTGAATATAGGCTCTTCGGTTTGATTGTTGTTAAAGTGGGAGGAGGGGGTGGTATATGTAATTTCGATATTTTTATTAGTACTGGTAGGTAGTATGGTTTGCCAAGTGTTGTCTGGCCAAACAATCTTTATCGAGTCAATACTCTGTTGTTTGGGTATTCCAAAGTGTACTTTTGTTGTAACTGAAGATATAAAGCCTCTTGAATTGAAAAGTTGCCTGCTTTGTATGTTTTTATTTGTATAAAGAAAGATTTTTGAACCAATACCATTTTTGTTTTTTCCTTTATATTTTAAGGAGATTGATATGCTTGAACTTTTTGTGGTCGTGTCTGATCGGTTTTCATAGATTGAACTACGATCATTTAAATTATTAATGATTAGATCTAAATCTCCATCCAAGTCTAAATCGGCATATGCCGCACCATTTGATAAAGTTGGTTCGCTACTAATCCACAACCCGGTCTGGTTCTCAAATGTCGAAGAGTTTCCTTTGAAAATCTGGTTAGGGACTTTGCCGCTTGGCATTACCTTAAGGGAATTAATCAACCAATCATTCTTTTTCTTATCTTTTGATTTGCTTTTAAAAGAATTGGATAAGTACCTCATGAAATCAAGATTGTTTGGTCTTTTGTCTATACCGTTTGTGATGAAGATATCTTGATATCCATCAGAATTAAAATCTGCAATTAAAGGAGCCCAGCTCCAGTCGGTAGCAGCAAGATCGTGATATAAGCCCGACTCAGTAAAATATGTTCCTTTATTGTTTATTTGTAACATATTTCTAGCATACTGTTTTTGGTACCCTTGCTTAATTAAAAAATCTTGGGTGTTATAGGATACATCTCCATCTGATTCTTTCAGGACCTTTTCGTTATAGGGTAGCATGTCTAAAGTGATAAGGTCCGGATATGTATCTCCATTAATATCCGCGACATCACTTCCCATAGAAAATCTACTGGTGTGGGAAAAGGCTTTAGACAACTCTTCTCTAAAAGTTCCGTCACCATTATTCACATAATAATAATCGTCTTCATGAAAATCATTACAAACATAGATATCATCCCAGCCGTCATTATTAAAATCTGCAATTGATGCGCTTAATCCGTATCCATTAGCGCCACCATATATATTAGCTTCTTTGCTTACGTCATTGAATTGCGAATTGTCATTTCTTAACAACAGGTCACCTACATAGTCAGCTCTTTTTTTTCTGATATATGAAGGGCCATGGGAGGTTTTGGTGTGTAATGCGTGATTTACAATGTATACATCTAAATCATCGTCTTTGTCGTAATCAAAAAAATAGGCCTGGGTAGCATAGCCTTCTATGTTTAATCCATACTTTTCGGATTCTTCAATGAAAGTTCCATCACCCTGATTAATGAACAGCTCATTGTGCCCCTTGAATCCAAGGATCTTAGTCACGGCACAAACATAAATATCTAAATATCCATCTCCGTTTATATCTATCATAGTAACGCCAGTATTCCAGTCTGAATTACCAGATGTCCCTGAAGACGTTGTAATGTCTTTAAAAGTAAGATCACCGTTATTTAAATAAAGTTTGTTTTCTCCTCTATTTGAAACTAGATAAATATCTGGAAGATGGTCATTGTTAATATCTCCTACAGCAACACCACCTCCGTTATAATAATAAAGGTAGTTTACGATATTATACTCAGCATCTTCAGTCAGTACATTTTTGAAATCTACTCCAGTTGATTCTGGATCTAGTTTTTTAAATAAGAAATCTTTCTCTTTTGTTTTTTCATTAGAACAACTAAAAAGTAACAGAGCTACAAGAAATTTTAGGATATTTTTCATGTCGTAAATGTAAAAAAGAGGTTATGTATACACAACCTCTTTTTTTAATCTATAAACTGATTTAAATGTTCTATTGTAATGAAGATGGAATTGAGTTGAAGTCCGATTCAAATGCAGGTACGGGCCAATACTCAAGGTATCCATAATTAATAGTCGCATTTGTGTTAAGATTACCATTTTGATCTAACACACGAGCGCCTGTTCTTGATCCAGATGCTACGCCATAACGACGGGCATCATAGAAAGCTACCGCTCTGAACAATAAGGCTAAGCGACGTTCTTTTCTTATTTCTTCTAGAGCTTGGTCTTGGCTTAGGCCAGTTCCTACCGTGGCGGGTAATTCAGACTCTTGTAATGATCTTACTGCGTCAAGATGTGCTAATCCACCTTCGATATCATTGGTTCTTACTTTTGCTTCAGCCAAGAATAATTGATTTTCTTCATAACTTCCGGCATAATACATTTTAATTTCTAGGTCATTATTAGAAACAATTCCGGAGTTTACTTGCCAGAAGTACGATGCACCATATTGTATCCCTCTACCTCTTTGGTTAGGGAATGGGAAACCTTGATCAGGATCCTGGATAAAGTAATCATCAAATCTTGCGTCTCCTGGATTTATATCCTGGATTAAACGATCACTTGGGAAATACCAAAAACCTAACACTTGTGAAGGCAGCCATCCATTGGCAATGAAAGATGATTCAGATTGCATGATAAAAGCACCATCATTTGAAGAAACACCATTGTTTCCTAAGGTTATAACCTGGGCCCAATCGGCAGCTGTCATGTCAGTAACTTTGGTATTGTACACTAGATTTCTAATTCGAAGCGTGTTAATGTTTTCCATTAATTCAGTTATATCTACCTTTTCTGTTAAATAAGATATATGAAAGCTGGAAAAACGACTGTTAAAAGCTGCGTTATCGGTAACATTATTCAGAAGCGTTTCTAATTGATTTAAGAAATTATTTGATCTGTTAATAAGTTCTGTGTTAGATACAAACTGAGTACTAGGAATAGAAGTTGGGTTAGAAATTAATCCGCTTTCATTAACAACCCCTTGTTCGTAAATTGATCCTAGTCTACTATGAGCATATGCACGCCACCATAATGACCATGCAAGGAATGCGTCTCTAGTAGCATCATCTGCAGGAAGATCTGCGAGAGCTTCTTCAATAGTGTTACACTGAACAATAATACTGTACATATCTCTCCATTCATATTGTATAGCATTATCGCTTCCCGCATCACGAGTATTTCTGATTGCTATTTCACCAGGCTGCGGTCCACCAGCAGGAGGTGTTACTTCTGTACCATCGTCTAAAGTGACAGATTGAGTTTGGTTTACCCATCTACCTCCAAAATTACCCCATGGCATTGTCAATACGTCTCCCATAGTTTCGTGATATCCATAAGTAAACCATAACATTGGGCTTTCTTTTTCAGGCCCAACACTTTCAAAAACATCTTCTGAAGATAAGAAGTCGTAAACGCCTCTTGAAAAGGTAGTTAGTCCATCAACATTCCCTAAGGAGGCTATTACAGGTAAGTTATTATCTACTGGATCTATTTCGGTATCCAGAATGTTATCTTGACATCCTGTGATAAATGATAGCATAATTATGTATGCTATTGGTTTAAATAAACTTTTCATAGTTTCTTTTTTTTAGAATGTGAGATTTAATCCAAAATTGTAACTTTTTACATTTGGATGTGTGAATTCATCAAATCCTCTTTGAAAGGTATTTCCGAAGCCTCTAGCTGCTTCGGGATCAAGCCCTTTGTAATCGGTAATAGTAAGAAGGTTTCTTCCTGATATAGTAAGGTCTATATTGTCAAAGAATCCTGCTTTAATAAGTTTATTGGCTCTTAATCGAAGGCTAACATCTCGAAGTCTTACAAAAGACCCGTCTTCTACAAACTCTGACGTAGGAACATTTGTATTATAAAGAGAAGTATAGTAAGCAACAAAAGCACCAGTTTGTACAGCTCCAGTAGGATCTTCTATAGAAATAGGGGCAGCCGTGTCGTTATGTAGTCCATTGTTGTACAGCCATTGTCTTGCTCTATTATAAACATCTAACCCTTGGAACCAATCAATTTGAAATGAAATTCCTACGATATCATTAAACAATGAAACGTCATTAAGGAAAGTTAAAACAAAGTCCGGTTGAGTACTACCTGCAACGACTTTATCCGGCCCTATAGCAACTCGACCTGTGTTTTTATTTACAACATAGCCAGAGCTTGCTACTGTAAAATTATCAACATCGGCCTCTGCAATAATTCTATTTCCGCTATTGTCTAATTGATCTAAACTAGTGAGTACTGGGAAAACAGAAAATGTTCCTATTTCTTGTCCTTCTTGTAAAACGAAGTTGTCATTAACTACTACAGGTAGTCCATTTTCTATTCTGTCTAATATAGCTGTTGATTTAGTAAAGCGAACTCCAAAATTCCAATTAATTTTATCAGATCGATACATATTAAGGTCTATAGAGGCTTCAATACCATCACTGCTTATATCATAAGAATTATTGAAAACAGCAGAACCTCCGGTACTTGATGGTATCCCTAAATCAAAAATTGCTCCTTCAGTTTTTCTGTCGAAATAGTTCACCGAACCATCTAATCTGCTGAACCAATTTCCGGATGATGGTGAAAAGGTATAGTCAATACCAATTTCTGTCTCTTGGGATGTTTCAACTTCAAGATCTGGATTAGATACAGTAGAAGGGATGCTAGATAAAGTTTCACTACCAACAGTGGTTAAGGCAAAAGTAAATAGGTTTTGACTGAATAAAGGTTGAATTCCAGCTTCACCATAAGCAGCTCTAAGTTTTAATGTATTTACCATGTCAGATTCGAATAGCTCTGCAATATTGAAATATGCATCTGCTCTTGGAAAGGTAAAGTCTAAGCCATTTCCGAATCTGTTAGAGAAATCTCTTCTAAAACCACCTGAGAAACCAAACAAGGATTCGTAATCAAACTTTTGGTTGATCAAGAAACCATAAGTTCTAAATGGAGATTCAAAGAAACCGTTGAAGGTCTTTACCGCTGCTTGGTTTATGTTAAAAGAACCAAATGGTCCGGCAGGAAGGTTGGTTCCTGTAACAGAAGTTTGTCTTAATTCCTGATCTCTCCAATCAAAGTTAAAAGTGGTAGTTGATGTCACAGGGATATTTAGACCTAAATCTTCTTGAAAATCTAATGTTAAATTTGCAGAAATTAGCAAATTCTGAAAGTATTCCTGAGTATCTACCTGATTTATTATTCCTGGTATATTAGTTGGGATCGAGCCAGATTGTAGGTGACTGGATTGATTCTCCTGGAAAAATGAGAAATTTTGAGTATAGGTATCGTATCCGTATTTAATATTTAGTGATAAGACTTTAAATGGGTTATACACTAAATCAAAATTTGCCAAATAACGAGTAATATCGTCTTGTCTTGTTTGGATTTCTCTAAAAAAGAAAGGGTTTATAGAGTTCGGATCTGTAGCATCTGGTGAAACGGTTAAGTCACCATCAGAATTTCTATTAAAGAAATCTACATGTGGTAAATTTTGAAAAACGTTATTAATTAAGTTGCTCGCATTTGCATTATCGGTATTTGTTCCGGTATCGTTGGTGCTGTTTATTACATCAAATCTTGTATTGATTTTAATTTTTTTACCTAAATCGAATCCTAAGCTCAATCGTGCATCATACTTTATGTATTTACCTACTACCAAAACACTTTCTTGTTCTGATCTATTACCTGAAACTAGATAGCTTATGTTTTCTGAACCTCCTGAAACAGAAACGCCAGTAGTCGTATTAAATGCCTCCTTAAATAAAATATCAGTTGCTAAGAAAGTATTTTCGGCAAAAGGAGTGTCGTTAATTCCTTCTGCTCCCAAATTCGTGCCGTTTACGTCTCTTTCATTTGGATCTACAGCCAAGTATTGAGCATTGCTATTGAGATCTGTAACAGGTGTTCCATTAAGGTCGACCAAGAAACCATTAGCGTTGGTAGAATAGTGGTGTAAAGTTGCTCTATTTGCGTCATCATTGGTAATAGCAGAAGCAATACTTACATTTGTTCTAACTGATACTTTTGGGGCTCCAGCCTTTCCTTTTTTAGTAATTATATTAATAACCCCGTTAGCTCCTTGAGCTCCATATATTGTTCCTGCCGCCGCACCAGATATAGTTTCGACTCTTTCAACATTTGTAAAATCGATATCGGCTAGACGTGAACTCTGATTGGAAGCACCACCTATACTTGTTTGAGAAGTGGAAACCTGAACTCCATCAATTAATATCATTGGCTGCGAAGAGTTCAAACTGTTGATAGCTCTAAGAACTATGTTTTGCTGTTGGCCGGGCTGCCCTGTTGTGGATTGAATAATAGTACCAGCAATCTTTCCTTGTAAGGCTTGATCGATTGCCTGTGCTCCCTGAACTTGTAAATCTTCAGATTTAACCGAGTTTACAGCAACACCAAGTTTACGCTTACTGGTGCCAGATGCAACCCCTGTTACTACTACTTCTTCAAGTACTGCAGCATCTTCTTGCATTTTTACGTTTATTTGGTTACCGCTTCCAACGGAAACTTCTTGGGTAGCAAAACCAAGATAACTAAAAGTAAGTACGCCGCCTTGATTCACATTGATAGAGTAATTTCCATCAAAATCAGACTGTGTTCCACTGTTTGTTCCCTTAATAAAGATGTTTACCCCCGGTAATGGCGTTCCGCCATTATCTGTTACAGTACCTGTAACTGTTTTTTCTTGTGCATAGGAAAAATGCACCACTAATGCTAGGAATAGCATCAGCAACCCTCGAATTGATGTTTTCATTATGTTTTATAATTTTAGAATTAGCCTACTCAAAAGTCTGTAAAACATTTAAATAATACAACTTAAACGTAAATTTTTTGTTAATTAACCTTATTTTTTTAAAGTATATCCAATCTTTTAGTATAAGTTTTTGTAAGGCTATGATATTGTTGGTTTTTTGCGTAACATGTTGAAATACAATGTGGTTTTGGTCAAGGGAGTAATGGTTTTTATTAAGACATTTTTTTGTTTTGTTGATGTTGGAAAAAAATAATTCAGTCATACCGAATCATACTTTTTTTGACACTCTTGTTTAGTAATTAGTCAAATGTGTTTAACAAACTAGAAGTGAGGATATATAAAAAAGGCTTCCAATTTACATGGAAGCCTTTTTATTCATCGTAAAATGAGTTGTTATCTGGTTAAAAGAGTAGGCCAGACTTTACCATTGGGTCTAGTTAATATTACAGTACCTCTATCTCCCGCAGAATTACCAAATTCAATTGTTATGTCAGATCCTGAAGTTTCTGTAATAGTATAAGTATATGTGAATTCTTCTTCTTTGTCAGATCCTTCTTCAACCGTTTCTATGGTGCCCTCGGCAACAAGTTCAATACAATCCCAAGTGATTTTTATTTCGTCAAATGTGATTTCCTTAAATATACCGTTGTAGCAACTATCAAATTGACCAAAGCTTATATCGGTCGTAGTATACTCTCCCGGGGTATCGGTTTCTTCCCAGGTAACTTGGCCAGTGAGGGTAGAAGGGCAGTTACTTCTTCCTCCTGGTGCCGATATTAATTCTGTGATTTGATAGGTATACGTATCGGCAAGAGATTCGGTTATTGCACATTTTACTGTTGTTCTGTATGTATAAGGTGAAGAGAAGTATGAGCCTCCAGATACATTTCCGTTAGCATCGTCAACAGAAAATGTTCTACCATCTGTAAGCTTAAGAATAAAACGCAATTCAAAATCATCACTCCCTTGGATTAAAGATTCATTTACCCCTGTAAATGATACTAATTCCGCTGCAGTAAAAGTAATCACAGATGTTGGAACACCTCTTTCTCCTGTTTGAAAATCAGAAGCTGTAAGTGTGCGTATTAATCCTTCTTCTGTGGATAGGTCATCATCTTTATCGTCAATCTTTCCATCATTATTTGTGTCGACTCTGGTGTTTTCGATAAATCTGGTATAAATTTCAACTTCGCTTAATAGTCCTCCATTCTGATTATCTTGTTCTTCTAATGTAAGTGTATAGTTTGCATCGTTGTCAAATTGCATGGTAAGATCATTATAGACCATGTTGTTGTCAATGTCTATTGTTCTTAATACTCCCCCGCTGGTAAAGGTGTCTAGAATAACATCTACCGTTTTGTCATCACTATCGCATCCTAGTGTAATGGCGGCGAGAAGTATTAAATTAAAATATTTGATTATTTCTTTCATTTTTCTGTATTTTTTTGTTCTAATCATCTAAGCATATCTCAGTGTTAAAAAATCAGTTAGAAACTGGAAAAGCTGGAGAATCTGGATTGTTGTCCCAGAAAACTTTTTGAACTACATCTGGTTTTGGATCGACAGATGAGTTATTTGTGGTTAAATCTGCAGGATACGGGAAGGATCTTATAAAATCACCCGTAGCTGGATAAGGTTCAATATTGGGTTGAAGAGTAGTTGGATAACCAGTTCTTCGATAAAAATTGTAAGCGTCAATGCCGTTTCCAAACAAAGCGACCCAATATTGCTCTGATATTACATTCCATTTATCTTCCATAGTAACAGCGTTGTTGAAGTTTGTAGCGATGTCACTTATGAAAGATTGAATAGCAGTATTGTCGGGCTCAAAAGACAAATTGGCTGAGTTGTCTAATATTCCAAAAGTTCTAACTTTATCTATTGATTTTGTAATACCATTTTGAAGAGCTATGAGAGCTGCACCATCATTCATTTCTTCCATAGCAACTTCGGCGATCATGAAGTCTACCCATGAAGACAATAATATTGGGGTAATTCCTGCCCCTTGACCACCATCACCTTGTGAAGTGCCTTCAAAACTACTATCGTCAAAACGACCACCAGCAGGATAAACTCCAAAATTAGTACGTAAAAACCCATCTGGCGGAATACCGTCGTCATCTCCGTGATCACGTCCCCAATATCCATTATTTAAAAAGCAAAAGGTAAAACCGCCATCTATATAATGCTGTGGGGGACTTTCTAGTGAGCAACTTAGTGTTTCTTCATTCGGAGCTGTTTCGGCCCCGGGAACAACATTGGTTTGTCTATAATAATAATATCTTATTCTTGGGTCGTCAGAATTGGACATCAGATTCATAAGCCAATTAGACATATATTCGTCTGCGCCATCACCTTCATAATTGTTTGCATATCTGGGATGACGGTTATCTGGCTGAATCTCATTTGTTCCCCAGGAAAATTGAAAATCATCGCTCATATTCTGAATATAATTCCCATTGTTTACAATTTCATTAAAATTGTTAAGGGCTTCAGGGTTGACAAGTCTTTCTTGAAGATAAATTTTCATTTTTATAGTATTGGCAGCTTGTATCCATTTTTCCCAATCACCTCTATAATAAAAATCATTTATTGGTTCGGTATCTGAGTCTTTTTGGAAATTGGCAATCGCATTATCCAAAAGGTTTAGTGCGGCATCATAGATTATGGCTCCATCATCCACTCCCGGATTGAGATTTGTGCTACCTTGAAGTGCTTCGGTATAAGGAACATCACCAAAGAAATCTACTAGTGTTACTATAATGTAGGCTTCGATTACTTGGGCTATAGCTAAATGTTGGTATAACTCGTTTTCTGCTGCTATAGGTTCAAGTGCCCGTGCATCAGCTAAAATTCCATTGAAAGTTTGGTTATGACCATTTTGATCGGTAAAAGGAACTCCTGTTGATTGATAGGATCCGCTCCATAAGTCATTAAAATCAGAAGGTGAATAAACATTTTCATAATCTCTTCCGTTCATGTTGTCAATACGAGTAACTTGTCCGCCAATTGCTCCGAAACGTTCAATAACTTTTCCAAAATCTATTTGAATGGAGTTGAGAAACAGGTCTGCATCAGATTGGTCGCGATCTAATTGATTTGGATTTTCAGTTAAATCTAATTCTGTAGTCTCGCAGGCAGTAAATAACAATCCCAAAATTAGGATTGAAACTACCGATATATAATGTGATAATAATTTCATTGTGTTCGTGTTTTTTGATTAGAAAGAAGCTTTAATACTCATACCATATCTTCTGGAACTTGGTCCGTTTAAGAAGTCAAATCCTCGTCCATTACCAACACCAAGTCCAGCTACATTAGGGTCAAAGTTTGTGCCGTCGGGTATATTAAAAGCATCGAACCATAAATTGTAACCTGTTACATTTAAACTAACGGCGCCAAATGGTGTTTTGTCAAGAAATTTAGAAGGTAATGAGTATCCTAATGATAATTCTTGTAATCTTAATACTGTACCGTCAAAAACTCCAAGTTCGTCTGGTCCAAATAGTACATTTGAAAAATAAAATGTGGAGTTATTAATTTGAATGTTATTTGGTGATCCATCATCTCTTACGCCAGGAAGTATAAATGTGTTCTCTCTATCTACAGTATCAGTAGTTAATCCTCTTCCTAATAATGTAGAGACTGTTCTTGAATAAATATCTCCTCCTTTAACAAAGGTGAAAAGGAAACTGAGGTTGAAATTCTTATAAGAAAAAGAATTGGATACATTTAATAGGTAATCCGGGTTTGGATCGCCGATAACAAACGTACCTTCTTCTTCTCTATAGTTTCCAGCGTCGTTTACAACAAAGTTTCCATTATCGTCACGCTGGATGCGGCTACCTACAATCACTCCCAGGGGCTCACCTTCAATAGCGGCATTCCCTAAGTTTGAAAATCCAGAATATACAATGATGTCTGTATCAGCTCCTAAATCTTCAACTACTGTTTCATTGGTAGTGAAGTTAATGTTTGTGTTCCATAAAAATCCATTATCACCAGGGGATCTTAGGATGTCAACACCTAGGTCGATTTCCAAACCATCACTTTGTATTTCTCCAATATTTTCACTTCTAATAGTCGCCGAAGTAGCCGGATCCAAGGGGCGATCAATAATTAGATCTTTGGTAATACGGTTGTAGTATGAAGCCGTTAAGTTAATTCTGTTTTGAAAAAAACGAGATTCAATTCCAAATTCTATTTCATTCAACCTTTCAGGTTTTAGATTTGGATTTCCGTCTCGTGGTGGAATAGAATTCGTTACGATATCTGTCCCTCCGTCTTGAAAGTTTTGTGTGTCTAAATCAAGTGTTACGGCAATAGGGAATCCGGTCGGGAAATTAGCAGAAGTACCGTATCCAGCTCGTAATTTAAGATAGTTGATTCCGTTGTCTGATTTAATTCCTGCAAATGCTGTTGTTGGTAAAAATGAGATACTGGCACTAGGGTAAAAAATTGAACGGTTTGCTGTGCTTAAATTGGATACCCAATCATTTCTTCCGGCAAGTGTTACATATAGCATTCTTTTATAATCAAAATCTGCTTGTCCATAAAGTCCAACAATGTTTCTTTCTTGTTTGAATTCGATTTCATTCTGATTAAGGAAATTCACATGCCGAAATACATCAAATCGGACTTGATCGCTACTGGCAACACCATTTCGTTCAAAAATTTCTCTTCGACTTGTAGCTCCAAGGTTAAAAGTCATTCCTATTTCATCACTTAAATTAAAATCACCATTAAGAATGAAGTTGTGATCGAAAATAGTATTGATATTTGTCCAAGTCTGATAGATACCACTTCGCAAAGCCGCATCATCACTTACACCACCTCGATTTTGTTGATTTATATTAGATTCAGTATAGTTGTCAAGGCCGAAGCGATAAACTAAATTTAGGTTTTCTGAAAGATCATATTGAAGCGTTCCGTTTCCAAATACCCGATTGGTTGTTTGTCTGTTTTGGGCATTGGCAACTGTCCATAATGGATGTTGTATACTGTTATTTTGACGGTAATAAACACTACGGCCATCAACAGGACTCTGAAAAGGTAGTCCTAAAAGATCGACACTTCGTGGGGTGAAAAATAATTCTCCAAAAACTGAAGACCCTGTTCCAAAAGCTCCATTACCATTACTGGCTGCCACGGGAGGAGTCCTAAAGTCTGTTTTTGAATAATTCAGTGTATTCGAAATGGTTATTTTATTTGAGAGTGTTGCTCTTCCACCAAATCCAAGGGTGTTTCTTCGTAATTTGTTTCCAGGGGTAAATCCTTGATCTTCAAGATAACTATAGTTTGCATTGTAGCTCAAAGTATTGTCTGCTGTAGTACCTCGAAAATTGATTGCAGTATTCGATACTGTACCGGTTTCGAAAAAATTATCTACACTATCATAGGGTCTCCAATCGTATCGTACTCCTGCAAATTGTGGGAAATCTGCGGGAATCCCAGTCGCAGCAGCAGCCGTACTATAAGGATGGGCGAGTGTACCGTCTTCGTTAAATCCTCTGTTTGGATCTTCATTTATTCCATTCCCCCAACCAGCAACGCCCTCTCTTTCAAAACTGGGTCCCCAATTACTAAAGAACCATCCAAAAGCTTGGTCAAATCCATTACCATATTGATTTTGGTAATCTGGCAATGAGGCAATTTCATTAAAGAAAAATGAAGAGGTGATTGTTACCTCATTTTTCTTTACAGCATTACCCGCAGAACCATTTTTTGTTGTGATAAGAATTACACCATTTCTACCAGCAGTTCCATAAAGTGTAGCTGCGGCTAACCCTTTTAGTACATTGACACTTTCTATGCTATTAGGATCAAGGTCAAGAAATCTACTTGATCCAGAATTTCCGTCTACAAAGTCGTTTTGGCTATTTCCATCGTTAGAGCCTTGTGAGTTGGTGTCACTACTAAAAGGTACTCCATCCACAATAAACAAAGGTTGGTTACTTCCACTAAAAGAACTTAGCCCTCTAATTACAATGTTAGTTCCAGACCCGGATAAACCATTTTGTTGAGTTATGTTTACCCCAGAGGCTTTACCAAATAATACCCTTCCGATATCGCCCTCTGCTCTTTGTTCTAGTTGTTCATCTTTTACTTCGGCAACAGCATACCCAAGGGCTTGCTTTTCTCTTTTAATACCTTGAGCAGTTACAATTACTTCTTCAAGCTGTGCTGCTGATGCTTCTAATTGTACGTCGATGTTGTTAGTTGCTCCAACAGTTATCTCTTTGTTTGAGAAACCCAAATAGCTAAAAACAAGAATACTTCCTTCAGAAGTTTCTAAGGAGTATACGCCATCAAAATCTGATTGTGTTCCTGTGTTCGTTCCTTTTATGACGATATTTACTCCAGGTAATGGAGACCCTTTGTCATCTGTTACTTTACCAGTTATGGTTTTGTCTTGTGCATAAGAATAATGCACAGCTAATGCTATGAGAAGCATTAGAGTTTGCTTCATTGTTACATTCATTGATTTGTGTGTTTATTTAAATTAGTTATTTCAAAATTGATAATAAAATGATACTTTAAGGCTATTTTTTTGAATTTTTTAACTTTTATTAACTATTATGTTTGTTAATTTATAATAATTTGACAGTAATCTTCATTTTTAGTTAATTTTATTAAATATGTGTAATGGTACGGGTTTGCTAGCGGTCTTCTAGGGTAATTGTTTTTGTTTTTCGAGGTTAATCTATCTGTTTTGTTTCGGCCATAATTTATCGGTGTAAGTCATTCTTTTTAACCATAATTTGATTCGTAATTTTACGCTAGATTTTCTACCTCTTGCCGCTCTTCATTGGTTAATTGATTTTAAATGATAGTTCTCTTATTTTTAAAATAGTTTTTGATATTAAAGTTTTATTAATATTTTCTTTTGGTAAATAAAAATCCGTTTAGAGAAAAAATCAAAAAAAATGTACTGAAGGTTATATAAAATGGGATGAATCATAAAATATTAGGGACAAAAGAACGTACCTATTTATGACGCCGGGGTGAAACAAGCCTGTTATCTTGAAAAGAAATTTTAAGAATTCATTTTTTATCCCTGAAAAAGCCTTTTAAAGTAGAAGTGTTCAGGCTTGTTTTTTGGTTCTAGAATTGTATGATTTTTAATCTATTTGAAAATTAATCTCTTAGGATTTGATTTGCTGAAAAATATTTCTACCTTTGCAGCCCTTTAAAAAGGGATATTTAAAAAAAAATTAATATATAGTGTAAAGCAAATTATGCCAACAATTTCACAATTAGTACGAAAAGGTAGAGCCAAAATAACTAAGAAGAGTAAATCGGCTGCTTTGGATTCGTGCCCGCAACGACGCGGTGTATGTACTCGTGTATACACTACTACTCCTAAAAAACCAAACTCGGCTATGAGAAAAGTAGCTCGTGTTAGGTTGACTAATGGAAAAGAAGTGAATGCATACATCGGTGGTGAAGGTCACAATCTCCAGGAGCACTCGATAGTATTAGTTAGAGGTGGAAGGGTAAAAGATTTACCGGGAGTTAGATATCACATTGTTCGTGGAGCTTTAGACACCGCTGGTGTTGAAGGTAGGACACAACGTAGGTCTAAATACGGTGCAAAACGCCCTAAGAAGTAATCAAAAAACTTTAAGAAGAAGACATGAGAAAAAGAAAGGCTAAAAAAAGACCGATTTTACCAGATCCACGTTTTAACGATCAATTAGTGACTCGTTTTGTAAACATGATGATGTGGGATGGAAAAAAATCAGTTGCTTTCAAAATTTTCTATGATGCGATTGATATCGTAGATGAAAAGAAACAAAATGACGAAAAAACCGCGTTAGAAATGTGGAAAGATGCATTATCTAATGTGATGCCTCACGTAGAAGTGAGAAGTCGTCGTGTTGGTGGAGCTACATTTCAAATTCCAAATCCAATCAGACCAGACCGTAAAATATCTACTGCTATGAAGTGGTTGATTCAGTTTGCGCGTAAAAGAAATGAGAAATCTATGGCTCAAAAACTTGCTGCAGAAATTATTGCTGCAGAAAAAGAAGAAGGAGCTGCTGTTAAGAAAAGAGTAGATACTCATAAAATGGCTGAAGCAAATAAAGCATTCTCTCACTTTAGATTTTAATCAATAACAGAAATGGCTAGAGATTTAAAATATACTAGAAATATAGGAATTGCTGCGCATATCGACGCAGGAAAGACAACGACTACCGAGCGTATACTTTATTATACAGGGGTAAGTCATAAAATAGGTGAGGTGCACGATGGTGCGGCTACCATGGACTGGATGGAGCAAGAGCAAGAGCGTGGTATTACCATTACTTCTGCTGCTACAACTTGTACTTGGAACTTCCCTACAGAAAATGGAAAGCCAACAGCAGATGCCAAAGGATATCACTTCAATATTATTGATACTCCGGGTCACGTTGACTTTACAGTAGAGGTAAACCGTTCTTTACGTGTGTTAGATGGTTTGGTTTTCTTGTTTAGTGCTGTTGATGGCGTTGAGCCACAATCAGAAACTAACTGGAGACTTGCTGATAATTACAAAGTTCCTAGAATGGGATTTGTAAACAAAATGGACCGCCAAGGGTCTAACTTCTTAGCGGTTTGTAACCAAGTGAAGGAAATGTTAGGTTCTAATGCTGTTCCTATTGTATTAAATATAGGTGATGAAGCAGATTTTAAAGGTATCGTTGATCTTGTAAAAAACCGTGCTATTGTATGGCATGATGAAACTCAAGGAGCAACTTTTGATGTCATTGATATTCCTGAAGAACTTAAAGAAGAAGCAAAAGAATTACGTGGTAAACTTATCGAAGAGGTTGCAGCGTATGATGAGAATCTTCTTGAAAAATATATGGAAGATGAAGATTCTATTACAGAAGATGAAGTGCATGCTGCGCTTAGAGCTGCTGTAATGGATATGTCTATTATTCCTATGGTTTGTGGATCGGCATTCAAAAATAAAGGAGTACAGTTCTTATTAGATGCTGTATGTCGTTATTTGCCTTCTCCAACAGATAAAGATGCAATTGTAGGTACAGATCCTAATACTGATGAAGAGATTTCTCGTAAACCAGATGTTAAGGAGCCTTTTTCTGCATTAGCATTTAAAATTGCTACTGACCCATTCGTTGGTCGTTTGGCATTCTTTAGAGCGTATTCTGGAAGATTGGATGCAGGTTCTTATGTGTTAAACAATCGTTCTGGAAAGAAAGAGCGTATTTCACGTATTTACCAAATGCATTCAAATAAGCAAAATGCAATCGAATATATAGAAGCTGGAGATATTGGTGCAGCAGTAGGTTTTAAAGATATTAAAACAGGTGATACGTTATCTGATGAAAAAAATCCTATAGTTCTAGAATCAATGGATTTCCCAGATCCGGTAATTGGTATTTCTGTAGAACCAAAAACTAAAGCTGACGTAGATAAGTTAGGTATGGCTTTGGCAAAGCTTGCTGAAGAAGACCCTACATTTACTGTAAGAACTGATGAAGCTTCAGGACAGACTATTATTTCTGGAATGGGTGAGCTTCACTTGGATATTATTGTTGATCGTTTAAAGCGTGAATTCAAAGTAGACGTAAATCAAGGTCAGCCTCAAGTGGAGTACAAAGAAGCTATTACAGCACGTGCAGAGCACAGAGAGGTGTACAAGAAACAGTCTGGTGGTCGGGGTAAATTCGCAGATATTGTATTTACAATGGAGCCTGCTGAAGAAGGTAAACAAGGTCTTGAGTTTGTTTCTGAAATTAAAGGTGGTAACGTGCCAAAAGAATTTATCCCTTCTGTTGAGAAAGGATTTAAGATGGCAATGAAAAATGGACCTTTAGCCGGGTATGAAATGGATTCTATGAAGGTTACACTTACCGATGGTTCGTATCATGATGTGGATTCTGACCAGTTATCATTCGAATTGGCTGCAAAACTAGGTTACAAAGCTGCTGCAAAAGCTGCAAGAGCTGTGATCATGGAGCCTATGATGAAATTGGAGGTAATTACTCCAGAAGAAAACATGGGTGACGTTGTAGGAGATTTGAATAGAAGAAGAGGTCAGGTAAATGATATGGGTGATCGTTCGGGATCTAAAGTTGTTAAAGCGGTTGTTCCATTATCTGAGATGTTTGGTTACGTAACTTCATTAAGAACGCTTACTTCAGGTAGAGCTAGTTACACAATGGAATTTTCTCACTACGCAGAAACACCTACAAATATTTCAGAAGAAGTAATCGCGGCAGCAAAAGGAGTTAACGCTTAATTATTACAGAAATGAGTCAAAAAATTAGAATAAAACTAAAATCTTACGATCATAATTTGGTGGATAAGTCTGCCGAGAAAATCGTAAAGACGGTAAAGAGTACAGGAGCTGTAGTAACTGGGCCAATTCCTTTGCCAACACATAAAAAGATTTTTACAGTGCTTCGTTCTCCGCACGTAAACAAAAAATCCAGAGAGCAGTTTCAATTAAGTTCTTACAAAAGACTTTTGGATATCTATAGCTCTTCTTCAAAAACGATTGATGCGTTGATGAAGCTTGAATTACCAAGTGGAGTTGAAGTGGAGATCAAAGTTTGATAAAACTTTTGTAGGCGTTAGTCTACTATAAAATGTCTCGAGCTGCGTGCGAGAGAAAAACGGCAAAAATACATTTCAGGGTTGAAAGTATTTTGACCCTGTTTTTTTGCGAATCAATACAGTGAAAGGTTAAAAAGAGATTTTTAATTAATAAATAAGAGTAATTAATAAATAATTTAAATATGTCTGGGTTAATAGGAAAAAAGATCGGCATGACCAGCATTTTCGACGAGAATGGAAAAAATATTCCATGTACCGTAATCGAAGCTGGACCATGTGTGGTTACCCAAGTCAGAACCAAAGATGTTGATGGTTATGAAGCTATTCAATTAGGTTTCGATGACAAAGCAGACAAAAATGCTACTAAAGCGGCTTTAGGTCACTTTAAAAAAGCAGGAACTGTTGCTAAACGTAAAGTTGTCGAATTCAAAGGTTTTGATGAGGAGTACAAATTAGGTGATACGGTAACAGTAGAGCACTTTGTAGAAGGAGAATTTGTTGATGTGTCAGCAACTTCTAAAGGTAAAGGTTTTCAAGGGGTAGTAAAAAGACACAACTTTGGTGGTGTTGGACAAGCAACTCATGGGCAACATAACCGTTTAAGAGCTCCTGGTTCTATAGGTGCGGCATCTTATCCTGCAAGAGTATTCAAAGGAATGAAGATGGCAGGAAGAATGGGTGGAGACCAAATTAAAGTTCAAAACTTAAGAGTGTTAAAAGTAGTTCCTGAAAAGAATTTACTTGTGGTTAAAGGATGTGTTCCTGGGCACAAAAACGCTTATGTAACTATTCAGAAGTAATGAAAGTAGCGGTAATTGATATTAACGGAAAAGAAACAGGAAGAAAGGCAGACCTTTCTGACGCTGTTTTTGGTATAGAGCCAAATAATCATGCTGTTTATCTTGATGTGAAGCAGTATTTGGCTAATCAACGCCAAGGTACTCACAAAGCAAAGGAAAGAGCAGAGATTGCTGGTAGTACAAGAAAGATAAAGAAACAAAAAGGGACAGGTACTGCCAGAGCTGGTAGCATTAAGTCTCCTGTGTTTAAAGGAGGAGGTAGAATTTTTGGCCCAAGACCAAGAAATTACTCTTTTAAATTGAATAAGAACTTAAAGAGATTAGCACGTAAATCTGCGTTAAGTATTAAAGCAAATGACAAGGCAATAACAGTTGTTGAAGACTTTTCTTTTGATACTCCAAAAACAAAGAATTTTACTGCTGTTTTGAAGTCTTTAGGGCTTGAAAATAAAAAATCTTTGTTTGTGTTGGCTGAGTCAAATAAAAATGTATATTTGTCGTCACGCAATTTGAAAGGTTCAGAAGTTATAACTGCTTCAGAATTAAGTACTTACAAGATACTTAATGCGAGTAATGTTGTGCTTTTGGAAGGTTCTTTGAAAGGAATTGAAACGAATTTAAGTAAATAGAAGCCATGAGTATCTTAATAAAACCTATTATTACGGAAAAGGCTACTAATGATAGTGAGGTATACAACCGCTATGGTTTTGTAGTAGATAAAAAAGCGAATAAGGTAGAGATTAAAAAAGCAGTAGAGGCTGCTTATGGTGTTTCTGTTACTAAAGTTCGCACAATAAATGTTCGTCCGGATCGTAAGGTTCGTTATACCAAAACTGGTATGATCACTGGTAAAACAAGTGCTTATAAAAAAGCAATTGTACAGGTGGCGGAAGGTGAAGTAATTGATTTATATAGTAATCTTTAAGACTAGAAAATGTCAGTAAGAAAATTAAAGCCAATTACCCCAGGTCAGCGTTTTAGAGTAGTAAATGGATTTGACGCAATTACTACTGATAAGCCGGAGAAAAGTTTATTAGCTCCGAAAAAAAGAACTGGAGGTAGAAACAGTCAAGGAAAAATGACTATGCGCTACAAAGGTGGTGGTCATAAAAGAAGGTATCGTATTATTGATTTTAAACGTGATAAGCAGGGAGTTCCTGCTACCGTTGCAACAATCGAATATGATCCAAACAGAACTGCATTCATTGCACTTGTAAATTACCAAGATGGTGAAAAGCGTTATGTAATCGCTCAAAATGGTTTACAAGTTGGTCAAAACATCGTTTCAGGTAACAATGTAGCTCCAGAAATTGGAAATGCAATGCCTTTGAGCGATATTCCTTTAGGTACAATCATTTCTTGTATAGAATTACGTCCGGGTCAAGGTGCTGTAATGGCGCGTAGTGCTGGATCATTTGCTCAGCTTATGGCTAGAGACGGTAAATTTGCTACTGTGAAATTACCTTCTGGCGAAGTGAGAATGATCTTGGTTAACTGTATGGCTACTATTGGTGCTGTATCAAACAGTGATCATCAGTTGATCGTTGGTGGTAAAGCGGGTAGAACAAGATGGCTGGGTCGTCGTCCACGTACAAGACCAGTAGCGATGAACCCTGTTGATCATCCAATGGGTGGTGGTGAAGGACGTTCTTCTGGAGGTCACCCACGTTCTAGAAAAGGTCTTCCTGCAAAAGGATATAGAACCCGTTCTAAGACGAAAGCGAGTAATAAGTATATTGTAGAACGTAGAAAGAAATAATAAGATATGGCACGTTCATTAAAAAAAGGACCTTACGTTCACTATAAGTTAGAGAAAAAAGTAGCTGCAAATGTAGAGGCTAATAAAAAGTCTGTTATCAAGACTTGGTCAAGAGCATCTATGATCACTCCTGACTTTGTAGGGCAAACAATAGCAGTTCATAATGGTCGCCAATTTGTTCCTGTGTATGTTACAGAGAATATGGTAGGTCATAAATTAGGAGAATTTTCGCCAACACGTTCATTTAGAGGACACGCTGGTGCTAAAAATAAAGGTAAAAAATAATTTAAGTCATGGGAGTTCGTAAAAGAGAAATGGCAGAAAGAATTAAGGAAGAGAAAAAGCAAGTTGCTTTTGCTAAACTTAATAACTGCCCGACATCACCTCGCAAAATGCGTTTGGTAGCGGATTTGATTCGTGGTGAAAAAATTGAAAAGGCGCTTCATATTCTTAGATTTAGCCAAAAGGAAGCAGCACGTCGCTTAGAGAAGTTGTTGATTTCTGCAATAGCAAACTGGCAGGCGAAAAATGAAGACGCTAGCATCGAAGATGCAGATCTTTTTGTAAAAGAGATTCGTGTAGACGGAGGAAGTATGTTAAAAAGACTTCGTCCTGCTCCACAGGGTCGCGCGCACAGAATAAGAAAACGCTCAAACCACGTAACTATCGTGTTGGGAGCTAACAATAATACACAAAGCTAATTATAAACAGTATGGGACAGAAGACAAATCCAATCGGAAATCGCCTTGGTATCATTAGAGGATGGGAATCCAACTGGTATGGAGGTAATGACTACGGTGATAAACTTGCCGAAGACGATAAGATTAGAAAATATGTGCACGCTCGTTTATCAAAAGCTAGTGTATCTAGAGTAATTATTGAGCGCACACTTAAACTTGTAACCGTTACTATCACTACTGCTAGACCTGGTATCATTATCGGTAAAGGTGGTCAAGAGGTAGACAAGTTAAAAGAAGAGCTTAAGAAAATTACTGATAAAGAAGTTCAGATCAATATTTTTGAGATCAAAAGACCAGAACTTGATGCATTCTTAGTAGGATCTAGTGTTGCAAGACAAATTGAAAGTCGTATTTCATATCGTCGTGCTATCAAGATGGCTATTGCGGCTGCAATGAGAATGAATGCTGAAGGTATTAAGATTCAGATTTCAGGACGTTTGAATGGAGCTGAAATGGCACGTTCAGAGTCTTACAAAGAAGGTCGTATTCCTTTATCAACATTTAGAGCTGACATCGATTATGCTTTAGTAGAAGCTCATACTACTTATGGTAGATTGGGTGTGAAAGTATGGATCATGAAAGGCGAAGTATATGGTAAAAGAGAACTTTCTCCTTTAGTTGGTTTATCCAAAAAACAAGGAAAAGGTGACAGAGGTGGACGAAGTGGTGGAAATAAATCACGTCGTAGAAAGTAATTTTTTAAAGTAAATTAACAATGTTACAGCCTAAAAGAACAAAATTCCGTAAACAACAAAAAGGACGTATGAAAGGTCTTTCTCATAGAGGACATACACTTTCAAACGGTACCTTCGGAATTAAATCATTGGATTCAAGTTTTATTACAGCCAGACAAATAGAAGCAGCTCGTATTTCTGCTACTCGTTATATGAAAAGAGAGGGGTCTCTGTGGATTAAAATTTTCCCAGATAAACCAATTACCAAAAAACCTCTTGAAGTACGTATGGGTAAAGGAAAAGGTGCCGTAGAATACTGGGCAGCTGTAGTAAAACCAGGAAGAATATTATTCGAAATCAGTGGTGTACCATATGATGTAGCTAAAGAGGCATTACGTCTAGCTGCTCAAAAGCTACCAGTGAAAACTAAGTTTATTGTATCAAGAACCTATCAAGGTTAAATTCGAAAGAGACTATGAAACAATCACAAGTAAAAGAATCGTCTACAGCTGAATTACAAGAGGAACTTAGTAAAACTCGAAAAGAATATTCAGATTTAAGAATGGCTCACGCTATGTCTCCATTAGAAAATCCTTTACAGTTACGTAAAGTAAGAAGATCTATTGCAAGAATGGCTACTGAGTTAACAAAAAGAGAATTAAACGGTTAATTCTGCTGAAAGATGGAAAAAAGAAATTTAAGAAAAGAACGTATAGGAGTTGTTACTAGTAACAAAATGCAGAAATCGATCGTGGTTTCTGAGGTTAAAAAAGTAAAACACCCTATGTACGGAAAGTTCGTGTTGAAAACGAAAAAATACGTTGCACACGACGAGAAAAACGACTGCAATATTGGTGATACTGTAAAGATCATGGAAACAAGACCTATGAGTAAAACCAAATGCTGGAGATTAGTAGAAGTAATTGAAAGAGCGAAGTAATTATGGTACAACAAGAGTCTAGATTAAAAGTAGCCGATAACACTGGGGCTAAAGAAGTTTTAGTTATTCGTGTTTTAGGTGGTACAGGAAGAAGATACGCCTCTGTAGGAGACAAGATCGTTGTCAGTGTAAAAGAAGCAACTCCAAATGGTAATATCAAAAAAGGAGCGGTTTCTACTGCAGTTGTAGTTCGTACCAAAAAAGAAGTGCGCAGACCAGATGGTTCTTATATTCGTTTCGATGATAATGCATGTGTTTTATTAAACCCTGCTGGCGAAATGAGAGGAACTCGTGTGTTTGGTCCTGTGGCAAGAGAACTTCGTGATAAGCAATTCATGAAGATTGTTTCACTAGCGCCAGAAGTGCTTTAAATATATTTTAAAGATGACAAAGCTAAAAATAAAGTCAGGAGATACAGTACGAGTTATTGCTGGAGACAATAAAGGTCAAGAGGGTACAGTACAAAAAGTATTGAAAGATAAGAACAAGGCGATTGTAGAAGGTGTTAACCTTGTGTCTAAACACCAAAAGCCTAGTGCTACTAATCCACAGGGTGGTATTGTAAAGCAAGAAGCACCTATTCATATTTCTAACCTATCATTGTTAACCTCAAAAGGAGAAACAACTAGAGTTGGATATAGAGTAGAAGGAGATAAGAAAGTGAGATTTTCTAAAAAATCTAATGAAGTAATATAGTTATGGCTTATATCCCAAGATTAAAACAAGAGTACAAGGATAGAGTAGTATCCACTCTTACAGAAGAGTTCAGCTATGATAATGTAATGCAAGTGCCAAAACTTAAAAAGATTGTTTTGAGTAGAGGTATTGGAGCGGCTGTAGCTGACAAGAAGTTGATAGACTATGCTGTAGACGAATTAACAACAATCACTGGTCAAAAAGCTGTGCCTACGATTTCTAAAAAGGATGTTGCATCTTTCAAATTACGTAAAGGAATGCCAATTGGAGCAAAAGTTACGTTAAGAGGAGAAAGAATGTACGAATTTTTAGATCGTTTAATTACTTCAGCTTTGCCACGTGTAAGAGATTTTAACGGAATTAAAGCAACAGGTTTTGATGGTAGAGGTAATTACTCTTTGGGTATTACCGAGCAGATAATTTTTCCAGAAATTGATATCGATAAGGTAAATAAGATTTCAGGAATGAATATCACCTTTGAAACTTCTGCACAAACCGATAAAGAAGCAAAATCATTGTTAACAGAACTAGGATTACCTTTTAAAAAGAATTAATTATGGCTAAAGAATCAATGAAAGCCCGTGAGGTAAAGAGAGCGAAAACTGTAGCTAAGTATGCTGAAAAACGTAAAGCTTTAAAAGAAGCTGGAGATTATGAAGCGTTACAAAAGTTACCTAAAAATGCATCTCCTATCCGTATGCACAATCGCTGTAAGTTAACAGGAAGACCAAAAGGATATATGCGTCAATTTGGAATTTCTCGTGTAACTTTCAGAGAAATGGCTAATAAAGGATTAATTCCAGGGGTAACCAAAGCTAGTTGGTAATAATAAAGTAAATTAATTGGTATTAGGTTCGGTAAAAGTCGAAAACCAATACCATAAACTATAAACAATGAATACAGATCCTATAGCAGATTATTTAACCAGAATACGTAATGCAAATAGAGCTCAACATAGAGTTGTTGAGATACCTGCATCTAAGGTTAAAAAAGAGATCACTAAAATATTATTCGATCAAGGATATATTTTAAGTTATAAGTTTGAAGATAATACTACTCAAGGTACTATCAAGATTGCACTTAAGTATGATAAGATGACCAAAGAACCTGTAATTAAACAATTGCAGAGAATAAGTAAGCCTGGTCTTCGTAAATATGCCGGAGCTAATGATATACCAAGAATTCTTAATGGATTGGGTATCGCAATCGTATCTACTTCTCATGGAGTAATGACAGGTAAGCGAGCAAGACAAGAGAATGTTGGTGGTGAGGTACTTTGTTACGTATATTAACAGTATAAAAGACAAAAAGAAATGTCAAGAATAGGAAAAAATCCAGTAACTATTCCGTCTGGTGTCACTGTAGAAGTGACAGGTAATGTTGTTACTGTTAAAGGAAAATTAGGAGAGCTTTCTCAAGAGATTGACAGTATTGCTGTAAAAGTTGAAGAAGGACAAGTGGTTCTAGAAAGACCTAGTGATGCCAAAGATCATAAAGCTAAACACGGATTGTATAGAGCTTTGATCAATAATATGGTTGAAGGTGTTTCTAAAGGTTTTACCAAAGAATTAGAGTTAGTAGGAGTTGGATACAGAGCTTCTAACCAAGGCCAAAAATTAGATTTGGCTTTAGGTTTCTCACACAACATAGTTATAGACCTTGCTCCAGAAGTTAAGGTTGAAACTATTTCTGAAAAAGGTAAAAACCCTATCGTAAAATTGACTTCTCATGATAAACAACTGGTAGGACAGATTGCTGCTAAGATTAGAAGCTTCCGTAAGCCAGAACCTTACAAAGGGAAGGGAATTAAATTCGTAGGAGAACAATTAAGAAGAAAAGCAGGTAAATCTGCATAATAACTAACGTTATGGCATTCTCAAAAGAATCAAGAAGATTAAAAATAAGAAAGCGAATCCGCGGTAGAGTAAGCGGAACAGAACAACGTCCTAGATTATCTGTTTTTAGAAGTAATAAAGAAATCTATGCTCAAATCATAGATGATGTAACTGGTAAAACTATCAGTGCTGCTTCTTCAAGAGATAAAGACATTGCTTCGGCATCTGGAAATAAAGTTGAAATAGCAAACTTGGTTGGAAAAGCACTTGCTGAAAAAGCTAAGAAAGCTGGAGTGGAAACAGTATCTTTCGATAGAGGAGGGTATTTGTATCACGGTAGAGTAAAATCGTTAGCTGAAGGAGCTAGAGAAGCAGGACTTAAATTCTAAGAAATTATGTATCAAAAATATAAAAACGCAGAATTAGTAAAACCAAGTGGACTTGAGCTTAAAGACCGTTTAGTTGGTGTTCAACGTGTGACTAAAGTTACTAAAGGTGGTAGAGCTTTTGGATTCTCTGCAATTGTTGTTGTAGGTGATGAAAATGGTGTTGTAGGTCACGGTTTAGGTAAGTCGAAAGAAGTAGCAGAAGCTATTGCTAAAGCAGTAGAAGATGCAAAGAAAAATTTAGTTCGTATTCCTTTGCATAAAGGTACATTGCCTCACGAGCAAAAAGGTAAATACGGAGGTGCTAGAGTGTTATTAATGCCTGCTGCTACAGGTACCGGGGTAATAGCCGGTGGTGCAATCCGTGCGGTATTAGAAGCAGTAGGAGTACATGATGTACTTTCTAAGAATCAAGGATCGTCTAACCCACACAATGTGGTGAAAGCAACGTTTGATGCGTTATTACAATTGCGAAGTGCGCAACAAGTAGCATCTCAACGTGGTATTTCACTTGAAAAGGTGTTTAAAGGATAAAAAAAGGAACGATGGCAAAGATTAAAATTACTAAAGTAAAAAGTGCAATTAATCGCACTCAAAGACAAAAGAGAACCTTAGAGGCTCTAGGTCTTAAAAAGATCGGCCAGGTTGTGGAGCATGAAGATACTCCTAATATCCTTGGGATGGTAAATAAAGTTAAACATTTAGTTTCTGTTGAAACAAAATAATAAAAGCACATGGATTTAAGTAACTTAAAACCTGCTGCAGGTTCAGTAAAAAATAACAATAAGCGAGTTGGTCGTGGACAGGGTTCCGGAAAAGGAGGAACGTCTACACGAGGGCACAAAGGAGCAAAGTCTCGTTCTGGATATTCTAGAAAAATTGGTTTTGAAGGTGGGCAAATGCCACTTCAAAGACGTGTGCCTAAATTCGGTTTCAAGAACATTAATAGAAAAGAATATCAAGGAATTAACCTGGATACACTACAGAAATTAGTAGATGAAGGTAAAATCAAGGATACTGTTGATCTAGATGTGATCTTGGCTACTCGTCTTGCTGGAAAAAATGATTTGGTTAAGATACTGGGAAGAGGTGAATTGAAGGCAAAACTTAAAGTCTCAGCTCACAAATTTACAGCCACAGCAAAAGCAGCTATAGAAGCAGCCGGTGGTGAAGCAGTAACCTTATAATTGACAATTCATGAAATTTATTGATACAATAAAGAACATTTGGAAAATCGAAGAACTAAAAAATAGGATTCTGGTTACTCTGGGATTACTTTTAGTATATCGTTTTGGAGCACAAGTTGTACTTCCTGGTGTGGATGCAGCGGAATTAGCAAATTTAGGAACTCAAACACAAGATGGTTTGCTTGGTTTGCTTAATGCATTTACAGGAGGAGCATTTGCTAACGCATCAGTATTTGCACTTGGTATTATGCCTTACATTTCGGCCTCTATTGTAGTTCAGTTAATGGGTATAGCAATACCTTACTTGCAGAAACTACAAAAAGAAGGAGAAAGTGGAAGAAAAAAAATCAATCAAATCACAAGATGGTTAACGATTGCGATCACTTTGGTTCAAGGACCAGGGTATATCTATAATTTGTTTGCAACACTTCCTGGGGAAGCATTCGTGATTCCTAACCAGACAGTTTTTGTTGTGTCTTCTGTAATAATTCTTACTACTGGGTGTATTTTTGCTATGTGGTTAGGAGAGAAGATTACAGACAAGGGTATTGGTAACGGTATTTCGTTATTGATAATGGTGGGTATCATTGCAACACTTCCTCAATCATTTGTTCAGAACTTTATTTCTAGAACTTCTGGGGAAGGTGGGGATATTATTATGGTACTTATAGAATTAGTGATCTGGTTTGTTATTATTCTTGCTTCAGTTCTATTGGTAATGGCTGTACGTCAGGTACCAGTTCAATATGCCAGAAGAACAGCTGGTGGAGGATATGAGAAAAATGTTTTTGGATCTCGTCAATACATTCCGCTAAAATTAAACGCATCTGGAGTAATGCCAATCATTTTTGCTCAAGCAATTATGTTTGTTCCTGCTGCAGTAGCTGGTCTATCAGATTCTGAAACCTCTCAAGGTGTTGCAGCTGCATTTAGCGATATATTCGGATTTTGGTATAATGTGTTGTTTGCCTTATTAATTATTGTTTTTACATACTTTTATACGGCAATTACGGTTCCAACCAATAAAATGGCGGATGATTTAAAACGTAGTGGTGGTTTTATACCAGGAATTAGACCTGGAAGTGAGACTTCTGAATATTTAGACAAAATCATGTCTCAAATTACATTACCTGGTTCAATATTTTTAGCATTGATTGCTGTATTCCCTGCAATTGCTGTGAAGTTGCTTAATGTACAACAGGGTTGGGCATTGTTTTTTGGAGGAACATCTTTACTAATTATGGTGGGTGTTGCTATAGACACAATGCAACAGGTAAATTCATATTTGTTGAATAGACACTATGATGGTTTAATGAAATCTGGTAAAAACCGAAAAGCAGTAGCATAATGGCAAAACAACCGGCAATAGAACAGGATGGAAGTATTATCGAAGCATTGTCTAATGCAATGTTTCGTGTAGAGCTTGAAAATGGTCACGTTGTGACTGCTCATATCTCTGGTAAAATGCGTATGCATTATATCAAATTATTACCAGGTGATAAAGTGAAGTTAGAAATGAGTCCTTATGATTTATCAAAGGCTCGTATAACATATAGATACTAATTAAATTTAAGAATGTTAGGTTATTAAGATTTTTTCCGTAATTTTGCACGCTGAAAAAATCTTGTTAATGGATACTTCTGAAAAGACCAAATTTGTTTTTTCAGTAATAAAATAAAAAGAGATGAAAGTTAGAGCATCATTAAAAAAGAGAAGTGCCGAGTGCAAGATTGTGCGTAGAAAAGGCCGACTTTACGTGATTAATAAAAAGAATCCTAGATTTAAACAAAGACAAGGGTAATTATGGCAAGAATTGCAGGGGTAGATATACCTAAACAAAAGCGAGGAGTTATAGCATTAACCTATATCTTCGGAATTGGTAGAAGTAGAGCTAAAGAAATTTTAGGGACTGCCAAAGTAGATGAAAATATTAAAGTTTCTGATTGGGATGACGATCAAATAGGACGTATCCGTGAAGCTGTAGGTGCCTATACCATAGAAGGAGAATTAAGATCTGAAGTACAGTTAAATATCAAACGTCTTATGGATATAGGATGTTACAGAGGTATTCGTCACAGAGCTGGTTTACCGCTAAGAGGACAACGTACTAAGAACAACTCTAGAACACGTAAAGGAAGAAGAAAAACAGTTGCTAACAAGAAAAAAGCAACTAAATAATAAGTAGTATGGCAAAGTCAACTTCAAAAAAACGTAAAGTAATAGTTGAATCAGTAGGAGAGGCTCACGTAACAGCTTCTTTTAACAATATTATTATTTCGTTGACCAATAAAAAAGGAGACGTAATTTCTTGGTCTTCTGCTGGTAAAATGGGATTTAGAGGATCTAAAAAAAATACACCTTACGCTGCTCAATTAGCTGCTGAAGATGCTGCATCTGTTGCTATAGAGGCAGGACTAAAAAAGGTTAAAGTATACGTAAAAGGTCCAGGAAACGGAAGAGAATCAGCAATTCGTTCAATTCATAATGCAGGAATAGAGGTTACAGAAATTATTGATGTAACACCAATGCCGCATAATGGTTGTCGACCTCCAAAAAGACGTAGAGTTTAAATTTTTATCCCGAAACTTGTTTCGGGATCTCTTTATATTATAACACAAGTAAGTAAATCGAAATGGGGAAATAATGGTTATCGAAGGAAAGAGACCTTAATTCATAATCACCCCAATAACTAAATTATTAATAATGGCAAGATATACTGGTCCAAAAACTAAAATCGCTCGTAAATTCGGAGAAGCGATTTTCGGAGACGATAAGTCATTCGAAAGAAGAAACTACCCTCCAGGGCAACACGGAAATAACAGACGTAGAGGTAAAAAAAGTGAATATGCTATCCAGTTAATGGAAAAGCAAAAAGCAAAATATACCTATGGTGTCCTTGAACGTCAGTTCCGTAATATGTTCGAAAAAGCAACACGTGCGCAAGGAATTACAGGTGAAGTACTACTTCAATTATGTGAATCTCGTTTAGATAACGTTGTCTTTAGAATGGGATTAGCAAACTCTCGTAGAGGGGCAAGACAGTTGGTTTCTCACAGACATATAACTGTAAATGGGAACTTGGTAAATATCCCTTCTTACCAATTAAAAGCAGGAGATGTTGTTGGAGTAAGAGAAAAATCAAAATCATTAGAAGTAATACAAAATGCATTAGCTAATAACAGCAAAGTGTACGAATGGATTACTTTTAATAATGATACAAAGCAAGGTACTTTTGTATCTGTTCCGGCTAGAATTCAAATTCCGGAAAACATTAATGAACAATTCATCGTCGAATTATACTCTAAGTAATAACGCTAAAGAAGAAACAATAACATGGCAATATTAAATTTTCAGAAGCCCGATAAAGTTATCATGATCGACTCTACTGAGTTCGATGGTAAATTTGAATTTAGACCATTAGAACCAGGGTATGGATTAACGGTAGGTAATGCTTTACGAAGAGTTTTGCTATCTTCTTTAGAGGGATTCGCTATAACTTCTCTTAGAATAGAAGGTGTAGATCACGAATTCTCAACCATTTCTGGAGTAGTAGAGGATGTTACAGAGATTATCTTAAATCTTAAGCAAGTACGTTTTAAGCGTCAAATAGAAGATATAGATAATGAGTCTGTTACTATTTCTATTTCAGGTCAGGAGCAGTTGGTTGCTGGTGATTTTCAGAAATTTATTTCTGGTTTCCAAGTACTAAATCCTGATTTGGTTATCTGTAATATGGATAAAAAAGTGGCACTTAACCTAGAGATTACTATCGAAAAAGGTAGAGGTTATGTTCCAGCTGAGGAAAATAAGAAAGCAAATGCTCCTATCGGAACTATTTTTACTGATTCTATTTACACTCCAATTAAAAATGTTAAATATAGCATCGAGAATTATCGTGTAGAGCAGAAGACAGATTATGAAAAATTGGTTTTCGAAATTGTTACCGATGGATCTATTCATCCGAAAGATGCGTTAACTGAAGCGGCTAAGATTTTAATACACCACTTCATGTTATTCTCTGATGAGCGCATTACTTTAGAAGCTGATGAGATTGCTCAAACAGAGACATATGATGAAGAATCACTTCATATGAGACAGTTGTTGAAAACTAAGTTGATCGATATGGATCTTTCTGTACGAGCGCTTAACTGTTTGAAAGCTGCAGAGGTAGATACTTTAGGTGACTTGGTATCATATAACAAAAATGACTTAATGAAATTCCGTAACTTTGGTAAGAAGTCTTTAACAGAGCTTGAAGAGCTAGTAAATGTTAAAGGACTTAACTTTGGTATGGATCTTTCAAAATACAAATTAGATAAAGACTAAAAACTCATCATAATTTGCTCCCCAGAATGGGTTGTAGCAAGATGATGATTAAAATTAAATGTCATGAGACACGGAAAAAAAGTAAATCACTTAGGAAGAAAAACAGCACATCGTAAGGCAATGCTTGCAAACATGGCTTGTTCCCTAATTGAACACAAAAGAATTAACACTACGGTTGCAAAAGCCAAAGCGCTTAAACAATTTGTAGAACCTCTAGTGACCAAGTCAAAAGAGGATACTACTCATAATCGTCGTATCGTATTTAGTAAATTACGTAATAAATATGCGGTTACTGAATTGTTTAGGGAAGTAGCTACCAAAGTAGGTGATAGACCAGGAGGATATACAAGAATTATTAAACTTGGAAATCGACTTGGAGATAATGCTGACATGGCAATGATTGAGTTAGTAGATTATAACGAGCTGTACAATGCTGGTAAACCTGCTAAGAAGAAGTCAACACGTAGAAGTAGAAGCAAGAAAACGGAAACTGCCCCGGCAGCACCAGCTCCTGAAGCTACAAATTCTGAAGAAGAATAAATGAAAAGTGTGAATAACACATAATAATAAAAGGATAAACGTTTGACGTTTATCCTTTTTTTTTGAATAATTTTGGAAAGTTTTTTCCACCTGGTAAAATAGTATTATCAAAAAACAAAGTAGAAAAATGATGAAATACCAATCCCGAAAAAAAGCAATTCTTTTATTAGCAGACGGTACAATTTTTCATGGTAAAGCAGTGGGTAGAGAAGGGAGTGCTTTTGGAGAAGTATGTTTTAATACCGGAATGACCGGTTATCAAGAGATTTTTACTGATCCATCGTATTACGGACAGTTAATGGTAGCTACCAATGCCCACATAGGAAACTATGGGACCAATAGGGATGAAATGGAGTCAGACTCTATAAAAATTGCAGGCCTTATTGTAAAAAATTTCAGTTATGAATATTCGCGTGAATTGGCGGATAGTTCATTACAGGAGTTTTTGGAAAAACATAACCTGCTGGCTATTTCAGATGTAGATACTCGCGCATTGGTGAGTTATATCCGTGATAACGGAGCTATGAATGCTGTAATATCAACAGAAATAGATAATGTAGATAAATTAAAAGAACAATTGGCTGCTGTTCCTAATATGAATGGTTTGGAATTAGCTTCCAAAGTATCTACCAAAGAACCTTACTTCTTTGGAGATCCAAATGCCACATATAAAATTTCGGCATTAGATATTGGGATAAAGAAGAATATACTTCGTAATCTAGCAAGTAGAGATGCATACATAAAAGTCTTTCCTTATAATGCATCTTTCGCAGAAATGAGTGAATGGGGTCCCGATGGGTACTTTTTGTCTAATGGACCAGGAGATCCTGAACCATTAACGGAAGCTATACATACTGCAAAAGAAATTCTGGATAGAGATTTACCATTATTTGGAATTTGCTTAGGACATCAAGTAATTGCACTTGCCAATGGAATAAGCACTTATAAAATGCATCATGGTCATAGAGGGATAAACCACCCGGTTAAAAATCTACTTACTGGTAAAGGGGAAATTACTTCTCAAAATCACGGTTTTGCAATAAATAAAGAAGAAACTGAAAATCACGATAATGTAGAAATTACACATTTGCACCTTAATGATCATACGGTAGCAGGAATTAGGATTAAGAATAAAAACTGCTTTTCGGTACAGTACCATCCCGAAGCTAGTCCAGGACCCAATGATTCTACGTATCTGTTTGATCAGTTTATAGAAAATATTAAAAAAGTAAAAATCACAGCATAAAATTTAGGATTAATTATTTTAAGATTAGCACATTTTTATAATGTACTAATCTATAACGTTATAGTTGATAACTTAACAGTGTTATTGCGGTTTTCGTAATAAATTAAGGCTTTTTTGGACGCAATAGAATTACCTGTTTTGTTATCTTGCGAAGAATTAAAATTATCCAACAAAATAAATAGAAAAATGAGTGTAATTATTAATATTCACGCTAGGCAGATATTAGATTCACGTGGTAACCCAACCGTGGAAGTAGATGTAATCACTGAAAATGGTGTCTTAGGAAGAGCAGCTGTTCCTTCAGGAGCTTCTACAGGAGAGCATGAAGCAGTAGAGCTTAGAGATGGTGGTAAAGACTACATGGGTAAAGGTGTGTTGAAAGCTGTTGAAAATGTAAATACAATAATTGCTGAAGAGCTTTTAGGGTATTCTGTATTCGATCAAAATTTATTAGATCAAACCATGATCGATCTTGATGGAACACCGAATAAGTCAAAATTAGGAGCTAATGCCATTTTAGGGGTTTCACTTGCAGTTGCAAAAGCAGCAGCAAATGAACTTAATATGCCACTATATCGTTATGTGGGAGGGGTAAGCGCAAATACACTTCCTGTACCTATGATGAATATCATTAATGGAGGATCTCATAGTGATGCTCCAATTGCATTCCAGGAGTTTATGGTAATGCCAGTTAAGGCAGAAAACTTTACTCATGCCATGCAAATGGGAACTGAAATTTTTCATCATCTTAAAAAAGTATTACATGATAGAGGATTAAGTACTGCTGTTGGAGATGAAGGCGGTTTTGCTCCAACACTAGATGGAACCGAAGATGCTTTAGACTCAATTGCAAAGGCTGTAGAAAATGCAGGTTATAAATTTGGAGACGAAGTCAAAGTTGCTTTAGATTGTGCTTCTGCTGAATTTTATGTTGATGGTAAATATGATTATACCAAGTTTGAAGGTGATAAAGGAGTTGTGCGTACGAGTGAGGAACAAGCTGATTACCTGGCAGAATTGGCTTCAAAATATCCAATAGTTTCTATCGAAGATGGTATGGATGAAAATGATTGGGAAGGATGGAAATATCTTACAGAAAAAATAGGAGATAAGGTTCAATTGGTAGGAGATGATTTATTTGTTACTAATGTTGAAAGGTTATCAAGAGGAATAGAGAATGGCATCGCAAATTCTATCCTAATTAAAGTTAATCAAATAGGAACGCTTACCGAGACTATTGCAGCTGTTAATATGGCGCATAATGCAGGTTATACTTCAGTTATGTCGCACCGTTCAGGAGAAACCGAAGACAATACAATCGCAGATTTGGCAGTTGCCCTAAATACAGGTCAGATCAAAACCGGATCAGCTTCACGAAGTGATAGAATGGCAAAATATAATCAATTATTAAGGATCGAAGAGGAACTAGGAAGCGTGGCTTATTATCCAAAAGAAAAAGCTTTCAAAGTAAAATAATTCTATCAATTTATTGAATTAAAATAGGCTATCTGGTAAGATAGCCTATTTTTTTTGCGAATAATTTTGAAAATTCGTTGTAAGGCTAAAAATCATATAACGATTAATATCATATTAACACTATATTTCGTATTTTAGCGACCCTTACAATAACAGCAAAATTCTAAAATAATCAAATGTCAAAAAAAGCTACGTTAGAAATCAACGGTAATAAATATGAGTTCCCGATTATAGAGGGAACAGAGAATGAATTAGGAATTGATATTAAAACGCTTAGAGGTGCTACTGATGGAATTACAACAATAGATCCAGGGTATAAAAATACAGGAAGTTGTCAAAGTGCTATCACCTTTTTAGATGGTGAAAAAGGAATCCTAAGATACCGTGGATATTCTATAGAAGAGCTTGCCGAAAAAGCAGATTTTCTAGAGGTTTGTTATTTGTTGATTTTTGGAGAATTACCTACTGCAGAGCAGCTAGAAAAATTTGATAAAGATATTAAAGAAGAATCTCAGGTAGATGAGGATATGAAGAAGATTTTGGATGGATTTCCAAAAAGTGCTCATCCAATGGGGGTCCTATCTTCTTTAACTAGTGCATTGATTGCTTTCAATCCAGGATCTGTAGATGTAGATTCCGAAGAGGAGATGTATGGGGCAATTGTCAAAATCTTGGCTAAGTTCCCGGTATTGGCTGCATGGACTATGAGAAAGAGAAAAAGCCTTCCTTTAGACTATGGAGATAATTCTCTTGGTTATGTAGAGAACTTACATAAAATGATGTTTGCCAAACCTAATCAAGCATATGAAGCAAACAAAATTGTAAACGATGCCCTTGATAAATTATTAATCTTACATGCAGATCATGAGCAAAACTGTTCTACTTCTACTGTACGAATAGTTGGATCTTCTCATGCAGGGTTATTTGCTTCACTTTCTGCGGGGATCTCAGCTTTGTGGGGACCACTTCATGGGGGAGCAAATCAAGCTGTTATCGAAATGCTTGAAGCTATTAAGGCAGATGGAGGAGATACTGCCAAATATATTGCAAAAGCAAAAGATAAAAATGATCCTTTCCGTTTGATGGGATTTGGTCATAGAGTATATAAGAACTTTGATCCTAGAGCAAAGATTATTAAGAAATCTGCAGAAGAAGTATTGGGAGATCTTGGAATAGAAGATCCAGTACTTGATATAGCCAAAGGTCTTGCAGAAGTTGCTCTTAAGGATGAGTATTTTGTACAAAGAAAATTATATCCAAATGTAGATTTCTATTCTGGAATTATTTATAGAGCATTAGGTATTCCTACTGAAATGTTTACTGTAATGTTTGCACTTGGTAGATTGCCCGGATGGATTGCTCAATGGAGAGAAATGCGACTTCGTAAAGAACCAATAGGAAGACCTAGACAGATTTATATCGGAGAAAACTATCGCAAGTTTAAAGCAATCTCTGAACGTTAAACAATCAGAAATAAAAATTATATAAGCGTTGAAGAAATTCAACGCTTTTTTATTAAATCCACATAAGAGATGCTTTAAAGTATCTCTTTTTTTACATTTTAATAATATTACCCTTACTTTTTTGAAGAAAGTTACTTCAGTAATATTGTCTATTTATATATTTGCGTAACTACTCAAACAAATCAGTATAATTTACACTTAAAAACTAATTTTGTTGAAATTAAATATACAAAACGAAACCTCAAGACTTCGAGCAGTTGTTTTAGGAACGGCGGTTAGTAATGGACCAGTTCCAAGTATTGAAGATGCCTATGATCCAAAGTCTATAGAACATATTAAGGCGGGTACATATCCAAAAGAATCAGATATGGTGGCCGAAATGGAAGCGGTAGCAAAAGTATTTGAAAAATATGATGTGAAGGTCTATCGACCCAAAATCATTGAAGATTATAATCAAATCTTTGCTCGAGATATAGCTCTTGTCATCGAAGATAAGTTTATTAAATCTAATATACTTCCAGATCGTGAAAAAGAAATAGTGGCTATACAGCATGTCATAAATGAAATCGACCCTGGTAAAGTATACAAGGCGCCTACAGATGATATTCACTTTGAAGGAGGAGACATAATGATTCATAACGATCATATTTTTATTGGCACTTATAAAGGAAAAGACTACCCTGATTGTATCGTTGCTCGTACCAATATGAAAGGAGTAGAATACATTAAATCCCTTTTTCCGAATAAAACGGTAAAAGAATTTGATCTTAACAAATCAATGAAAGATCCTAGAGATAATGCTTTGCATTTGGATTGCTGTTTTCAACCAGTAGGTAAAGATAAAGCCATTATTCATAAGGAAGGGTTTAGGGACCCACTTGATTATGAGTATTTGGTAGATTTCTTCGGAAAAGAAAACTTATTTCATATCGATAAGAGCGAAATGTATCATATGAATTCAAATATTTTCTCTATTGCAGAAGATGTAGTTGTTTCTGAAAGAAATTTTACGAGATTAAATACTTGGCTACGCAGCCTAAATATTACTGTCGAAGAAGTGCCTTATGCAGAAATAGCAAAACAAGAAGGATTATTACGTTGTTCTACGATGCCATTAATACGTGATTAAAGTAATGAAGTAAGTCAGGAAATGACTAGATAAAAGTTTTTATGATTATTACCTAATTCCAAATGTGAGATGGTAAATACCAAAACAAACAGATGAAACAAGTAACAAATACTATAGTAATGATTCGCCCTGTGCAGTTTAGAATGAATGAAGAAACTGCTGTTAATAATTATTATCAGGAAAATACAGGTATACTAGATGCAAATACTAAAGCCCAAAAAGAATTTGATGATTTTGTAGAAACATTGCGGGGTGCAGGGGTGAATGTCATTGTCATAAATGATGAACCTAAAAATGATACGCCAGACTCTATTTTTCCAAATAATTGGGTTTCTTTTCATGAAAATGGGGATATAGGTTTATACCCTATGTTTGCGGTAAATAGAAGAAGAGAACGAAGACCTGAAGTTTTGGATACAGTAGAAAAAGCTGGTTTTGAGATCAAAAATGTTGTTGATTATACTGATGCCGAAGATGAAGAAGTTTTTCTCGAGGGAACCGGAAGCTTGGTTTTGGATAGAACCAATAGAAAAGCATATTGTGCACTTTCTCCCAGGGCAGATGAAGAATTACTCATAGAATTTTGTGAAGATTTTGAATATACACCGGTCGTATTTACTGCATATCAAACCGTTAAAGGGAAAAGGTTACCCATATATCATACCAATGTAATGATGGGAATAGGAGAAACCTTTGCAATTGTTTGTCTTGATTGTATAGATGATAAAAAAGAAAGAAAGAATTTAATAAGTCATTTAAAAAATGATGGTAAAGAAATTATAGCCATTACAGAGAGTCAAGTGAATAATTTTGCAGGTAATATGCTTCAAGTTGCAGGTTCGGGAGATAAGCGCTATCTTGTGATGTCGTCTGCGGCATTCAAAAGTTTAACCAAGGATCAAATAAGTAAGATTGAAAAACATTGTGCTATTCTTCATAGTGATCTTACCACAATCGAAACTTTGGGAGGGGGAAGCGCAAGATGTATGATGGCAGAAGTTTTTCTGCCCGGTAAATAATAGGATATGCTTTCTAAGAAAACAAAATATGGTTTAAAGGCACTAACTTATATTGCTAGAAGGAAATGTGAGCATCCAGTTCAGATATCAGAGATTGCCAAGAGTGAAAATATATCTCAAAAGTTTCTTGAAAGCATATTATTAACCTTAAGAAAAAATGGGTTCTTAGGTTCTAAAAAAGGTAAAGGAGGTGGATATTATCTGATCCGAGAGCCAAAAGAAATTGTAATGGCTTCGGTAATACGAGTATTAGAAGGTCCTATTGCAATGTTGCCGTGTGTGAGCCTTAACTTTTATGAAAAGTGTGATGATTGTCCAGATGAAGATAGCTGCGCAGTACACAGTTTGATGATAGAGGTAAGAGATAGTACATTAAAAGTCTTAGAAAATAAGACATTGGCCGACTTTACGGGTTAGTTTATTGTTTTTTATACTTAAAAGGACCTTTGATTTTACCCCATACCTGTTTCCCTTTTTGGTCATAACCCCTTGTCCATACTGAAATCTTATCTTTACTTACTACAAAGGCGCTAGTGATATAATCAATTCCCTTAATGCTACTTATACATGACCCCTTATCTGTTTTTCCCGAAAATATAGTCGAGGTTTTTTTCTTGTAATAAACCTCGCAACCTCTTCTCATTTCAATATCGTCCATAGTAAGTTCATCAAATATGTTTGGGTCTTTCCATCCTGATTCAAAATCTTTGGCACCATCTATTATATAACTTGTACTTATAAAACTTGTTGAATCCAGGCGTTTATAATTAACTATTCGTTGACTATAGATATATAAGTCTTGTTTTGCATCCGAAACTTCAGAGTATACCCAATAACCAGGTTTGTCTTTCCAGATTCTTGCATTAACCAAGTTTAGATGTGCATAGCTTGCATCATTTTTTGCCTGTTCTTCATTAGAAAATTCGCCTAATACCAAATTTACTAAGTTGTTTAACTCTGTATCTTTTGCGCTCTTAGAATTGCAACCAAATAAGAAAATGGATAGTAAAAAAAAAGGTAAGAGTCGCTTCATGCAGTTTTTCTTTAAATATATAAAAAAAACACAGAAAATGGTAATTTATCGATAAAACTAAGCGTTTTGTCCTAGTAAAATTATTTTTGAGATACAATCTTTTGGATCATGCCGCCAAAAATGAAGTAATGAAAGGGTACCATTGCATACCAATATAATCGCCCCCAAATTCCTTTAGGTCTAAAAGTTGCTGTTTGGTGCAAAACATCATTTTTATCAATATCAAATTCTAACCAAGCTTCTCCGGGTACCTTCATTTCAGCAAAAAGCAATAAACGTTTGTTTTTTTTGTCAGCTACCAAAACACGCCAAAAATCTAATGCATCACCAGAGAATATTTTATCAGGGTGTGTTCGCCCCCTTCGTAAGCCCACACCTCCGAAGAACTTGTCCAAATACCCCCTCATTCTCCACATCCAGTTTCCATAATACCATCCAGTATCTCCGCCAATGGCCCAGATACGTTCGATAACTTTTTCGGGATTGTCGACTTTTAGTTTTTTCTTATCCGTAAGACAACCTCTTTTGGGTACAGTAATATACTTTTGTATATTGACTCTAAATCTACCACTTATCATAGAATCTTTCCAGCTAGAAACTACTTGATTTTGTTCTATTTTGATAAACGCAAGCTCTAACGACCGTTCATATGAAATGGGTTTTATTTTTAGTAGTTCTTCTAATCGATTATCCTTTGCAATTACTGGGATTTTCATGCTGTCCACCAGATTAAGGGCGAGTTTGTATGATGTAGAAGTTACAAAGTACAACCAATATGATGAGAGTTTTGGAGTCATTACTGGAACAGTAATAATAAAGGATTTAATACCCCTTACTTTGGCATATAACCTAAGCATTTGCTTGTAAGTCAAAATATCTGGGCCACTAATATCATAGGACGCATTATAACAATGAGTGTTTCCCAAAACTCCAATCATATAACTTAGAACATCACGAATTGCAATAGGTTGTGTTTTGGTATTTACCCATTTTGGAGTAATCATAACAGGAAGTTTTTCGCATAGATCTCTTATAATTTCGAAAGAAGAACTACCTGAACCAACAATGATTCCAGATCGCAATACTGTTAGGTTATAATTGCCTTGATATAAAGTCTCTTCTACATTTTTTCTGGACCATAAATGTTTTGATAGATTTTTTTCGTTAACGATACCACTTAAATAGATTACCTGCTTAATCTCTGTATTTTGTACATATATGTTAAAGTTTTGAGCCGATATTTCCTCTTTTTTATCGAAATCTAGCGTAGAGGAGCTCATAGAATGAATTAAATAATAGGCGGCATCTATTTTTTTTGGAAGTTTGGATGTATCTGGTGGGTTTAAGAAATCAATTTCTATAATTGAGACTTTTTCCTTAATCTCTGCGTCTATAGAAAGCCTGTTTTTATCTCTTACACAACAAATAACTTGATGTCCAGAATCCAATAGTAACGGTAATAATCTCATACCAATATATCCATTGGTCCCAGTGAGAAGAATTCGCATTTTTTTCTATAAGTTACAAAGAAATTGGTTTTGATAAAAACACTTGGTCAAAGTATCGTCTATCTTTTCATTAACTCGAGATCTTTATAGGAATTGGTAACAACCTTTCTTTTTACTAAAAGATAGGTAAATGATATCAAAACGCATAGTACGACTCTATAATTTCTATTATCTTTGCAGCTTAATTAAGTGAAAATTTTGAACTTATCCCGCTGATGAGCGGGATCTTATTTTAATGACCTTTTATTTATAAAAATGAGTTTACAAAAAACCATTTCCGAAAAGACAAAATTAGCCGTACAGAACCTGTATCAAGCGACTCTAGAATCTGTTGAATTACAATCTACTCGTAAAGAATTTGAAGGAGATATTACAGTTGTAGTGTTTCCAATGCTTAGGGTAGTAAAAGGCAACCCTATGCAAATTGGAGAAGCGATAGGACAGTATTTGGTTGATAATGTTGATGAAATAAAAGGGTATAATGTTGTAAAAGGATTCCTTAACCTTGTGATTGCAGATTCGTATTATCTTGATTTTTTTACAAGTATTAGGGATGAAGAACAATTCGGTTTTGCAAATTCTCTGAAAGACAAAAAGGCTGTTATGGTCGAGTATTCTTCACCTAATACAAACAAGCCTTTACATCTTGGGCATATAAGAAATATTCTGTTGGGGTATTCGGTTGCTCAAATAATTAAAGCCAGCGGAAAAAAGGTATACAAAACCCAGATTATTAATGACCGCGGAATACATATTTGTAAATCCATGGTAGCGTGGCAAAAGTTTGGCGAAGGCGAAACTCCCGAGACATCTAATCTAAAGGGGGATAAATTAGTCGGAAATTACTACGTAAAATTCGATCAGATCTATAAAGATCAAATATCAAAATTAATTCAAAAAGGTAAACCTGAAGAAGAAGCAAAAAAAGAAGCGCCAATTTTAATTGAAGCTCAAGAAATGCTTAGAAAGTGGGAAGCAGGAGACGAAAAAGTTGTTGAGCTTTGGAAAAAGATGAATAGTTGGGTATATGATGGATTTGATCAAACCTATAATGCATTGGGAGTCGATTTTGATAGCTATTACTATGAGAGTAATACCTACTTGTTAGGAAAAGATAATATAGAAGAGGGATTATCCAAAGGGGTATTCTTTAAAAAAGACGATGGATCGGTCTGGTGCGATTTAACAGATGAAGGCCTGGATGAAAAATTAGTATTGCGAAGCGATGGTACAGCCGTCTATATGACCCAGGATATAGGTACAGCAATACAACGTGTAAAAGATAATCCAGATATAGGTGGAATGATTTATACCGTGGGTAATGAACAAGATTATCACTTTAAAGTTTTGTTTTTAATTTTAAAGAAACTAGGTTATGATTGGGCGAAAAACTTACATCACTTAAGCTATGGAATGGTAGACTTGCCAAGCGGTAAGATGAAGAGTAGAGAAGGAACTGTTGTGGACGCCGATGATTTGATTTTGGAGATGTCTAAAACCGCAGAAGAGATATCTAAGGATCTTGGTAAACTGGAAGGTTATACAAAAGATGAGAAGAAAGAGGTATATAATACTATTGGTTTAGGAGCATTGAAATATTATATTCTTAAAGTAGATCCTAAAAAAAGAATATTATTTAATCCAGAGGAGTCGGTAGATTTTCAAGGGAATACGGGACCTTTCATTCAGTACACCTATGCAAGAATACAGGCTATTTTACGAAAAGCCGATTTTGATATTAATACTTCGATAACCAATATTGAGTTACATGAAAAAGAAAAAGAACTGATTAAACAACTAGAGCTGTATCCTGAAATCATTCAAAGTGCCGCTAAAGACCTCAGCCCCGCAATTATTGCAAATTATACCTACGATCTGGTAAAAGGCTATAATTCGTTTTTTCAGAACGTTTCAATTTTTGGGGCAAATTCTCAAGAAGAGAAGCAATTTAGAGTTCAACTTTCTAGAATGGTTGGAAATACTATCAAATCTGCTTTTGGCCTTTTGGGGATTAATGTTCCCGAAAGAATGTAGTAAAATTTAGTTTTTGACTAGAAATAGATATGTTTCATGTTCAAATAATTGAAGAATAACGATGTTTTACTCTTTTTATCCGAAAAAAGCTTAGAAAATCGGCAATACAAATTGTTATTGAATAATTGTTTTTTTATTTTCACGATATGCAGTATCAAATAACGAGAGCAACTGATAGTGATTTGCCACTTATGCAACGTTTGTTTTATCAAACAGTAACAACTTACGGTGCCTTGTTATTTACCAAGGATGAAATAAAAATTTATTCTCGCTTAGCTACAAATAAAATATACTGGCAAAAGAAATTTAAAAAAGGCTTTATTTACAATGCCAAGCTTAATGGAGAAATTGTAGGGTCTTTTTCTATGGATGTTAATGGAAACATAGAGTACTTCTTTGTACACATGAATTATCATGGTAAAGGTATTGCCCGTCAATTATATATTACACTTGAAGAAGTAGCAAAAAAAGAAGGTATTAAAACACTTACCATACAAATACATTTGGCGACCAAAGTTTTTTTCGAAAAGAATGGATTCGACATTGTTAAGAATGCTGTTAAAGTAGTCGGAGGTAATGAAATAATTAACTACAGCGGGGTTAAAAAACTTTAAAAGTTAATTCTGAAGACAATATTAGGAGTAAACCCTAATCCTAATTGCTTTACTTCTTCGGTAGTGATGTTGGAATCTATGCGATAGTAATTGTTTACCGTATTTTTCTGTCCCAAGACATTCCATAAAGATATTCCTGCCATTCCACTAGTTTTATTAGCGAATTTAAAATCATAAGTAGCTGAAGCGTCCCATCTAAAATAATCTTCTAGCGTGTCAGAATTTGGAGGTAAATAATTAATAGTAAGATTGTCGGATATTTCATTTCCTGCTATAGGTCTTGTGGTGGGTTTACCGCTGTGCCAATTAATTCCAGTAGAAAATTTAAAGTTATTTTTGGAATACGAAAAAGCAAGATTGAGATTGTGCCGTATATCAATATTGTTGGGGAAGTCCCTTTCGCTTAAATTATTAAAAGTATAATTGTTTTCAGCATAAGAATAACTTAACCACGCTCCAAAAGACTTAAATCTCTTATTAATTAGAAAATCTATTCCTTTAATTGTATAACTTCCATGATCGCGTTCAAATTCAAGTTGATTTTGGAATCCCTGGCTTTGAGTAATAATTCCATCTACATTTTTATAATAAGTATCTGTGCTTACCAACCAATTATTGTGATTATAACTTATTCCAAAAGATATTTGCTGACTCTCTATGATGGGTATGTCATTCTCATTGGAAAGGACCCATTTCCTGTTTTCTATACCCAAAAAGTCATTTTGAGATTCAATAATTTGAGAAGTGACCTGACTCTTCAATTCACCTAATGCTTCAATAGTAAAATGATTATTAAATCGGTGATTGATACTTATACGAGGTTCAAAAAGGTAAGTGTAAAACTTATTAAAATGATTGAGACGAAATCCTAAGTTAACATGAGTATTGTTACTTTGTGATTTAAATTCGGCTTCTGAAAAAATACTATTTGTTCGAATAACTTCTTTGGTAAAATCTCTAAATGTTGGATTATTCACATCTCTAAGATTAGAAATACCAGTTTCATTAAACTGATAACCCGATTTCAAATTAAAAAAGTTATTTAGTTTTAATAGCGTATTTACTTTTACTCCAGTTTCTAGAACTTCATTTTCTTGTAACAAGCGCTGATCATTTATAATGTCAGAATTGATTGTTTCAAGATTGTAATTAGTCCCATAAATTAAGATTTCACTTCTAAAGAAGCTATTCCAGTTTCTTTGATAAGATATGCTTCCGGCAAAATTATTTTGTTTAGCACTACTTTCTCTGGATACATTTACTTGATTAATTAAGGCATTTTCTTCAAAAACCAAATCATTTCGCATAAGAATAGCATTTACCTTGAGTAAATCTTTTGGAGTCAATTGGTATAGCCATCTTAAGCTAGTATCATAAAATGAAAATTCTTGATCGGTATTGGATACATCTTCTATTGTATTGGTAACCTCAGAATCCTGAAAGGCTTTATCAAAAAATTGATTGTAGGTGGGGGTCTCTAATACTTCACTAATTGATTTTCTCGATGACACCTGAAGTGAAGACTTCTTGCCCAAAGGGGCGTCAAGGTATCCATCTAGGCTAATCATGTTTATACCGATACTGGCATCAAATTCTTTGTTGATTTCATTGGCGGTATTCATAGCAATTACACTTGAGACACCATCACCATAGGCAGCGCTAGACCCATTTTTTATGAGCTGCACGTTTTTTGTGAGGTACGGGTTAAAAGCTGAAATAAGCCCAAAAAAATGCCCCGATTGATACATTTTTATTCCGTCCCAAAGAATAAGGTTTTGGTCATTAGTTCCTCCTCTCACATTAATATCTGATACGGTTTCTTCAACACTCAAAACTCCTGGTAATGCCTGAATAGTTTGTAATAGGTCGGGTTCAATTAATCCTGGCAGTATACCAAAATCATTATAATCAATAATTATAGAACCATCCGACTTTTTGTTGATCCCCTTTACCAAAAAGTCATTAAGGATAACCTCGTTTAAATACTGGACTTCTGGAGTTAAAAGAATGGTTTTGCAAGGCTGATCTATAAAATCTTTTATAGGAAGTCTTAAAGCTTTATATCCGATGAAATTAATTTTGATCCATTCATCTATATCTCTTACAGTTAGAACAAATTTCCCGGTTTCGTCACTAATTGTTGTATTATTTTTTACTCGTATGGTTGCATTTGATAATGTCTTATCCTCGGTTAGAGATTGTAAAATTCCACAGATTTCGATCTCTCTTAATCTGGCGCTTAATACAATGTTTTTATTATTTAAAATAGTGAAATCAATAGATGTGTTGTCTTGTAAATGTTTGATTGTTCCCTTTAGGTCTAAATCATCTGAAGGACCTAATAGTCTTACTTCTTCAATATCTTCATCAATATATGTGAAACTACAATCAAATTTTTCTTCAATCTGGGTTAATATAATTTTAAGAGGAAGTGGTTCCTGTTCAGATTGTGCGAATGTCTGTTGAACAATAAAAAAGAGAAAAGTAAAAAAAACTGTGATTGTGGTTTTGATCACTGTTTATACAGGGTTATGTTGTTGTCATTCATTTCATATTTCAAAAGCATCGGTATTGTAATAGATTGTAATGCCGTTTGAATATCTGAATGTACAAAATTACCTGTAAAAAGTTTATCTTGATCTAAGTTTTTTGAAATAATTATAATATTATATTGTCTTTCAAACTCTCTTAAAACATATTTGTATGGCGTGCTAGAAAAGGTACTGCGATTTTCTGTCCAGTTTGGTTTGGTTAAAGAAGTTTGTGTCTTGACTATTTTTTTGTCTAACACTCTAAAAACATTACCTGCTGAAAGCTGCGTGGCATTTTCTAAATAAGTAACACTAACCAATCCTTCATAACACACTACTTCAAAAAAGCCTTCTCTTTGTTTTACGTTAAATTGAGTTCCCAGGACGCTTATGATACCAGATGAGGTTACAACATCAAATTTTTTTCCTTTTGCAACTTTAAAATATGCTTCTCCCTCAAGCTTGATTTTACGATTATCATCCCAATCTTCTTCCTGGTACGTTATAGATGAAAGCGCATTGAGCGTAACTTCAGTCTGATCTGGTAAATTGATCAAAGTTTTTTCACTGGCCAAGGTGTCCACAGTAGATATATCTTGATTAAAAAACATAAAATAGCTTCCAATTGCCAAAACAAGTACAGCGGCAATTCGTGCTAGGTAAGTGAAATTTATCCTGTAATTAGTAATCTTTTGGCGCTCAGATAACCTATCTTGTAACGTTTGTAAATTTTGTTCAACATTGTACTGTGGCGATATAAATTTCTTAGCGGTCTCAGAAATCTTCACATAAGAATCATAGGCGTCTAAATTTTTAAACGCCTCTGATTCCGTTGAAGTGAGTTGTTCATGATCCAACCACTTTTGTATGAGATCTTTCTTTTTCATAGCAAGATTTCTGTTTATATAACAACTGTTCCTTAAAAACTCCTACCCTTGTATCTTAAATTCCATCAATTTCTTTTCTCAATTTTTCTAATGCACCATAAATTCTTTTTTCTACGGCCTTTCTAGAAATCCCAAGTAAGCCTGCAATTTCTTGATGTTTTTTTCCTTCTATCCGATTCATTAGAAATGCAACTCTTTGCGCTTCAGTAAGTTTGGATAGGGCGTTTTGATACTTTATTAAGTATTCTTTTTCCTCTAAAACAAAATGAGGGCTTTCATTAGTTTTGTTTATGTGATCGGTTTGCTGAAATTTTAACTTTACCTTATTGTGTTTTAACTCATTTAAAGTTAAGTTGTTAGCAACGGTAAAAAGAAAGCTTTTTGCCTTTCGAAGGGGGGTCTTTTTACAATTATCCCAGAGTTTTATGAATGCCTCTTGTACTTTATCTTTTGGATCAATATGCTCTCCATACTTATAATATATAAAGTCGTGGAGGTCTTTGGAATGCTTTTTAAAAAGCTCAGAAAACAGCTTTTCTTCACAGACATTCTCAAATAAATCTTTAGACATTCCTTGTATTTTTGTTAAAATTAAAAAAAAAAGAGGTTACGAGTAGGAATTTTGTCGTGTATATTGTTTTACTTACAAAAATGTAGGAAAACTGTTAAGAGATGAAGAAGATTTTATGTTTACTAATAATTGGAATGATATTATGTTCGTCCTGTCAGGAGGAGGAAAGAGAAGTTATTGATCCTACTATCAATAATACTATACCTAAAGATTCGCAATTAGCAAAACTAATGCGCAATGTAGTAACTCACGACGGTTCTTATGATGATGTAATAGATGGTGGTAACTGTTTTAGTATTAATTTTCCTTATATGATCATTGTAAATGATGAAGAGATAATTGTTGATAACATTGGGGATTATCAAAATCTCTCGGTGAATGATATGATCGAGATTCAATACCCAATTACAATTACACTATTTGATCATAGTGAGAAAACAGTAATTGATGGTAATGAATTAAATACTTATGTAGCAAGTTGTCGTAAAGAAGATGATGATATCGAATGTGTTGATTTTGTTTATCCAATTGGATTGTCAATTTTTAATGCCCAATCTAATAGGTTTAGGGTAGTTGATATAGGACATGATTCCCAGATGTTTACATTCATGTCTACATTGGGAGATAACTCTTTTGTTAGTATTAATTATCCTATTGACCTTGTTGCACATAATGGACAAAGATTAAATGCGCAACATAATAGCGGTTTGTTGGAAACTATTCTTGATACTGCATTTACTTGCGAAGAGAATGATAATTAAAATTAGATTCCTTTTATACTAAAGCCATCATATTTTTGATGGCTTTTTTGTTTAACTTTTTTTTAGAATAGATAAACAAAAAGTTAAAATAATGCTAAAGTCATATTTTGGGGTTAGAGTTTTTAGGAGTAAGTTGTTTAATGATCAAACAATAAATTTAAACACCATGAAATTTCAAAACCTTTTTAAAACACTTCTAATCATTTTAAGTGTAGTAATAGTTTCTTCTTGTAGTGACGACGATGATACTACATTTGATGAAAATTCAACAACCATTGCACAGTTTGTAGCTAATAATCCTAATTATAGCTCTCTTCTAGCTGCTTTAGAAAAAGCTGAATTAGTTGAAACACTATCTTCAACAACAGGGAGTTTTACAGTTTTTGCACCTAATAATGCTGCTTTTGATGCATTTCTTACCGATCTAGGAGTAACGTTGGATGATCTTACCAAAGAAGATTTAACTCCTATTTTGTTAAATCATGTGATAGGATCAGAAGTTACTTCATCTCAATTATCTACTGGATATGTGAGTAATGAATCCGGGGTAAGTACCTACATTAATACATCTAGCGGAGTTGTTATTAATGGTGATGTAACCGTTACTACAGCCGATATAGATCAATCAAATGGAGTGATACATGCAGTAGATAAAGTAATCGCAGTTCCTACGTTACTTGATTTTGTTACTGCAGATCCAGATTTATCTTCTTTGGGTATTGTAGCTACGGCAGATGTTGCAGCCGCATTATCGGGAGATACAACACTTACATTGCTCGCACCAACCGATGCGGCTTTTGGCGGAGTTGATTTAAGTGGATTATCAGACGACGAGGTAGAAAACACATTATTAAATCACGTGATTGCAGGAGAAAACTTGTCTTCTGGCTTAGCTACTGGATATGGAAACACACTTGCAACCTATGGAGGTACTGATAATAATCTTAGTATCTACATTAATACGAGTGATGGAGTTACTTTTAATGGAACTTCTAGCGTGCAAACCGCAGATGTAGTAGCAAGTAATGGAGTTATGCATATTGTAAATGCCGTAATTACTTTACCAACAGTAGTTACATTTGCAGTAGCAGATGCAGATAACTTTAGTACTTTGGTAGCAGCCCTTACCGATTTAACGCCAAATACAGATTTTGCACAAATTTTAAGTACAACAGGAGAAGCGCCGGCACCTTTCACAGTATTTGCACCTACAAATACTGCTTTTGCTGCAATTACTGTCCCCGACAATGAAGACGACATAGTACCTATTTTGAATTATCATGTTGTAGGTGGTCAAAATGTACGTTCTACAGATTTGGTAGACGGTACCGTTGAAACATTAAATGGTGATGTTACTATAAATGCTTCAGCTCCTAGTGTTCAAGGAGGTGGAAATGATACCGCAAGCAATATAATTGTTGTTGATGTACAAGCCATAAATGGAGTTATTCATGCTATTGACCAGGTGTTACTTCCACCAACAATGATGTAATATATATCGCTCCAAAATAAAAAATCTGGACTGTTTTTTTACCCGTTAAAGCGACGGTCCAGATTCTCTTCTTTACACTAATTTTTAAAACCTTTATTACAATGAAAACGCTAATCAAAAGATTAACGGTACCTTTCTTGTGCCTTTTTCTAATGAATTTTGTACTGTCTTGTCAAGATGATGATGAGATGAACAATGAACCGGAACTTACCGAATTTGAAGAATCTCCAATTATTAGCTTTGATGAAATTGATAAGATGACACAAAGCACAATTGATGGAGAATTGGCTTTCGAAGAAGGAAAATTAGCTTCTACAGAAAATAAATTCTTCGGCTTTGATATAAGTCGAGAAAAAAGAGTTTATAATTTTTCTGCCAATGTTAACAGTGGAGCAGGGGCAGGAACAGAAATTGGTGGAGAGCTCAAGCTTTACTTTACACTGTACCACGCAAGCTTTACAATTGTTAGGGGTAATTTGACATTACCAGATGGTACCGAAGCTAGAGCACGTGGAGCGATTGTGAGTGATGGCGTTGTATATTTAATAATTAATCCACCTGGTAGAGATTTAATTTTTGGGATTGGAAGAGTTAGGGATAACGGAGATATAGACGGGAGTTTCAGATTCTTCACCTCTGGAGGCTTGGGAAGAGGAACCTGGACAGCCGAGCTTACAGAAACTACATTCCCAGATAAAACAATTGTAGAATTAATTGTAGAAGACGGTAGATTTACTTCTTTGGTAGGAGCATTACAAGCTGCAGAATTGGTAGACGCACTGTCGGGTGAAGGACCATTTACAGTATTTGCTCCAACAGATGATGCTTTTGCAGCATTAGACGAAATACCACCGTTAGATGTTTTAACCGAAATCTTATTATACCATGTAGCAAGTGGTAGATTCAATACTCAAGATCTTCTCGCAGAAGAAATGATCACGACATTACAAGGAGAAAACGTAAAAATAAGTCTTAACGAAAATAACGAAATAGTTATCAACGATACGGTGAAATTACTTTCTGCTAATATAGGAGGGTCAAACGGAGTTATCCAGGTTATAGACGCGGTTTTAATCCCGCCTTCGTTTCAACCTCTTCCTAGTATAGTAGAAATCGCAGTTGATACCCCAGAATTGTCGACCCTGGTTAGTGCATTGCAAAGTGCCGATTTGGTTGATGCACTTAGCGGAGAAGGACCATTTACTGTCTTTGCTCCTACAAATGCAGCTTTCGAAGCACTGGATGCAATTCCATCGGGTGATGCTTTAACCGAAGTTTTATTATATCATGTAGCCGAAGGCAAATTTACTGCTGAAGACTTGATACAAGGAGAAACAGTAACAACATTACAAGGAGATGAGGTGACCATTGAGGTTGATGGTGATGGAAATGTGATTCTTAATGGTTCTATAAAAGTGATGACTGCCAATATTGAAGCTTCAAACGGAATTATACATGTTATTGAAGGGGTTTTGTTACCGCCAGCTGACTTACAATCTATTGTAGAAATTGCTGTAAACACCCCAGACTTATCAACCCTTGTTGGAGCATTACAGGCAGCAGATTTGGTTGATGCACTCAATGGCGAAGGACCTTTCACAGTTTTCGCACCAACCAATGCTGCCTTTGATGCTCTTGATGCAATTCCATCGGGTGATGCCTTAACGGAAGTTTTATTATATCATGTTGCCGAAGGTAAATTTACAGCAGAAGACCTTCTTCAAGGAGAAACAGTAACAACATTACAAGGAGATGAGGTGACCATTGAGGTTGATGGCGATGGAAATGTCATCCTTAATAGTTCTATAAAAGTGATGACTGCCGATATTGAAGCTTCAAACGGAATTATTCATGTTATTGAAGGGGTTTTGTTACCGCCTGCAGATTTGCCATCTATTGTAGAAATTGCTGTTGCAACACCAGAATTATCCACTTTGGTTAGTGCTCTTCAAAGTGCCGATTTGGTTGATGCGCTTAGTGGTGACGGGCCCTTTACTGTTTTTGCACCAACTAATGCCGCATTTGAGGCACTAAGCGCGATCCCAAGCGGTGATGCTTTGATAGAAGTTTTATTGTATCATGTTGCTTCTGGAAAATTTACGGCAGAAGATTTATTAACCGCAGAAACCGTTACAACGCTTCAAGGTGAAGAAGTAACTATTGAAATATTCGATGGCGATGTCATTTTGAACGGAGAAATAGTCGTTAAAATGGCCGATATCGAAGCATCCAACGGGATTGTACACGTGATCGAAGGAGTTTTAATACCTTCTTCTATCTAAAAATAGTTAAGAATTTGAGTTAGTGAACTTCAGATTATTCCTGAAAATTTCACCGGTAAGGACAATAAAAATTGATTCTTATCGGTGATTTTTTTTAATCCCAAAAAACTTGTGCAATTCTTGTAAAACCATTCTTTATTTATACGCTTCAAATCCTTAAATTTGCACCTATCTATTGATAAAGATGGATATTTTTCAAAACAGGATAAATATATGTTTGATAATTTAAGTGATAAGTTAGATAAGGCCTTGCATATTCTTAAAGGTCATGGTCAGATTACAGAGATTAATGTTGCAGAGACCCTTAAAGAAGTTCGTAGAGCACTAGTAGATGCCGATGTTAATTATAAAATTGCCAAAGACTTTACTGCTAGAGTAAAAGAAAAGGCACTTGGTCAGGACGTGTTAAAAAGCCTTAAGCCGGGTCAATTAATGGTTAAGCTGGTTAAAGACGAACTTACCGAATTAATGGGTGGTGATGCCGCAGGAATTAACCTTTCTGGGAATCCTTCAGTAATTTTGATGTCTGGACTTCAGGGTTCTGGTAAAACTACTTTTTCGGGTAAACTTGCTAACTTCCTTAAAAATAAAAAGACTAAAAAACCACTTTTGGTTGCTTGTGATGTCTATAGACCTGCCGCAATCGATCAGTTGCATGTTGTTGGAGAACAGATTAATGTTGAGGTTTTTAGTGATCGTGATAATAATGACCCCGTAGCTATCGCAAAAGCTGGGGTAGCCCATGCAAAAGCCAATGGATTTAATGTTGTTATTATCGATACAGCGGGTCGTTTGGCTGTTGATGAAGCCATGATGACCGAAATAGCAAATATTCATAAGGCGGTAACGCCTAACGAAACACTGTTTGTAGTAGATTCTATGACAGGGCAGGATGCAGTGAATACAGCCAAAGCTTTTAACGATGTTCTGAATTTTGACGGAGTTATTCTTACAAAACTTGATGGTGATACCAGAGGTGGAGCGGCAATATCTATCAAATCTGTAGTCAATAAACCGATTAAGTTTATTGGTACAGGTGAAAAAATGGAAGCAATAGATGTTTTCTATCCTTCACGTATGGCAGATCGTATCCTGGGAATGGGAGATGTGGTTTCTCTTGTAGAACGTGCGCAAGAACAGTTTGATGAAGAAGAAGCTAGAAAACTTCAAAAGAAAATAGCCAAAAATCAGTTCGGTTTTGATGATTTCTTGAAACAAATCCAACAGATTAAGAAAATGGGTAATATGAAGGACTTGGTAGGGATGATACCAGGTGCCGGAAAAATGATGAAGAATATGGATATAGATGATGATGCATTTAAGCATATCGAAGCTATAATACATTCTATGACACCAGAAGAAAGATCCAAACCACAAATTATAAATGCCAGTAGAAAAAAACGTATTGGTAAAGGTTCTGGTACTTCAATTCAACAGGTAAATCAATTGCTGAAACAGTTTGACCAAATGAGTAAAATGATGAAAATGATGCAAGGTGGCGGTGGTAAACGAATGATGCAGATGATGGGTAAAATGAGATAACACAAAACTTAATATATAAATTTTAAAGATTATTGGGGGAATGGAAATACTGGATGGAAAGAAAATAAGTAACGATATCAAAGATGAAATTGCTGCCGAAGTTCAAAAAATGAAAGAACGTGGTGAGAAAGTGCCACATCTTGCAGCTGTTTTGGTAGGTAATGATGGCGCTAGTTTAACCTATGTAGGTAGCAAGGTTAGAGCTTGCGAACGTATAGGTTTCGAATCTACTTTGGTAAAGATGCCTAGTACAACTAGTGAAATCGAACTGCTTGCCAAAATAAAAGAACTTAATGAAGATGATGATATCGATGGGTTTATTGTTCAATTACCATTACCTCCTCAAATAGACACTCAAAAAGTATTGCTTGCGGTGGATCCAGATAAGGATGTAGATGGTTTTCATCCTATGAATTTTGGGAAAATGGCATTGGACATGTCCACATTTATTCCTGCAACTCCTTTTGGAATTTTGGAATTACTAGAGCGATATGATGTAGATACCAAAGGAAAACACACTGTGGTAATAGGAAGAAGTCATATCGTTGGACGCCCTATGAGTATTTTGATGGGAAGAAAAGGTTGGCCCGGTAATTCTACGGTTACACTTACGCATAGTCATACCAAAAATATTACACAGATTATCTCTCAGGCTGATATTGTAATTTCGGCATTGGGTGTGCCTAATTTCCTGAAAGCAGAAATGGTTAAGGATGATGCTGTAATTATTGATGTAGGTATCACAAGAGTGCCGGATGAATCTGCAAAAAAAGGCTATAGAATTGTAGGGGATGTTGATTTTGAAAATGTAAGCAAAAAAGCTTCGTATATTACCCCGGTTCCTGGAGGAGTAGGGCCGATGACTATAGCAATGCTGCTTAAAAATACATTATTGGCTAGAGAAAGGCATCGCGCAACTAGTAAATAATAAAGATTATACCTTAAACTAAAAAATATCCCAGAACATCGTTCTGGGATATTTTTTTATTCTTTTTTAAGGGTAACCATGTTAGATAACCTTTCCTAAAAGTGATAATATTTTTTGATATGCGCCAATAGCTATTGGTTCCTTGTTGTATTATTAAAGAATAATAAAATGATTGGGATAGGGATATAAAAAAAATGTTAGGGCAGCGCCCTAACATTTTGTTACATTTATATTTTGGTGATTAAATGTATATTTTTATTTTTTTAGCCTCTATCGCTATTGAACTGTTCTGGAGAAATGTTCTCCTCTCCGTTAGTTTGGTATCCACCACTTCCAGAAGGACGTAGGTCTAATGACAAGTTGTATGAAGGTACACTAATTCCTTTCGAAGTTTTAACAGTGTTAAAATCTAAGATTTGAGTACCTTTTTCGTATAAAGCGTTCTTAGTAAATGTCCCTACACGCTTTCCGTTAATAACTTTTTCCTTCCATTCAAAACCATAAGCAATTTTTAAGTAGTACTCACCTTGAGGGATGTTTCTGATAAATTGCGTAGTGCTTTTATTGATATATGTAATACGCACTAGCTCATCATCATTTTCGGTTTTACCCATTTTATAAAGCTTAACAACACATTCTGTGTTTTTACCTACTTTAATTTTAAGGTAGTTGTCTAACTTATAGTCAAACTTACCTTTAAAGTTAAATGACTTTGGTGTTGCACCAGACTTATAGGTCTTTGATTCCCAAGAAGAATATTTATCTTCTCTAGTTACTGTCATAGTAGCAGCAGTAGGAGTAGACGCATTAGAACTAGAACCATAAGAAGGAGTGGTAGACTCAATAGGTGCCGCAGCTACGTCACCTTGTGCTGCTCTACGTCTCGCTTCTTCAAGGGCTTTTTGTGTTTCTCTAGTGTCAGCAAGAGCCTTTCTTGCTGCTGCATCTTTAGATCTTTTGGCTGCTTCAGCATCAGCGATTGCTTTAGCTGCATTGGCTTCCGCTTCTCTTTTTAAACGCTCTGCATTTGCAATAGCTCTTCTTGCTGCTTCTTCTGCAGCTCTTTTAGCTGCTTCTGCTTGTGCGATTGCAGCTTGGGCAGCTGCTTTTGCAGCTTCTCTCTTGGCAGCTGCTTCTTTTGCCGCTCTTTCAGCGTCTGCGATTCGGCTATCTTCTGTTAAGTGCTTTGTAATAACAAAACCGTTCATACTTTTATACTGGATAGCACTCCACTCTCCATAGTTAGAACTCATCACATATACTTGAGTTCCTTGAGGAACCTCAGCGATAGTATTAAAGTTTAATCCTGGACCACTTCGAACTGTTAATTTTTGAGCGGACATCAAATATTGCTCAGACTGAGCATAAGCCGACGAGAAAGTAATCACCAAAAGCAGAATAAATGTAAAAATAGATTTCATATCTCTTGTTTTTAAGTAGATTGGGTTATAATTTTTATTCAATATTATTTTTATGTTAATTCAATTTTCTGAGTTCTAAAACTCGAATTTACCGTCAAAAATTGCCTTTCAAAAAAGATGCCAAAGTTAAATTTACTCTAAATTCTTCTTAATATATATTTTTCTTAAGAAGCGAATATTAACAACTTTTAAAAGAACAATCTGATTGGTAATGGTTTGTTTTTCAATAATTTAACAAATTTTTTCTTTAGTAGAACTTTAATAATTTGTATTAAAATACTGATAAGAAAACCATTAAATCAGATTCAAAAGTAGTGTTTTAATATTAAAAACACAACATCTTTTGATTTTATTTGTACAAAAATATGAATTTTTTTTCTCTGTTTTGTGTTTTTCAACGATTTTTTATTGCATTACAACCGATTTAGAATGTTTTTTTAGCAGATTTTGTCGGTTTTACTTTTCAGGCATTATAAGGCTATATAAAAAGGCGAAGTAGAAGATGTGTGACCTGAAAATACATCAAATGCGAAAATGTCGTTACAAATCATATTTAGTAAAGTTTAACATATTAGAATTTTATCTACTAATGGTTCTTTTTAATAAGTTCTGGAAATTTGGATTGAAATCTTTTTAATCTGGGTATGGATACATTTCTAATGTATGGATTGTATGGGTTTCTTTTTTCGTAATCCTGATGATAATCTTCTCCTATCCAAAATTTTTGAAATGGAAGTATTTCTGCAGCTATTTTTCTATTAAGCTTTTTACCTAAAGCTTTTTTCTTTTGTTCTATAATTTTTTTCTGTTCTTCATTTTGATAAAAAATGATAGATCGATATTGTGACCCATGATCGGGGCCTTGTCCGTTTACTTGAGTTGGATTTTGTGAGCCAAAATATACATCTACCAAGGTAGCAAAGGATACAACATTAGGATCATAATATATTTCTACCGCTTCTGCATGTCCGGTACGTCCTGTATTGCTTGATTGATACGTTGGGTTTTTTGTGTGTCCTCCAGAATACCCTGAAATGGATTCTTTTACTCCTTTTACACTTTCATAGATGGCTTCTACACACCAAAAACATCCACTAGCAAAGTAAGCTCTATCCAAACCGTCTACCATTGGGACTTCAACTGGGTTGATATTTTGAAGGGGGTTTTTTTCATTTTTTGTTGATTGGCCATTGCTTTGACAACTAATAAATAGAAATGAGATTGTAAGTACTATTATATATGGTATTTTTTTCATGTCGAAATTAATTTTGAACAATTGGTCTGTTGAATTAGAAAAAACTTTCAAGAAATTATTAGGAATATAAAATTAGAGAGATGTTCTTTAAACATTCCTTAAAAGAACGATAAATAAAAACGGCTATCAATTTTTGATAGCCGTTTTTATTATCTCGTCTAATTATCTTTTTTGAATTAACCGTTCATGGAAATTAAAAATTCATCATTGTTGCGTGTTTGTTTAAAACGCTCGTTAATAAATTCCATAGCCTCTACAGGATTCATGTCTGCAAGATATTTTCTCATAATCCACATACGTTGTATTGTTGTGTCGTCTAATAATAGATCATCACGACGAGTACTACTTGATATAAGGTCAATCGCTGGGAAGATACGTTTGTTTGCAATTCGTCTATCCAATTGCAGCTCCATATTACCGGTTCCTTTAAACTCTTCAAAGATTACCTCATCCATTTTAGATCCAGTTTCGGTCAAGGCAGTGGCAATTATAGATAGAGATCCTCCTCCTTCAATATTACGTGCTGCACCAAAGAAGCGTTTTGGTTTGTGAAGTGCGTTGGCATCAACACCACCACTTAATATTTTACCACTTGCAGGTTGAACAGTATTGTAAGCTCTTGCCAACCTGGTAATAGAGTCAAGTAATATCACCACATCATGGCCGCATTCTACAAGTCTTTTGGCTTTTTCAAGAACAATGTTGGCAACTTTTACATGTTCATTGGCTTCTTTATCAAATGTTGACGCTATTACTTCTCCTTTAACATTACGTTGCATATCGGTAACTTCTTCTGGTCTTTCGTCGATTAGAAGAATCATTTGATATACTTCTGGATGATTGGCAGCAATTGCATTGGCAACATCCTTTAGTAACATGGTTTTACCAGTTTTGGGTTGCGAGACAATCATTCCTCTTTGTCCTTTACCAATGGGAGCAAATAAATCCATAATTCTGGTAGAAATTGTACTTTGTTTTTCTGCCAGTTTAAATTTTTCTTGAGGGAACAATGGAGTTAAGTGTTCAAAAGAAACCCTGTCGCGTACCACTTGTGGATCGAGCCCATTAATTTTATTTACCTTAATAAGAGGGAAATATTTTTCTCCTTCTTTAGGGGGTCTAACTTGTCCTAATACGGTATCTCCTGTTTTTAATCCAAAAAGTCTTATTTGTGATTGAGATACATAAATATCATCTGGTGATGAAAGATAATTATAATCACTTGAGCGTAAGAAGCCATAACCATCTTGCATAATGTCAAGAACCCCTTCACTTTCTATAATAGCATCAAATTCGAAATCAGGTTCTTTATAGCGATTTCGATTATCTCTATTTCCGTTTTCCTTTTTGTTGTTATTTCTGTTTTTATTTTGTTGCGATTTGTCATTACCACGATTCCTGTGATCTTTCTTATCATCTTTATTTTGATGTGGTTTATCGCTATCCTTATTTTCTTCCCCTTTAACTATGTTTTCGGTATGTGAACCTTTAGGAGTATTTTCTGCTGGGGTATGTGAAGCAGCTTCACCAGTCTTCTCTTTAGAAACGTTAGTTTCTTTATTAACAGGGTTGTTCGGGCCATCTGTTTTTCTGGTGCGTGGTCTTCTTTGTCGAGGGTTTGTATTCTTTTTTTCAGGCTCTGTCTTTTTGGAAGAGTCTTCTTTTGCAACCTCTTTTACTTTGTCGGGATTGGCGGCTTGGTAATCTAATATTTGGTATACCAAGTCCAATTTTTTGAGTGTACGATATTTAGGTACACTTAGGGTTTTTGCAATTTCCTGTAATTCAGGAAGCTTTTTTGCTTTTAATTCAGAAATATCTAACATTTAAATTTGTTATATAATTTACGTTTAGGTATATAAATTTTCTAAAGAAGAATCTAGGAAAATTTTATTTCGAAGGTAAGTAACCTTGATTGAATGGGTTACAGATTTTGTGCTGCAAGTATACGACTTTATTTTTAATTTTTTACACATATTTATAAAAAGAAACTCTTATTTTTGCTTTTCCGTAAGAAAACGTTGTAATGTTACAAAGAATCCAAACGATATACCTTTTATTGGCCGCCGGAGTTTCGGCAGCACTACCTGTATTTTTACCATACGGTATTGATAGTGATGGGGTTGAATTGTTTGCGAAGGAAGATTTTTTTCTTTTAGGGTTGTTTGCTGGATCGGCTGTCTTGTCCTTTATAGCAATCTTTTTGTTTAAAAACCGACAGCTTCAATTTGTATTGGGGCGTATCAATATCTTATTAAACTTTATTTTACTAGGAGTATTTGTTTATTGGTCTCTAACGGTATCTGGAGAAACTAAGGTTTCTGAGAAAGGTATTGGGATGATAATTCCTATTATTTCTATCGTTTTATTAGTAATGGCCAATAAGGCTATTAAAAAGGATGAAAATCTCGTAAAATCTGTAGATCGATTACGATAAACCTAACATCTTAGTAGTATTAGTGCGTTAAAACCCGAAGTATGCCAACTTCGGGTTTTATTTTTTTCCTAATTCGATGACTTCAAGATTTTCAATTTTACCAGAAGCTAATGTAAATCGAAGCATGGTTCTTACTTTATGAAAACCATGCGTACCAGCAGCACCAGGATTCATGTGTAGAAGTCCATTTTTATGATCTGGAATTACTTTGAGAATATGTGAATGACCACAGATAAATAGTTTTGGTGGATTTAACCTAATTTCTTCTCGGGTAACACGATTATATTTTGGGGGATATCCACCAATATGAGTGATCCAAACTGAAACCCCTTCGCAGATAAACCTTTGGTTTAAGGGAAAAGTAGCTCTGGCTTTATCATTATCAATATTTCCATAAACTGCTTTTAAGGGGGTGATAGCTTCAATAGCATCTGTTACCTTCAGGTCTCCTATATCCCCTGCATGCCAGACCTCGTCTGCTTCTTTTACATAATGTAAGATTCGATCATCGATATAACTATGGGTATCGCTAAGTAGAAGGATTTTTTTCAAAATTAAGAATATAAATATCGTTTATAGAATAATAAGAAAACAGAAACCTGGTCATAATATGTATCTGTATTATAAAAGGTATATTTGCCTTTGGTTTTACAAAAATAGAATACTTTGAGATACTTTTTAGAACTTTCTTATGATGGAACACCATATCATGGCTGGCAGCGACAACCTAATGCGATTTCGGTTCAGGAGGTTTTAGAAGATTCTTTGTCTACTATTTTGCGTACTAAAACTGAAATTGTAGGAGCAGGTAGGACTGACACGGGAGTTCATGCTAAACAAATCATGGCACATTTTGATTTTGAAAATGAATTGAATGATGAAGATCTTAGCTATAAACTAAATTCAATTTTACCACTAGAAATTGCAATCCGATCTGTTTTCCGGGTAAACGAAGAGGCGCATGCCCGCTTTGATGCAATTAGTAGGTCTTATGAGTATCATGTTAATTTTACTAAAGACCCATTTGTAATTAATAAATCCTATTATTTGAAGAAAACTTTGGATTTGGATCTTATGAATAAAGCTGCTAAATTACTGTTAAACTATACTAATTTTAAATGCTTCAGTAAGTCTAAAACCGATGTAAAAACGTATAATTGTACCATTACAGAAGCTTTTTGGGAGAGTAATAAAGATAAAATTGTTTTTAAAATTTCTGCAAATCGCTTTTTAAGAAACATGGTACGGGCAATCGTAGGGACTTTGATCGAAATAGGAGAGCACAAGCTCGATTTGGATGATCTTGTCGATATTATAAAAAGCGAAGACCGTGGTCGTGCAGGCTATTCGGTGCCTGCGCATGGCCTATATTTAACTAAAGTAGAATATCCAGAAAAATTTATTAAATAAATGTCAGAAAAGAGTGGTAAAGCTTTTGATTTTAAGTTGTTCAAGAGGTTAATAACGTATACTGACCCCTATCGACTTACTTTTTATTCTGTGGCGTTTTTTGCTATCTTATTATCTGTATTTGCTGTTTTGAGACCTCACCTTTTGCAGCAAGTAATCGACAGAAGTATAATTCCGCAAAACGGAGAGTTGTTGTTAACTCTAATAAGTTTAATACTTGGTGTACTATTTCTTGAAGTAATTACTCAATTTTTGTTCATATATTTTGCGAATTGGCTGGGACAAGAAGTGATTCGGGATATTAGAGTGAAATTATTCCAGCACATGCTTGGCTTCAAGAAACAATATTATGATCAATCTGCTGTAGGGAGATTGGTAACCAGAGCGGTTAGCGATATAGAGACCATTGCTAGTATTTTTAGTCAGGGACTTTTTATGATTATTAGTGACCTATTGAAAATGTTAGTCATTTTGGGGTATATGTTTTATAAAAGCTGGGAGCTTACTTTGTTAGTGTTGATGGTTTTACCTGTAATAATTTATGCAACCAGGGTTTTTCAAAAGAAAATGAAAGTAGCTTTTGAGGAAGTTCGTACGCAGGTTTCTAATCTTAACTCTTTTGTTCAGGAACGTATTACCGGTATGAAAATAGTTCAACTGTTTACAAGAGAAAAAACCGAATACGCCAATTTTAAGGAGATTAATGAAAAGCATAAAAAAGGATGGATAAAAACCGTTTGGTATAACTCCATTTTTTTTCCTATTGCAGAAATGTCAAGCTCAATTACCATTGGATTGATTGTTTGGTTTGGTGGATTAAAAGCTGCTCAAGGAGATGTAATAACCTTGGGTGTTGTTGTTGCGTTTATAGAGTTATCACAAATGTTATTCAGGCCTCTACGCCAAATAGCAGATAAGTTTAATAGCCTACAAATGGGAATGGTGGCAGCCAACAGAGTATTTGCTGTTCTGGATACAGATTCTAAAATTGAGGACGAAGGGAAGATAGAACTAGAAGAGGTAAAAGGTAATATTTCATTCGAAAATGTGAGATTCAGTTATCTTGAAGGAGAAGAAGTATTGAAGGGGGTTTCTGTTAATGTCAATTCTGGTGAAACTGTTGCTATTGTTGGAGCAACAGGGGCTGGGAAATCAACAATCATTAATTTACTAAGTAGATTTTATGAAATCGATAGTGGAGTTATATCGATAGATGATGTAGATATAAGGACCATTCGTTTAGAATCATTGCGAAGCCATATTGCTGTTGTGCTTCAGGATGTGTTTTTGTTTGCAGATACTATATTGAATAACATTACACTTAATAATCCCGAAATTACCGAAGAGCAAGTGCACGAAGCTGCCAAAGAAATAGGAATTCATGACTTTATTATTAGTTTACCAGATGGGTATCATTACAATGTTAAAGAAAGAGGTGCCATGTTGTCTTCTGGTCAAAGGCAATTAATTTCTTTTTTGAGAGCATATGTAACTAATCCGGAAATTTTGGTGCTTGATGAAGCTACATCTTCTATAGATTCGCATAGCGAACAGTTGATCCAAGATGCTACCAATAAAATCACAAAAGGAAGAACCTCGATTGTTATTGCTCACCGATTGGCTACTATTAAAAATGCAGATAAGATCATAGTAATGGACCAAGGTGAAATAGTAGAGCAAGGAAATCATAATGAACTTCTCGAGATAGCCAATGGGTATTACAGGAATCTTTATGAAGTGCAATTTGCCATTGCAGTAGAAGAGTAAATCTTTAGATAAGAATTTGGTATAATATAGTTTTAGATTTTTTTCAAAAACCTAGATTACTTTTTTGAATAAATAACCTAGGTTTTTTGCGCAATATCGTTTTGAAGTTTATTTTATTCAGCGGCAAGTGGATCACAAGGATCGTATGCAACATACTCATCGCTATCGTCAAACCAACCGGCAACTTTTGCTACGCCCCACGATATAGCATATCCGATACCAATACTGTTTCCTCCATGTACTTTGTTTAATTCTTTTTGGTCTAATGTTTCAATACATTCAGAAGCTTGTAAATCATTTAAAGATAATTTCATAATAATATAGTTAAATTAATTAATGCTTACTCTTTTTTGGTTTTTCAGCTATCACCATGAATGCTAAGAAAATTTTAGAATATTATAAAAGAAATGAGATTGATTAATGTGAACACCGCGAATGTAATATTTTTTTACCAATTACATCAAAATTATAAATCTCAATTTGTTTTCCGCAATTTTTACAATTTGTAATCGTAATTATATCTCCCATTAAACCAAGTCCCTTTTTATTTTTTCTTCTAACTCTTCTTTTGTTTTAAAAATAACAAACTCTCCATTTTTGATATAAGAAAGTTTACCGGTTTCTTCGCTTACCACTAATGCCAAGGCATCTGTTTTTTCGGTGATGCCTACTGCAGCTCTATGGCGTAGACCAAAACGCAAAGGCATATTATTATCATTTGTTACCGGCAATATAACACGCGTGGCTACTATATGATTATCTTCGATGATCATTGCACCGTCATGCAATGGGCTGTTTTTGTAAAAAACACTTTCCAGGATGGGGGTGTTTACTAGAATATCCATAGCATCCCCAGAGGTTTTTACAAAATCAAGTGAGGTGTTTCGTTTAATAACAATAAGAGCTCCGGTATTGGTTTTACCCATATTTAGACAAGCCTCAATGATAGATTTTACATTGGTAACACTATCTTCGGGAGTATCTCTAATAAATTTTAATTGTCTTAAAAATTTTCGCCTTCTTCCAAAATTGGTCGATCCAATCATTAATAAGAATTTGCGTATTTCCTGCTGGAAAACAACAATTAGTGCAAACATTCCTACGCCAATAAACTCACCTAGCACACTACTTAACATTTCCATGGCAAGAAACTGTGTAAGTTTCCAAACCAGATAAATCATTACAATTCCAATAAAAATATTGATAGCAGCTGTGCCCTTAACCAACTTATAGATGTAGTATAGCAATACAGCTACTAATACGATATCAAGTACATCAAGTATTCTAAGATTGATTAAATCCAAAGTGTCAGGAGTTTTTGTAAAAATAGAAAAATTAGCGAAACGGGATTGTATAAAGTTAACTTACTCGTATTTGATTTATTAATGTAATACACTCTATGGCTTCTTTTACATCATGAACCCTTAAGATTGAAGTTCCTTTAAGAAGTGCAATCGTATTTAGCGATGTTGTTCCGTTTAAAGCCTGTGCTGGTTCGGTATTTAAAGTTTTGTAAATCATAGATTTTCTTGATAATCCAGCCAATATGGGTAGGTTGTGAATATGCAATAGTTCAAGATTTTTAAGTAATTCGAAGTTTTGAGTAACATTTTTTGCAAATCCAAATCCGGGATCGATGATAATATCATTTATTCCATGCTGTCTGGCTTGGGCAACTTTTTTAGAAAAATACAGATTTATTTCGTTTATAAGATCCTCATATTGATCCATAGATTTCATGGTTTGAGGAGTTCCTTTCATATGCATCATAATGTAAGGGATCTTCAATTCTCCTACCGTAGAGATCATATTCTTGTCCAGATTTCCGGCAGAGATATCATTAATTAATGCTGCTCCAGCTTCGATACTACGTTTAGCAATTTCACTTCTAAATGTATCTACAGATACTAAAATCTCGGGAAACTTTTTAAGTAAAAGTGTTATGATTGGTAAAATTCTTTTCTTCTCTTCTTCTTCAGAAATATGGTCTGCTCCGGGTCTCGATGAATATGCTCCTATGTCTATAAATGTAGCTCCTTCAGTCAGCATTTTTTCTGTTTGAGACAGAATTTGGTATTCGTCTTTGTATTGACCACCATCATAAAAAGAATCCGGTGTAACGTTAAGAATCCCCATTGCTTTTGGGGTAGATAGATCTATCAGAGAACCTTTGCAGTTAATTGTCATTATTTATTTTTAGATTCAATTTTTTTAATTCCCATATTAAAGCGAAATTTACGCAAAATTCAACAGTTATATGCAAGATACGTCTGCACAATATGACGCGATCATAAATACATGTCGTGATCTATTTGTAAAAAAAATGAAAGACTACGGAAGTGCCTGGAGAATATTAAGGCTTCCGTCATTAACCGATCAAATTTTTATTAAGGCACAACGCATTCGAAGTCTTCAGGAAAATGAAGTGCGTAAGATAGATGAAGATGAAACATCAGAATTCATAGGGATTATTAACTATAGTATCATGGCATTAATCCAATTAGAAAAAGGTGTTGCAGATCAACCTGATCTTTCTACTGAAGAAGCCCAGAAATTATATAAAAAGCATGTTGAGATTACCAAAGAATTAATGATGAACAAGAATCATGACTATGGAGAAGCATGGCGTGATTTACGAGTAAGTTCTCTTACAGATCTCATTATCCAGAAAATATTAAGGGTAAAACAAATAGAGGATAATAAAGGAAAAACACTTGTAAGTGAGGGGATTGATGCAAACTATCAAGATATGATTAATTATGCGGTATTTGCAATGATTCATCTTGGCGAAGCAAGATAAGAATAAACGTATAAAATACTGTTAAACTAAAGAAGGGAAGATTTATAACTAATTATATTGGTCGAATTATTCCCGAAAAAGAATATTGATTTATGAAAATACTAGTTACATTTTCCAGAATATTTGTCGCAGCGTTGTTTCTGTTCTCAGGATTTATAAAGTTGAATGATCCATTGGGGTTTTCTTATAAACTACAAGAATATTTTGGAGAGGGAGTGCTCAATTTAGAGTTTTTAATTCCTTATGCTTTATTAATAGCAGTTTTCCTGGTGATTTTTGAAGTAATATTAGGTATAACCTTAATATTAGGGTATTTGCCCAAGTTTACGGTTTGGTCATTACTGCTAATGATCGTGTTTTTTACATTTTTGACATTTTATTCGGCTTATTTTAATAAAGTTACCGATTGCGGTTGTTTTGGAGACGCATTACCGTTAACACCTTGGGAATCTTTTACCAAAGATGTTATTCTTCTTATTTTAATATTAATATTATTCTTTGGACGTAAATTTATTACTCCTATAAACCCTATTCCTACCCACAAATGGATCGTGTTTGGTGCTTTTACAGCTTGTCTTGGGTTTGCATATCATGTGTTAATGCATTTGCCAGTTTTTGATTTTAGAGCCTATAAAATTGGAACAAATATCGAACAGGGAATGCAGGTGCCAGAAGATGCTCCAAAGGCTGAATTTGCGTATCATTGGAAGTTTAATGTTGGCGGTGAAGAAAAAATCATCACCACTAGTGGGGATTATCCAAAAGTGGATGGTAAATTTATTGATGTAGAAACTGAAACAGTTAAAGAAGGATATGAACCTCCGATTCACGATTTTGCTATCGAGAAAGGTAATGTAGATTATACTACTGAATATCTTCAAGAAGAGAATGTGATCCTCATTGTTGCGTATAATTTGTCAAAAAGTGAAGCTGAAGGGTTTGATGCTGTTAAAACAATTACCAAAGAAGCATTATCCAAAGGGTATAATGTAATTGGTCTTACTGCTTCTGCGCCAAAAGCAATGTCCGAAATTAAAGAAAGATATAACCTCGATTTTGATTTTTATACTACAGATGAGACTGCTTTAAAAACCATTTTAAGGTCAAACCCTGGAATCGTTCAGCTTAAAAAAGGAACTATTGTTGAAAAATTACATTGGAACGATGCGAAAAAACTTTTACTCGAAAAGGTAGCGCCACCAAAACCAAAAATTAATGTAAGGTTAAAGACACAGCTAGATAGCATTATGAAGCTCGATCAAGAGGGAAGAAATGATGGAAACATTTCTTGGGATGTGCAAAAACAAATTGATAGTACAAATACTTTGTTTATAGAAAAGGTGTTCGAAAAACATGGATACCCTGGTAAATCATTAGTTGGCGAAGAAACGAGTATTGCAGCATGGTTAGTAATTCAACATTCTAATAAGATCGGTAAGTATTTACCTATCATAAAGGAAGCGGGTGAAAAAGGAGAATTGGACAGGTCTTCTGTTGCTATGATGGAAGATAGACATCTTATGCAACAGGGTTTAGAGCAAATCTATGGAACCCAGGGAATGACCTTTACAGAGAACACTGGGAGTCAAATTCCGATGATATGGCCAATTAAGGATCAAGAATCGGTTAATCAAAGAAGAAAAGAAGCTGGTTTTACCGAAACTGTAGAGGAATATTGTGAACGCCTCTTTGGAGTGCAATATAAAGTTTATACTCTTGAAGAAGTGGAAAAATTGAAGGGGAAATCTAAATAATTATGCTGGGATACCTCATTAATAAAATAGGGTATGCTTTACTCACTTTATTGGGAGTAATTACTGTGATTTTTTTACTTTTTACATTACTTCCAGGAGATCCTGCCCAAATGATGCTGGGCCAAAATGAAAGTAAGGAGCAATTAAACAATGTGCGGAAAAAGTATGGTTTTGATAAACCTATAACTACACAGTATGGGTATTATATTAATGATCTTTCTCCAATTTCTTTTCATAGTTTAAGTCAAGAAGATTTTTCGTATTTAGACAAAAAGAAGTACACTGCAATTAAACTTTTTAGTGTTAAAAACACAGCCGTGGTTATGAAGTTTCCATATTTACGAGACTCTTTTCAGAAAAGAGGGAAAAAAGTAAGTGATGTGATCAAAGAGACCCTGCCAAACACCATAGTTTTGGCTGTTTCATCAATATGTATCGCTATATTTTTGGGAATTTTTTTGGGAATCATAAGTGCATTAACAAAAGATCAATGGGCAGATAGATTAATTCAACTAGTAAGTACTTTGGGTATGAGTGTTCCGTCTTTTTTTAGTTCGATCATTTTTGCCTGGTTATTTGGTTATGTATTGCATGAATTCACCAATCTTAATATGAACGGAAGCCTTTATGAAGTTGATGATTTTGGAGAAGGGAGTTATATACAATGGAAAAATTTGATTTTGCCTGCCATTGTTTTAGGAATAAGACCATTGGCAGTAGTTACTCAATTAATGCGTAATTCTTTGCTCGAAGTACTTGGTCAAGATTATATTCGTACTGCAAAAGCCAAAGGACTTTCTATGTTTCAAATTATTCGAAAACATGCATTAAAAAACTCGTTAAATCCTGTAGTCACAGCAATTTCTGGGTGGTTCGCATCTATGCTGGCAGGTGCCGTTTTTGTTGAATATATTTTTGGATGGAATGGGTTAGGAAAAGAGATTGTTGATGCATTAAATACGTTGGATTTACCTATTATCATGGGTTCTGTATTGGTTATAGCCAGTATGTTTATACTAATCAATATATTTGTCGATGTTATATACGGATGGTTAGATCCAAGAATAAGAGTGTGAGTGATCTAATATCATTTTTAGTTTAGAAACCAATACTTTAACCACAATATAAATACTAAAATTAATGAGAAAAAAAATTGTAGCCGGAAACTGGAAAATGAATAAAAATCTGGCAGAAACAGAATCGTTACTTTCTGGTTTGAAAGAAAACGTAGGAGGTATTTCTGGAGCTGAAATTATTGTTGCTCCAACTTTTACTAATTTATCTAAGACAACTCAAGAATTAAAGAGTACTAATATTAAGGTTGCTGCACAAAATATGCATCAAGCAGAGAATGGTGCTTTTACTGGTGAAATCTCTGCAGATATGCTTAAGAGTATAGATGTAGAAATTGTAATTTTAGGTCATAGTGAACGTAGAGCATATTTTGGGGAAACAGATCAGTTGTTAGCCGAAAAAGTAAATACCGCCTTAAAACACAATATGACTGTAATTTTTTGTTTTGGAGAAGAATTACAAGATCGTAAAAGTAATGGGCATTTCTCTGTCGTAGAGAATCAACTCAAAAATGGACTTTTTCATATAGATGCTTCAGCATGGAAAAATATTGTTTTGGCTTATGAACCCGTTTGGGCTATAGGAACAGGTGAAACTGCGTCACCAGATCAAGCCCAGGAAATGCATGCTTTTATTCGTGCAACAATAGGCAAGGCATTTAATGAAGAAATTGCAGATGAAGTTTCCATTCTATATGGAGGTAGTGTGAAACCAAACAATGCCAAAGAAATTTTTGCAAAACCAGATGTAGATGGGGGATTGATAGGAGGTGCCTCTTTGGATGCAGAAAGTTTTGGAACTATCGCAAAAGCTATCTAAATACAAAAGAGAAATACGATCAAATATAAAAAAGCACTTCTTTGGAGTGCTTTTTTATTGCGTATAAAGATTACCTTTGTACCGTAATAAAAATAGATTATGTCAAATACAATATACCTGGGATATTATTTTAAAGTTTCTACTTTACAGCCTGCTTCCGAAATTCTTATTGCAGAGCTGGGATATGCTGGATTTGAAAGTTTTGTAGAAACCGAAGATGGAGTAAATGCATATATTAAGAAAGAAGATTGGCATGATGGTATTTTAAATGATATCCATATTCTAGGTTCTGGAGAATTTAAAATAAAATACACATTTGAAGAAATAGAGCAAGTCAATTGGAACTCAGAATGGGAAAAAAACTTTAATCCTATTCTGGTAGATGGTGTTTGTAGCGTAAGAGCACCATTTCATGAAAAACCAGAGGCAAAATATGATATCATAATAGAACCCAAAATGTCATTTGGGACGGGGCATCATGAAACTACACATATGATGATTCAGCATTTGTTAAAAGCAAACCTAAAAGACAAAAAGGTTCTAGATATGGGATGTGGTACAGGGGTATTGGCAATTTTGGCAGAAATGAGAGGAGCAAGCCCCATTGATGCTATTGATATTGATAATTGGTGTTACTTAAATACAGTAGAAAACATAGAGCGAAATAATTGCGATGCTATTAAAGCATATCAAGGAAATGTTTCTCTTTTGTCTGGAAGAAATTATGATGTAGTAATTGCTAATATCAACCGCAATGTTTTACTTAATGATATTAAGCATTACGCAAATTCCTTGCTTCCCGGAGGGATGCTCTTTCTAAGCGGTTTTTATCAAGAAGATATAGAAATGATTTCTAATGAGTGTTCAATAAATGGATTAGTGTATAAAGATCATTTTTCTAGAAATAATTGGATAGCAGCTTATTATGAATTAAAATAGCCGGCTTTTTTACGTATTTGAATGCTTAAGTTACTATATTTGTACAAAACTTTTTTTTCTATGAGTACCCAAGAAAAAGTATTAGAAGAAGTTCTAGAGCAAACAATCGAGCAGAATAATAACGAGATTATACTTTATAATGACGATGTCAACACTTTTGATCATGTTATCGAAACTTTGATTTATTCTTGTGAACATACGCTTTTACAAGCAGAACAATGTGCTTTATTAGTACATTATAAAGGCAAATGCAGTGTTAAAACAGGAACTTATGAAGAGCTTGTACCCAGGTGCTCAAAATTACTTCAGGCAGGTCTAAGTGCCGAGATTGTTTAAAACATATTTTTTTCCAATAAGATAAGCCCTTTTTAAGGGCTTTTTTTTGCACTAAATTTAAGTTTTGTTTTTTATTTTGAAGGTTAATTTGTTGTTATATGGAGATATAGTTTTGCTTATAGTGTTAAATATTTAAAAATTAAACTTTTTTTAACATGTAAAATCTAAATTTTATAATTTGTAGGAAAAAACTTTCTTTTGATAGTATTTCTTTTACTTTTTTTATTTTAATCGTATCTGCTTGGATAAGTCTGTATTAACAGTTTTTTAATAGAAAATTGATTTAAATATTGTGTGTATTTGATCGATTTTACAATTGATTAAAAAAACCATTTTCGCTGAATTCATTAAAATAATCTTACGGTTTTACCGTATTCATGAAGAATAGTTCAAAAAATTAACTCATATTTCAAAAAAAATATTATATCTTCAGTCCGCAAAATTTAAAAAAGTTCAAAGCTTTTTAAACTATTGTATTCAAAATAGGAGGTAACAATTCTATTTTGTTTTGTAACTACACAAACTCAACTTATTAAAAATGAAAAAAATCAAATTATTAGCGCTTTGCGCTATTGTAGCTGGTTTTGCTACATCTTGTCAAAAAAATGATGTTTCTGAAGTAGAACCAGAAGCTTCTGTTGAAAAATTATCAAAAGAACAAATTGCTAAACTTAATAACTTAGGAGTTAACACGTCTGATGCTTATATAGCAGACTTTACGGAGTTAGACGGTGTTACTCAAAAGTATATTTTTGCTGGTGGTGATATTAAATTTCCACTTAATGATTTTGATAATCTACCAGATCTCCAAAGTTTAGCGGACGGTAACAAACAATATCGTACAAATAACTTGGTGACAGGTTCTAACAGAACTATTGATATCTTGGGATATACTGGTTCTGGAAATGCATTAACTAGTACTATGAGAACTGGATTACAGTGGGCGGTTAATAATTATAACAGGTTAAATACGTCGCTTAATTTTAGACTTACTTTTGGTACAAACTTCCAAGCTGCTGATATGGTTGTGTATAACAACAACCAAGGTGGTGGTGGTGGATCTGCTGGATTCCCAGATAGCGCTGGTAGACCATTCAAATTCATCCAAATTAATGCCGGTACAAGTTCTTTCGGAAACAATGTAAACGAACACGTAATTGGTCACGAAATGGGTCACTGTATTGGTTTCCGTCATACAGACTACAGATCTCGTCAGAGTTGTGGTCAAAATAGTAATGAAGGTAGTGCAGGAGTAGGAGCTATTTTAATTCCTGGTACTCCAAGTTCAGATAGAACCGATTCTATTATGTTAGCTTGTTTCAGTTCTAGTGAGGACGGAGAGTTTACAAGTACGGATATTACGGCAATTAATGCCCTTTACTAAAAATAAATTTAAGCTTTGAACTTTATTAAACCATCCCGAATAACTACACCGGGATGGTTTTTTTATTCCTTTCTTTTAATTGGATAGTAGAATTTCTTTTTCTTCTAAAGCCTTTTCAAAATTGGCATTTACAATAGCAACGGCATTAAAAAACTTTTTTCCATTGGTTCTTTTTAAAGTTATTTTGGTGTTTCCATCCTGGTCTTTATCAATCTTTGTCACCGTTACATCACTTCCTGCCAATGCTTTGTAATTAGCTATACCACCTTTTTTCATTATAAAATTGGTTTTTGGAAAGTGAATATGTTGATACTCTTTTGCAGATGGTTTCCCAATAATAAGCTTGTCACCTACTTCAATTGAACTTTGATTGGGTGGGGTCATTTCTTGCGCTTGCAAGCTAATAATTGATAATAATATAAAAAACAGTGCTTTTTTCATTTGTGTTTTGTTTTATTGTTAAATATTCAGTTAGGTTTTTATAAAAATAATAATCAATTAGGTTTATTCAAATTTCTTTTTGGTTAAATAAAAGTTAATCTATTGAATTATAATAGTATTACTTTTAAGTTTGCAATAAGTTTTTTCATTAAAGATTAAATGTCAGTCAACAAAAAAGTTTAAACGATGAAATATTTATTGCAAGACTTAAAAGTTAGAATTAACGATAAGATCTATATCAAAGATCCCGAGTCTTCTGCTTTGGGCAAGAGAATAATTGAACATAGTATTCTTATGATTCAGGAGATAGGGTTTGAAAGTTTTACGTTCAAGAAATTGGGAGAAAAAATTGGATCCAATGAAAGCTCTATTTATCGTTACTTCGAAAATAAACATATGCTTTTGTTATATCTTACATGTTGGTATTGGGGGTGGATCGAATATCAATTGGTCTTTGAGACTAATAGTATCCCCGATCCAGAAGATAAATTAAGACAGACTATAGAGATCATTACCAGATCAATAAAAGAAGACTCATCTTTTTCTCATATAAATGAAATTCTCTTAAATAAGATTGTTATCAATGAATACTCTAAATCTTATTTGACCAAAGAGGTAGATAAAGAAAATAAAGAAGGTTATTTTGCAATATACAAACGCTTGGCAACCAGGATCAGGGATATGATTATCGAGGTAAATAACAAATACCCGTATCCTGCTAGCCTTGCTAGTACAGTTATTGAAGGAGCTTTACATCAACATTTTCTCAGAGATCACTTTTCATCATTAACCGATTGTAACGAAAAAGTTACCCCTTCAAAATTTTTTACCGACTTAGTTTTTGACTCTATAAAGAAATAACAATATGGCAAAAAATATTTTGACAGCCTGGCAGCGATTAATCAGATTATTGCAGCTAGATAAGAAGGATATTATGCAAACTTTTTATTACGCAATATTTGCAGGATTGGTTAATTTATCATTACCGCTTGGGATCCAGGCTATAATAAACCTGGTTCAAGGAGCGCAAATTAGTACTTCCTGGATAATTCTGGTCATTCTGGTAACTCTTGGGGTTGTGTTTGCAGGAATGTTACAACTAATGCAAATTCGGATTATAGAAAATGTGCAACAAAAGATTTTTACAAGAGCCTCTTTTGAATTTTCGTATCGTTTTCCAAAGATAAAAATGAGCGAATTGCGTAATTATTATCCGCCAGAACTTGCAAATCGATTTTTTGATACGCTTACCGCACAAAAAGGTTTGGCCAAAATATTGGTAGATTTCCCGGCAGCGTTATTACAAATTCTATTTGGTTTAATGTTACTATCATTTTACCATCCATTCTTTATTATTTATGGTATTTTACTACTTCTTTTGGTATATATAGTTTTCAAATACACTGCTGTAAAAGGATTAGAAACTAGTTTAAAAGAATCAAAAAGCAAATATAAGGTTGCGCACTGGATACAAGAGATTGCACGTTCTATAGTAAGCTTTAAACTTTCTGGAAAAACTAGTCTGGCTCTTACCAAAAATGACACCTTGGTTACCGAATATTTAACTGCTAGAGAGAGCCATTTCAAAGTACTGGTGCTTCAGTTTATACAGATGATTGGTTTTAAAGTACTGGTGACTGCAGGCCTTTTGTTAATTGGTGGTATTTTGGTGTTGAATCAAGAAATGAATATTGGTCAGTTTGTAGCCGCCGAAATTATTATTGTACTTGTCATTGGATCTGTAGAAAAATTAATTACGGGACTTGAATCATTTTACGATGTACTTACTTCTTTAGAAAAATTAGGACAAGTGGTTGATAAAGATTTAGAGCCGCAAGGCGGAGAGAAACCGTTTAAAGAAAATGAAGGTTTTACCGTAGAACTTGATCATGTATCCTATCAAACCCCAGAAAGTAACAGAAAGATTCTTGATGATATTTCTTTAACGATTACAGAAAATTGTACCATCCTTGTGCAAGGATCAAACGGATCAGGAAAGTCTACTTTGTTAAGACTTATAGCTGGACTTATAGAACCCAATACTGGTAGCGTTTATATCAATAATGTTGAACTTAGAGGTATAAATCTTAATTATTATAGATCGCATTTGGGACAGTCCTTAACCGAAGAATCTCCTTTTGAAGGTACTATTCTTGAAAATGTAACTTTTGGAGATACAGGAATTCCTTTCGAAGATGTGTATTGGGCTTTAGATAAGGTTGGACTTACTCAATTTGTCAAAGAGCAACCCAAAGGGTTAAATACCATTCTTCACCCAGAGGGTAAGCAAGTATCTTATACAGTTGCAAAGAAAATTGTGTTGGCTCGAAGCATTGTAAGAAAACCCAAACTCCTGATTCTAAAAGATCCTTTGGATCAATTTGATGATCAAGAAGTGAATCGAATTATGGATTTTCTTACTGAGCCTTCTAATCCATGGGCTTTGGTTGTGGTAAGTCAAAACTCAAAATGGATACAAAGATGTGGTAGAATTATTAATATAGAAAAAGGAAAAATAGTAAGTGAAAAATAGAATGTTATGTTGAATATTTCGCAGAATGCATTAAATAAAACAGTCGATCTTTCTGATTATAAGGCAACTAAAAAGGTTTTTCATAGAAGGCATTATAAGTACTTTAACCGGTTCTTAAAGATTTTTGCTGTAACGGTAGTGGTTATTTTGTTTCTTCCCTGGACACAAAATATATCGGGTAACGGGTACTTAACTACCTTAAAGCCCGATCAACGCCCCCAAACTATTCAGTCTCCAATCCCGGGAAGAATTGAAAAATGGTATGTTCAGGAAGGAGATTTTGTTAAGGAAGGAGATACTATCTTGTTTATATCTGAAGTGAAGAATGAGTATTTTGATCCAAATTTGGTCGCACGTACGGGGCAACAAATTAAAGCAAAATCAATGTCTGTTACTTCATATGAAGGGAAAGTGAAAGCTCTGAACAATCAAATCGCGGCATTGACCAGTGAGCGTGGCTTGAAATTGAAGCAGGCCCGAAATAAGTTATTACAATCTAGATTAAAGGTACAAAGCGATAGTATTGATTTTGAGGCTGCAAAAACCAATATCAGTATAGCCGAAAGACAATATAATCGTATCGTTCAATTAGAAAAAGAAGGGCTCAAAGCATTGACTGATGTAGAGGAAAAGCGCTTAAAGCTTCAAGAAACTCAAGCAAAGTTAATATCTCAGGAAAATAAATTACTGGCCAGTAAAAATGATGTTATTAATGCTCAAATAGAATTAAATAGAATTCAGGCTGAGTATACTGACAAAATCTCAAAATCGCAAAGTGATAAGTATACAGCTCAATCGAACCAGTTTGATGCAGAGGCACAGGTCACAAAACTGGAGAATGAATATACCAATTATGAAATGCGTAATGATATGTACTATATCAAAGCTCCGCAAAATGGGTTTATTAATAAAGCACTACGTTCTGGTGTTGGAGAAACCTTTAAGGAAGGGGATCAATTAGTAAGTATTATGCCTTCTGGATACGAGTTAGCTGTTGAGACTTATGTAGAACCTCTAGATGTTCCGCTCATTCATCTTGGTGAGAAAATACGAATTCAATTCGACGGTTGGCCAGCTATTGTATTTAGTGGATGGCCCAATGTATCCTATGGTACGTATGGGGGAGAAGTGGTGGCAATAGAAAGATTTATTAGCGACAATGGTAAATATAGAATACTTATTGCACCAGATCCTAATGATCATGAATGGCCAGAAATACAAGTTGGATCGGGGGCACGAACAATGGCTCTACTAGAAGATGTTCCTATTTGGTTCGAGCTTTGGAGACAACTTAATGGTTTCCCGCCAAACTACTATCAACCGGATACAAACAATATCGCCAAATCTGAAAAGAAATAACATGAAGAAATACATAATGTATTCCCTGTTTTTTTTGATAACACCTCTTTTTGCTCAGCAACAAGATACTCTTGTGCTTAATTTTAAAGAGTACTTAGGCTATGTGAAAAAATATCATCCTATTGCCAAACAAGCCGAACTTAATATTAGTGTAGGTCAGGCAAACTTAATGAAGGCAAGAGGTGGTTTTGACCCTAAAATGGAAGTAGACTACGATCGGAAAAAGTTTAAAGGATCAGAATATTACGATCTTTTAAATGCAACTTTCAAAATCCCTACCTGGTACGGTATAGAGTTTAAAGGAGGATTTGAGCAAAATGATGGAGTGTTTCTGAATCCTCAAGATACAGTTCCAGAAGATGGACTTTTCAATGCGGGAGTTTCTGTATCTGTAGCGAGAGGGTTGTTGATTAATGATCGTATGGCTACATTGCGTAAAGCAAAGTTTTTCAGAGAACAAACCAGAGCTGATCGGGATTTATTGGTCAATCAAATCTTATATGATGCTTCATTGGCATATTTTGATTGGTTAAGAGCCTACAGCGAAAAAGAAATATATAGTAATTTTTTAGAAAATGCCAGAGTTCGTTTTCTGGGCGTTAAGAAAAGCGCTTTGGCCGGTGATAGAGCAACCATCGATACTGTAGAAGCAGGAATTACGGTTCAAAACAGAGCGTTAAGTTTGGAGCAAGCCAAAGTGAAATTAATGAAGAAATCGCTTGAGTTATCTAATTTTCTTTGGTTGGAAGATAATGTCCCTATTGAGCTTAAATCAAATGTTATACCTGATAGTAATGTTGAAGAGGTTATCGATACGACATTAGAAATCATGGGACGACCGTTAGATAGTTTTACACTAGAAGATCATCCGAAATTGAGATCATTAAACTTTAAAATTGAAGGGCTAGAGGTAGATCGAAAACTGAAAGCTAATAAGTTGTTGCCTCAAATTGATTTGGAGTATAATTTTTTGACAGAAACTCCAGAAACTGCCAGTACATTTAATACAGCCGAATATAAGGCAGGAGTAACTTTTAGCTTTCCACTTTTTCTAAGAAAGGAAAGGGGAGACCTTAAATTGGCCAAGTACAAAGTACAAGATGCGCAGTTTGAGTTTGAAACGACACAATTACAGATAAGAAACAAAGTAATGGCAATTTATGTGGAGTTAGAATCCTTTATAGATCAAAACCAGCTTATCGAAGGTATTGTAATGGATTATCAAACTTTACTGACAGCTGAAGAACGTAAATTTAGTTTTGGAGAAAGTTCATTGTTTTTAATAAATTCTAGAGAACGAAGTTTGATTGATGCCAAATTGAAAGAGATCGAAGTACAAAACAAGTTTTTTACTGCAAAGGCAAACTTATTTAATAGTCTTGCGCTAAATCCTGAAAGCCTCTAATCATAGATTAGAAATATTTTGAAATTGATATTCTAAAAAAACTGTCTTCTCTGAAGTTAACTAGTATCAGTTCATTTTCATCAATATCATTAAATATTCGGGCTTCGGCTTCTACGGTCCATGTACTCCCAAAACGTCTTGAAGCTTCAAGACTAAATATAGTACTACTAGATTCAAGGTCGGCAATACCACCAATTAGGATAGAAGTATCCTGCGTATCATTAAAAGCAATTCGACTTCCGAAGAAAATGTCATTTTGTAAAGCAGTAAGAGCCAATTCATCTCTTTCGTCGTACAGGTATTCGCCTAAAACACCAATATCCAACCCATTTCCGTCAATGTTAGAAAACGTATATTCTACTCCTGCTACGGCTGCAAAAAAATCTTGAGCATCGGCATAACGGTAAATTGATTCTAGTTTCCAAAGGAATGCATGATGGGTGATTTGTAAATCAAGTCCCGTTTGATGAATAATAGGGTAAAATGCATTAATATTTCCCGAAGTATCAAAAACAAATAGCGGTTCTCTCCCTGTTCCATAAAAATGAGAGATACCAATATCAAGAATATCAAAGTAATGTTTCCATCTTACTGCAAAGTCCTGGCGCCATTCTTCGACGCTACTTTCATAAATCAAATCGTCTTTATCAATTACTACAGGAAAGCGCAATCTTCCTTTTTCTCCGGCAAAGGTGCGTCTACGATGATAGGGGAGGTAGAAAAAGTCAAAAGTTCCAAACTTTTCTGTGATCCATGTAAATTGGGCCATAGGTTGGCCTAGCTTTTCTTCACCATCAAAAGACTCTACAGCATCGGTTTGATTGATAATATCGACTAGGTGATTACTTTCGGCCACACCCCAGTATACTTTTTTTAATCCAAGGCTAAGCTCCCAGTTGTTTTTTGCTTTTTGGTAATATAGTTCTCTGATATCCCAATGCGTTCTTTCATCATCTACATCCAAACGAAAGAAGCCTTTAAAATTAATACTTTCATAGCCTTTATTCCATTCAATTTTATAATCGGGTCGTATAGCTAGAGAGGGAAAATGATCTTCCTGATCTTCAAAAAGAGCATCATCATAAAAATATCGAGATTCACCTTCAAGCTCCAACTCAAAATCATGTACAACCTTTTTTTTATTTTGGTTTTGAGCGTACAAGTTGATGGAGATAATCAAGAATAGGATAATAAAAAAACTGGATGTAATTTTCATGTAGATTTTTTTAAAATTTTGATGTGTAATACATCAATCAAGGAAGAATTGTTTAAGAAACACAAGGACCAAGTATTAACAAATTAACTAACCAATCAATCATAACTCAAAATATACTACTCGGACCTTGTGTATATGAATAACTACTTATTTGCCCGCTCTTTGAAGTGCTACTTGAGTAAAATCTTCGTCACCAAGATTTGCATCAAAATTATATTCGTCAAATTTTAAAAGTGTTTCTTTGTTACTTTGGTGGTTTACCATATTGAAGGTAAGTGCTCTCCAATGCTTTTCTTTGTAAAGTTTATAATCACTATAAGTTAGTGTTTTTAATAAAGCGTTCTTACGATCATAAAATTCGACTTTTTCCAGACGATATCCTTTGTCTTTGTTATAGGTCACAATGCGTCTGGTATATCCTGATTTTGGATCAACAGGATCTTGTTCTACAATGAGTAAGTCTCCTTTTTCTTCAAGAAACTTGTAATTGTATTTTTCTACTTCTTGAGAGGAAAGATCTTCATAAGCGAATTCGCTACCCACAAAAGGACCGGATTTGTTGTTTGAAGAAATTCTTTTTACCCTTTTAATCGAAGGTAAAAACAACCACTGATCGTCTGATCCAACTTTGTGAGTAAATGTAAGTGTTGAGGTTCCTTTTACATCTTTTGGGCTGTTAAACACGATAAGAGATTTATCGCCGTCTTCTGTTAATTCTAAAGTTCTGGTAACTAGTAATCGTTCACTAGTTTGACCATTTTTATTTTTCAAGGTCATTTTTAGATTTACGATAGAACTTACAAAACCTTCATCTGCTTTTTCTGCAGCTTTGGCAATCTGAAGCCCGCGTTCTTCGGGACTTTGAGCAATCATTATCGAAATTCCAAATAGTGCACTAATGGTAAAGATTAATTTTTTCATTTTAGGTGTATTTTATTATTTTAATTAAAAGTTAGATAACAGCAGGATCCGTGCGATTCGCCTCCAGCCAACCTGCCCGAATCCAGCTGTTGGTTATATGTTTTACTATTTATCTAATTGCATTTGCGGTTTTAATTCTTTTACAGATTCGATAGACTCGCTTTTTTTGCTTATTAATATTAGTAGCGACGGAAGAAGGATGAAATCAATCACCAATGCCGCTACAATTATTATTACGGTTATTCTAGCCATATAACTGTTTAGCGCAAAAGAAGAAGTTGATAATACAGCAAACCCTGCTAAAAGAACAATTGTTGTGGTAACCAAGGCTTTACCAACGGTTTCAAAAGCATAAATTACCGCACTTCTTGCATCGTACCCAAGTTCGCGTCGAGCCCTCAAGAATTTACTCATAAAATGAACAGTATCATCAACAATAATTCCTAAGGTCATTCCAAAAACGATTACCATACCCGTATTGATTTGGGCTTTATACATTGCCCAAAAACCAAAACCAACCAATACTGGGGTTACATTTGGGATGATACTGAGTAAACCAAGTTTAAAGTTTCGAAGGGCAAGCATTAAAACTAATGAGATTAGTAACAGTGCAATAATGTTTCCTTTAAACATACTATCGGCTTGTCTAAAACCTAATTTGGAAAACATAAGCGTTGGGCTTACACCAATGGCATGCATTTCTTGAGGGGTATTGCTCTGAAGCCATCGTTCGGCGCGTTTTGAAAAAGTGATCATCTCGGCACTTGAGATGTTTTCGATGGTTACCGTCACCCTTGTTTCAGATTTATCAACATTAATTTGATTATTCAAGTCTAATCCAAAAGGCAATGACAATTCGTAAAGAAGTAGATATTGCGCAGCTTCCTCGCGGTTATTGGGTACCCGATAATAACTCTCCTCATCTCCATGCATAGAGCGATTTACCCTTCGGGCGACTTCGCTAAAAGCATTTACATGTATAACTTCGGGTTGTTCATTTAACCAATCTTCAAATTCATTTAATTTTTTTAGGTATGTTGGATTATTGATTCCCCCGCTTTCTCCACTTCCTACGGAAAACTCAACATTATAAATTCCTGTCAAGTTTTCACTAATGTAATCGGTGTCACTTCTAAATTTTACAGTTTCATCAAAGTAATTGATGAATTCGTCATTAAACTGATTTTTGGTTGCCAAAAACGTAAGCCCACCAATAACCACCATAGAGATAATGGTTAATCTGGCCGGTTGTTTTGCAACAAAAAGCCCTAGATTAGTATACCAGCTTAGTTTTTTTTCCTTTTCTTCTTTTCTTGCCTTTACCCTAACAGGTAGGATTGCCATAAGGGCCGGTAGGGCAGTTGTAGAATACAAAAATGCCATAGTCATCCCGAAAGCAGTAATATTACCAAGATCCCAGAAAGGAGGAACATCTCCAAAATTCATTGTAAGGAATCCTATTACTGTGGTTAGACTTGTAATAAAAACAGGCATAAAGTTAAGTCGCATGGATTCTAATAGTGCGTCTTTTTTTGTATATCTATCTTTACGCATTTTTTGTAACATCGTAATTAAGATATGAATACTGTCTGCTACGGCAAGCGTTAATATCATAGTTGGGAATACCGAAGAAGGGGGAGTTAATTTTATTCCCATTATACCTACAAACCCTATTGCACTCATTATAGAAAACATGACTACTACAAAAGTTGCCAGAGTACTGAAGAAATTTCTAGTAAGTACCAATGTAGTAATGATTACAATAACCAACATGATCATGGTAAGCATCAAATCTCGCATTGCAGATTCAAAGAAAGCAGTATTTAAAGGAACCAAACCAGAAGAATGTACTGCAAAATCAGGATGCTTCTCTTGAAAGTCTGCTACGGTCTTTCTTATGAATGTAGTTACCTCTGGGATTTCCTTAGCACTGTCTTCACCGGGAAGTCGTACGGTAACGTTAATAGCAGTTACGCTTCCACTTTCATTTAACAAACGATTTACCAGTAAAGGTTCTTTTAAAGCTTTTTCTTTGATCAAAGCTATTTCTTGGTTGGTTTTAGAAGCAGATTCATACGAAAGGTCATCGACATAAAGATCATCTCCCTGGGCACTGGTATGTTGAAAATTTGTAACAGCATCAACACGAGATGAATATGGGGTGTTCCATGCCTCGGCGGTTAATTCTTCAATAGCAATAAGATTTTCTTTGGTGAAAATATCTCCATTTGATGGCGAGAGTACAATAATAACATTATCATCTTTGGTGTATTTCTCTTGTAGAGCATCAAATGCTTCCAGTTCGGGATTAGACTCGCTGAAGAAAACGTGATAGTCTCCATCAAACTCCATTGCGCCTTTTGACCCCATCCCTAGGGCAAGAATCAAAGTGCTTAGTAAAACAGGCCATTTAAATCGAATAACAAATTGTGCCCATCTTTTTGCAAATGCATTTGTTGCATTGCCGGCTTTTTTAAGTGCATTCATAGTTTAAAAGTTAGTTGACCAGTCGACTTGTAAAATTTATATAAGCCCACATAGTTCTGATTGTTGTGAATTTTATAAGTAAGACGTTTTGTATTTTAATATTTGGACTGGGAACAGTATAATTAGTTAGTTGACCAGTCGTCTATAAAATTGCTAAAAATTTTTACAGATGTAAAATTAGGGTTTGTTTCATAGGTTTTTGTTATTAGATTGTTAATAATTGACCAGTCGTCTATAATATTTTTAAAAAAAATTACCTCAGAAAGAGCAATTTGGTCATTTTCATTACATTATCAATTGGTTGTGCACTTTTCATTTCTTTCATGGTGGTCATGGCACCTTTTCCTGCATCTTCGATAAATTCTACCATATTGACTACATCTATATCAGAATCTATTTCACCCAGCCTTTGGGCTTCTTCCGCTACGTTTATAATTTCATTCTTCACTCGGTTGTGTAGTGTAAGTATAGCCTGGCGAATATTCTCGTTGTGTTCGGACATCTCATTGCTCAAATTACACCCCATGCATCCCATCTTGCATTCGAGTTCTTCCTTTAAGACCTCTATACGATATTCATAAAACCGAAGTAAACGTTTTTTTGGTGAGCGTACTGAAGGATCATGTAAAATTTTAAGCGCGTCACCAGTCTGCATCTCAAAGTATTTATGTAGCGCTTTAATGGCAAAGTCTTCTTTACTGTCAAAATAAAAATAGAAAGATCCTTTGGGTACATTGGCTGCTTTAACTATATCATTCACGCTTGTTCCATTGTAACCCTTTGACCAAATAATATGCAGCCCTTTCTCTAAGAGAGCATCTGCTTTGATTTCATGTTTCAGGGTTTTAGACATCTTTTTCCTACTTTTCTTAACACAAAAATATGACCACTCGTCTAGTAATTCAAAATTTTAAATGTTAAAATTTTCTAGCTTTTACAAGATGGATTTCCCAAAAATAGGTAATCCCCTTAATTTTTGACGTTTCAGGGTGGCCAATTGTAGAAAATTAGTAGATAAAAAGTATATTCTCTTTATTTTTAGTTCATGAATCATTTTACCACGCTACATGAGTATTGCAAAGGCATAAACATAGCACCACCCAAATGGGAACACTTTGATGTACGCACTTTTGAAGAGAATATGAAAACTGTATATCAACAAATGCTTCCTTTCAAGCATGAGTTTTATGCCATTGCAGTTAAGTTGGACGGAGAAGGTTTTGCCAAAACTGGCAATTACTCAACAGAAAATTTAAAAGCTACTATTTTTTTTAATTCGCCCTACCAAATTTTGCAATGGGATATTGCGCCAGATTGGGAAGGACTCTACATCATTTTTTCTGAAGATTTTTATCGTCGGGAAAATGAAAAAAAACAGATTAGCTTAGATTTCCCTTTTCTTTTGGTGGATAATACAGTCCCTATTGAAATTTCTGACTATGAAGCAGAGACTTTTATAAAAACCTTAGAAGAGATTTATAACGAGTATAATAATAGCAACGAGTTTTCTGAAGCAATTGTTTTTCATCATACACAAGTTTTACTAAATAAGGTAGCGAGACTTTTTAAAGAGAAGGTGCCCAAGAATCAACAAACGTTTGAGAGACGAGATAATGATTTGGCATTGGTGAGTAGGTTTAAAACATTGATTGAAACCAGTTTTTATCCCAATTTAGGATATGAACATGGAGAACCACACAAGGTACAGTTTTATGCAGATCAACTCAACATTCACCCAAATCATCTCAATGCTGTGGTAAAGCGTATTGCTTCACAATCTGCCTCAGAAATGATCCAAAAGCATATGGTTTCTCTTGCAAAATCCAAACTTCAGAATACCGATATTTCGGTTAAAGAAGTGGCATTCGAATTGTATTATAATTACCCTAATCACTTTGCTAATTTCTTCAAAAAACATACTGGGATGACGCCTAATCAATTCCGAAAAGGATAAAAAACCTTCTTTTTCTTCTTCTTTTTTCTTCTTCTTTGAAATCTGTACTTCTTGCTTTGAAATCTGTACTTCCTGCCTTGGATGGGTACTATAGATTTGTAGTGTAATTAATTCATAATACTAAAAAATAAAGCCATGAAAAAGATATTCACAACTACAGTAATCATACTAGTAAGTTTGTTAGTAAACGCAAAAAAGAAAAGTTTAATTCAAAAAAATAGCACTATGAAAAAAGTAACATTCAAAAGAGATAATTTACAATTAATTGGTCACCTTTTTACTCCAGCCGATTTTGACGAGAATAAAAAGTATCCAGCAGTACTTATTGGTGGTTCTCTAACCTCTGTAAAAGAACAAATGGCAAGTACCTATGCAAGTAAGCTTGCCCAACAGGGAATCATAGCGCTGGCATTTGATTATAGCCATTATGGCGAAAGTGAAGGATTACCAAGACAGTTTGAAGATCCTGCACAGAAACTAAAAGATTTGCAGGCTGCGGTAACCTTTTTAGAAGGTTTGGATTATGTTTCGGGAGTAGGTGCTTTAGGCGTATGTACTTCAGGAGGAAATATGGCTTATCTAGCCGAAGCTGATGACAGAATAAAAGCAATCATTACTGTTGCTGCTTGGTTACCCAATGAGGAAACATTGCCCTTGTTATATGGAAGTGAAGAAAATTTAAGAACACTACGAGCGTCTGGCAATCAGGCGAAAGAACAGTATGAAACACAGGGTAAAAATGAGATTATCCTTGCCTACAGCGATACCGATAAAACGGCCTCTCATTTTGGCCCGATGGAATACTATATGGATACAACTCGTGGTGGCGGAGTAGAGGAGTGGAGAAATGAATTTGCAACTATGAGTTGGGCCACCTGGTTAGATTTTAGTCCTATGGATAAAGCTAAAAATATCCAGTCCCCTGTTATGGTCATTCATTCCGACGAGAGTGCCTTACCAGATAATGCAAAGAAGTTCTATAATGATCTTGAAGGTGAAAAAGAATTAGTGTGGTTAGATGGATATCACTTTGATTTCTATGACCAAGAAAAACAAGTTCAAGAAGCATCTGAAAATGCTGTGCGATTCATCAAAGCCCATATAGATTAATTAACTAAAAGAAGATACTATGAAAGCCATATACATCATGCTGTTATCAATTTTTATGATAACAGCATGTAAAACAGAAAAGAAAGAAAATAATAATACCAAAGAAGATAGCAAGATGATAGCCAAGAATATAAATTCAACAGAAAAAGAACGTAAAGAAATTAACCAATTGATTCAAACTTTATTTAATGAAGTAGATAATCGCAATTGGGAAGAGGTGAAATCAACAATGGCAGATAGTGTATATACCGATTATACGGCTTTAGGAGGAGATGATGGGTTCAAATCACCCGATGAAATCCTTACCGGATGGAAAGCACTACTTCCTGGATTTGAAAAAACCATTCATCAAATACATAATGAAGCTATTTGGGTGGCCGGAAATAGAGCAAGTGCTACTTTGGATGCGATCGCGACGCATTACCTAGATGGAAAACAATGGACGGTTTTTGTTGGTTATGATACCGAATACATAAAAGAAAATGAAAGTTGGAAACTAGCTCGCATTGACTTAAGTCTGTATAATCAAGATGGAGACACAACACTTCCGGCGCAAGCCTTAAAAAATGTTGAAGAAGGTAAAACTTTCAATTTCAAAGAAAGTGTAGCCAAAGAAACTGTGGATCAGTTTTTTCAAGCCTTGGAAGCTAGAAATCTAGATGAAGTATTAGCGACTATGGATACAAATGTTAAACAAATTATGCCGCTCTCTCCAGGTAACTTTCCAAAATCATTAACAGGAATTGATGCTATGCGTAATCAATATACCGACGTAATGAGTTATACACAAAAATACGACCGAGAGTATTACCTCACTGCAGACCCTAATACCGTTTTAGTAAGGTATAATGGGATTGTTACCACAGGTGAGGGCAAACCATACAACAATTATTATGTAGGTATTTTTAAAACTAAAAATGAAAAAATCATTGAATTTACAGAATTCTTTAACCCAAACATCTTATTAAACAGCTGGCCCGGACTACAACCGGAAACCTTTTCAGTTCATAAATCTGGAGCCACAACAGATAGTGGTGTATCACGTGAAAAAGTGAGTTTTACAAGTAATGGAATCATATTAAAAGGACATTTATTCTTACCTCCGGGATTTGATACTTCTAAAAAATACCCTGCAGCAATTGTAACGGGAAGCTGGACGAGTGTAAAAGAACAAATGCCTGATGAATATGCCAGTTTGATGGCCAAAGATGGATTTATAACCTTAACTTTTGATTTTACAGGTTTTGGTGAAAGCGAAGGACAGCCTAGACAGGTAGAAGATTATAAATTGAAAATTGTGGATATCAAAGCTGCTACAGATTTTTTGATTAGTCATAAGAATGTAGATGTTAACGATATTTCTGGTTTGGGGGTTTGCGCAAGTTCGGGGTATATGGCACATGCTGTAGCGCAGGATGAAAGGTTAAGCAAACTCATTTTGGTGGCACCATGGTTACATAATCCAGAAATTGCAAAAAGTATTTATGATATGCGTCCAGGAGGAACCGATAGATTAATAAAAGCTGCCAAAGAGGCCAAGGTCAATTATGCCAAAACAGGAGAAATGGAATATGTATTGGCAGCAAGTGAATTGGACCCTTTGAGCGCCATGTTTGTTCCTGAAAATGTATTTGATTATTATTTAAATCCTTCCAAGGCAGCAGGAAAACTTTATGATAACCGATTTGCTATAAGTAGTTGGGAACCCTGGCTAACCTTTGATGGAATTTCTATTGGAGAAAAAATAAAACAACCCGTATTTATTGTGCATAGTGAAAGTGGGGCAGTACCTCAAGGAACAAAGCAATTTTATGAACTTTTATCGGGTAAAAAAGAGATCAAATGGTTAAATGAATACAATCAACAACAATTGTACTTTGAGAAAGAAGCAGTGAACGATGCGATGGCGGCAGTAATCGATTATTTAAAAAAATAAAAACAATGGAAAAATATTCGAAGTAAAAGAAGCAGTGGTAAAACTGCTTCTTTTGTTAATTCTTTTTCATTCTCAGTTCATGTTTAAATGATGAACTTCAATGTGCTTAAGGTAATATTTATACGGTTTTCAATTTATTAAATCTTAAAATCTTCTGGTTTAAAACCGTTGTTGAATTTTACATTCGTTGAGATTTCTGATAAAGAGGGCTCTGCGGGATATTCTCCTTTTTCATTAGGGATATAGGCATATCGATGTGTAGAAACTTGAATTCCATCAATTTCGGTATACTTCACTTTCATTAATAATACGGTTTCATTAATTCCCCAGGCAGGTAATGAAAAATAAAATTGATCAATAAGTTTAGTTTCGGGATTTACATATAAGATATAGGCATCATTAACTTCTTTTCCAGTTTTTTGTGGATCGTAAGAAACGGTTATTTTGTCATATGTTCTTCCATCTACTGTTTCCTGTCCTAGATATTCATAAGCGGTTCCTGGATCACCAATTTTAAAATTCATCATAAACCAATAATAGTTTACTTGTCTCAGAAAATCAGCAGTACCTAAAATCTTTTTATTGGTTATTTCTTTGCCATCCATGCTAACTTTTATCTTTTTATTTGCAAAGGATTGTATTACAGATTGATCCCCTTGGGGTAATACATTGACTTGATGCGTTGTATACTTACCCCAGGAATACTCTCCGTCAAAAATGTAACGTTCAAGAGATACATCTTTTTTACCATCTGCTTGTTCATAGGTATAGGTGTATTCGACATCCTTAAGGTTCCAGAGATTATTCCAACCTCCAGAAGCTTCGGCAATAGCCTTGATGATGGTTTCAGGCTTATTTACATCATAAATAATTTCTTTTTCCTTTGTTTCCTCATGTGATGTAACTTCTTGGTTTGTAGTTTCTTCAGAAGTGTCATTTTGTTTTTTCTGGTTACAGCTTAGAAGCAATAATGAAATAGCAAGTAGTCCTACCTTAAAAATTTGTGTGATTTTCATAATGTTTGGTTTTATGAAGTTATATGTCATTTCGACTTTTTTCTACTGGATTAAGAGTTTCTTTTTTCAGAAGTTTAGTTTCTGGTTGCAACCAATGACCAAATATCCTTTTCAAAAATGGCATTACTAGAAGTGTCATTAAAGGTACTAAAATCAAGGTTAACAATAAAGTTCTTAACGGAAGTATAATTTGGCTCAGGTTTTCTCCAAGTAACCATAGAATTAATGTGATTAAAGGATAGATTCCTAGCCAGGTTAATGCTATAATCTTCAGTGTAGTTTTCATTTTCTTATAATTTTAATATGCTATTATGGCAAATCCTACAATCATTATAGTTACCGAGATTACCATATATACTATTGTAGTGATGATTAATTTTTTCATGACAATTATTTTTAAAAATTATCTGGGTGAACATATAAGTCGTTAACCATTAGGTTTTCTTTCAAATGCTCAAGAGAAGAGGTGCCTGGAATAGGAATTACATTTTCTTCGAAACCAAGTAACCAGCTAAGTGAGAGTTGATTAATAGACAACCCTTCTGTCGATTGAGATACAATTTCGTGGTTCCAATTGTTTACGGCAATAGGAGTATGAGCAACAAAGGCAATATTTTCTTTGGCGGTAAGTTTTACTACGTCTTCATATCTTCTGTCTTGAAAATTGAAGGCATTTTGTACCGCATCAATTTTTGCCACGGTTTGTGCCCTTTTCACCTGTTCAACAGTTACATTAGAAATTCCTATTTGCTTGATCATTCCTTGCTTTTGCATATCTGCCAAGGCGCCTACAGATTCTTCAATAGGAATAGTAGGGTCTACTCTATGTAGAAAATATAAATCGATAGTTTCTCGATTAAGTCTTCGTAGACTTCCTTCTACAGCAGTTCTTAGATAGTATGGATGACCATTAGCCATTACAGCCCCAGGTTTGTATTTTACCGCCCCACCTTTGGTAGCAATGACTACTTCATTTTTAAAAGGTTCTATAGCTTCTTTTACTAAGAGCTCTGAAGTATAAGGTCCATAAGCATCAGCCGTATCAATAAAGTTGACACCATTTTCGATAGCAGTTCTTATAACCTTAATGGCATCGGATTTGTTTGGAGTGTCACCCCAAATTCCAGGTCCGGTTGTAGCTCTCATGGTTCCGAAACCTAATCTGTTGATTTCTTGATTTCCTAATTTGTATGTTTTTTGCGTTTTCATGATTGTATGTTTTAAATGAATTACCAATTATTTATAGTACAAAGGTATGGCGGCACGTAGGTCGATTTTTGGTAGTTTTTACTGTAGTAATGGTAGTTTTTAAAAAATATCGGAGTATTGACGGTTACCGTTTATTGGATCTTTGGAATTCTTTGGGAGTTGACCCTTCAGCACCTTTAAAAAACTTTGTAAAGTAGGAAGTGTCGTTGAATTTTAAGAAGTAAGCAACTTGAGAAACAGACATCTCTGTAGAAAGTAACAAAGACTTAGCTTCAAGAACCGTACGTTTTTTAATTAACTGTCCAGCTGTTTCACCAGTATACTTTTTTAAGGTATTGCTTAGATGATTAGGATGTATATGTAAAATTTGGGCAAAATCATTCACTGAAAATATATATTCAGCTTTATTGGTAGCTACGTCATAAAAATGTTTCTCTAAAGCACTATTGAAATCAATAACCAATTGCGTCCCTGGTTTTACTTCACTCTCTTCATACAATTCACGATGTAATTTTCGAGATTCATTTAAAATTATATGAAGTTGATGCCAGCAATTTTCTAATGCTGAGACTTCGAAATAATGATATAGTTGTGTAATCAGTTGTGTGAATTTTTGGAGTAATTTTCCTTCTAACTGAAATTTTTGATTTCCTTTTAGACTATAAAAAGGATAGTCATTAAAATGATTTGGAAGTTTGGTATTGGTAGTAAATTCATCGGTGAAAATACATACAAAACCCTTCCAGTTATTCTCATTTCGTTTATAGTATCGTAGGTGTTGAGGTCCAAGAAAGTAAAGTGAACCGGGGCCCATATGATAGTCGTGAAGTCCTATTTTGTAATCTGCCTCTCCGTCAAGCAAAAGTATTACTACATAAGTATTGCTTCTAAAGATAGTAGTCTCGTTAACCTGAGTCTCAGGGGCATCTTCAAAACGATGAATCTGAAAATGAGGATGTTTGGGAGTAACAGTTTTAAGACCTCTAAGTAAGGTTGCAATATCTTTAAATACTACTATTTCTCGACGCATAGCTTAAAAATATAGATTTTAAGCAAGATGATTCGTTATAAGAATTGTAAATTATACATAGTTTTTAAAAATAAAGGATCATGTTGTCACATATCACTTGATTAGGCATCTAATTCAAAAAGCGAATTATGGAAAATCCATTTCTGAAAGAATACAAAGGTGACATCACAGATATTCAATTGGTAAATGAAGCCAAATCTGGTAATAAAAAATCTTTGGAGAAACTAATCCTGAAACATCAACCTTATATCTATAATGTTGCATGGAAGATGGTTCGTAACCCAACGGATGCAGAAGATCTTACCCAAGAGGTAAATATCAAAGTAATTACCAAACTAGCACAATTTGAAGGTAAAAGCTCTTTTAGAACATGGTTATATAGAATTGTAGCTAATCATTTCTTAATGAGTAAGCGTAGACCCTTTGAAAAAGTGTTGGATAGCTTTGATACCATAGCAAAGGCATTAGACGATGTTCCGGACACCCCTCTCACCGAATTAGAGCAACAAGAAAAGAAAGAAGTGATTCGAGAGATGAATTATATGTGTATGAGCGGGATGTTACTTTGTTTAACTAGGGAGCAACGATTAACTTTCATTCTAGGAGAAATGTTTAATGCCGATCATGTTATAGGTTCTGAAATTCTGGGGATTTCAAAAGATAGTTTCAGAAAAAGATTATCTAGAGCACGTAAAGACATATTTAACTTCATGAATGAGAAATGCGGTTTGGTGAATAAAAATAATCCGTGTAGATGCCATAAAAAAGTTACTTATGCTATCAAAGGGAAAGCCATTGACAGCAAAAACTTGCTATATAACCGTTCTGAATACCAAAATTTTAGAACTTTTATTCGTCCCAAGGCAGATAAGATGTTAGATTATGTTGAAGAAAAATATCATGAGTTATACCAAAAACTTCCTTTTAAAAAAGACTTTGATAAAAAATCTATTCTCGAAGATATCGTAAACGATGACCATATAAAACACCTTATGAATCTTAATTGACAAATGGACTCCAAAATTAAAACCCGAACAATCTGTTCGGGTTTTTTTATGCAAAGTGGTCACACAAATTCTTTTTTAGAATCTAAGATAAAAACGAAAAATATAAAACCATGAAAATTCAGAAAACAATAAAGATCAATGCTTCTGCAGAGAAAGTTTGGGAGGTGTTGTGGGGTGACTATGGTCAGGTTTGCAAATGGGCAAGTACCGTAAATAGTTCTGACTATAGAGAAGTACAAGGAAGTAATAATGGAGGAAGAGCATGTATGTCTACCTGGGGTGAAATCCATGAAATCGTAGAAAATCTCGACATAGAAAATAAGACTTATACCTATTATGCAGATGGGTTGCCGGCTATAATGAAAAGTGCAAAAAATACCTGGAAAGTTCTTCAGAAAGGAGTAAATACTTCGGAAGTATCAATCGATTTGGATATTGAGTTTGCTACGATTCCCAAGATATTTATGGGTTGGATGATAGTTCCAAAGATGAAAAAGGATGTTAACCAAACATTGGCAGACCTCAAATATTTCATTGAAACCGGAAAATTGACAGAAGCCAAAATTAAATCAGACCAAAAATACTTTAAAAAGAAAGGTCAAAAAGCCGCATAGAACTTTAAACTTTATAAAAATGAAAATAACAATGACAACATTCGTTGCAGGACTTCTATTGTCCATATGTAGCACGACTATGCTTGCACAAAGTATGTCAAAAAGGTACAGAACGTTGAAAGTAGAAACCCAAATCAATGCACCAGCAAATAAGGTTTGGCGAGCCATGGTATTGGATTATGGGGAAATAGCCAATTTCTCTCCTTACATCTACGCTTCAGATTATATAAGTGGTTCGCTGAAAGGTGAAAAAGGAGCAGAACGAAAATGTAGCTTCAATAGAAAAGGATCAAGATGGACACATGAGCGCATCGTTGAAATTGATAATCAAAATATGGTGATGCGTAATATTGTAATTGATGCCCAAAAGTTTCCGTTAGATATGGATAATTCACAAGCATATTATCGAGTAAAGGATAATGGTGATGGTACATCAACAGCTTCTTATGAGTTTCAGTTCAGAACCAAACCAGCCTTTATGGGAGCTATTGCCAAAGGAAGCTTCAGAAAAACTTTGGCCGGCACCTTGGTTGGTTTAAAGCATTATATTGAAACAGGTGAAAAAGTAAATGCGACCAATGACAAGTATAAAGAGATAAAAGAGAAGTATCCTAAACCTACGTTGGTGAAGACAAAATAGAAGTACAACCTTAAAATTAAAATTATCGCTCACAAACTTTGTGAGCTTTTTTATGTTTTCGTTCGTTTTTAAGAAAAATTGATAATATATATAGGAGATTTTTAAAGACTAGTCATTTTTTGGCTTTAAACTTTTAAACGAAAGGAATTTACTTAAACGTTTGAGAAAAACATAAAACGATTCTGTCTAAAACTAATTAAACATTTGCTTATCAAGTGTTTATGTAGATTTTAGAGTTAAGGTTAAGTTTTAGGAAACTACTATTTTCATATCTGTTCTTTTTACACTAAAACCGTAATTTTTTTGACTGAGGTTTGAGAAAAACTAATTTAGAACCACCAATTTTTCGCAAAACAACAAACAAACTATTAATAATTTTAAAACAGTCAAGTATGGAAAATAACTTACTTAAGATTCTTTTAATAGGAGTCTTTTTGATGGTAAGTAACACTTATTCACAAAGTGTTTCGGGGGTGGTTACTGGTGACAATGGAATCCCGGTTCCAGGGGTGAATGTAATTGTCAAAGGAACAAATAATGGGGCATCAACAGATTTTGATGGTCAGTATATAATAAGTGATGTGCCAGAAAATGGAACATTAGTATTTAGTTATTTAGGTTTTCAAACGCAAGAAATTCAAGTTGCAGGACGAAAAACCATAAATGTATCATTACAACCAGATACTCAATCACTAGACGAAGTGGTAATATTGGGATATGGTCAAGTTCAAAACAAAAAGACCATTACAACAGCGGTTTCTACGATATCTTCAAATCAAATAGAAGAATTACCTATTCAAAGGGCAGAGGCGGCCTTACAAGGTACAGCACCTGGTGTTGTAGTTGCTCAAACTTCGGGATCGCCTGGATCACCATTAACTGTTAGAATACGAGGGGTAGGATCGCCTAATAGTTCTCAACCACTTTACATTGTAGATGGTTTACAGGTTCCCAACTTAGAATACCTTAACCCAAATGATATAGGTAAAATATCAATTTTGAAGGATGCGGCTTCTGCAGCTATTTACGGTTCTAGAGGTGGTAATGGGGTTGTTTTGGTAGAAACTGTTAAAGGTAAAAGAGGGCGTTCCAAACCAGATATCACTATTAAAGGTTTCTATGGCTTTCAAAGTTTAGGAAATAAACCTGACCTTATGAATAAAGATCAATATATCGATTATTATAATGCAGGAGTTGCTGCTGCGGGTGCAAATCTAGCCGAAGGTTTTAGAGGGACTTTCTCAGATGAAGAACGCGCATTATTACCCGATACCGATTGGTATGATGTGTTGTTTAATGATGCACCAATACAGGATGTTTATGTTTCTTTAAAGGATGGTACAGAGCAAATTGCATACTCGGTATCTGGTGGTTTTTTTGATCAGGAAGGTATTGTTGGAGGGGAAGGCAAATCAGAATTTAATAGAAGAAACATAAGAGGAAGCTTAAATGCCGATATTACAAAAAACCTTAGCGTAGACCTTACAGCAGATTATCAAAGTGTACAGCGTTATTTTTTAAGTGAAAATAATGGAGGTCCAGGTAATGCATTAATGAACTTTATCACGGCACTTCCTCCAATTTACCCAGTTTTTGCCGAAGATGGAGAAATTTTTAATCCCGGAAGACAAAATCCAAATCCCACATTTCAGGGTGTGCCTCTTAATGTGTTAGGAGCGGTTACAAATCCAATTTGGAGTATTGCTATTCAAAACAATGAAGCAGTACAGGATATATCGGTTTTGGGTGGAGCATTAAATTGGGAGCCCATAGAAAATTTAAACCTAAGAGCTACATATTCTTCTTTTAACTTATCAGCTCTTAATAGAGGGTTTGTACCTACTTTGTCAATTCCTTCTCAAATATTTAATAGTGGGCCTTTTGGAAATTATTCTGAATTCACGACCGATTTTATAAGAAGACAATGGGGAGGAACGGCAGAATATCTTTTTGGTAACTTGATTGAAAAAGGTCATAATCTCAAAGTTTTGGCTGGTTATGAAGTGGTAGAAAACGAATTAATTGCGGGAGATACAGTTACAGATGCCGGAGAATTCTTAACCAATAATTTTGATGATGTAAACTTTTCATTATCCACAGATATTACAGATGCCTTGGTTACTCCAGGTTTTGTACAAGAAGTGGGATTGGTTTCTTACTTTGGAAAAGTAGATTACAACCTTAATGAAAAATACTTACTTAGTGCTACTATTAGAAATGACAGATCTTCTAATTTCGGTGAGAATAATCGATCGGGATGGTTCCCTTCAGCATCTGCAGGGTGGGTAATTTCTGAAGAGAATTTTCTTCAAAACTCAAATGTCATTAGCTTACTAAAATTAAGAGCCAGCTGGGGGATTAGTGGTAATGACGCCTCTCCAAGAGCCTTGGCATTTCAATCTTCAGTAAATACTGGAGCTGGATACGGAGGGGAACAAGGAGTAGTGCTTACGGGACTTGCAAATCCTGATCTTAAATGGGAAGAGCTAGAACAGATTAATGTTGGTTTAGATCTTAACGCTTTTGGAAACTCCTTGGGATTGACTGTAGAGTATTACGACAAAGAGACTTCAGATATTTTATTGGCGGCCAATACTCCTTTAACTTCTGGTTTAAATCCATCAGTAGTAAATGTTGGAAGTGTTAAAAACTCAGGATTTGAAGTATTGTTATCATATCGAGATACCTATAAAAATGGATTTTCATGGAATGCTTCGGTTAATGTTGGTTTTAATGAAAATGAAGTAACAGATCTAGGTGCAGATGGTCAAGCTATAGGTGGTGGGTTTACAGCACCGTTATTTGCAGATAACATCACCTTAACTGCAGTTGGAGAGCCTATTTCAAGTTTTTATGGTTTTCAGGTTGAAGGAATTGATGCAGCAGGGAACTTGTTGTTTGCCGATCTTGATAATAGTGGCAATGATAAAACTACTCCAAATGCCGAAGATAAAACTTTCATAGGTGACCCGTTCCCGGATTATACATATGGGATCAGTTTTGGCGCTAGTTATAAAGGATTCGATTTTTCAACTTTCTTATTTGGGACACAAGGTAATGATATTTTTGACGCTACCATTCGTTATGACGCGATTGGGTCTAATCGTCCTGTTGCTTATACAGAAGTAGGAGCACCTAGAAATTTGGCGGCTACGAGCTTAACAAATGGCGAAAATTTGGTTTCAGATTTTCATGTGAAAGATGGTTCATTTCTCAAGGTAAAAAATGTTTCTCTTGGATATAGTCTTCCTGAGAGCGCAATAAGTGCAATAGGAGCCGAAAAAGTTAGAATCTACATATCGGGTCAAAACTTATTAACCTTTACAGATTATGATGGTGTTGATCCAGAGATAGGAGAGAACTTCATTAATAGTTCTTTGGATATTGGAATTGACAGGGGATTTTATCCACAACCAAGACAGTTTTTACTAGGTTTTGAATTTAACTTTTAAAAAGCAATGAACATGAAAACGTTTAACAAAAAAATCAATATAAAAGCAGTTATAATTGCTACTGCTTGCGTCATAATATTTGGATCTTGTAATACAGATGATATTTTAGAAAAAACACCCGTAACTGAGATTACTTCCGAAAATGCATTTAATACAGAAGAGGATGTTTTGGCATCACTCACTGCGGTATACGACCCATTGCAATGGCAATTTGTAAATGGAGCACATACATTTCCTCAAATGTTTCAGAGTATACGATCTGATGATGAACACTCTCAACAAGCAGCATTTTGGGCTATAGGAGCCAATTTTGATCAATTTAATACAATTTTGCCTAATAATGCAAGTGTAGCAGGAGTGTGGAGTAAATGGTATCAAGGGATTTCTCGAGCGAACTTCACTATAGAATTAGCTAATGAGTTTCAGAATTTTGAAACAGCTGGATTAAAGGAAAGAATAATTGGCGAAGCCAAGTTTTTAAGAGGGCTTTATTATTTTGAGTTGGTAAGACTTTTTGGTGGAGTGCCAATTTTTACTGAAGCTATTACCAGTACCGAAGATCAATTATTCAAGCCAAGAGCATCAGTAGTACAAGTATATGATCAAATCGAAGAAGATCTCAAGGAGGCTATTCAATTACTCCCAAGAAAAGGAGAAACAGATCCATGGAGAGCCACTTCTGGTGCAGCATTAGGAATTTTGGCAAAAGCTCACTTGTACCAAAAAGAATATCCAGAGGTAGTTAAATATACCGAAGCAATAATGACACAAGGCATCTATAGTCTAGAAGAAAACTTCGGTGATAATTTTAAATTAAATAATGAGTTTGGAAAAGAATCACTATTCGAAATTAATTATGTAGATGGCCTAGTGGGTGGAGGTTTCGAAACCCCAACACCAATACAAGAGGGTTCTGGCTCTTGGAAATTCATGTTTATGTTTATTGATAGTTATGAATCTTTTGGAAATATGCTTCCCCGCAGATCTCTGGTAGAGTTTTTTGATGATAGCGACACCAGAAAAGAAGCAACTTTTATATTGCCAGGATCTAGAACATTCTCTCCTGGATTGGCCGAAAGAGGATGGGATCCCGCGCCAGCAAGTTTTCCTTTTGCTATTGGAAACGATGCTATGAGCAGAAAATACTTTCTCACCTTTGAAGAAGTCCAAGGATTATTATCACCATTTCAATCTCCTTTAAATGAAAAAATACTCCGATATGCCGATGTTCTTTTAATGCATGCTGAAGCTTCGCTTTTAGGTGGTGGCGGTGATGGAATGTCTTCTTTTCAACAAGTGGTAGATAGAGCATATGGGGCAGGAAATCCTGCTGCGCCCGCGTATGATTTACAAGGCATAAAAGACGAAAGAAGAAGAGAATTAGCTACTGAAGGCTGGAACAGATTTACCGATTTGGTAAGATGGGGAGATGTAAAAGAAGCCGTAGAAGCGGTCGGAAAATCATTTACAGTAAATAGGGATGAATTACTACCCATTCCTTCAGTAGAGATCGCTTTGTATCCTCCTGGAATGTTGAAACAAAATCTCGGTTACTAACCAAATTTAAACGAATTAAAATGAAAAATATAGTTCAATTAAAGTCATTAATTAAATACGGAATCTTTGCATTAGTGTTCGTACTAGCTACCTCTTGTGAGGATGATGATCCCGAATTCAATTTCGCAGTCCTTCCATCCTATCAAGATGGCATTCAAAACCTTGATGAGACCGGTGTGGATTGCGGTGGTGGTAGCGGAGTCGCTTGTCCTACTTGCTCAGACGGAATCCAAAATGGAAATGAGACAGGTATAGATTGCGGTGGTTCGGATTGTAGCGAGTGTCCTGAGGCAACACCACGATTTGATGCACTACAAGGTTTAGGATTGCCATATTTTCACTCATTTGAGTTAGCAGAATCGGCAGTAAACCTGGTATTACCAGCAGAAAATAGTGTCACACTTGATTTTGGAATCGCAGATCCGGCAGGATCAGATGAAATTGTGGGGAGATACACCCGCCCCGAAGGAAATGTAGCAGATGGTTTCTCAGATTTTAAATTCGAGGCATTCGATGCTCCAATTGATTTTTCAGAATATAACAAGTTTACACTAGATGTGTTTATGCCTTCAAGCAATGCTTACGATGATAACCTTGTGCCATTGGTAGAGATTATTCTTTTGGATAATACAAACCCTGCTTTTTGGGAAACATGGACGGTACTCAATGCAACAGTAGATCCAGCTGATTTTGATTCTTGGTTTACTATAGGTGTGAACGGAGGAGATGCACTGGCTGCTGCAACAATTTATAATACAATTGCCATTAGAATAGGTGGGTCTAATCACCAAAATGGGGCAATTTTTTATGTTCGTAATTTTTTACCTACAACAAGTTTGGTATTACCTGGGACTCCTAGAGCTGATGCGTTGGCAACATCTGGATTGCCTCGATATTTTACATTTGAAGCCGGAGACGCATCTTCTGGAACAAATTTAGAACCAAGAACAACAAATGCCGATGGAAGCCCTTATGGACAAGGAGTAGATATTTCATACGGTGTTGCAGATCCTGCAGGTAGTAATGCTGGTGTGGCTAGAGTGTATAGGCCAGATGATGGGAGGTTTGGCGGTTTTGAAGATTTTAAGTTTCAACCACAGACCGAAACCATAGACTTTTCAGAATATCATAAATTCAAGGTAGACGTCTTTATCCCCTCAGGACAAGATTTCTCTGGAGCTTTAACGCCTACTGTGGAGCTGATTTTACATGATGACAATCCTGAATTCTTCAATCGTTGGACGGTAATATCGCAAACGGTAACCGAATTTGATACGTGGGTTACTCTTGAGTTTGATGGGGCTGATGCTGCGGCCGCGGGATCAGGAACATTATTGCCCGATAATACAAGTTATACGGTATTTACTCTAAGATTTGGAGGTAGCGGACATACTACCGCGGGAGAGTTTTATGTGAAAGATTTTGTACCTTTTAAGTAAAGAATAATTCAATATAAATATGGGAGGAAGTAATGATTCCTCCCGTCATCAAATACAAATGAAAAAAACAAAGAGTTATATATCCATTTACATTATTCTTAGTCTTATGATGATTGCCTGCTCATCTTCTGATGATTCAGAAGAACCGGCACAGGCGACTTGTACTGATGGCGTTCAAAATGGTAACGAAACCGGAATCGATTGTGGAGGAGGATCTTGCAACGACTGCCCAAGTGAGGTTGTTATTCCAACATCTGGATTTGATGCACCTTCTTCGTATGATGGATATAACATGGTATGGAGCGATGAATTTAATGATACTAAGTTGTCTGCAGATAAATGGTCTTTTCATTTAGGTGATGGATGCCCTAATTTATGTTTTTGGGGGAATAGCGAACTTCAATATTATACCAATAATGAAAAGAATTTATTTTTTGAAGAAGGTAATTTGATTATTGCTGCCAGGCAAGAAAATTTAGGAGGATTGAATTATACGTCTTCCAGAATTCATACTGATAATAAATTCGAGTTTCAATATGGTAGAGTAGATATTCGTGCCAGTATGCCCTCGGCAACAGGATCATGGGTGGCACTTTGGTTATTAAATCATAATTATACAATTACAGATCCTGGGGTATGGTGGCCTAGTGGAGGAGAAATTGATATCATGGAATACTTGGGTGAAGACCCAACCGAAGTATTTGGGACTGCACATTATGGAGTAGATTTTAACAGTCGTAGATTCAATTCTAAAAAATATGCTGCCCCAAACGAGAACTATAACAAGGTTTATTATGTGTTTTCTATCATTTGGGAAGAAGATAAAATCACTTGGTTGGTGAATGATGTCGAATATCATTCAATTACTCCTTCTCAAACAGGAGGACAACCGTACCCATTTAATGATGAGTTTTACTTAATAATGAATCTATCAGTTGGAGGCAATTTACCAATCGCTCCAGTAGTTTCTGATTACCCAACTTTTCTAATAGTAGATTATATCAGAGTGTATCAGAAAAATTAAAGGCGACAATATATATTTGAATATAAGCTAGTTTTTGATGTATTAGAGAGGGAGTTCTTTTCAATTAAATTAGAAAAAAACACCCTTTCTATTCTTTGTTAGTAGGATGTAAAATAAAATGTTACAAATAATTACGAAAACTATTAACCCAAGTTTTCGGCGATTTTTGAGATAGAAGTTTCGTTTCTAGTTAATAAGTCGAACTTTTATCACCAAAAAATTTGAACAATGTATTATATTGGATTTGACATAGGAAGTTCTTCAATAAAAGCCGCATTGGTTAATGCAAAAACAGGTAAGTCAGTTGCCTCTGTTAATGAGCCCGAGGAGGAAATGGATATTATTTCTGTTCATAAGGAATGGGCAGAACAAAACCCTGAGTTCTGGTGGGAAAATGTTTGTAAAGCTTCGAAACGTATTCTAAAAGAAAATACAATTAGCCCAAATCAAATAAAGGGAATCGGAATCTCATATCAAATGCACGGTTTGGTATTATTAGATGATAACGGTGATTTAATTAGAAATTCAATCATTTGGTGCGATAGTAGGGCAGTAGAAATAGGAGATAGGGCTTTTACAGAAATTGGTAAAGAAAAGTGTATGGATACACTGCTCAATTCGCCAGCCAATTTTACAGCCTCAAAGCTTAAATGGGTCAGAGATAATGAACCAGAGAATTACAAAAGAATTCAAAAGTTTTTATTGCCTGGGGATTATATAGCGTACAAATTTTCTGGAGCAATTACTACTACTAAGTCAGGGTTGTCAGAAGGAACCTTATGGGATTTTAAAGAAGATAAACCGGCAAATTGGTTATTACAGCACTATAATATAGATCCTAACCTTATTCCAGACGTGGTTCCTACTTTTTCAAAGCAGTGCGAATTGTCATTTACAGGAGCCTATGAGAGTGGACTCAAAGAAGGAATTCCGATACTTTACAGAGCAGGAGATCAACCAAACAACGCATTATCGCTTAATGTATTTAATGAAGGAGAGGTTGCAGCAACTGGAGGTACTTCAGGGGTTATTTATGCAGTAACTAATAGTACCCGTGCAAAAGAAGGGATTAAGCTTAACAATTTTGCTCATGTCAATCATTCTAATAGTGAACCCAGAATAGGGAAACTGTTGTGTATTAATGGTGCCGGGATTCAGTATCGATGGTTAAAAAACAATCTCAATTTAGAAACTCACTCCTATCAAACCATGAATTCTCATGCTTCAAAAGTTTCTGTGGGATCAAACGGCTTACAGTTAATTCCTTTCGGGAATGGAGCAGAACGAATGTTAGATAACCAAACCATTGGTACACATATCTGTAACCTTAATCTTAATAAGCATACACGATCTCATATTTTTAGAGCAGCTCTTGAAGGTATTGCTTTTTCGTTCGTATACGGTATGGAGATCCTGAAAAAAGATAATACCAAAATTAAAGTGATCCGAGCGGGTAACGATAACCTGTTTCGCTCAGAAATTTTTTCAAATACCGTAGCAACATTAATTAATCAAGAGATCGAAATTTACAATACTACGGGAGCTATTGGAGCTGCCAGAGCTGCTGGTTTAAGCGATGGTACTTTTAAGGATTTTGGTACTATGATTACCAAAAACGATCATGTTATGACGTATCACCCCCTTCAAAATCAAGACGATTATAAAGAAGCATATAAAAATTGGAAAAGAGAATTAAATAGAATTTTAAAAAAATAAATAGATGGCTATACTAGGAAGTAAAGAATATTTTAAAGGTATAAATGATATAAAGTTTGAAGGAGCAGAATCAGATAATCCATTGGCATTTAAATACTATGATCCCAATAAAGTGGTTGCAGGTAAAACTATGCGAGATCATTTTAAGTTTGCAGTAGCGTATTGGCATACCTTCTGTGGTACGGGAGCAGATCCGTTTGGACCGGGGACTTTGAAATATGCATGGGACCAATCAAAGGATGCCATTACAGCGGCAAAAGAAAAAGCAGATGCAGCTTTTGAATTTATTACCAAAATGGGATTTGATTATTTCTGTTTTCATGATTATGATTTAGTAAGAGAAGGTGCTACATTTTCAGAATCAGAAAAAAGACTTTCTACTATTGTGGATTATATTAAGGAAAAACAGGAGGTTTCAGGAATAAAACTTTTATGGGGGACGGCAAACTGCTTTTCAAACCCAAGATATATGAACGGGGCTGCCACCAATCCTGATTTTAATGTACTAGCTCGAGCAGGGGGGCAAGTAAAACTAGCTCTTGATGCTACTATTGCTCTTAATGGAGAAAACTACGTGTTCTGGGGAGGAAGAGAAGGATATATGTCGCTTCTTAATACCGATATACAACGAGAATTAGATCATATGGCCAGATTTTTAACGGCGGCCAAAGACTATGCCCGTAGTCAGGGTTTTAAAGGAACTTTCTTTATTGAACCCAAACCGATGGAACCGATGAAGCATCAATATGATTTTGATACGGCTACTTCAATCGCCTTTTTAAAAGAACATGGTTTAGACAAAGATTTTAAAATCAATATAGAGGTAAATCACGCAACCTTGGCCCAACATACCTTTCAACATGAATTACAGGTGGCTGCCGATGCTGGAATGCTAGGAAGTATTGACGCAAACCGAGGCGATTATCAAAACGGATGGGATACCGATCAGTTCCCAAATAATATAGCAGAAGTTACAGAAGCTATGCTTGTATTTTTAAAAGCTGGTGGTCTGCAAGGCGGAGGAGTTAATTTTGATGCCAAAGTAAGAAGAAACTCTACTGATATGGAAGACGTTTTTCTTGCACACATTGGTGGCGCAGATGTATTTGCACGAGCTTTGACGATTGCCGATAAAATTATTTCTTCTTCACCATACGAAAAATTGAGAGAGAAAAGGTATAGCTCGTTCGATACTGGTAACGGAAAAGCATTCGAAGAAGGAAAACTTGATCTCAAAAACCTTTATGATATTGCTTCAGGAAATGGAGAATTAGAACTACAAAGCGGAAAGCAAGAGCTGTTCGAAAATATTATCAATCAATACATATAAATTCACTATGCAATCAGTATTAGAATTTGGCGATTGGATTGTTCTGTCCTTGTATTTTTTAGCTTTAATAGGAGTCGCCATATGGGTGATTCTTAAAAAAAGTAAAAATACAGAGGACTACTTTCTTGCAGGCAGAAATGTTGGGTGGTTCGTTATAGGTGCCTCAATATTTGCCTCTAATATTGGATCAGAACATGTAGTTGGGCTTGCAGGAACCGGAGCAGAATCTGGTATGCCAATGGCTCATTATGAGCTTCATGCCTGGATTGTTCTGGTGCTAGGATGGTTATTTCTTCCATTTTACATGCGCAGCAAAGTATTTACAATGCCAGAGTTCTTAGAGAAGAGATTCGATAGTAGATCTAGGTGGTTTTTATCAGTATTCTCATTGGCGGGTTATGTCATCACCAAAGTTTCAGTAACCATATACGCTGGCGGAATCGTGGTTTCAGAATTGATAGGAATCCCATTTTGGTACGGAGCTATTGGGATTGTAGTTTTTACAGGGGCTTATACGATTGTAGGAGGTTTAAAAGCTGTAATTTATACTGAAACCTTGCAAACGATAATTCTGATTGCCGGGTCTGTAATTATTACTTTTCTTGGATTACAAGAAGTGGGAGGATGGTCTACCTTAAGAGAAACAGTAGGTTCTAATCATTTTAATATGTGGAGGCCAATAAGCGATCCTGATTTCCCATGGACAGGTTTGCTTTTTGGAGGAACAATAGTAGGTATTTGGTACTGGTGCACAGATCAATATATAGTACAACGAACACTTGCCGCCAATAACATTAAAATAGGAAGGAGAGGAGCAATATTTGGCGCTTACCTAAAAATCTTACCTATTTTCATTTTTCTTATTCCTGGTATCATAGCCTTTGCATTGGCAAAGCAGGGAGTATTAACTTATGAGAAGGCAGATGAGGTGTTTCCGGTATTAGTAAAATCCTTATTACCTGTTGGCCTTAAAGGATTGGTTGCAGGAGGTCTGATGGCAGCGTTAATGAGTTCGTTGGCATCAGTATTTAACTCCTGCTCCACAATCTTTACCATAGATATATACAAAAAATTAAAGCCCTATACTTCAGAAAGACAACTACTTAATGTTGGGAAATTGGCTACCATAATTATGGTACTATTGGGGATTATATGGATTCCAATTATGGAAAAAATTGGAGGAGGAGTCTTATATCAATATTTGCAAAGCGTACAATCATACATTGCACCGCCCATCACCGCAGTATTTTTGCTTGGGGTTTTATGGAAAAGAGTAAATGCAAAAGCGGCGATAGTTACTCTGTTTTCGGGATTGATAATTGCTGCCTTAAGAATTAGTGCCGAAATATTCAAGGATAATCTTTCAGGATTTGCCTATCAATTTGCCACTTTAAACTTTGCTCATATGGCAATTTTTATGTTCGGGTTTTCGGTAATTCTATGTATCTCGGTTAGCTTGTTATCGTACCCTCCAAATTATGCAGCAATTACGGGATTAGCATTTGGAACATTGACTAAAGAACAAAAATTAGAGAATCAACAAAGTATAACATTATCAGATATCGTACTGTCAGTACTTTTAGTACTTATTGTAATAACCATATTATCCTACTTCGTAGGGTAAAAAATGAAAAGAATGAAATTTTTTATAGATACAGCAAATTTAGATCAAATCAAAGAAGCACAAGCCTTAGGAGTATTGGATGGGGTAACTACAAATCCATCACTAATGGCAAAAGAAAGAATTACAGGTAAAGAAAGTATAACAAACCATTACCGTAATATTTGCAAAATTGTAGATGGGGATGTCTCTGCAGAAGTTATAGGAACTTCTTTTGATGAAATGATTCGTGAAGGAGAAGAACTAGCTTCTTTACACCCACAAATTGTGGTAAAAGTACCAATGATAAAAGATGGTGTAAAAGCCGTAAAATACTTTTCAGAAAAAGGAATTAAAACCAATTGTACACTCATTTTTTCTAGCGGGCAAGCACTTTTGGCAGCAAAAGCAGGAGCTACCTATGTATCTCCATTTATAGGAAGGCTTGATGATATTTCTACTGATGGCCTTTTGCTTATAGAAGAGATTCGAAGAATATATGATAACTATAATTACAAAACAGACATTCTAGCAGCTTCGGTTAGGCATACAATGCATATAATTAATTGTGCCAAAATTGGAGCCGATGTAATGACGGGACCGCTTTCAGCCATAGAAGGATTATTAAAACACCCTTTAACCGATAACGGATTAAAAAAGTTTTTGGAAGATGCAAAATCAATGAAAGTTTAATTTATATTGAGTATGAACATGGATGATGATAAAATAATAGATGAGTTTTGGGAAAATGGTTTTATCATTTTCGAGAATTTTTTTGGAGCTTCTTTAATGGATGAGTATAATCATAAAATACTTGAACATTATGGGGTGAACCCCAATTGGGAACACACCAATGAGTTTATCACAAAATCAGCTGTCGAAGTAGTTCCATGGTTCCCGTATAGAGAAGGAAAACGGTATTTTGATAGAATTAATGATGATAAGCATTTTAATTCAATTACCGATTTGATTCTTCGTGACGGATGGGAAAATCTATACTGCATGATGATGTTTTCCAAGGCTGGAAGCAAAGGCCAGGCATGGCATCAAGACTGCCCCCCGGATGATAAGGAAAAATTCAATCTTAATCGATTGGTATATACTCATGATATTACCGAAGAAACTGGAGGAGAAATAGTTATTTTTCCCGGGACTCACAAAGCAGGAATACTTTCTATCGGAGTTCCAAGTGAAGACCTGGAAGGGCAATTGGTTTTTAGACCCAAAAAAGGAACAATAATTTTTCTTCATGGTCATTGTTGGCACAAAGTAATGCCCGTAAAAAAGGATCGGATTTCTTCAAATTTCAGAGCAGTGCCCAAAGGAACACCTGAAGATATTACCGATATCTGTGTATATAGAAATATGTTGTATCAATTTTCAACTAGCCAAGTCTTAAAAGAACGTAAGTAATGAAAAGAATCGTTGTTTTGTATTTACTAATTCCTCTTTTTCTCTTCTGTTACAATCTTACAGCTCAGAAAAAGCAAGACGTTCTCAAAAAACCTTCCAAAATAGAGGTAAAGAAGATTGATGGTCAATATAACTTTTTTGTGAACGGAGAAAAGTTTGAAATTAGAGGTGTTGGAATAAACTATGCCGATGGTCATGATTTTGAAGCATTACATAAGGCAGGGGGTAATGCCTTTAGAACCTGGACCGTTAAAAATGCTGAAGAAGAGTTGGCGGCTGCAGAAAAATATGGGTTTATGGTTGCCATGGGGATTAGTATTGGTAAAGAACTCTATGGTTTTGATTATAATGACAAAAGAGCAGTTGCCAAACAATTCAAAAAAGTAAAAGCAATTATAAAAAAGTATAAAAATCATCCTAATGTACTATGTTGGGTGGTGGGTAACGAGTTAAATTTACTTTTTAACAAAAACGGAACACTTCGACCCGTAAATCCAAAAGTGTATGATGCCATGGCAGATATAGTGGATTTTATACATAAAGAAGACCCAAACCATCCCGTTACAATTACTTTTGCTGGTGTTATTAAAGAGCATCTAAAAGGGGCTATGGAGCGATGTCCGCAGATAGATATTGTATCGGTGCAAGTCTATGGCGATTTAGAAAATGTAGAAGAACGAATGAAAAATACAGGAATCCAAAAACCTTATATGGTCACCGAATTTGGTCCTATGGGATTCTGGGAAATGCCAAAAACAGAATGGAATCGAGAAATTGAAGAAACGAGCGGGCCCAAAGCTGATGGAATCCTGTATAGAATTCAAAAAGGATTGAAAAATAATAATTCTGGTAAGTGTTTGGGGGGCTTTGCCTTCGAATGGGGACAAAAGCAAGAACGTACACCCACTTGGTATGGGATGTTTCATAAAGACGGAAGTCAGACAGAAACCATAGATAACCTAACGAAGCTATGGACAGGTAAATATCCTGAAAATCGTGCCCCTAGGGTAGATTCTTTATTGCTAAACGGAAAGAAAGCAACAGATAACGTGTATTTAAAACCTAACCAAAAATACACAGCAAAAGTATTTGCATCAGAACCAGACAATGATACCTTAGTGTATAAATGGATCATTTTAAAGGAGGTAGTTACCAGAAGCCAGGGTGGCGAAAAAGAGTTAGAGCCACCTTATATTAATATTGAAGTTATTTCGGATCAAGGAGATAAGTTTACGTTTATCGCTCCCAAAGAGGGAGAATATCGAATATTTGCTTATGTATATGATAACAAAGGCAAGGCAGGGGGAGGTAACATTCCATTTATGGTAAAGAAATGAATTGGCAAATGGAGGAGTTAAAAAAAATAAAATGGGGAATTATTGGCTTGGGTAATATAGCTCATCAATTTGTAAAAGACCTGGAGCTAATTTCCGGTGCTCAATTATTAGCCGTGGGTTCACGTGACATTAATAAAGCCAAAAATTTTGCAAAGATGCATAAGGCTAAAAAATTTTATGGCTCTTATAAAGAAGTAATGCAAGATGATGATGTAGATATCATTTACATTGCAACACCACACGATTCTCATGCAGATTTGACCGTAAAATCATTACAACAGGGTAAACATGTACTCTGTGAAAAACCTGTTGCTTTAAATTATCATGAGGCAAAACAAATGGTCGAAGCTTCAGGGTCAAATAATCGTTTTTTTATGGAAGCTTTTTGGACCCGGTTTAATCCCTCAATACAAGAGGTGTTGATGAAAATAAGGAATAACGAAATTGGCGAAATAAAATACGTAAACGCAGATTTTGCATTTAATGTAGGTACACCACAAAAAAGAATGATTGATATTGAAAATGGAGCAGGATCTTTGATGGATATGGGAGTGTACCCCTTATTTTTATCATATTTGGTTTTGGGAAAACCCGAGTATGTGCTTGCTTCAGCAAACTTTTATGATTCTGGAGCAGATCAGCAAACATCGATGATCTTGCAGTATTCTAATGCCCATGCAGTTTTACACAGTAGCTTTGTAGCTCCATCTAATATGATAGCTACAATAAGTGGTACCGAAGGAAGAATTTGTTTGAGTCCTGTTTGGCACGAAACTCAATCGTATTCGATTATTAAAAATAATCATAAAGTTGTTTATCAATTTCCAACAAAAGGAAAAGGGTTTACATATGAAATAGAAGAATGTCATCGATGCATTTTAAATAATGAGATTGAAAGTGATTTGTGGTCTCATAAGGATAGCCTTAATTTAATTCAAATTGTTGATGAAGTGAGAAAACAAATTGGTTTACAATTTCCTTCAGAAAAACAATTAAATCAATAGTAAAAGTATGTCAAGAAAAACACTTTTTATAGCATTTGTAGTATCTCTAGGAGGTTTTTTATTTGGTTTTGATGCAGGGATTATTTCTGGAGTTATGGAGTATGCAGGCCCCCAGTTTGATTTGAGTACAGGGCAATTGGGATGGGCAGTAAGTAGCCCTTCGTTTGCGGCTATGATTGCTATGCTATTGGCAGGAAGATTAAGTGATATCATCGGAAGAAAAAAAATATTATTGGTAGTGGCGTCTCTTTATGCACTTTCTGCTTTGTTATCGGCTTATGCAATTTCCTATCATATGCTTTGGATTGCAAGAATGATTGGAGGAATAGCTTTTGGAGCTGCTTTAATATTAGCACCAACCTATATTGCAGAAATTTCAACTGCAGAGAATAGGGGGAAACTGGTCTCTATACAGCAATTGAATATCGTTTTGGGTTTTTTCGGGGCGTTTTTATGTAATTATTATCTCAATAGCTTGAATAGCGTTGAATCCGGATTTTTTAATGATGAAAATGTGTGGAGATGGATGCTTGGTGTAGAACTGATTCCTGCCGTATTGTATTTAATGTTATTATTTTTTGTTCCCAAAAGCCCTCGTTGGTTATTTATAAAAGGGAAATATGAAGAAGGGAAAAGAGTGTTAGGTGTGTTGCACGGAAAAGTTATTGCTAATGCAGAAGTAGAAACTATAATGAGTAGCATTAATCAAGAAAAAAGCAATAAAAACATATCTATATCAGAACTTTTTAAACCTGCTATTCGATTTATTCTTATTGTAGGTTTAACCATTGGTGTTTTACAGCAGGTTACAGGAATTAATGCCATTTACTTTTATGCGACTTCCATTTTTAAACAAACGGGTATTGGTACTGATGCAGCCTTTTCTTCTGGAGTTTTATTGAGTTTTACAACCGTAGTATTCACCATTGTAGCTATGTTATTAATCGATAGACTAGGGCGTAGACCATTACTGTTATTTGGTATTGGTGGGATAGCCATTAGTCTGTTAATATGCGCGTATGGTTTTAACCAGGCCACTTATCAATTAACAAAAGATGAAATTGTTTCGCTAAAAGAAATCGATCATCAAAAATTACTACCCTTTGCAAATAAGATATACGATAATGATGTTGACTTTAAAAATGAAATGATAACAAGTTTAGGAAATCAAGTGTATTCAAAAAATAAAGGAGCTATTCTAGAGGCAGCCGTAGATATGGATGCGACCTTGGTTTTAATAGGCGTTTTAGGTTTTATAGCTTGCTTTGCATTCTCTTTAGGACCGGTAATGTGGGTGATGTTATCCGAGATGTACCCGAACAAATATCGAGGGTTGGCCATTGGATTTATAGGTTTCATAAATTCATTTTCAAGCTGGTTGGTACAGCAAATATTTCCTTGGGAGCTGGCAAATCTAGGTAACGCCATGAGTTTTTTCATTTTTGGAATAATTGCACTACTAGGATTCTTTGTATTAGCTAAGATATTGCCGGAAACCAAAGGAAAATCCTTAGAACAATTAGAAAAAGAATTAATTAAAAATTAATGAGTACTATTCAAAATCCAATATTACGAGGTTTTAATCCGGACCCTTCAATTGTAAGGGTGGGTGAAGACTATTATATAGCCACATCAACTTTTGAATGGTTCCCGGGTGTACAGATACATCATTCAAGAGACCTTAAAAATTGGAGAGTTATAGCGCAACCTCTTAATAGATTATCTCAGTTGGATTTGAAGGGAAATCCGGATTCCTGTGGTGTATGGGCACCTTGCTTATCCTATGATGATGGAGTGTTTTACTTAGTGTACTCAAACGTAAGGTCCTTTGACGGGATATGGAAAGATACTCCTAATTATTTGGTAACAACAACAGATATCAGGGGGTCATGGTCAGATCCAATTTATTTAAGCTCCAGGGGGTTTGATGGCTCTTTGTTTCATGACAATGATGGAAAAAAATATTTCTTAAACATGTTGGTGAATCATCAACAGCATAAGTTTTTTGGCGGGATCGAATTACAAGAATATGATCCCAAAAAACAACGATTAGTGGGCGAGGTTCATTATCTACATCCCGGATCATCCTTAGGTTGTACAGAAGGACCTCATATCTTCAAGAAAGATGATTTTTACTACCTTATTCTGGCCGAAGGTGGTACGGAATACAGGCATGCAATGTCTATAGCAAGATCATCTTCGCTCTTGGGACCTTATGAATTACATCCTAACACTATGATTTTAAGTAGTAGTGAAAATACAACTCACCCACTGCAAAAGGCAGGTCATGGTGATTTTGTTCAGACATCTGATGGGAAATGGTATACAGTTTTTCTAGTGGGAAGACCTCTAACTGAAAGGGGAAAATGCATTTTAGGAAGAGAAACCGCTATAGAGGAAATCGAATGGAAAGATAATGGTTGGCCCTATCTTAAAAATGGATCAAAATTACCAAGAATAGAAGTCCCAGAACCGAATATCAATGAGCATTCGTTTAATAAGTCTCCTATAAGAGATGATTTTGATGCAGAAGAATTAAGTTTCGATTTTCAATCATTAAGAATTCCGAAAAATGAAAGTTGGATTTCTTTAAGAGAAAGAAAGGGTTTCCTTAGACTTAAGGGAAAAGAAAGCCTTACATCAACTCATACACAAGCGCTAATTGCAAGAAGAGTGCAGCACTTTGACATAGAGGTTTCTACAGCTATAGAATTTTATCCTGACGATATACTTGAAATGGCTGGGCTTGTTTTTTATTATAATACAGGGCATTATCATTACCTGCATGTGACTTCAAATTATAAAGGAACACAAAAACTACTTAAAGTAATCTCTTCAGATCATTTCGAAATGACCGAGCAGGAACAACAAATAGATGTAACGGGTCTATCAACTATTGTTTTAAAAGGAGTTTTGCATCACGAAGAGCTTCAGTTTTATTATAGCATAGACCAAGAACAAACCTTTGTCCCTATTGGAAAAGTTTTGGATGCCAGTATCTTATCAGACGACTATGTTAGAGAACGTGATGAGAGGTACAGACCTGCCTTTACAGGAATGTTTGTAGGGATATGTTGTCAAGATTTAGGGTACAATAAAAAACATGCCGATTTTGATTGGTTTGAATATAAAGAAATACATAAAAAGTAAATGGCTATGAATAACAAAGTAATACTACTATTGTTCGTCTGCTGTATTTGGAGTTGCAGCCAAAAAAAGACAAATAAACAACTTCAAGAGCAGGCGACCATCAATAAAGAAGAAGACCAAGCTATAAAAAAGCGTGCTAAGTTTGAACCGGAAGAAGGAGAGGTGCTTCTTTTTGTAGGACAAGAATTAGAAGCTGTTGGTGGATTAGAAAAATATAATGATGGTTACCTGGATCATTTTGAAAAACCAGCAGGATGGACTACGTATACCAATATAAATCCAGGAGAAAACTCTTTTGGAAGAATACAAGAAGGACTAGATGGCATTTGGGATACTCATGATTGGGGAGATAACGATTATAATGCAAGCCTGCAATTGGCCGATGAAGATTATAAAGATATGGCATTGGCCATTGGTCTTCAATTTGTAAATCATGAAGAAAAAGTAGCCAATGGGACACACGATAAATACATTCATAAACTTGCCGATTTTTTATTGTCTTTGGGAAGAAGACCTGTGTTTTTGCGTATAGCCTATGAGTTTGATGGTGATCCATGGAACCATTATGACAAAGAAAGCACAAAAAAGGCGTATATCAGGATGGTAACCATGCTAAGAGAAAGAGGTGTGAAAAATACCGCTTTTGTGTGGCAGTCAACTGGTTTTATGTCTCCTAATGATGGAGATCTGGAGTCCTGGTATCCTGGAGATGAATATGTGGACTGGTTAGGTTTTTCATTCTTTAACCGATGGGCCGAACAAAAAATGATAGCCTTTGCAAGAAAAAAAGGAAAGCCCGTTTTTATTGCTGAAGCCTCTCCAACAATCTCGGCACCCGATGCAAAAACAACGGGGAATACTATTGAAACTCAATTAAGCAATCCAAAACAGGCTGAAGAAGCATGGCAAGAATGGTTTGTGCCTTTTTTTAAAACCATCGATGAAAATCTGGATGTAGTAAAGGCGGTTCATTATATAAATTGCAATTGGGATTCGCATAGAATGTGGTTTGATAACCCAACTTTTAAACGAATAGACGCTAGATTGCATCTTAGTGACTCTATTAGTAGTAGATGGAGAAAAATTACATCTCAACCAAAGTATATTAAATCTTTTCCAGGACTGTATGATAAGCTCTGGCATAACGATCAATAAAAATATTAAGATTGAAAACACTAAAAAGAAAAGTCAAACAAAAATCATTTGGTTTTCATAATCAAAAAGAATTGTTGGTATTATCCTTACGAAATGATAACGGAATGCGTGTCAGGATTACAAATTTTGCGGCAACGATTATGAGCTTAGACGTTCCTAATGCCAAAGGCGGTTTTACCAATGTTATTGTTGGTTTTGATTCGTTGAATGATTATGTTAATAAATCAAAGGCTAAAGAATCTAAGTTTCTTGGTGCTTCAATAGGAAGATATGCAGGAAGGGTATCAAACAATAAAATTAAAATTGCAGATATAGAATACCCTCTGTATCATGAAAATGGAATTCATTTACATGGTGGGAAAAATGGTTTTGATGAGAAAGTATGGGATATAGATTATATAAATGAAGATGACCTATCGATCGCTCTTTCCTATATAAGTGAAGATATGGAAGAAGGATACCCCGGCAATCTAAGAGTAAAGGTAATTTATCAATTAACCAATGAAAACACATTAAAGATAACGTATCACGCAATATCTGATAGGGATACAGTAGTAAACCTTACCAATCATGCTTATTATAATTTGAATGGATCGGACAGTATTCTTGATCATTCACTTCAACTGAATTGCTCGCAGTATTTGGAAGTAGATAATAAACAATTACCAACAGGTAAGGTAAAGTCTGTGGTAAATACAAAATTTGACTTTCTACAGACCTCAGATTTGAGACGAATTGAAAATAAGGGAGTATTAGATGATACCTTGATTTTTGACTCTGAAAAGAAAGCGAAAGCAATCCTTATTTCTGAAGAAAGCGGAATAAAAATGGAGGTAACCACCAACCAACCAGCTGTGGTAATATACACACCAGAAAAATTTCCGGATTGGAAATTTAGAAAAGAAGTTCAATACGACAGATTTCCGGCAATATGTTTTGAGACGCAAAACTATCCAGATGCACCAAATCATGTTCATTTTCCATCTTCAGTTTTAAAGGCAGGAGAACATTATGAAAGTTGTGCTGAGTTAAGTTTTAGCATTATGCTTTAGTATGGTAGCGGTTTGGTTGTATCTCGTTCAATAAGATTGGTTTTAATAACCTTTGTAGTGTGCGAAGTTTCAGAATCTTCATTTTCCAGCCGTTCAATGAGCATTTTGGTAGCAGTTTCTCCAAGGTAAATTCCGTGCTGACTAATAGTTGTTATTGCCGGTGTAACGTGCCTGGGTAATACTCCATTTGTAAAGCCAATTATCGAAATATCTTCGGGAACTTTGTAGCCCTTAGAACATACCATGCGCAAAGTACTTACCGCCGAATCTTCCTCAAGACATAACATGGCATCTACTTTTTTAGAGTCTAATACGATTTTTAACAATGTATCGATATCATGAAACTCATCAACTTTTAAGATTAAAGCTTCGTCTACCGGTATATTGGCTTCCTGTAATGCTTTTTTATACCCTTGTAGTCTTAATTTTCCGACACTTAAGTTATGAATGGTAGATACAATTGCAATATTTTTACACCCAGTTTCTATAAAGTAATTGGTAGCATTGTAAGCACCTTCTTTATCGTTTACAATCACTTTGTCACATTCAATCTCATCGGTTACACGATCAAACATTACAATAGGAATTCCCTGATTTATGGTATTCTGAAAATGACTAAAATTCTGTTTTATTTGTGTTTCTTCGGCAATAGAAAGAATAAAACCATCTAGTGCAGAGTTCTTAAGCAATTCCATTGCACTTACTTCTTTTTCGTAAGACTCGTTAGAGATACAAGTGATAAGATTATACCCCTTTTCGGTAGCAACTTTTTCTATACCTACAAATACTTTAGTAAAGAAGTGGTTAAGAATATTTGGTATAATAACACCTATAGTTTTTGTTTTTCGGTTTTGAAGATTTAAGGCAATACTGTTTGGCTTATAATGATGCTTTTGGGCATATTGCTGTATTTTGGATTTGGTTTTTGCACTTATTTCATAACTGTCATTTAGAGCCTTAGAAACTGTAGCTATCGATACGTTAAACTCGTTAGCTATATCTTTTAGTGTTATTCTTTTCTTCTTGGTCATTAGATTAATTATAACAATCAATTAATAAGAAAGATTTGTAAATTTTTTACCAAAAATTAATAAAGAATGTAAGGGTTTGGTGCTTTAACCAAACCCTTACATTCTATTTTGGGGCAATACACGGTGAATATGGTTGCTAATATATACTTGGGGAAATATTATTTATTAGAATCATATCGTTTAGATGCTGCATTTACACCAGGTTGCCAAGTTCTGGTGAAACTAGCCATATTATCCTGAACGACCTGTGGTAAATCACCTGCATATTTGTCTAATGCACCATCGCCAAGGTATAATCCTACGTATGCTAGAACATCATCTGTAGCAAGCCCTCCGTTAATGGTAAAGATTGGTTCAAGGTTTAATACCTGACGCGGATCAGAACCTTTGGCTTGACTAGCTTCATTTCTTGTTAAAATACCATCATTATTTGTATCAAGCAAATTGGTAAACTCTATAGCAAATTGATCACCTGTTTTACCATTTATGTTGATACCCTTAAGTAGTTCTTTCATATAAATAAGAAAATCACTTTTTGTCATTGTAGGATTGATCGAAGGAACATTTCCTTGATAACCAGACTGTGCAATGAATTGATCATCTATGTTAATTCCTAAATTTCTTTCGATATCTAAAACAGCTTCTTTTGTGTTACAAGGATTGCTAACAACCCCTTTAGAGCTTACAAATAAACCATCACTGTTCATACATCCGCTTCCGTTGGCAACTGTGGTTACACACGCCGTATTATCGGGATTGTAATTGTAGTTTCCACATGGTGTTCCTCCACCATTGTTTCCGCCTCCATTATTGCCCCCGCCATTATTACCTCCGCCGGTATCGTTACAACCTCCAGCTTGGGCTTGGGCAGCGTCGGTCCAGCATTGTCCGCATGCCGAATATGGGTGTGAAGAAGGACAATTATTGTTTTGATCTCCACCACTATTATTATCTCCACCTCCATTGTTTCCGCCTCCGGTGTCATTACATCCTCCAGATTGTGCTTGTGCAGCATCGGTCCAGCAGGCACCACAGGCTTCAAAAGGATGGGAACTAGGGCAACTTGATTTACCATCTGGGGTAATTATTTTAGATACCGAGGTATCTTGAACAAATTCTTCAGTTTCGCAAGCTATTAATACTCCTAAAAATAGTATTGCAAAAACAACTAAGTTAACTACACGTTTCATGTCTATCAATTTTTATGTTTAGTTAAAGTTTATGGTTCATTTTTTAATTGAAAAAAGATGAACTCAATCGTTTGAGCTAATTTCTCTAAAAAAGCTGTTAATTTAATAATTACAATTACTTCAACAGTTCTTGACTGCTACACTTTTACCACGCATTTTGCCTTAAACACAATTTTTGCGTCATTTTTTTAGATAAAATTCTGTTTTTTTGCTAAAAAAATAAGATTAATGAGGTCAGTATATAGCGGTTTTGGTTTTGTGGCAATGATTATATTTCTGTTAGGTTGTAGCTCCAAAACAAACATAAAAAATCAGTCAATAGTATCGAATAAGGTGGATTATATAAGTACCGGTGGAAAGCTCAACGGAAAACTTCTTTGTCCAACCGCAGTAAATGATATTATTATTAAGTTAAATAGCCTAAATTCTATTGTAAAGGATGGGGAACCAAAAATGACTATTGATGGTGTCATGAACTTTATTCAAAAAAATAACATCACCACAATTACAGAATTACTGAATCGGTTACCAGAACACTTTAGAAATAATTTTTCACTCGTCGAGCATACTCGTGGAGAGGGACAATCCAATTTGAGATACCCCAGAATTGTTCTATTTGGTTCTGATGGTACTTTTTTGATGAATATCAGTACGAAACCTGATGATCCTAAATATGATCTATTGGATTGTGCAGAGCTGAATGAAAATAGTGGGTTTTGGGAGTTTTCTCAATTTGACTTTACTCAGAAAGAACCCAAGCTTCATCGAAACCCTGCTTCTTGTATCAGATGTCATGGTGAAAATCCTAGACCCGTTTGGGGTACAAATATGGATTGGCCAGGTGTTTTTGGAGATAATGAAGCAGCAGGCCCTAACGGAGAAGCATTATCTTATCGGCATGTACTGAGAATGAAGGAAATTATAGAAGGAAATACCTACTCTGATCGATTTGATTTTTTAAAATGGTCTGATCAGGAGTTAACCTCTGGAGGGATTAGACGTATTGCAGATCATGCATTTGGCGCAGAATTACTGGTTTCGAATATGGCAATGGGTACAGCAACTGCAAGAGGCATATTTGTGCGAATGAAAAAGACGAACCCCTCAAAATATAAAGCAATAAGAGAAGCGTTATTATTGTTGGGTTATGAGCATATGATCGAAAATATTTTGAGCGATACCGAAAAAGAAAGAATAGGTAATTTAATTAAAAGTCTTGGAGGTGAAAAAGGAGATCTAAATGATGCTTTTAAGGTTTTAGGAATTGATCTGGAAGAATCATTTTCTCTTGGTACATTGGCCAAAGAAGAATCACCCAAAACCGATTGGAGTCTTGGAGCAGGGGATTTGTATGAACAGGTGTTTCTTCAGGTACTGTATGATCTTGCTAATGAGGATGATGAAATCAAAAACATTTTGTTGTTGGCACCAAATACCCCCGGGATTTTTGGTTGCGATAATTTAGGAAAAAATATAAAGGAAGTAGTAGATTTTAAAATGCTACATATGCATCAATTATTTGGAAGTGCTCGGTATGAAGTGAATAAAGTGTATTACTCTCAAGATGCCGAAAATATTAAAGAAAAGGTTTTTATACCTGTGTATAATCTGCTCACACCTTATTTAAAAAAGAAGATAGGTGTAGAAAGAAATAGTTAGTAAACAATTTCTATTTCTGTAATGATTATGAGTTAAAAAGGGTTGCTTTTTTAAAAGCAACCCTTTATTATAATAAGTAATTAGTATCACTAGAAGGACTGTCTTCCCGCGTGAGTTGAGTTTGATTTACTTGATGATAAGTCTTTTTACAGTTTTATTATTATGTGCATCTTGGATGTGTATCAAATACATTCCTTTTTGGATTCGTTGTGTGTTTATTCTTAACTCTAAGTTTTTTGGGTTTGCAATAACTTCTTTTAAGATCCTGCCATTTAGATCACTCACTACTATTTTGGCAAGGTTTTGACCTCTAATCACAAAAACTCCTTTGGTTGGGTTAGGATATAACTCTATATTGGATATAGCACTTTTGGAAGAATGGTTAACACTTGATTGTAATTGAGATTGTAATAATATATTATTTAAATCAGTACTTCCATGTAACCAAATAGGTTTTTCAATTTCAGTTTTCCAATTATTAGCAATTGTATTATTTACATGAACCCCGGCACGACCCCAATATCCATTTGCTCTGTTTCCTTGACCAAATAGCGCCGTGTCATCTTCCCAATTGGTATTGATATAATGTACTTGGCGGATAACGTCACTATTGGCATAAATATAATCAAAGAAGGGAGCAAACCATTCATTCCAGATTTGAGCTGAAGATTTATTAATACAACCTTGTGCGGCGTTTCCATCCCATACAGAAGATATATTACAATCCCTTATGTTGACCAAATCATAACCCTGCACAGTAGATTCGGCAATGTAGACCGGTTTGTTTTTGCTTCTTGCAAAATTGACTACCTCGTTGGCTTTTTGTCTTTGCGTTGGGATTCCTGGTAAAACCGAAGTAGTTTCATCGGGGGTAACAAACCATGATAATCCCATCCAATCTACATAATCGTCTCCAGGATACCAGCTTTCAATGTCCCCAAAGTTTCCTTCACCGAATTGTATGTCAAGAACATCATCAATAGGGGATGAGCTGGATTGCCATACGTAGGCAACATTAGTTACACCTTCAGATCTCATTACATCAACTACACGCCTGTATGCATTGATGTAATTGGTTCTGTTTTCATAACCTACATTCCAGTTTCCATCAAACTCGTAACCAATTCTAAGATAGATAGCGCGATCACTATATTTTTTGCAGAAGGTAGCTAATCTTTTTATCTGATTATCCCACTGACCTTGCCCCACTTGAGCCAAACAACCTTGACACCAATAGTTAATTCCGGTTCCTGTAGCTTCACCTTCGGTCATGCTTAACCCAATAGATAAGCTGGAATTTGGATATGCCAAAATAGAACTTCTCGCGTTTAAAGGGCCAGCACCCCAATCTACATCTATGGTAGATCCATCTCCATGGGTTGCTATATTCCCATTTACAGTTTCACCTAAGGCACCATATTGTGGGAATTGAGAATCTAGTAAACTGTAAAATGAAATATAAGTTGTAGTTCCGCCCATCACAGGGAAACCTTTTGATTGTACTCCTCCATCATTATAATCTTTTACTGTTTTAAGATCTTGACCTATGGTAAGTAAAACTTTATTATTTGGAGGGAGTAGTTTAGCGCTAAGATTGGTAGAACCGCATGGACCGCAACTACCACCACAATCTACTCCAGTTTCATTTCCATTCTGGATTCCATCGTTACAACTTGGAGCGGTTGTGTTTTCAAAAATTCTAACATTACGAAAACTACTTGTGTTACCCGATCCGTTGTCAAAATCATTAACCAAAACGAGGTACATGTCATTTCCCGTATAAAAATTACCAACAGGAATACTAAAAAAAGTGTATCCACTTGGAGAATAGTCGAAATCACGATTCCCCCAATTTTGTGTTCCATAAAGTTGAAAAATCTGTGAGGATGTTAGTGACTCGTCGCTATCGAATCCTATACCATGTATTTCTCCTTGAGATGTACTTTGAAACTCAAATTCTAAAACCGTATTGGAGGTTATGGTATACTTGGTATTAGTTCTTCTCCATGTATTATCGGTTAGCAATGCAGTAGTTCCCCCATCTTGAATAACTATATTAGCGGCACTGTCCTGATTAGAGAACGAAGAAGTTCCCGTTTGATTAAAGTTAACGCAATCTGAGCAACCTGCTCCTGCATTTATGGTAGTTTGTCCAAGATTTTGAGGACATTCATTGTTACCCCAGCGTACATATAATTGGTAGGTGCCTGAGGATAAATTTGATACTGTGGTCGAACCGCTATTATCAGGAACATTGTATGGATAAGTGCTACCACCATCAATACTGAATTCAATATTTGTTCTTCCTGCGGTATTCGGAAAACTAAATGTAATCCTACCATCGTTAGCCCCCTGGGAACTCTCGTCTGTTTTATCTACAGTCGCTGTTGGGATATCAGATCCTGTGCAAGGTTGATTTCCGTCCCCATTATCTTGACTTATAAAGTTGAGGTAGTCTACATTTAAAGCTACATCCCCGCTGTTATTTATAACCTGAAATGTATCTCCTGCAGCCACTACAACATCAAATATAACTTTAGTATAAGAACCGACCCATGCACCATTTGAAGAGAAATTGAGATCACCTTGGTCTTGCCCATTAACCAGAATTGATATTTTACCAGTATTTTGTGAAGCATAAAAGAATTCTACCTTATTCGCTTTTGGGGCATTAGTGATTGTAAACCCATTACCTAACCCGTCAAGATAGGCTACTCCCTGACTATTGCTAGCTGCACCATCGTTGTAGTATTGAGCTTGACCAGAAAGAGAAGCTGATTCGGCTTCAATTTTTACCGTAATATCACCATCTGTATTGCAAGGAGCACAGCTTCCTCCACAATCAATGCCAGTTTCATTTCCATTTTGGATTCCGTCGTTACATGTTGGTGTGGTTTGGCAAGGTTGACAACTTCCTCCGCAATCAATGCCGGTTTCATCTCCATTTTGGATACCATCATTGCAAGAAGGAGTTGGGCCCGTTGTGATTCCCAGATCGTTTAATAAATTTGGCCCTCCGTGAAGAAAATTGCCATTATTTATGTAATTGTTCCAATTGTTTGATATGGTTGTATTGGCTTCAATTCTTGTATCTCCCCAGAAACCATTTCCGGCATCTGGCCACCTCCATTGGGGTTGTGATTGCCAATTGGCATTAATATAGGCAACAGCACGAATTACATCTCTATTGTCATCGATAAACGGAATAAGCTGATCTCTGAAATATTGATTCCAGATTCCCTGTCCGCCTAGTTGTTGTGGAGCTCCTGGATTATCGAATGGATGGAAAGTTCCCTGGTCAAATTCATAGTATTGTGCAGATACTTCTGCCATCATGATAGGTTTGTTTTTGTTTCGGGCGAAGCTTAAAATATAATCGAGGTTGTTTCCATTAAAATTTGCATCGTAAAAGAAAAAGGAAAGTCCAACGTAATCAACGTACTGATCTCCTGGATAATAATTATCAATTCCGTTTGCGGGAGTTTCGCCCCAGGTTGCAGATTGCCATACATAAGCTACATTTGTAACTTGTTTTTGATTTAGATAATCTACAATATAGCGATAGGCAGCTTTATATTTGTTGGGATCATAATTATTCCAAGGACCGTCAAATTCGTATCCTATTCTTAAATAAATGGGCCTTGGGGTGTTTCTATTGGCAAAGGCTGTAAATTTGTCCAGCTCATCGTTGTGTAAACCGTTTACTATTTCGGTCAATCCGTTTGGATGATCTTCTCCTTGTCCATCTGCCTCTTCTACCATCCATAGACCAATCGCAAGTGCCGAATTTGGATACTGATCTAATGCAGCTTGCGAACCAATATCGCCAGCACCATAGTTGGTAACACTATTAAGTCCAGCCATCGTATACACATCAGTATACATGGTAATACCGGCAGGAGTAGGAAATTGACCGCTATTTACATACCCAGCTACTGAACCCAAATCCTGACCGATAATAAGCATGGTTTTTCCATTTACAGGTGTAAACTTGCCAGGGATAGTATTTTGGGAAAATGTAGCAAAACATCCCATTAAGAATAAGCAGCAACATAAAATATTGTTCCTTGTTGTATTAGTAATTAACATGATTAGTGATTTTTAGTTTACCGAATTGTTAACTAAACGGTAGAAATTTTAATAACTAACCAAAGTTATGAGTCATATAAAGAAGATTTAACAATCCTGATACATTAATAATACAGGGGGACTACGGTTTTACTACGCAAATATTGTTTTTGTAGAAAGTCTACTAAAACCGTATGATAAAATCAGTAAGATTAACAGAGGTGTCTAATCCCATTTTTTTTCGAACCCTGAAGCGTAAGGATTCAACACCTCTATACGAAATACCCATGAGCGGTGCTATTTCTTTGCTGGATAAATTTAATTTCAAATATGCGCATAATCTTATTTCCCTGTGATTAAGATTTGGATACTCGTCTTTCAATCGCTCTAAAGAATTGTCATGTATCTGATTGAAATGTGTTTCAAAATGTTTCCAATTATTGTCACCTTTTATTTGATCGTCCAAAGTTTTTATTGTACTTCTAAGTTGTTTTCTTATGCTGCCTTCAGATTGATTGTAGATCTCATCCAGGGATTTTTTCAGTTGTAATAGTTGATTATCAACTTGAACCATTTGCATGGCAGAAGACGCTAGTTCTTTGTTTTGAGATTCGAGGTTTTCTTTGAGGTATTTATTGTCCTTTTTTATTTTTTCATTTTTGGCTTTAAGACGCTTTTCTTCAAACTTAATTTTTTGAAGTTCAATTTCTCTTTTATGTGCAATTTTTAGTTTTTCCATACTTTTTTTACGCTGGTCATTTTTTATACGTATAAAAGTGTAGATGATTAATACTAAAAGAGTAGCATAAACAAAGTACATGGGGAAAGATCGATACCAAGGTGGTTTAATTGTAAAATCGAAAGCTGCTTCTTTCCCTATTTTGTCATAAATGTTTTTTGCTCTTACTTTAAAAGTATACTCTCCAGATGGTAAAAAGTTATACTCTTTTTGAGCCTCTTTGGTCCATTGCGACCAATTATCATCAAGTCCTTCTAGATATGTTTGGTATACGACAGATTTTGGGTATTCATAAAAAGGAGCAACATAAGAAAAACTTAATTTATTTAATTTAAAGGGAATAGGAGGTGAAACAGAATCTTTACGTATATCGGTGACATAATCTTCAACATTACCATACACGATAGAATCTTTGATCTTAACATTACGTACTAATGTAGAGTATTCTTTATTGTAATCAGATCTAACATCTTTTCTATAAATGATTAAGCCATTTTTCGAGGTAAATCCTATATCTCCATTATCGAAATGTATAAATTTCTCAAATGCCGGAATGAGTAGTGATTTTAGTCGTTGAAATGGAACTCTATGAGTGGTATGATCTCCATTGGGAGAAAAGTTGATAATTCCTATATCATCATCTCTGTCGTATCCCTGAATAAAAAGAACTTCATTTTCTGAAATATTACTTAAACGTCGAACAAGATGATGATTAGTAAGTATGCTAGTGTATTTATTATCTATTATCATAGAATCAACCTTCGAATCATAACGATAGATGCCCAGTTGTGTTCCGAATAACTGTTGATCATTAATGTCCAGTAAGCTAATAAAGAGGTTGCCAGGAAAACCTTTCTTTTGGTCATACAAAGTGGTTTCTATGACTTTTGAGTAATCCTCATTCAAGCGTACACGATAAATTCCTTTATACCCATGCGAAATCCAGATATCATATTTACCTTCAAAATGTACCTCTCTGGCAGTTTCATCAAACCCGATAACCTTGTTGCATATTTTCCAACCATCTTCACTTTTTTGATAAACAACCAACCCTGAATAAGTACCTTGAAGAATCAGATTTTTATTCCCGGGTATGGTATTAAAATTCCATCCTCCTTTGATATTGCTAATAGGTACTGCATTATTATTTTGTAGGATGTAAGATCCATTATGAGCGCCAATAAAAAGTTGATCATTTAGTATCGATAAGTTCCAAATTTGCCCTTCTACACCTGTTACTTTGCTAAAACTATCGGTATGACCATTTTGTGGCCAGTTGCTGTAATACAAACCATTGGATGTAGCGACATAAAGAGTGTTTTTATATTTTTTGACATCATAGGTCGAACCAAGGATTCCCTCATTTTCTGATAGTGTATAAAAAGGAGACTTTAGTTCAATATAGCTTATGCTACCTTCTAGAGTAACCCACAAGTTTTCGGATTGATCAATGAATAGATCAAGAACTGTATTGCTAAGCAGTTTGTTGTCTCGATTTAATTGTTGTAACAATTTTCCTTTTTTATCAAAAAAAAGTACTCCGTTATTAGTAGTTCCTATACAATATATTTCATTGTTTAGTAAAATGCCTGAAGAGATATTTGTATTCTGAAAACTGAAATTTTCTGAATTTCCCCAGGGTTCGAGCTTTTTGTTTTTCAATGTAAAAGCGCCGTTTTTGGCTGTAAAAATTAAAAAGGACGCATTATTATATGGAAGAATACGGTCAATAGTATATTTCGAAAAGTAATCTGGAGTGTATACGGTTTCAAGTTTATCTTCAATAAGTATACTAATACGGTTTGAATTGTCTAATATTAGGAGGCGATTACTAATTTTGGCTGCATATTTAAAGCCTCCTTTACTGCTAATTGATATTAATTTGTTCTTGGTGATATCATACTTAATAATTTGCTGGTCGGAGCAAAAATAAATGTTGTTCTGAATTTCAAAGATTCCCCAAACCTGCGAAAAACTAGTTGATTTTTTAGGGAGCAAATGATTTAATGAAACATAATAAGTTTGATCGAACCTATTTCTCGCTGCATATCCAATCTCATTATTACTTCCCACATATATACGATCACCGTAAGAAAGTAAAGAGTTAATGGAAGAACGATTTTTGGGTTGCAACAGAATTTTCCAGGTATTGCTTGTAAATTCTAACAACCCATATTCATTGGCAAAATATACAATGCCATTAGAACCCTGTGTGATATCAAAGGTTTTGGGAGCTGCTTTATCAATTTCATTATTAGCATAATTTTTAACCTCTGAAACTTTTTTCCATGAGTTTTGTGCATTACCACTTCCAATAGAAAAACATAAAAGAAATAAAGCTAATCTAGTAAGTCTTGGCATTATTTGTACGAATGACGAATGCATCTTAATGTTTTACAACTATAGTGTTTTTTTGTTAAAAATATGTCAAATTAACAAATAATCAACGAAGAGAAAAGAAATGTAGTATAGCATCTAAATACTTACCAGGTCTAAAATAAGAGGGTACCAAAAGGATTTGTATAAGTATTGAGAGTTTTCAAGGGAAACTCTTGTAGCGAAAACGTTTTAGTGAATTGTCTACTAAATAATGTATTGACGTTATTTTTTTTAAAGAAAACGAATAGAAAAATAAGGAAATTATATATCCAGATATTTTACGAAAACTTTTCGTGAAATTTATTCTTAAAACACTCAAGTTGTTAAATGTTTGGTTTTATGGGTTTTATATTGGTGTACTATTAATTTTTTAACACATATGTAATTGTATCGATAATTTTTTATCTGAAATAATAGATCCTGGTTTCTGGTGTAAAATTTTTGAATTATTCTAATGTAAAACTATCTAATTATGAAAAAAAATCTAATTTTCACGACAACTGCTTTATTTATTCTAATTGGTTGTTCAGACAATTTGGGGAATGACAATCTTCCACAAGACACAGATTTAGAGCAAAAATCAATTGATTCAAATGGTTACATAAGCGATAATCGAACTGATGGATATAACAAGGGTTATTTTTGGACCATCTATAAAGAAGGAGGATGGGGAAGATTAAGATTTCCTTATGCCAATCAGTATAGTGGTAATTTTGAAATTGAGTACAAAGACAATCAAGATATTGTAGGGGGAAAAGGTTGGAGAACAGGTAGTGGCAGAACGATTAATTATAATGTTGGGCTGTTGCAGGGGGCATATAACTTCGTTGGGGTCTATGGTTGGACCAGGTCTCCACTTATAGAGTATTACATTGTAGAAAGAGGGAATATCCAAGGCCAAAATCAAAACAAAAATTTTAATGTTAATGGAAAAAGCTACCAGTTTAAAAAACAAATAAGATCTAATGCTCCTTCAATTCTGGGAACACGAACTTTTTATCAGTATATAAGTCAACACGGTAACGCACCATTAGGAAGCAATCAAAAAGTAAATATGCAGGCGCATATTAATCATTGGAATAACCATGGCGGACATAGTGGTAACCTTAGAGATTTTGATTATCAGGTTTTTGGAATTGAATCCTATAGTGGCGATTGGGGAAAAATTAATGCAACCGTATGGTAGCCTATATTGCATTTTTAAAAAATAGGGCCGTTAATAGGTAACGGCCTTATTTTTTTGTAAAAGCGGGTATGCACATTTATACCTAGGTTATTGTATAGTTAATCCACAATTCATGAAAAAAATATTTTGGAGCATAACTTTTGGGGTCTTCCTTATACTGTACTCTTGCAAAAATGAAAAAGAGAATCTGTTGGTATCCGATGATTTAATTTTGGTAAAAGGAGGTGCTTTTATTAATAAAAAATCTAAACTTTATAAAACAGAAGCCTTACTAGATGACTTTTACATAGGAAGGTTTGAAATAACCCAGAAAGAATGGGTTGAAATTATGGGCAGTAACCCTTCAAAGTTTCTTGGAGATAATCTACCTGTAGAGATGGTTAGCTGGTATGATTGTATAGAATATTGTATAAAAAAAAGTAAAAAAGAGGGGCTGAAACCTTATTATAAAATCTATAAAGATTCAATAGATTATTTTAACAAATCAGAATTTGATAGCATCAAGTGGCTTGTAAAAATAGATCCTAAAGCAAATGGTTATCGTTTACCCACAGAAATTGAGTGGGAATATGCAGCAACAGGAGGTCAATTAAGCAAAAGTTATTCATATAGTGGTAGTAATGAGGTGGATCATGTATCTTGGTATTGGAGAAATTGCGGAGACACTTTATTGATTCAGAATTGGGATTATAGAATCATAGAAAAAAATAATTGCTGCACTCATGCTATTGGAGGTAAGATACCTAATGAATTAGGCTTATACGATATGACAGGTAATGTAAGAGAATGGTGTGGAGATTGGTACGAGGATAACAAAATACCAAGTGGGTATTATAGATCTCAAAGAGGCGGGGGATGGATCGGTGTTGAAAATTTTATGAAAGTAAGTGATAGAGGATATTTTGAGGCAAGTGGTATTGGTCCGGATCAAGGATTTCGTATCTGTAGAAATAAGATTTAATACTGCTTAGATGATGCTTTAGTACTTTCTCTTTCGATTAAATTTGTTTTAATGATCTTGGTAGTATAAGAAGGTTCAATATTTCCATTTTCTATTTTATCAATAAGAATTTTTGTTGCGACTTCGCCTAAATAGGTGCTATGCTGACTAATAGTAGTAATTGTGGGAGTTACATACCTAGGCAGAACTCCATTAGTAAAACCAATTATAGAAATATCTTCCGGAACCTTGTACCCCTTAGAAATAACCAATTTTAAAGTGCTAATCGCAGAATCTTCTTCTAAACAAAGTATGGCATCCACTTTTCTGGATCCTAATACTATTTTTAATAACGTATCAACATCATTGAACTTATCGATTTTAAGAATTAAAGCTTCATCAATAGGTATATTAACTTCCTTAAGTGCCCTTTTATATCCTTCTAACCTTAGCTTACCCACGCTTAACCTATGGATGTTAGATACGATAGCAATATTCTTGCAACCTGTTTCAATAAAATATTTAGTAGCATTATAGCCTCCCTCTTCATCGTTTACTATAACTTTATCGCACTCTATTTTATCAGTTACTCTATCCATCATTACCATAGGAATCCCCTGATTAATTGCATTCTGTAAATGGCTAAAACGTTGTTTTACTTGCGTTTCTTCGGCTATTGATAAAATGAACCCATCAAGTCGAGAATTTTTCAAAAGCTCCATTGCGCTAGCTTCTTTTTCATAAGATTCGTTAGAAATACAGGTAATTAAATTATAACCACTTTGAGTCGCCACTCTTTCGATACCTACAAATACTTTGGTGAAAAAATGATTTAGCATATTAGGTATAATCACACCGATGGTTTTTATGCTTTTTTTGCTTGAATTATCAGGAACACTATTACTGGGTTTGTAATTATGAACTTTTGCATATTCTTGAATCTTTGTCTTTGTTTTGATGCTAATTTCATAGCTGTCATTGAGCGCTTTTGAGACAGTTGCGATAGAAACATCAAATTCTTTTGCGATATCTTTTAATGTTATTCTTTTTCTTTTCATATCAAATGGATTGTATCATAAAATAAACTATAAAATCGCATGAAAGTATTGAATAAAAAGGTTAGTAAAAGCTCACCTATAAAGGCCTTTTAAAATAAGTTTTCGTACAGCTTGTTGTTAATTTGAAATGTTATTACTGAATATATTCTAAAATTTTGATTAATACATATTTTAAAATCAAAATGCTTCATAAATGATAGCATTTGCTTCAAATCTTCCATTTGTTTGTATGGTCAAGCAATAATTTTAGCATTTAATAAAATTTTAAGTTAAAAAGAAAGAATTTGTTAAATAGACAGGGGAAATACAAGCAATTCATGATTGATTAGGATATTTTTCCTAACTAAAAAACGGAAATAAGCATAGATCATTTAAAATATCAATTAACCAAATACATTTAACGTAAACAACTTAAAGAACATATGGAATCAGTCTTAGGACAATTAGATTGGGTAGTGTTAGGGGCTTATTTTCTAGCACTAATAGGGGTAGCAATATGGGTAATACTTCAAAAAAATAAGGATACTGCAGATTATTTTTTAGCGGGTCGCAATGTTGGGTGGTTTGTTATAGGAGCATCAATTTTTGCTTCAAATATAGGATCAGAACATGTGGTTGGCTTGGCAGGGACCGGAGCAGAATCTGGAATGCCTATGGCACATTATGAATTACATGCCTGGATCGTATTGCTTCTTGGATGGCTTTTCTTACCATTTTATATGAGAAGCAAAGTATTTACCATGCCAGAATTTTTAGAAAAACGCTTTGATAGTCGATCCAGATGGTTCTTATCGGTATTTTCTCTGGCTGGTTATGTGATTACCAAAGTTTCAGTTACCATTTATGCAGGAGGAATTGTAGTTTCAGAGTTATTAGGAATCCCATTTTGGTATGGAGCCATCGGAATTGTAGTTTTCACAGGAGCATACACCATTATAGGAGGAATGAAGGCAGTTATATATACCGAAACGCTCCAAACCGTTGTATTAATAGCAGGATCTATAATAATAACATATCTCGGATTGCAAGAAGTAGGAGGATGGGAAAATTTACGTGCAACTGCAGGTTCAGACCATTTTAATATGTGGCGTCCAATGTCTGATCCTGACTTTCCCTGGACAGGCTTATTGTTTGGAGGTACAATTGTTGGAGTTTGGTATTGGTGTACCGATCAGTATATCGTACAAAGAACACTCGCGGCCAATAATATAAAAATAGGAAGGCGAGGAGCTATTTTTGGAGCTTATCTTAAGATATTACCAATCTTTATATTTCTAATACCTGGTATCATAGCATTTGCTTTGGCTCAACAAGGGGTTTTAAGCTATGAAAAAGCAGATGAAGTGTTCCCTGTTTTGGTAAAAACTTTGCTACCAACAGGGCTTAAAGGATTAGTTGCAGGAGGTTTAATGGCAGCATTGATGAGTTCACTAGCATCGGTTTTTAACTCGTGTTCTACCATATTTACTATCGATATATACAAAAAATTAAAACCTTCAACTCCCGAGAAAAAACTACTGAATATTGGTCGAGTTGCCACTGCACTGGTAGTGGTATTAGGTATAATTTGGATTCCTATTATGAATAAAATTGGAGGCGGAGTATTATATCAATACCTGCAAAGTGTACAATCTTATATAGCACCACCAATAACAGCAGTATTTGTTTTAGGAATAGTTTGGAAAAGAGTAAACTCTAGAGCGGCGATTGTGACCTTATTTTCAGGACTTATTGTCGCAGCTTTAAGAATTGCTGCTGAAATAGGTAAAGAAGATTTGTCTGGGTTTGCTTACCAATTCGCTACAGTCAACTTTGCACATATGGCTATTTTTATGTTTATATTTTCTATTATAGTATGTGTATTTACGAGTCTTGTAACCGCTCCACCAAATTATCAAATGATTAAAGGTTTAGCTTTCGGTACTTTGAGTGATGCTCAAAAACAAGAAGCAAAAGATAGTTTTACGATAATAGATATTGTTTTATCTGTTTTACTAGTCGTTGTTGTAATTTCAGTCTTAACATATTTTACTGGATGAAAAAGTAAAACTGCCTTATGATTTTAAGACATTAGATGTGTTTTAACCTGGTTAAATCCGTAATTAAAAAAGATAGTAACTTTATTCTTTAATACGATACCTCATTTATGAACCTCAATAGAACTATACAATTAATTGTTACTTTCCTAGTATTGAAGATTCATCTTTGGGGACAAGAGTCTTCTACAGATTTTAATTTTGTTAATATTAAAGGTGGTATTTCAAAGACTGCTGTGTCTACAATTATTCAGGACCATTATGGTTTTGTATGGATTGGCACAAATGGTGCTGGTATCCATAGGTATGATGGTATTGAATATATTTCGTATCCCAATACATCTAAGGATGCATTATCTATAAATAGCCGTATGATTTTTTGTACCTATCTAGATAAAAACAATAGGCTATGGGTAGGTACAGAAAGTGGCTTAAGTTTGTATGATAGAGAACAGGATCAGTTTAAAAGTGTAAGATTGAGGCCGGATACTAGTAGTTTTGATACTCATATGGCTGTAAGCAGCATAACAGAAGACAAGGAGGGTAATTTATTTGTAGGTGTTTTTGAAAAAGGTTTATTTAAGTTAAATGTTGAAGAACGTGTAGCTCATCATATTCCCAATATTGGTTTCAGTACAAGATTAAAGTCAGGAATCTTAAATATCAATGACCTCAAGACAGATAGTAATGGAAAGATCTATGTGGGTACAAATGTTGGGCTTAAAGAGTACGACCCAGTGACCCAAACCCTTCGGCCCTCTATTTTTTTATCTCAAAATGGCTCTCAAACAATTCAGGAACCTATTCAGTCGCTATTAATAACTAAAAACAATGATATTTGGATAGGAACATTGTCTTCAGGACTTTACAAGGTAAACAGAACAGAGGAAGAAAGTACTCAGATAATTCATGTACCCTTAACTACCAAACGAATATTATCATTGATTACTGTCCCCGACGAGACTATTCTGTGTGGTACAGAGAATGACGGGCTTTTTCATGTTAGTAATGAAGGGATTGTTTTAAAGAATTATCTCTTTGATAAAAAGGATAAAAATAGTATTCGTTCCAACTCAATATGGTCTTTGTTTTTAGATCAAAATGAAAGAATTTGGATGGGGTACTACAATAGCGGTACTGGGGTTTATGATAAATTGTATGACAAGTTTAATCATATAGAGAGTTTACCAAGTAAATCTAACTCCTTAGAAACTAGTTCTGTTACAGGGATTGTTCAAGATCAGTCTAATAAATTATGGATTAGTATGGACGGAGGAGGAATAGATATTTATGATCCCAAAACATTAGAGTTTAAACACATTAATACAAAAAGTACAGATATCTCAGGACTTACAAGTAATGATATACAAACCATATTTGTTGATAGTAAAGAAAATATATGGGTAGGAAGTTGGAATAGTGGTATATTTCTTTTAAAAAAAGGAACACAACGATTTATCAATTTTAACACAAGTAACACAAGTGGCGAACTATCTTCAAATAGTGTTTTAAGCTTTGCAGAAGATGCTAGTGGTAAGATTTGGATAGGAACCTTTTACGGAGGTCTCTTATCATATGATTATGAAAATAATCAGATTCTACATCATGACACCAAAGAATTTGTGCAGCAAAATATCCATAAAAGCTCTATACGCAAAGTATTAGTAGATCATAATAATAATGTTTGGGTTGGATCAACCACAGGGTTATTTAAAGTTAATATCCATGATCAAAATAAGTATACCATTGTATCTATGAGGCAAAAAATGTCTTCTAGATACCAAAACTCTTTAAATGCAAATCATATTTTGTCAATATATGAAAGCTCAAATAACACTTTATGGATAGGAACAAGAGGGGCGGGTTTATGCAGATATGATCAATCGAAAAATAAATTTACTTGGTATAACGAACAATATGGCATTAATGAAGAAAATGTTTCATCTATCATAGAAAGTTCTGACGGGAACATTTGGATAAGCGGTAATGAGGGTATTCATAAAATAGATCTTTCTGAGAACAACAGTGTACATTATAGCATTAATGACGGTTTGCTGTCCAATGATTTCAATTTCAATGCAGTTTACAAAGATGAAGAGGGAAATCTATATTTCGGAAGTTATAAAGGGATCGATTACTTTGACCCTAAAAATATCAAAATTAACAGTAGTAAACCCCACTTATATTTGACAGGGTTTAAATTGTTCAATAAAAAAGTATCAACTGACGATAAAAATTCTCCTCTTCAAAAAGTAATTTCAGAAACCGATAGTATTTCCTTGACTCACAAACAATCAGTTTTTACTATAGAATATACCGGGATAAATTATACCAGACCTGAAAAGAATCAATATGCATATTATCTCGAAGGATTAGAAAAATCCTGGAATTATGTGGGAAATACAAGAAGCGCAACGTATACAAATCTGGATTACGGAAATTATACTTTTAGAGTAAAGGCTGCAAATAATGATGGAGTATGGAGCGATGAGTCACTGAATTTGAAAATTACGATTTTACCCCCTTGGTGGAAAACAAATTGGGCCATGTTTTCATATATATTACTATTCTTTCTGGGGATTTATCTTCTTAATAAAGTAACAAAAGAACGAATTAAAGAAAAACAACTAATCAAATATGAAAGAGAGCAAAGATTGAAAGAGGAGGAACTTCATAAAAAGAAACTTCAGTTTTTTACAAATATCTCTCACGAGTTTAGAACTCCTTTAACTCTTATAATTAACCCACTAATTGATATTATTAAAAGTAAGACGTATAACTTGCCCGAAGAAGTAAAAGAAAAGCATTTTATTATTTACAAGAATACCAATAGGCTTTCAAGATTGATTAACGAACTAATGGATTTCAGAAAACTTGAAATCAATAAATTAAAGGTTAAAGCCCAGGAAATAAATATTGTTGATTTCGTAAAAGAAATTGTAAGCTACTTCAGTGAAGAAGCCTTAAATAAAAAGATTAACCTGAAAGTTGAATGTGATACTGAAAACCTAATAGCTTGGGTGGATAAAAGCATGATCGAAAAGATTATTTTTAATCTTTTGTCTAATGCGTTTAAAGTTACCCCAGAAAAAGGCGAAATTGAAGTTAGAATAAGCACCAATGCATTCGTTGAGGTGTATAATGAAACTATTCAAAACAGTTTTGAAATACAAGTACGAGATACCGGACCAGGGCTTGAAAAAGAACAATTATCCAAGATTTTTGAACGTTTTTATCAGGTTAATAATCTAAACAAATGGTATTATGGCGGAACAGGGATAGGACTCGAAGTGGTTCGAAGCTTTGTTGAACTACATAAAGGTTCTGTAGAAGTAGACAGTGAGATTAATAAAGGAACCGTTTTTAAAATAGTTTTACCACTAGGTAAATCACATTTTGGCACAGACGAAATTTTTACAGATAGTGAAAATAGGGATACAGTTATCAAAGAAAAACTGGTTTTACCTTCAAATACCAGAAAGAAAATAGTAGATGAAGATTCAAAAAAACATAGGCTTCTCATAGTTGAGGATAATACAGAGTTAAGAAATTATTTAGAGCATGAGTTAAGAGATAACTACAAGATTTTTACAGCCACAAATGGCAATGAAGGTTTGAAACAAGCCAAAAAAGAGATGCCAGACATCATAATCACCGATGTTATTATGCCAGAAATGAATGGTTTTGATTTTTGCTCTAAAATAAAAACAGATATACAGACAAGTCATATTCCATTACTCATGTTAACAGCCAAAACAATGCATGAGGATAGATTAATAGGAATAGAATCGGGTGCAGATGCGTATATGAGTAAACCTTTTGACCTTAGAGTTTTAAAATCACGATTAGCACAGTTATTGTCTAGCAGACAAGTATTATTTAATAAATATTTTAGTGCAATTAGTGATACTGAGATTAATGAAAATACAACTTCACTAGACAAAGAGTTTATCGAAAAAGTTTTAAAATACATTAATGAAAGTCTTAGTGATCCGGATCTAAGTGTCGAAATCTTGGCATCTCAACTTCATTTAAGTAGAAGTCAATTCTATAGAAAAATTAAAACACTTACGGGGCAGACAGCAAATCAATTTCTACGTAATATTAGATTACAACGTGCAAAACAAATTTTAGAGAAAGGATATGATAACATTAGTGATGTTTGTTATCAGGTTGGGTTTTCTTCACCTTCTTATTTTACTAAATGTTTCAAAAATCATTTTGGTGTTTTACCTACAGAAATAGAATCAGAGAAACAATAATAAAGTAGAATTCCTGGCATAAAAAGTTAGATTTTCATATGCATACTTTAAAAAAGTTGCATACTTCTACATAATAAAAAACTAGATAACCTATCAGTAGATCCATTTTTACAACAAAAAAACTGGATACTCAAAAAAAGAATACTTTACAAATGGTTTGTACAGTTTTCCAACCCCAGACGATTATCTACTATTTGCCTTTTCTACAATGTACTATTTATACGCTCATGAGTAGTGTGTGTCACACACTTTGTTTAGAAATATTGTTGCCTAAAATATACCATATGTGCTGTTAAGCAGCTTTACTACCCAAATGCTACAAATATTATAGCAAATGCTTTTTTTGTTGCATTTGTTTAGTATTCCTGTTTCTAAATTGTTAAAAAATTCAAGAATTGAAAATGAGCAAGAAGAAATATTCCACACTAAAAATTCTGGCAGAAGTTATTTTAATAGGGGTGGTACTTGGATTATTTGTCTTGATTTTGAATAGCATGTCGTAGTAGAGTGCATAACTAATAATAAACAACTAAAGAGATCAATGAAAAAACTGTTAGGTTTTAGAGGCGTGGTGATTATGTCAATTGTATTACAGTTGAATTCCGGTTGCATGGCTAAGAGAGAATATGAGTATAAATTTCAAAATCCTGAATTATCTGTTGAAGATAGAGCCGAAGATTTAGTTAGTCAGATGACACTCTCAGAAAAAGTATCCCAAATGCGTTACGATGCTCCTGCTATAGATCGATTAGGCGTTCCAGCATACAATTGGTGGAACGAATGTTTACATGGCGTTGCCAGAGCTGGCGAAGCAACTGTTTTTCCGCAGGCTATCGGAATGGGAGCAACATTTAATAAATCATTAATCAACCAAATAGGAACGGTAATATCTGATGAAGCTAGAGCAAAACATCATCGTTTCGTAAACGAAGATAAAAGAGGAATATATCAAGGATTAACCTTTTGGACACCTAACATAAATATTTTTAGAGATCCTAGATGGGGTAGAGGCCAAGAAACGTATGGAGAAGATCCATACCTAACGGCTCGAATGGGAGTTAATTTTATTAAAGGATTACAAGGTGATGATCCAAACCATCTTAAGGTCGTGGCAACAGCTAAACATTTTGCGGTTCATAGTGGACCCGAAAAATCGAGGCATGAAGATAACTATCATACATCAAATAAAGATTTAAGAGAAACCTATTTACCCGCTTTCGAAGCCTCAATTAAAGAAGCTAATGTGCAGTCAGTAATGTGTGCTTATAATAGATACAGAGATGAGGCATGTTGCGGTAGTAATTTGTTACTAAATGATATCCTTCGCAAAGAATGGGGGTTTGATGGCTATGTGGTATCAGATTGTTGGGCAATCAATGATTTTTGGGAACCTAGTAAGCATGAGTTGGTCAAAACCCCAGCTGAGGCATCTGCATTAGCAGTAAATAGAGGGACCGATTTAAATTGTGGTGATGCCTTTGATCCAAATTTAAACGAAGCAGTATTAAAAGAACTGATAGAAGAAGAGCAAATTGACAGGGCATTATCAAGGTTAATGACTGCCAGATTTAAACTAGGAATGTTCGACCCTCAAGAAACTGTTTCTTGGTCCAAAATACCTTACAGTGTTGTTGGTAGTGATAAGCATTATCAATTATCAGAGAAAACAGCAAGAGAATCCATAGTCTTATTAAAAAATGACAACAATGTACTTCCTCTTAAAAAAGATATCTCATCTATTGCAATAATTGGCCCTAATGCAAATGCCAAACAAGTTCTTTTGGGAAATTATCATGGTACACCTCATAATAGTATCACACCGTTAAAGGCCATAAAAGAAAAACTCCCTAATACAAAAATTCATTATGCAAAAGGAAGTGATATAGCAAAAGGATGGCCCTTATTAAATAAAATTCCTTCTTCAGTACTTAAAACAGGAGATCACCCTGGATTAAAAGGAGCATATTTTGATAATCAAGAATGGAAAGGAAATCCTAAAATGACACGAATCGATAGTGTTATTGATTTTGTATGGATGCCCAAAAAACCAATTGATAATTTGACCTCTGATGACTTTTCAATTCGATGGACTGGACAATTAATTCCCAAAGAAACAGGGAGATATCGTATAGGTTTGCGCGCAAGTAGTGCTGGAAAACTATTCATGAACGATTCATTAAAAGTTGAATTTAGTGATGATCATGAACCTAAAATGAGGTATTTCGATACTGTATTAGACAAAGGGAAAGCCTATGATATAAAAATTGAATACTACAATTATCATACTGATCCTCAGGCACAATTGGTATGGGCAAAATTAGATGAAGATTTATTGTCACCTGCAATAGAGGCCGCAAAAAAATCTGAAGTGACTATACTGTGTTTGGGATTGTCACCCGATATCGAGGGAGAAGAAATGCCTGTTGTTCTTGATGGTTTTGATAAGGGAGATCGATCCAAAATCTCTTTGCCACAATCCCAGATTACTTTAATGAAAGAAATTCAGGCGCTTGGTAAGCCAGTAGTTTTGGTTTTGATGAACGGAAGTGCATTGGCCATTAACTGGGCAAATGACCACATTCCTGCGATTGTAGAATCATGGTACCCAGGAGAATTTGGAGGAAAAGCAATAGCAGATGTGCTTTTTGGAGATTATAATCCCGGTGGACGCTTACCAGTAACGTTTTATAAATCTGTAGAAGATCTTCCGGATTTTAAATCATACGATATGACAAACCGAACCTATAAATATTTCCAAGGAGATCCCTTATTTCCATTTGGCCACGGATTATCGTATACCAATTTCTCGTATTCAAATTTAAAAATACCAGAATCTGTAGATATAAATAAGGATATCAAAGTAAGCGTAGACGTAACAAATTCTGGTAGCAAGAATGGCGATGAGGTAGTTCAATTGTATTTCTCTCAAAAAATAGAAAATAATAATGGGCCAAAACACTCATTGGTCGGTTTTGAAAGAATCAATTTGGACCCCGGGCAAAAGATAACTGTAGCATTTAAAATTACTCCTAAACAATACGCGCTAATTGATAACGAAGGGAAAGAGCAAGTTATACCTGGACCAGTTCAAATTTTTGTAGGAGGAAAACAACCTAATCTTAAAAGCGAGAACGATGCTAAAACTACACAGGTTATAGCAAGAACAATAAAAATCAAATAATCAATACGTAAACACATGAAAACAAAAAACAAAACAAGGTCATTGGGATTTCTCTTTAATGGTTATTAGCACACAAATCAATTGTGAAATAAAATTGCTATCAAACAATTTATTAACAACCAAAAACAATCATCTATGATAAAACTTAAACTTGCAATTATTGCATTAATTATAATTGGGACACAACATATTTTTGCTCAGGGTAATAGTATAACCGGAAAGGTAACTGATGAATCTGGCTTACCTTTACCCGGAGTAACAGTACTAATAAAAGGAACTACAAATGGTGCCTCTACAGATTTTGATGGAAACTATGAAATACAAGGAGTTTCTAAAGGGGATATTATAGAATTCTCTTATCTCGGAATGAAAAGTGTAGAAAAAACTTTTTCAGAATCAAGACAGATTAATGTGGTTATGAATCAAGACGCCACAGATTTAGATGAAGTGGTACTTATTGGATACGGAGAAAGTAGTAAAAAAGATCTTACTTCGGCGATATCAACAATTAACGCAGAAACTTTACAGAAACAAACGATTCCTAATATTGACCAGGGAATTCAAGGATTAGTCTCGGGTGTCACGGTTACCAGAAGTTCTGGACAACCCGGAGGTGCTGTTTCTATAAGAGTTAGAGGTGTTACTTCGGTTACGGGATCTAATGAGCCGCTGTATATTATCGATGGAGTAAATGTTAATAATGCATCTTCAGATTCTTTTGATTTTTCTCGTTTTGGAGGAACAGGAGGGCAAACAGCAGTAAGTCCACTTTCTGCTTTGAATCCAAACGATATAGAATCCATTACAGTACTCAAGGATGCATCTGCTGCAGCAATTTATGGTGCTCAAGCCTCTAATGGAGTAGTGCTTATTACCACAAAGCGAGGAAAAATCGGTAAAGCAAAAATTAGCTATGAAACGTATGGGGGAGTTCAGTTCGCACCCAAATTATTAGATATGATGGATCTCAGAGAGTATGCCGTGTATACCAACGATGTAAGACAAAGTCCATCGGTAAACCTACCACCACTTCCTCAATTTGAAGATCCATCGATTTTGGGTGAAGGGACCGATTGGCAACGAGCCATTTTTAGAGCTGCCCCTATCATGAATCATCAATTATCGATGTCAGGGGGTCAAGAAAATGCAAAGTTTTATGCTTCAATAAACTATTTTGAACAAGAAGGAATAGTGATTAATTCGGGCTTAAGAAGGTTTGGAGCTCGATTAAACCTAGACTATAAAATCAATGATTGGATAAAATTTGGGCATAATGTTAATTTAAGCAACTCCCTTGAAGACGTAGGACTTAATGACTCTAGAAACGGAACCATAACTACCGCACTGCGGCAAACACCAGATGTACCCGTAAGAAATCCTGATGGAACTTTTGGTGCACCAGATAATGTTTTGGGTAATGGTGCTGCCTTAAATCCTGTTGCTTCTGCCGAAATTAGAAATAGTACATTAGAAAGGTATAAGGTTAATGGAAATATCTTTTTAGATTTAAAGTTGGCTAAAAACCTGACTTTCAGAACAGATTTGGGATACGATTACAATACAGCAAAGACCGAAAGTTTTTTTCCAACCTTTGACTTTGGATCGATTAAAAATGATACAAATACCGCCTTTAAGTCTGCCAATGAAGGTTTTTTCTACTTGTTTAAAAACTACTTAACATATTCACCTCGATTTGGAGATCATGGTCTTAGAATATTATTGGGAGCCGAAGCACAAAAAAGTAAATTTCAAGGATTATCGGGGCAACGATCTAACTTCCCAAGTAATGATGTTGACGGGCTAAATACGGGAGATGCCGAAGATTCTCTGGCAGAATCCTTTGAAGGCTCCAGTACAATCGCCTCATACTTCGGAAGAATTAATTATAATTATTTGGATAAATATTTAGTATCCGCTTCTCTCAGGTATGATGGTTCTTCAAAATTTGGCCCCAATAATCGATGGGGGGTATTCCCATCAGCATCTGCTGCCTGGGTTGTTAGTGAAGAACCTTTTATGCAGGGTGTTTCAAATGTTTGGGATTATTTTAAAATACGAGTTGGATACGGTACCAGTGGAAACCAACAAATAAGTGATAATCTCTTTCGTACCTTACTTAGAAATGTAAATACGGGATTAGGCAGTGGTTTTAGCGCTGCTAATTTTCCTAATGCCGATGTTGCTTGGGAATCCCTTATTTCGCCTAACCTCGGGATAGAACTTGGATTTATCGATAGCAAAATCAGACTGGATGTAGATGTGTATAGAAAGACCTCAAAAGATTTCTTGGCTATTCAGCCATTACCAGGATTTTTAGGGAGTTTGAACTCCTTGTCTTTTATCGGTATTCAACCTCCTGTACTAAATTTTGGAGAAATGATAAATGATGGTATGGACATCAACTTATCAACCAAAAATATTTCAAACGAAAACTTTAGTTGGGATTCTAACGTAGTTTTTTCTCTTTATAGAAACGAAATTAAAGAATTATCGAACGACGAAGATGCCATCATAGGAACCATACAGGACGAAGACGTGATTGCCGATCTTACAAGATCTCAGGTTGGACAACCTATAGGGATGTTTTATGGTTTTGTAACCGATGGTTTATTTAGGTCTCAAGAAGAATTAACAGATGGCCCAATTCCGGCAGAGAGTTCTATTAGCGAAGCTAACGGAACTTGGTTAGGAGATATAAGATTTAGAGATTTAAATGATGATGGTGTAATCGACGCCAATGATAGAACCTTTATCGGTAACCCACATCCAGATTTTACATTTAGTATCACAAATAATTTTAGATACAAAATGTTTGATTTATCTGTCTTTCTTCAGGGATCATACGGAAACGATATTTATAATTATACCAGAGTTTTTACAGAAGGGATTAATCGTTTTAATTCTAATCAGGCAACTGCAGTAATTGATAGATATAGTGTCTCAAATCCAGATGGGAGTTTACCCAGATATTCAGATGGTGATAGAAATGGGAATACCAGGGTATCCGATAGGTTTATTGAAGATGGCTCCTATCTAAGGATACAAAGTGTAACTTTTGGTTGCACCTTGCCTAAAAACACGTTTGGTAAAAATAACTTCTTTGATCAAATAAGAGTATATACAATCTTGCAAAATATATACACATTTACAAATTACTCAGGTTATGATCCAGAAGTTGGTTCTCTAAACCAAAGCGCACTTTTAAAAGGAATTGATTTTGGTAGATATCCGGTTCCAAAAACGATAACACTTGGACTTAATGTTCAATTTTAATAATGAAAAAGGAAAATAATATTATGGGTATGAAAAATATTAATAAAATTTTTACACATGTTTTAGTTTTGATCTTTCTCACATCTTGTAGTGATGATTTCTTAGAGGTTCCAGTGGTGGATACGATTACTGAGGATAACTTTTATGCAACAGATGATCAGCTGCTGGCGGGAGCTAATACACTATATGGTCAAGCCTTTTTTACGACTAATGATAAGTTCATGTATTCATTAGATATGCTGTCAGGTAACTCGATAGGCTTTGAAGCAGATGCTCCATTTAAATTATTTGCGGTCGGAGTTAATAACCGTACGCTGCTAGAGGGATGGGAAGGCTTTTATAAAGGTATTGCTGATGCAAATCAATTGTTAAAGATCATTGATCAAGGATTAGGATCTGAAATTTCTGAAGATGTTAAAAATCAGGTTGAAGGTGAAGCTAGATTTGTTAGAGCCTTCGCATATTTTTATTTGGTAAGGTTATGGGGAGAAGTTCCTGTGATCGATCAGATTACTGCAGATACTTCGACAAAATATAGTCTGAATACGGTTTCTAGTATCTATGCTTTTATCGAAAGCGATTTGAAAAAGGCAGCCGAGCTTTTACCATTAAGCCCTTCTGATGAGAGAAGAGTAGGAAAAACAGCTCCGTGGGCATTTTTAGCAGAAATGTATTTGACTTTAAAAGACTATGAAAACGCTAGAGATTATTCAAAAATGGTTATCGATAGTGGATTACATTCTTTACAATCTAATTATCAAGATCAGTTTATAAATCCTTCATTAAGTATTAACAGAGAAGGTATTTATAGATGGATTTGGACCGCCATTAATGGATTATGGGGTATTCAAAATACAAACCAGGCTTATTTGATAGATGACGATGATTTAGTCGGAAATAATGGAGCTTTTGGTTCGGTTGCACCTAGCGTTGATCTATTTCTTGCGTTTGATAAAATTGCAGATTCTGGAGAAGAAGATTTACGAAGAAAATGGATTATCATGGAGCCAGGCCGACAATATGATGAACTAAAAACCGTCGAAGGTGGATATACTTTTCCTGAAAACGGAGACAATTCAGCAACCAAGATAAGATACAGAAAATATGTAGTGGGTTCTCTGAATGAGCATCCTAATGTGTTTTTTATGAGAACAGAGATGAGTACTCAATTAATGCGATATTCAGATGTTCTATTAATGTATGCAGAAGCTATTTTGGGAAATGCCGGTTCTACCACAGATATGCAGGCATTACAAGCATTTAACCAAGTTAGAACAAGAGCAGGTCTTTCAGAAAAAATGACACTCAGCCAAGAAGATATTTTCAATGAAAGAAGAATAGAGTTGGCATTTGAAGCAGGTAAATTTTGGATGGATTTGTTACGAATGGATAGAAGTATGGCAAGAGAGATTATTCGAAATCAAAATAGAGGTACAGTTAATACGCTTGTCCCCTTAGATACTGAACCGGTATTTGTAAACGACGTGGATGATGCTAATTTTCTTCTTCCAATACCAGCAGCAGAATTATCTTTTATCGATACAACAAATCCTGCTGTGGATTATATAATTAATGATTAATAAAATAAGTAATGATGAAAAATAAAAAATCTATATATACTTATAATTGGTTCCTTATTTTATGTTTACTGGTTATAGTATTTATTTCTTCTTCTTGTGAAGATGATAATAAAGAAGATACTTATGGCAACCCGGTAGTATCAAACATATTATCATTAGGAGACGACCCTACGATTAATTCAGGCTTTCCTGACGAACTGGTGAGAGTTGAAGGTAGTGGTCTAAGTAATGTGCAAGAAATAGTTTTTGATGATATAATAAATGTTGGATTTAATACGGCACTAAATTCTGATGTAGCGCTGTTTTTCAATGTTCCTTTTGATGTAGAAAAAGGGAGCCGTTTTGGTAAACAGAACGTGACACTTAAAAATCAATTTGGGGCAATAGCATCTACAGAGTTTGAAATTAAGCAGCCCGAACCAATTTTAAGTGTTCAGGATACGTTTTCTCCAGATAAGGCTGAAGCAGGTGCGGAAATTAGAGTATTTGGTGATTGGTTTTTCAATGTAGAAGACGTACTTATTGATGGTGAATCTGTCATTGATTTTAATGTTGTCTCGCCTCAGGAACTTACTTTTATCTTTCCCGAAGGCAAAATAGAAACAACAGAGTTCACCTTAGTTACTGCAGCTGGATCTGTTTCCAAAGATTTACCAATTTTAGGAGGTATTGTAGAGATCTTGATTTCTGATTTCGAAGGAAATGGAATACCTAGTATTAATGACGATTACGCTGCAGACTGGTTTAGTTACGGAGATAACATGTTTCGAATAGCTAATGGTATAGGTGCAGATGGAAGCACAGGTGCCGAAATTATTTGGGATGATACAGGCGCTGATCCTTTTACTGGAAGTTCACATCAAAGTATAGCTTCGGTAACTACTTCTACCGATGCAGAAAATGCTTTTTTGATTATTGATATTAATGGTGATGGTTTTCCAGGGACTGTGATGGAATTTGTTTTAGAAGATGATCGAAGTAATTGGTTATTCAAAGTACCATTAGAAGGAAGTGGATGGCAAACGTTGCGCTTAAAAATGTCTGATTTTGGTTTTAGTTTTGATCCTAGTAACCAAAGTAATGGAGATGTAAATCCATCAACTATAGTAGCTGTAAAAATGCAAATTAGCCATGAAGGAGGAGCAGGAGTAGTTCCGTCTGGGTATAAATACGACAATATCAAATTCGAGGTTTTAGAGCTGGAGTAGTTGTCAAATTCGTATAGTATTAAATCAAAAGTTCTTCTTATATAAATGAGCGGTAACTAATATCAGGGAGATAAGGGTTTCTATAAACCCTTCCCTGTTTTATAAAAAAAAGATATGTTTAAAATGAAAAAAGTTAATTTGTCCATATTATATACCTTGGTAGGCCTTGTGTTTATGGTTTTTATGGCATGTTCAAGTGATGATGAAGATGAAAACCCAGGAACGACTGTTGCTCCTTTGGCTAAGGAGGCCTCAGAAATTGCCACTACGGGTTTTAGAGCAAACTGGGACAATGTATTTGGAGCAGGAGAATATCAATTAGATGTTTCAGATAATGTAGATTTCTCTTCTTTTTTGCAAGGGTATGAAAACCTTAAGGTAAATCAGTTGTTTCAAACAATTACAGGTTTGACCCAAAATACACAGTACTACTATAGGGTGCGAGCCGTTGTAAATGGGGTCGTTTCAGGCAATTCAAATATGATTACGGTAAAAACTAATTCTGAAATCCCCGATGATATTACTCTTAAAAAGGCAGTAGAGAATAATTTTTTTGTAGGCGTTGCAGTTTCTGCAACTAGGACCGAAATATCTTCCTATGATGAAGTATATACAAGAGAGTTTAGTAGCATCACTGCAGAGAATGATATGAAAATGGCATCCATATTTACAGGAATTGATGGTTCTGGAAATATCATTTACGATTGGAGTAAAATAGATGCCTTGATCGCTTATGCCGAAACAAATAATCTTAATGTTCATGGGCATACGCTAATATGGCACAGAAGTCTACCACAAGCATTAGAAAATTTCAATGGTACCGATCAAGAGTTTGAGGATGTAATTGAACAATATATTACCGAAGTACTTACACGTTACAAAGGAAAAATTAACTCATGGGATGTAGTTAATGAAGCTATAGATGATGATCCGAGTACGCAATGGAGAAATACGTTGTTTTTACAGAGAATGGGCGAAGATTATGTAGAAAAATGTTTTGCTTTTGCTAGAGCAGCAGATCCAGATGTGAAATTGTTTTATAATGATTATAATATGACATTTGATGCTATCAAAAGAGGAAAGGTGCTTGCAATGGCAGATCAATTGAAAACAAAAAACCTTATTGATGGGGTTGGATATCAAATGCATATTGACTATAATTTTCCGAGTAGACAAGAGATACAAGATGCTACAGATGAATTAGTGGCTAAAAATCTACTCATACATTTTGCAGAACTAGATGTAAAAGTAAATGCTGCCAATGATTTAACAGAGTTTACAGCAGAGAGGTCTTTGGCTCAGGCACAACAAGTAAAAGAAATAGTAGAAATATTTAATGCGATTCCGCAACAACTGAAATATGCAATCACGATGTGGGGATTAAAGGACGATGATACCTGGTTAATACCAGAAAATAATGGTCGACCCGAGTGGCCACTTTTATTTGATGAATCTTTTCAAAAAAAGGATGCCTATCAAGGATTTTTACAAGGATTATAATAGATTAATTAGCCAGACATAATAGTAATATTGCCCTGTAAATATTTATTTCGGTTTACAGGGCTTTTTAATAACAGAGTTTTTTTACAATAAAATTCTCCAAGAACCTAACTACTAGGAGTTAATACCTATGTTGTTGGAACAAAAGCAACTTTTGGAGTTGCTAATTTCCTAACATCTTTCCATCTTTTTCTCGTCCTTTTCGGTCAAACTCAAAAACTCCTTTTCCACAGTTTTACAAATTGTAACACTATTGTGTGTACAGTTCTTCAATTTAATAGGATCAAAAGAATGAATATTGATTTTTGAATTTTCAAATTCTTTTGCTTGCAAGACTGTATACATGTTTAATGCTGCTTTGGCAGTGGCATATGCGGTCATTTGATAGTTAGCATACGGAAATCGCTCGTCTTGCATTTTTGCTATATCTCCTATGGGATTGGTGATATTGATAATGTTCGGCCTTTCACTTTTTTGAATTAATGGCTGTAACACTTGAATAACTCTAATTATAGAAAAGAAGTTTTCTTCATAAAGTTGTTTCACTTCGGTCATATTTAACGTGTCAATTTTTTGTCCAAAACCATTAGCTATTTCGGCATTGTTTACCAAGAGATCTAGTTTACCATAGCCCTTTTGGATAAAGTTTTTTAATACAATTAGACTATCGATACTTGTAAAATCAACTTTTACTAAATGGATACCAGCAGGGATAGCTTCTCTGGATAGAGCGACATAGCTACTCTTTTTTGCAGCCAGAATAACTTCGTACCCATTTTTAGTTAGTATTTGAGCAAATTTCTTTCCTAAGTCGTTTCCAGCCTCGGTTACCACGGCAATTTTTTTCTTTTTCATAATACAAATACTTAATGAATATAGTACAAAGTTCGTATTATGTTATCTGGAAAAATAACCAGTTTCAACTATAAAATGGCAAAAATCTTTATTAGAGTGTTTGACGGAATTTATTAGGCGTTACACCACTATATTTTTTGAAGAAACGTGTAAAATGCGTAGGCTCCTGAAAGTTGAGTTGAAAAGCAATTTCTGCTATATCCAAAGATGTAAATGACAACATTGTTTTGCTTTCTAGAAACACACGTTGCTGGATAATATCTTTTGCTGTTTTACCGGTAATCTGTTTTACAGTGGTGGTCAAATAATTGGGTGTCACATTAAGCTGGTCTGCATAATCACTTACATTTTTAGAATCGATATATAGTTTATCGACCAGTTGTTGAAACTGTTGTGCAAGTACCTTGACCTCTTGATAAATGACTTTCAGTTGTTTTAAACCGTTCGTATATAGATTTACAGTTGTACAATACCGAAATCAACATTCCTTCTATAATGTGAAAGATTTCATCATAAGGATGCATATGTAGGTTTGGACCTTCTCCAATTTCATCAACACTATACCGGATAACCACACAATTAACTCCGTAGTGAAAACCTTCTTGAACACCTTTGGGAGGGTTTTGTTTTTTAATCCATTGATCTTTTGGAATGTGAACCGGTTCGATTCTTGATATTTTAGGTATGACTATACGTTTTTTAGATTTATACTATTTTAAGTTGAATGTTTTAAGAGTTTAAAACCATTAAATTTCAATTAAAACATCATCGTTTTGACAATTTTACTTTTGAGAAAACCTTTGTCCAAAAGGGAATAAGAAAATACACGATTAAAGGCAACAAAACAGGATTGAATTTTATCTTCCAGGTTGGCTATTCATTAAACAACCATCGATAAATTCCTAGCATAAACTCGCGACATTGATAGTCTGAAACTCCTTTCCATTCTGTCATATATAAGGATGACATGGCATCTCCTAATACCACTAATCTTCCGCCATTTTTTACTTTCTTATAAACCCCAAAAGGTTGATTGTCTTGAGAGTTGAAACTAAAAGGAGTTCCACCTTTTACAATTCTACCCAGTTGATAGGTAACTTTCAACTTTTCTGAATGTAAAGCTCCTTTCTTTGTATATCCCCCTGCAAGTGTATCTTGACTTTGCTCTCCATATGTTATTTCATAGGGTGCTAAGATTTTATTTACATTGGTTTTTTTTAAGTCGGTCCAATAATCTGCTTCCATAACTACTAATAACTTACCACCTTTATTGACAAATTTTTGTATGGCCTTTATTTCTTTCTCTTCATATTTACTTGAGGGAACATGAAGAATAAGCAAATCGCCTTTCTTGATAAGTTCATATGTAATCGTCTTTTTTAGGAATGAAACTTTAGCATTGAATTCACCAAGAGTATTATCCAGTTCTTGATTTAGATAATTTATACGAGACGAGTCTTCGAGGCCTATATTTGGAACCATATCTTTTGAGTCATTCCAGAATCGTTGTTTGTGTGCTAGGTCAAAATACACAGTTTTATCAGAACTTTGAGCTTGTAGGATAAAAGAGTAAAGTACTACGAATACGGAGGTGAAAATGGATTTCATTATATTATTTTTTAGGTTTTTCGATGTCAATAAAGTTTTTGTTTATGCCAATCGCATCAGCAATTTTAAAAAGTATATGATTGCCATTAGAACCATTTGACATAACCACCAATCCTTTTTTTGTATCTGGAGAAAAAACTGCCAAAGTTCTCTCTGCCGCATTGGCTCCTGTATGTCCTATGACTCTTTCGTTTTTAAAATCATAGATATACCAACCTAAACCAAATCCAAGGTTTTTAGGACAGGCATCCGGGGTAGTAGATGATTTCCTGCAATGTTCAAACTGATTTAACGAAATTGTAAATTGTTCTTTACGCAATTGAGAACTAACTCGATTATTATTAAGAATACTTACTACAAATTTTGCATAGTCTTGTGTGGTTATTCGTAAACCTCCGGCGCCAGAAGCGTTTTCTACTTTCCGGGGTTCTTGCCAAACGCTATTTGGAAAGTAAGGCCACGCCATCTTATTGTCAAATCCATCTTGGTAAACATAGGATGCACTGTGCATTTCTTCAGGTATAAATAATACTTCTTTTGCAATCTGGTTAAAAGGTTTTTTCAGCTTATTTTCAAGATATTTTACGAGGTATAAAAAACCTTCTCCCGAGTATCCCATTTTGGTTCCTGGATTCCATTCAAACTGAAGTTTTCCACCAGTCATTCTGCGCCAGTTTTTAAATCCGGTTTGGTGGGTCAGCACGTGTCTTGGGGTTAATAGTTTTGCTCTATCATCTTCGGCAATATCAGGGTCCAACCAATATTTGGCCATGGATTCATCAAGATTTACTTTACCTTCAGAAGCTAATCGTAAAAATATTTCGGCAGTCATGGGTTTTGCGATAGACGCACTTAGATATAAAGTGCTATCAGTTGCCTTGGTATTTTCGTTTTGCATTCCAAAAGTTTTGCTCCAGACTATTTTACCCTCTTCTATACTGGTTACCGAAACACCAGGGATATCATATTCCTTAAGCCATTTAGGAATTTTATCATTAAGTTCAGAATAGATATTTTTAGTTGGCTTTTGTATGGATCGCGACTGAGTACAACTAATTATGGATAAGGGAATTAATAGGAGGAAGAAACGTTTCATATCTTAATTGGTTTACAAAAAAGATGTAAAACAGTTTTGATTGTTACAGTTGAATACTAAAAAAGTACTGGATAATAAAAAAAACAGCGATCCAGATTACTCAAAGACCGCTGTTCTATCCAACACTAAAAATGTTATTGTGTTGTTATTGGTTATTTGCCACTTTCATAGTTTCAAATTTATTGTCAATTTCTGTTTCAGAAATGATTTCCCAACCACCACCAAGGGATTTATAAATAGCAATTAAGGATGTTACAGAAGCAATTTCGCTAATGGCCAATCTGTTCTCTGCTTGTAGTAATGTGTTATCAGCACTTAGATAATCGATAAAACTATCTAGTCCGGCATTGAAGCGTTTTTGAGCAATATCAGCTGCTTCGGCACTGGCCAAAGACGATTTTCTAAGGGTTTCCCTGCGTTCTAGTTCATTAGTATAATTGGTCATTGCAGTCCTAATTTCTTCCAAAGCTTTCAAAACTGTCTTTTCATACTGTTGTAATGTAGCTAGAGTCAAAGCATCTTCTTTATTGATTTGTTGTTTCACTCTACCTAAATTGAAAGCTGCCCAACTGATATTTGGAAAAATACTCCAGGTAAAGGGTTCGTTGCTAGCAAAGTTTGAAAAATCTACGGCCGAAAATCCTATGGATCCACCAAATTGAATTTTAGGATACAATTCAGCAACCGATAGATTGTATTTAGTAATCTGGATTTGTAAGGTTGCCTCGGCTTGTTTTATATCCGGTGGGTGACCTGTCCGCGCACCAGGTTTATCGACCAACGGCATTTGGTTGGTGCTCCGCACGGGTGGGTGACCTGTCCGCGCACCAGGTTTATCGGCCAACGGCATTTGGTTGGTGCTCCGCACGGGTGGGTGACCTGTCCGCGCACCAGGTTTATCGACCAACGGCATTTGGTTGGTGCTCCGCACGGGTGGGTGACCTGTCCGCGCACCAGGTTTATCGACCAACGGTGTTTGGTTGGTGCTCCGCACGGGTGGGTGACCTGTCCGCGCACCAGGTGTATCGACCAACGGCATTTGGTTGGTGCTCCGCACGGGTGGGCGACCTGTCCGCGCACCAGGTGTATCGATCAGCGGTATTGGGTGATGCTTCCGCGCAGGGTAAAAAGTAACCCGCGCACCAGAGTGAGGCGCCCGCGCAGCGCGGAGACCCAAACCCAGTGCGCGGGCTAGTGATAATGGGAGTTTGATAAAATTACCTACGTCGGTATCGGCTTACATAGCCTTTGTAACACTTTGGATCTTTTCTAAAAGTATATTTATCCGTGTCTCTAATTTCATCCATTGCTTCTTTAAGATGGGTAAATGCACGATCACGAATTTCTTTGGCTTTTGAATTGTCTAAGGAGAGACCATTGGCTCTAGCGGCCACTAGCCAAGAGTCTAGCAGGAGCAGGGAACGAATAAAGAAATATCCATGGCCCGGTAATGTGCGTGAATTGCAAAACTTGTTGGAGCAGGCTATGATTTGGCAGAAAGGTAGGGTGCTGGAAGCATTTCCTCGAAAAATAAGTTTTGATACAATTAACGAAATGGTAATTGGATCATCTTCACAGCCGGAGCAGTATGATATGGAGTATATTAATTGACGATTTGTGAATAGTAATTGCCCTATGTAAATTGAAGTTACTTTTCTTGGGTTGAGGGGCAGCAAAATCATGTTACTAGTGTCAGATTTCGAAATTGAAACTCCTTTTGATTTACTTGGAATAATTTATTCTTAGTTCTCGCACACATATTTATAGAATATATAATGCTATTGAATGTAATTCCTTGTAGGAAAGAATTACTTTTAGTTACATGCCGTATTAAATTTTTATAAATATTTTTCCTTGATAATATTTATATGATGCCGTTCATGACCAATGATAGATATAAGAAAATCCTTAAGTGTAATCTCATGTTCTCTTGCCCAGCCTTTTTTTTTCAATTGATGTGCTGATAGTGTTCGAATAAAACTTATAGATGCTTTTCTAACATTTTGAAAGTCATCAATTAAAAGCTTTATTTTTAAATCATCAAATCGACTCTGATTAACCAGAAAATTTTGATTATATCCCCATAATTCTACATCTTCATTTCTGCTTAGTTGAAAAGCTCTGAACATTTTTATTCTTTCGTGGTCGGTAATATGTCCAATTATTTGTTTTATACTCCATTTATCCGGTTCGTATCGATGACCCGCTTTTTCCTCAGGAATTGATTTTATAAAATCAAAAGTTGACATTGCATTGTAGAGTGTTTGTAAATCTTTTTCTTTGATTAGAGTAAAGTAATATAGGAAACCATGTGATGGTGTATACTTCATAATTTTGATTTTTTATTGTTATCATTAACGATAACAGTTTTGTATTGTCTAAAATCCTATTTGTTTTTCTTTATACTAATAAGTAAAGAAACGATTAAAAGTAAAAAAGCAACGCCAAACCCCAGGACTCCAATGTTTATTCCCGCAATGGTTTTCTCAGAACCATCTAAATATTTCATTGAACCACCATAGGTGTCTTTGATTGCATAAGCCAAAAGAAAACCACCCGTGATCAACATACTTAGAATAGTACTGATTTTGTATTGCTTTTTATTCCATACCAACCAAAGACACAGCAAGCCTATTGAAGTGTTGGTTATTAATTGCCAAACTTCATGAATGCGAACATGTGGTGTCCAATCTGGATTAAAAACATGAGTATCGTTTATTTCTAAATATGGTACTGCAACAGCATATAATACAATACTAAAAGTTATGATTGATTTTTGCATGTTTACTGGAGATTAATTCATGTAAAGCTATTCTTCAAAAAGCTACTCTTTATCGTAGAAAAAATAGTATTCATCTGAATTTTGAATACCACAGAAAGTCTTACTGTAATTTTTACAGACAGAAGTTGCAAGAATCCAAAAACCAATTAACATTTCTGAAAATATCATTGTCAATTTCAGAATTTTCATACTGGAGAGAGCATATATGAAAACCTCATAAAGAGTTAGAATGATAATAGACTTTCTCATTGTTAATTAAATATCATTAAGTATTTATTGTGATTAATTAAAGAGCCAAAACCATAAAGCGGCTATTAGACTGTATAATGCGAAGCGAACTATATTCTTAATGAGAATACTTGAATTGATGTTTTTTGTGATACTCATGCTCTATTTTTTTGCTTTAATACTCTATTAGTAATACTAGTTGTGAAAAAATCACAGCTTTTTTGTTTTTATATGTTAAAATTTAGTTTTTATGTGATTTTTGAACTCATTCTAAATATTAATGGTATTGACAAAAGAAAAAGTTCTAGTATTTATGGAACAACCTATAGCGGTTCAAAGGAATCCTTGATCGAATCCAAGCGGGAGATTGAAAATCACGTTAAGCAACTAGATTCTAAAGAAATAGTTACTAGGCAATACTACAGATAGGCATGACTACTGGAATAGTCCTCTCATGTGAGCCGCGTAAAAATTTTTCTTTAAAGCAAGTTTTGATAGGGACATGAGAACAAATTAACAATCTTTTTTAGTTATACATAAGATATGCTCAAAGTTTTTTCAGGAAAAAGAAATGTACCGTTGCTTCCATTGGTCAATTTGAATAATTGAAAATCTTTTGCTTTGCTATTCAGTTGTTCTTAAACCAGTTTAAGTTTTTTGGTTGGATTCACTGATATATTTATTTCTATATAATTTTTAAAAAAGTTTGACATGAAAAACCGAATCAAATTAGTGTTATTTTCATTATCTATTACCCTCTTGGGGTGTAATTCAGATGATAATACAGCCATAATCAATGTAACAAGTGAATTTGTAATTGATGAAGCCACTACTTATTTAACCCCAAACGGATACTTGGAACAGTGTCCCTATGAGTATTATGAAGACTATCAATCCGATAATGAATTGGGTTGGTTTGCTCTAACACTTATCGATGGTGAATATGCCTTTTTAGATCCGCAAGTACGGTCATCTTGTCCTAGTGCTGAGCATTTGAACCATGGAGTTTCGATTTGGCCTCGTTTAGACCGAGATACAAAGTTGGAACCTGGTACATATGACTATGCTAAGAATGATTCTCAAGTGGGAATTATGAGTAATTCAGAAGTGTTTTATGATTTCAAATATATTGAGGCTAATTACTTTGGAGTTCCAGATTACAAACTAAATATTGCTGATGGCGAATTAAAGGTTGAAAAAGAGACCTATGGTTATGCAATCATTTACAACCTTACTTGAGATGAAGAAACGAAGATCTAATAATATCTCCTTGTTGAGAGTAGTTTTCTTTAAATTCTATACTGTTTTCTTTCTCATCAATATTTCTTCCTGTCAAAGTGATAAAGTGAGTAAGGGTAAAATATTGATTGTTGTTTCAAACACAGAATATATGGATGATGCCCAAGAATATTTTGCTGGTAATAACCTTTGGGAAGTAGCTCCACCATACCATGTATTTGTTTCTCATGGATACGCGGTCGATTTTGTTTCCCCCAAGGGGACTAAAGTACCCTTTTCTATGGATCCCATAGGAATAAGTAGTTACACAATAAAGTACGAAAAGTTCAACCATAAAGTTGAGAATTCATTAACCCCAAATGAAGTTGATTTCAAGGAATATAAAGCTGTATATATTGGTGGTGGCTATGGCTCTTTGTTTGATGTTGCCGATAACCAAGAGTTACTTTCATTGATGGCGTCAATCTATGAAAACCAAGGAATAATCGGAGGCTGTGGCCATGGACCAGGTGCCTTTGCAAATGTTAAACTTAGCAATGGTGAATATATGGTTAGTGGGAAAAAAGTTACTGGTTTTCCAAACTCAACCGAGATTACAAAAAGCTGGGCTAAGCAAGGAACATTATTGCAAACAACGGTAGAAGATAATTTGAGAAAGAATGGTGCAATTTTTCAATCAAAAAGCGATTTGAATAATAAGCATGATGTAGTGATTGATGAAAGAATTATATCGACCATGTTTTTGCCTTCTTCGGCAATCGTCGCAAAAGAAATAATCAAATTAATTGATAACTGAAGGCTCAATTTTATGCTAGATCTGAGTATTTATTTGCTCATAAAGAATACTAAGTTAAACACTAAAAAAGTGATTTAAACAAAATGCACAGGGATAAAAAATAAACTTTACATAAACAATATCACTATGAAAAAAAAACTCATTTTACCAATCTTTACGTTAGTAATATTAAGTTGTAGTAAAAATGATGATGATACCCTAACATCACCTTTAAGTAATGAGAAGCAAATAATAGCTTTAATTTTTGAATCTATCAATAACAGCTTTCCGAGTGAAAGTCTTACGGCTAATATTGACCAGACTAACAACAAAGTAACCGTTGAGTTTCCATCTGGCTCCGACATCAGTAATGTGGTACCTACTATAACCATTTCAGATAAAGCTGTGATAAGTCCAAAATCTAATGAAGTCATAAACCTATCCAATTCTATCAAGTATACTGTAACTGCAGAAGATGGGTCCAGTCAAGAATATCTTTTGGAAGCTACAATAAAAGAACCTGAGCCATTAAGTGATAGGGAAATACTAACCATATTTTACAATAAAAATCCTAATGCTTCATTAAATTGGGATGTACATGCAAATAGCTTTAGTTCTTGGGAAGGTGTTACAGTAGTAAACAATAGGGTAACTAGATTGGAACTGCAAAATAAAAAAATTACAGAGATACCACCAGAATTTGGAGGTCTTGATGCCCTAGAAAAACTTTTTATTTATAATAATCAAATTACTGATTTACCTGTTGAATTTACAGGCCTTACTAATATGGAAACGCTAAATCTAGCTAATAATAACCTCGGAGAATTTCCAATGGAATTAGTTGCATTAAAAAAGTTAAAGCATTTAAGTTTAGCAGAAAATCAAATTAAAATTGTTCCAACTTTTATTGAAAATTTAAGTAATGAATTAATACTGTTTAGTTTAGATAATAATGAATTGACCACACTTCCTGAAGAATTTGGTGCACTTACTTCACTTTTGAATTTAAGTATTACCAACAATAAACTCACTTCACTTCCTGGTACTATTGGTAACCTAAATAAAGTTTATCAATTGAATCTTTCTGGAAATGATATTGTTGAATTACCCAATGAATTTACAAACATGGTCGATTTAGAAATTGTTAATCTAGAGTACAACCAACTAACTAGTTTGCCAGAATCTATAGGGAATTTAAAGAAAGTTACACAATTACAAGTTAATAATAATGAACTCGTACTATTGCCAGAATCTATAGGTAACATAAACAACCTACAATATTTATATATCGAATTCAATAAAATAATCATTTTTCCAAATGGGATAGGTTCATTATCCAATTTGAAGTATATGAATGCTAGTAATAACCAATTGGTTTTTGTGCTTGAAGAGTTTGGAAAACTCTCTAACTTAGTAACTTTAGACTTAAGCAGTAACATTATTCAATACATTACCACGGAATTAGGGAACTTAAATAAGCTAAAAAACTTATTCCTCACAAACAATCAGTTAACATCAATTCCACAAGAAGTTTGTGATTTAGAAACTAACAATGGAGCTAATATATATCTTGATAGTGGTGTGGTTTGTATAAATTAAATTTGTAATTCGCAAAATTTTGTTAAATGCAAAAGACTTTATTAAGAATGAATTAAGTGGAAAAATTTAAAATTTTAAAAAATGCCAAATTATTAATACCCCCAAAGGAGATGCGAGAATTTCTTCTCTAAAAATGGAGACAAATAAATTCTGATGCCTTTTTCAAACGAAAAGAACAAATCAAAGTTTAGTGAGAACGATCTTGAATTTGTTATCAAGAGAGGGATACAAAAAATATGAAAAGTGCCAATAACCCTAAGTTATCACCAGAGTCTAACTTTTTATAATTAGAAAAGAAGATATTCTCAAAATAAGATAAAGAATTGAATAGAAGGATTTTACCTTTGTATAATGAATATGCTAGAACCGGATAAACAGAATATGCCATTACAACTTTTAAAACATATTAGAAATTTTACTGAATTCAAGAAGGAGGAATTTGAGAAAATTCAAGAATATTTTGACATTCAAATGTACGGTAAGAAAGATGTGATTCTGTCTGCTGGTTCTAGATGTAGTTTCAATTATTTTGTATTGGAAGGATGTCTTCATATGTTCTTTACAGGTGAAAACGGAATACAGCGAACAGTTCAGTTTGCTATCGAGAACTGGTGGATGACCGACAATTTAGCATATCAAAAAGGAGGGGTCACAGATTTCACTATTCAAGGCGTAGAAAACACAACGCTTTTAAAAATCAGCCGTGAGAATCAAGAAGAGTTGCTAACTAAATTTCCCGCTTTAGAAAAGTATTTTAGAAAAATCTATGAGATTTCATACGGTGCTTCATTAATGAAAATGAAATATGTATTTGATTATACCAAAGAAGAAATTTATTATCATTTTACAGAACGCTTTCCTCAATTTACTCAAAGGGTTCCTCAATATTTAATCGCATCATATTTAGGACTTACCCCAGAATATGTTAGTGAAATAAGAGCAAAAAATCGTTCTTAAACCAGTTTAAGTTTTTTGCTTTGACCATTGAATAGTTTTGTTCCAAACAAAATTATTATAAATGAAAAGAATACAAATTGATGCTGTTGAGCCAGCAGCTTATGAAGCAATGTTCGTTTTGGAGGGCTATTTGACCAAATCCAAGCTAAGTGCCACCCATAAAAATTTAATTAAAATAAGGGCTTCCCAAATCAACGGATGTGCATTTTGTATCGATATGCATATTAAGGAAGCTATAAAAGAAGGTGAAAATCCGAGACGCATCTATGTATTAGGCGGTTGGAGAAAAACAGACCTGTTTTCCGATGAAGAGATAGCTATTTTAAAGATGACAGAAGAACTAACAGTTTTAAATGAAAACGGTTTAACCGATGCAACCTACCAAGAAGCAACTCGCCATTTTGACGAACATACTTTTTGTCAAATAGTTATGACCATTGTAACTATAAATTCGTGGAATAGGATAGCCATTAGTACCCATAAACCATTGCCTTAATCTTTTAACTCAAAAACTACTTAGTTGAGTTATTAGACAAAAATGAGCACCAATGCTTCCATTGGTCAATTTAAGTTATAAAAAATTCATTGGTTTAATGTTAAATATAAGCAATCGACATTTATGAAAGTATTATTGGTCAACGGTCATGAAAAGGTGAGTCATGCAAAGGGTGAACTTAACAACGCTTTTTTTACAGTAGCAAAAAATGCATTGGTCGAACATGACCACGAAATTAGATGTGAAATTGTAGACGAAGATTATGATGTCGAGGAAGTGATTTCCAAAATTCTGTGGGCTGATGTAATCGTATATCAGACCCCAGTATTTTGGTTTAATATTCCTGGGAAGTTCAAAAAATTTATTGATGATGTCTTTAGCGCAGGAAGGTTGCGGTTCTTGATTCCATATTCTGAAAATATGGAATATGGGGCCAGGGGAAGTTTGACGAGCAAAAAATACATGTTATCGACAACCTGGAATACCCCAGAAAGTACATTTGAGAATGCAAATGCTTTCTTGATGAAAAACAAAACTGTAGATGATGTATTTCTTCCTTTTCACTTATCGAATAGATATTTTGGAATGCAGCAACTGCCAAGCTTTGGAACATTTGATATATATCATAACCCGACTATTGAAGAAGATTTAAAAAAATACAAAGAGCATATAATTCAATATGTAAAATAAACAATTTTTATGAAAATAATTATTCCAGAAAACGACGTCTTTTCAAGGAGCCCAGTTGGTGTGTTTAAGCACAGGCTTATAATTACAAAGATTAAGGAAAATTTCAACAAGCTTTTTAATACTTTATATATAAAGTCGTATGCCAGTTTTGACTGATGTTACCAGAAGAAGGTATAGTAGAGCAGATTTTGTTGATGAAATCATCCATACTATCGAGATGTACAATCATTAAAAAAATATGAAAGCAGAAGCTCTATATAATATGGGGTTTGATAAACTAGCTAGAAAAACATTTTGGATGAGCTCACTTAAAATCGAGGTGTTTTAAAAAAATGAACTATAGCATGACGAAGAAAATAGGAAGAATAATAGCTGTTTATCTTATCATAACCGGTATAGGATTTTTGGTGTCTAGTGAATACTATTCAAAGATGATTACTCGTACAGATTCGAACCCCGTTTTAATTAATCTTTCGGGAATGGTGCATTTTTTCATTGGCATGACAATTTTGGTCCATCATTTTTTATGGAAGAGTACGTTGCAAATAATTGTAACCTTATTAGGTTTCATTTTTTTAGCAAAAAGTTTTTTTTTAATAGTATTTCCAGAATTGACCCTTCAATCAGGTAACAACGCTGCGCAAGTACCATGGGCAATGTCCATTGGTTTTATTGCCGTTGGTGTGATTGTTGGGTATATGTCTTTTTTTAAAAGAAAAAAGGGGAACGAACTAAAACCACATCAAACTAATAATTCAATATGAAAAAAATCCTATCCCTCTATTTATTTTTAGCAGTCTTTCAACCACTATCTGCCCAGAGAACTTTGACCAAAAAGGAAAAGAAAAACTTGGTCGAAAGCGTATCAAAAGTGTTAATGGAAAATTATGTGTTTCTCCAAGTTGCAAAGCAATTGGTAGAGATACTAGAATCTAACAAGTGTAGGGGACTTTACGATACCATTGCCAGTCACACAGTTTTCGCAAAACAACTGACCAAAGATGTCCAATCCATCAATAGTGATAAGCATCTCAGGGTTCTTTGCGAACCTGAAAGGATTAAGAAAAGAAGTAAGGCTTCAAGCCCTCAAGATAGTATTAAAAAGGAGCAGGGTTACTTGAATTGGTTAAGGCGTCCCAATTATAGATTTAAGGATGCACGTATTCTTGAGGGTAATATAAGTTATGTTAGCGTGACCCGTTTTAATGAACCTGAATTGGCTATTCCTACTACCAAGGAAGAAGCTTTAAATGTTGCTTATAAGAAAGCTTTAGAAAACCTAATTAAGGAGGAAAGAGGATCTGATTTTTATAGTAAAGCATTGATTAAAATAAAAGAGAATTAAGTATTCAAAATATCAATTAAAAGAAAAAGAACAATATGCTTGCAGACCACAAAGTGAATATAAAAAGTAAACTAACCGCTCATTGGGCGTGTCTTATGTTTTTATACATATACGCAGACTATTTTGAGTTGAAGACCCCAGGTAAAATAGAGCAGATAATGAAGCTGAAAACACCAGTTGGGGAAACCACTCCTGGGCTATTAGTAATTTTTTCTCTCATTTTGATAGTACCCTCATTGATGATTGTTTTTTCAGTTCTGTTGAAACCAAAAATCAATAAATGGTCGAATATAATAGTAGCCTTGATATGGTCTACCATGTCGGTTTTAATAATCATAGGAGAGCTAGATGATTTAGGCGGATGGTATACTTTCTACTTATTATACCAAATTGTGGAAGTATTGGTGTTTGGCTCAATTATCTGGCATGCATGGCGTTGGCCAAAACATAAAGTTAACTTATGAAACCACTATTTGTTTTAGTCATCTCATTTGTTCTAGTAGCACTTGTACTTGGACTCTTTAGAAAAGAAAACAACTTCCCATTAGTAGGAAGAACTGCTATGACTATTATGTTGGTCTTTACGGCAATTGGTCATTTTATGTATGCAGAGGGAATGCAAGCTATGATTCCTGATTTGATTCCATTCAAAAAAGAGTTGGTACTATTTACTGGAATCATTGAGGTGATATTTGCTATCGCATTGTTGCTACCCAAATATCAAGTGATGACAGGTTGGGCATTGATTGTCTTTTTAGTTTTGGTTTTACCGGCAAACATTAATGCTGCAGTTGAAAATATTAATTATCAAACTGGTGAGAACAATGGTAACGGTTTAAATTATCTATGGTTTAGAGTACCGCTTCAAGTGTTATTTATTATTTGGGTCTATTTATCTGCAATACGTAGTTCAAAATCAATTCAATTTAAAGCTAGAAATTAAATGGTTAAATGTAGGTTATTGATATTCGTTATAAAACAACATAATCTATTATGATAAAATTAAGTAACCAAAGTTATGAGCAATGAGAAAATAAAAATAGGAATACTTGGAATCGGTTCCATAGGCAGTGTCATTTCTTACCTCTTGAAGGAGAACAAATTTCTTGATTTATTCTATTATAACCGTACACCAAAAAGTCATATCAAAATACTTTTTGAAGGTAGTGAACATAATGTTTCAATTGATAAATTAAACAACTTCAACAAGAAATTGGACTGGCTGCTTATATGTTTAAAAGAGCATCAGTACAAGAGTGCAGAGAACTTGCTAATAAAACTTATAAACCCTGATACTAAAGTGGTTTCTGTTAGAAATGGTTTGAATCATAAAGCGCACTTGTTAAAATACACCCGGCAAGAGAACATTTTAGAATGTATCATTGACTGCCCAACGCAATTGAAGCAAAACGGAATTTATGAGCAGTTAAGGGAACCCATAATAACCTTGCCCAAAAGCCGATTGGCCACAGGTTTTGAAAATCTTTTTGTACGAAGAAGTATTGACATCAATCAAGTAGAGGATTTTAAAACTGAGAGTTGGAAAAAAGTATGTGAAAGCTCTGCTCTTGGTGCCATTCTATGTTTAAGTGGTGAGACTTGTTGGATATTTCAGGATAGAGAAATGTTGGATTTATACAAAAGCACTTTGAAGGAAACTGTTCAAGTTGCTAAAGCCGATGGCGCAAGCATAGAAGATGATTTTGTGGATGAAATGGTTGTCAAACTGCTATCATATCCTAAAGAAAAATCTAGTTCTATGCTCTTGGATAGGCTCAAAGGAAATCCAATAGAGCTTGGAGCAAAAAATGGAGTCATCACCGAGATAGGCAAACAAAGAGGGGTCCCTACTCCTATAAATGACCTATTTGTTACCCTGCTAAAAAAAACGAATGCAAAGAATGAAACAAAAAATAATTGACAACCTATTTGGGCTTTGGAAGCATATCGGGGAGAAAGGCAAAATCCTTCACGTCACAGATGACTACCTCTTTGTCCGTTCCAAAAACAATTCATGGCCCAGCATAGTTTTTGAGCTAAAGAATGAGGAAGATATGTTCAAAAATTTGCACCACGAAATAGAAAACCAAACCCTCCCAAACTCAATTTCCATATTTGAAGATAAGGCACTGGAAACTGCGTTATTGGAGAATAAATTCATGCTAAAATCAACTGTCAAGGGGATGTATTTAAATTTGATCGAAAAGCCCAAGTCTAACCATGATTTTGACTCTATTTATAAGGTGGATAATGAACAAAGAGCGACTGAATTTGCAAGAATAGCTTCTAAATCTTTTGGGTACGAGATACTAGATTCAACAATAACCCCATTGATAAATTCATCAAGTTTAAAGCTCTTTATAGGCAAGCATAATGACCATTACGTAAGTTGTGGAATGTTGTTATTGGACAGCGATAACATTTCGGGCATACATATGATAGGTACTACACCAGAATACCGAGGTCTCGGTTTGGGTAAAACCATGACCCATAAATTGTTGTTGGAAGCCTTTGAAAATAAAAGTGATATGGTTGTTTTAGTAGCTTCGGAAGCAGGTGAAAGAATTTATTCCAAACTAGGATTTATTTCAGATGGGAGCTTAAAAAGTTTTAGAATTAAAGACAAGGTTGAACTACAGCAGAGCTAAAGTGAAAGGAGCTATAATCCATAAATATGCCGATTTTGACAATGTCAAGTTGGAAGACGTTATAAGTCCTAAACCCTCAGATAATAAGGTTTTGCTAAAAATGGCATACTCAGCAGTAAACTATGCCAATGTTGCCAACGTAAAGGGCACGTCTTTTTTAATACTATTGTGGCTGGAGTTATTTAAATCCAAACAACAACATTAAATGAGTAAACTATTTTTGCATGCAGCTTGTGTCCTTCCTGTTTCAGATATGAAAGAGTCCATTCACTTTTATGTGAATAAACTTGATTTTAAAGTTACGTTCTCTTGGAATAAGCCAATAGATTACGCCGTCTTAAATAGAGAAAATGTAGAGCTTCATTTGACCTTAAAAGAAGGTTATAAGAAAGGGAAATTTCATTATAGTAGTCTATACATTTTTGTAAACGCAATTGAGTCAATATACGAAGAACTTATTTCAAAAAAGGTGCTTTTTAACCGAGGTTTGGGCGAGCAAGAATATGGAATGAGTGATTTTAACCTGGCTGACCCAGATGGACACATAATTACATTTGGTCAAACGCTCAAGAAGTAGTTAAACAGATTAAATGGAATCAAGGAAGTCTATATACAAAGGAATGCTTTTTTCTATCCAATCTGTAGATGAGTCCAGTTCTATGCCATAGTATGCGAAAAGAGGTCTGTAGTTCGCTCTTACGTATTCAAATGTAAGTTCAAAGGGCGCAGTTAGTTGCTTAAGAGTGTATTTGTGTTTGCCTTTAGGGCTATACTCATGTTCTTCAATTCCTACTGATATAGCAAGGGCTATTTTTTTGCCGCCCATCCTAAATCCGCTCGTGCTGCCATAAGCCCAACCATAAGTAAGTACTTCATCTAACCATTTTTTGAGCATAGGTGGACAGTTGAACCAATAAAAAGGAAACTGAAATACAATTTTATCATGAGCTTCAATAAGATGCTGTTCTTTCGAGACATCTATGGTTTCATCAGGATATACTTTATGCAACTCGTGAATCAAGAACTTTTCCGGGTATTTGCTCAATTCCTGAATCCAACGTTTGTTAATTTTCGATTTCTCAATACTGGGATGGAATACCAAAATCAATGTTTTCATTACAAGTTTTTGCAGCAAAAATAAGTAGAGAAAATATCAGTTCGTATGTAGACAACCTATTGTAAGTAACTATAAAAAAAGTAAGTGATGACAAAATTAAAGGAAGCTTCAACCAATAATGAAAACAGAAAATACCTTGAAGGCAAATGCCCAGAGGTTTATGCCTCAAAGATTATTAGTGGTCAATGGACATTGGCTATCTGTTGCTATCTAATCAAGGGCCAACTTAGGTTTAGTGAGATAAAAAAGAGCTTGCCAAAAATTACCGACAGAATGTTGACTCTAGAACTACGTAAACTTGAAAAAAAAGGACTTGTAAAGCGCACTATCATTGCAGAGGTTCCTGCCAAGGTTGAATATCAGTTAACATCCATTGGCAAGGAACTTAGTTCCATTATTAACGAGTTAGGTATTTGGGGAGAAAAACATAAAAAGCTTAATTCAAAAATAGCAGGATAAGGGTACCCGTTTCTTAAACCAGCTTAATTTTTCCAAGCGATCATAGTAATAATTTTGTGTAGTTGTTCTAGTGCTTTGAACATAAATCACTAGTGTTAGTAATGATGGGATTTCTTTCAATAGAAGCCCTTATAAAACTTTAAATTAAAATGGAAAAATTTTCTGTAAAGAGATTGAGAATCTTAAGCGCCCTTGCACTTTGCGTTACTTTAATATCGGTTAGTTGCAATTCCAAAAGTGAGGGCAAAACAGCCAATGCAAAAGAGAAAGTGCAAGGCAAAACGATGGCCAAAGTCGATACCGATACGTTAACCAAACATTTAAAACCTTTCAGAAAGGACTTGCCGACTATAGGGTTGCTAATTTATGATGGAGTTCTCACTACCGAGGTTACAGCTACGGCTGATGTTTTTTCGAAGCCCACAAAGGATGGTAAACAACTGTTCAATGTGATTACCATTGCTGAAAGGGAAAAGGTGATTGTGGCCGAGGAAGGTCTTAAAATGATACCCGATTATACTTTTGCGAATTGCCCTAAACTTGAGGCACTTTTCATTCCTAGCGCATACGATATGTACGCCCAGATACATAATGAGAATATTGTAAAGTTTATAAAGGAGAAGAACCAAGAAACCAAATATACGGTTAGTAATTGTGCAGGGGCAAAACTTGTTGGTAAATCGGGAATTGCCGATGGAAGAAACATTGTAACCTATATTGGCGGTGGTAAACAACTACAAAAAGACTATCCCAATTTAAAGGTTAAAGACGATGCCACGGTAACTTATGTAGAGGATGGTAAGTTCAGTTCTTCGAACGGAAATTTGGCAAGCTATATATCTGCATTGATTTTGATTGAGAAAATGACAAGTCCAGAGCATCGCAAGTTTGTAGAATCTTATTTATACCTCGATAGACTTCAAAATTGGAAAGGGGAAACAGGAACTATACTTAAGGCTAAATAGTTTATTCCATATCAAAGCTTCGACTGAATCAAGTGGCAACTATTGCAGTTCAATCCAACTTACCATTACCAATTATGCAAGAAAATAAGAGGGTTTCAAGCCTAGAATTTATAGCAATGCTAATGGCATTGGTGGTTTTTGCCATAAACATGATTTACCCGCATTTTCCAGGATAACGAAAGATGCTCTTATTGATCGGATGTGGGATTCCGATACTTAATCGTATTTTTATAATCTTGCGTCACAAAGTTTATTAAAAAACAAAGCTATTAATTTTTATGAAAATATTTGATGCCCATTTTCACATAATTGATTTCGATTACCCTATTGTTGAAAATAATGGCTACATACCGCGAGAATTTAAGGTGGAAGATTACAAAAATTCAACCAAGGATTATGAATTGGCTGGAGGAGCAATTGTGTCGGGCTCTTTTCAGGCTTTTGACCAAAATTATCTAAAAAATTCCCTGTCTCAATTAGGGGGTAATTTTTTTGGAGTAGCAAACATTCCAATAAACATGAGTGACAAGGAGCTCAAACTATTAAACGACAATAATGTCGTTGCAGTTAGATTTAACCTAAAAAGAGGCGGCTCTGAAACTATTGAACATTTAGAATATTTATCAAACAAGTTATACGAAGAATACGGGTGGCACACAGAATTGTATGTTGATAGCAAACATTTAAAAGAATTGAAAAAGCATTTGAGAAAATTGAAACAGTTTTCAATTGACCATCTCGGTCTTTCCAAAAGTGGATTGGTAGAACTTTACAATTGGGTTGAAAAAGGAGTAAAAGTAAAAGCAACAGGTTTTGGAAGAATCGATTTTGAACCTACTGGTGTAATGAGAAAAATAAACGAAATAAACCCAGAGGCTTTAATATTCGGAACCGACTTACCTTCAACAAGAGCTAAAACCCCATTTTCTAATTTAGATATTCAAAAAATCGTAAATAATTTTGACAAGAATTCCCAGGAAAGAATCTTTTATAAAAACGCTTTGGCTTGGTATAAAAAGTAAATCTAGTTGACAAATAGCTAGTCTAAAATATTTCCTGCTAAGAATTACAATCAATATAACCTGTTATGAATTATTAAATACAATTCATTGTGGACTTGCCTATTGAATATAGTACATTAATGCTTGTTAAATTTGTAGGACGAAAGTCAAATCAATTCAAAGCCCTCTTACTTATGGAGGCAACTATCATCACTACTGAAGACTTGACGGAATTTAAAATTGGCGAATCAGAATTCTACCACAGATAAGAAATTCTCTATATTGTTAAATCAACATTTACAGACTTCATTTTATGACCTAATCAACAAATATCGAGTGGAGGCCGTAAAGGAGTGAATGAAATTGGAAGAGTATAACAAATACACCCTCTTTGGCATTGCTTGCAAATGTGGTTTTAAGTCAAGAACCAGTTTTAATAGAATTTTCAAACAAGAAACAGGCCTTTCTCCTTCTGATTATAAAAAGAAGTATTCATAGGGTTTTACTTTTTAGATAAAAGAATGTACCAATGCTTCCGTTGGTCAATTCAAGTAATTCAAAGTTTATTGATTTGTAGTTCAATCAATATAACGATAGAAATGAAAAAAATCTTAATAACCGCCCTTTTGTGTGGTATGGCTATGACCGTCGAATCACAAATTGTAAACAACGATAATTCTAAAAAGGCAAGTGTAGAAAAATCAATTTTCGAAATCCAAACCGGATTTGCAGGAGTTTGGGTTCATAACGAATTAAAGCTATTCCTTCAATTAGTTTTAAGAACTGAGTTGGGCTTAGATGCTTACGACAATGACGATTTTTACCCTAATACGGGTTTTTTGATGTCAACGATGATAACTCTAGAACCCCTTTGGTATTATAACTTAAATCGAAGAAGTGGCCAGTCAAAATCTATTGATGGTAATAGTGGTAATTTCTTTTCTTTAAAATCCAGTTTACGCCTTGAAGATTTGCTCATCAAATTTGACGATGATGAAGATATTGAAATGGTAAATAATCTTTCTATCGTTCCTACTTGGGGAATGAGCAGAAATTTGGGAAAGCATTTTAATTATGAAACTGGTTTAGAGGTGGATTATATACACATCTTTGCAAAGGATGCAGGATTTAAGGAAGATAAGGGCGAATTGGCTATAAATCTTGATATATACAGATTAGATTGAGGAATAATCATAGTAGAAAACTTCAAGAAGGTAGAGGCTTAATTTTTAATGTATTTGTTTTGTTGTCATGCATTGGTCTATATGGCCAAGAGCAAAATGATGTTGAAGAAGGTTCCACATCTGCTGATTCTAAATTGACAATTACTGATTTTGCTTATCCTCGAACATGGTTGAGCTCGGAGCAACATGCCAGTTTTACTATGAACTATAAAATAAAACCAGGTCTCTTTTTCGAATTGCAGGGAGATTATGATACATACCTATTGGCCGATGTCTTTAGAATGCCGTTCGTTACAAAACTCTATATATCGGATAAGTTGTACCTTCTTTCTGGCATTGAGTTGGAAATGGAACGGGATAAAATGCAGATAGATTTACCACCACCACAACTTAAATTCAAGAATGGGTGGGGTTATGATATTAGAAGCAATTTTTCTTTAGAGGTAGAATATGATCTGCATTTTAATAAATCTATTTATGGAGCTTATGGAACACCAAGTCTACTCTCGGTTCATGGTAAGTTTAGGTTTTAAAGAATTACTAATGTCGTATATAGTGGTATATGTTATATTAGTAGATATTATTATTAGAGAACATTTAACCTTGCCGATCAAATGAAAGAATACAATAGAATAATTATTATAGTTCTCAGTAGTTTTTTATCTCTTACAACTGCTTGTAATACAAGGAAATCAAGTAGCAAAGATTCAAATGTTGCTTTACTCAAAAAGATTGATTCTCTTGCTGAAAAATCTACCAACGAAGGTTTTAATGGAAACATTTTAATAGCAAAAGATGGAAATGTCATTTTTCATAAAACCTATGGCAATAATAAAATGGGAACTAAAGCCGCATTCTGGGTTGGTTCTATAAGTAAACAGTTCACAGCATCAGCCATCCTTAAATTACATGATAATAATAAGCTATCTGTAAATGATAGTATATCACGTTTTGTTGAAAATGTGCCAGTAGATAAAGCAAAAATAACTATTCACCACCTGTTAACACATACTTCGGGATTGGCAAATGATTATTCTGTTGATGGGATAATCAATAGAGAAGAGGCCCTTGATATTATTTTATCTGCACCTTTGAAAAGCAATGTGGGTGAAAAATTCAATTACTCGGCCGAGGGTTACAATCTTCTGGCAATAATTGTAGAAATAGTTTCTGGTGAATCTTTTGAGGATTACGTTTCTAAAAACATATTAAGTCCTGCAAACTTGGGTAATACTGGATTTTGGGGTGACAATGATAAAAAATCTGAATACGTAACTGATTTTAAAAATGTAGATATGATGAAATCATTTCTGCCAACAATTTACAAGGAGGGAATGAGTATTCAAAACTATGGCTACAAAGGCGCAACTGGTATTTATAGCACAGCTGAAGATTTATACAAATGGATAGGCGCTATTAAGGACAATTCTATCCTGAAAAAGCATAGTGTTGACCAACAATTTACCCCACATTCTAATGTCAGGGGAGATACTGTTAACGGTACTTTTTATGGCTATGGTTGGTTTATGCAGTATGAGGAAGGAGATTTAAAAGAAATTAGGCATGGAGGAGCAGAAGACGGTGCGGTTGGCCACAATGCAATGATTCGATTTTATGATAATGGAAATATAATTATCGTGCTTTCAAATACAGGTCAATATAATGGAAAAGGAAGGCTCAATGGTGTTGAATGGAGTACGGTTTTGAGTATTGGTATAAGAGATATTATGGTTGGAAGCAATAAAAATTGATGCTTTATTACGAAGCTAAAAGCAGTCCTATTTGTCTTTCCTTAAGATTTTTGACACCTAATACCCGTTGAATAATAGCTTTATTAGTACCCCAATAAAACAATTGAACTAGCATCATCCCAGTAAAAATAGTTCCAAACGGTACTGAAGCTTTGTTAGAACCTATAGAATTAAACTTGTCAGGGTTATCTTTAAATAAAAGTTGTCAATCCCATAATAATATTATCATCACCTATTTCCAGCAATCCAAATATTGGAATCATAACTCTCCCGACCACCAAAAATGGCATAAACAGATCCAACAATCCCAATGCCAAAAACACAAATCCATATAGCAGTATTCTTTAACACTCCCATCAAACCTGAGATATTAAACATTATGCTTAATGCTAGTGCACCGATGTATAGTACTATAGGTAGTAATACTATAGCGTAACCGGTTAGAAAAAGCCCAGAAGTTATAGCTTTGGTAGTCGTATCATATCTTCGTTCTAAAAATTGAGTAATTGTAGTAATACCACCTTTTAAATATCTGGGCAATAAAAACGCAGCTGTTATAACCATAGCAATGGCAGCCAAAGTTTCCCAGTCCATTACCAAAATCCTTTCTATAAAAGCTTACCCATTTCAACCTACAATCTGTTCTGTTGAAAGATTGTAAGTAATAATGATCCTGCAATAACAAACCCGTTTAGACTACAACCACCTAGAAAGTAACCATCAGAAGTTTTTTTATCTGCTTTTAGCATTGAAAAATACGAAATAATACCAACTAGTAAAATAAAGCCCAGGAAGGAAGTAATACCCATGATTTTTATTTTTTAGGAAGGAATATGATTTAATTTTTGGTTTGACTTTGTAGCATATCTACTGAAACCACAGTTCTAAATCCAATGTGCTCAGTAGATGAATCATAACTTGAGGCCATTCTAGCAGAATTTCTATAACTAGTACAATAAGACTTATTACATAAAAAAGAGCCTCCTTTAATTACTCTTTCTTTTGCTAAAGGGTTTTGTGGATTATAAGATTTTTTTGAACCTTTTGGGTTGTAAATTAAACCCAACTTCTTCTGTTGGCTATAATACTTTGGGTCGTACCAATCTTGCGTCCATTCCCAAACATTACCAGCCATATCATATAGGCCAATAGAGTTAGGGGGAAAGGATTTTACTGGGGCGATTCCCTGAAACCCATCTTTTAAAGTATTGTTATCAGGAAAACTTCCTTGCCAAGTATTCGCTTTTTCAGATAGGGTATCATCAGAATCCCCCCAATTGTAAATGGATTTGAGAAGCAATCCTTTTGAAGCCAATTCCCACTCAGCTTCTGTAGGAAGTCTTCGATTGGCCCATTTGCAATATGCCATCGCATCTTCGAAAGCGATATGTACAACAGGATAGTTATCTTTTCCCTCAATTGTACTTCCTGGTCCCTTAGGGTTTTTCCAATTAGCCCCAATTTTCCATTCCCACCATTGGGAGTAATCAAAAAGGTTCGGTAACTGTGATTTAACTTTTTTAAACACAAGAGATCCAGGATGCAAAATTGAATCTGCAGGTTTTTGAGTGCCAACTGGCAACTGTTTTTTGATTTCTTCCCAGTCTATTTCTCTTTCTGCCATAGTGATATATCCCGTACTTTCAACAAATTTTTTAAAGTGGGAATTTGTAACTTCAGTAATATCAATAAAAAACCCATCTACGGCAACCGCATGAGCTGGTTTTTCGTGATGCATCGCAAAAGAATCTTGAGGCACAGCTCCTTGCCTGAATTTCTTACCAGGAACCCAAATCATACCTTTTGGAGGGATAATTCCTTCTGGAACTGAAGTGATAAGAATAGTCTGAGACTTCAATTGATTTGCAGTATTTTTTTCTTTTCTTTCCTGAAAGCATCCTATAAAGATGATAAATATACTTGCACAGAGCGCAGTACTACTCTTCTTTATTTTTTTGGTTGTACTAAAAATCATTTTTCTGATTTTGGTAATGGTAGACGTCCAGAAATTTCTATCGTGTCTATAGGTTTTATGATGAAATCGTAGAAATAATTCATAGCAGGAACTCTAAATTCTTCATGGGGTAATGCATTTTTAGACCAACTATCATCACCACCCACACCCATCTGTTTGTGATCAATGTTTAGTGTTATAAAATCTCTTTTTTTAAGATCATAGGTATGTAGTGCATTATCAATATCTTCGGTAGTGTATGGCCAAGCACTTACACTCAAATTAGCACTGCTTCCGGCTACATAAAGTCCTTTTTCCTCCTTGTTAGATACAGAGAACCAACGGACATCTGTTTTATTACCACTTTCCTGGGGTCTTATATATTGTTGGTAATCTTTTGAAATTGATTCTTTAAAAATGCCTATGTCTGCACTAAGGTTTCTGTCTATATAATTTTCGTGGGGACCACGCCCTAACCATTGAAGAGAGTCTAAATCACCAGATAGCTTAACCTGCATTCCATATTTGGGCAGTATTGGTAAGTTTACACCTTTTTTGATAGTAAATTTATTTTGTACATGGATCGTTCCATCACCAAAAATGATGTAGCTTATATCCAATTTAGCTTTTGCATCTGCTACCACATAGCTGGAGTTAATCCTATATTTTTTGTCATTTGTTTTATCAATGTTGAAAGAGCTTAATTTTTTATTTTTATTGGCATCTTTCCATATTTTAAGAGTTGAAGGAGTTCTTCCTCCTCCACGGTCATTATCAGTAGTTGGTCTCCAAAAACTGGAGGTTAAAGCTCCTGTGATAAGTGGAATTCCTTTATAGTTATAAGAAATCAATTCTCCCGTTTTTTTATTAAAGATAATTAAAAAGTCTTGAGAAGATAAGGTAAGATTACTTTTATTATCTTCAACACTAACCCTATATGATTGGGTATCTGTAAAAGAAGGTGTTTTTTTATAATAAGGAAGTTTAAATTGCTGCCAAGCCACCTCATGACCTTTTGGGGCCCAGGATTTTTCATTTTTAAGGTTGGCAGAAATTCTTAAAAAATATTCTGCTCCTGCTTTCAATTCAGGTTTAGTTAGGGGTAGGGTTATTTCTTTATTTGTTTTTGGAGGTATATCAAGGTTGCCAAGATTACCGTTTTGAATTGTCTTTCCATCTTCCTGAAGTTGCCAAATTAACTCAAACTCATTTAAATTAGTAAAGTTATGTCTGTTTTCTATACTAATCTTACCTTGATCTAGGTTACCAGCAATAATATGTACTGGCTGAAATATTTTTTTACATTCCCATAATGCGGGTTGTGGAGATCGATCTGGATTCACAATTCCGTTCAAGCAAAAATTTTTGTCATTAATTTTGGTATCACCCATATCTCCTCCAAAAGCATAATATGTTGTACCATCATCTTTCTTTTGTAATAAGCCTTGGTCTACCCAATCCCAGATATAGCCACCGATCATTCGTTTGTTAGCTCTTATAGCATCCCAGAATTTAAATAGGTTTCCAGTAGAATTACCCATAGAATGGGCATACTCACACCAGATAACCGGCCTATTGTCATTTTCAAGATTTGCCATGTCTATCATTGGTTCAATAGGCATATACATTCTGCTCATCATATCTACATAATCAGGGTCATTTAGGAATTCTTTATTCTTATGATTCAAAGTTTGGGCACCTTCATAATGTACATATCTCGTTTCATCATAATTTTTAATCCACCCAGACATTGCCTGGTGGTTTGGTCCAGAACCTGATTCATTACCTAGGGACCAAAAGATAATAGATGGATGGTTTTTATCTCTTTCTACCATTCTGGTAGCACGTTCTAAATGAGCAGATCCCCATTCAGAACGATTGCTTAAATATCCACCTAATTGATGTGTTTCGAGATTAGCTTCGTCCATGACATAGATACCATATTTATCACAGAGTTCATACCACTTGGGATCATTAGGGTAGTGAGAAGTACGAACAGCATTTATGTTGAATTGTTTCATAGTTTTGATGTCTTTCAACATCAATTCCTCGGTAATTACTTTACCGGTATTAGGATCGTGATCGTGACGATTTACTCCGTACATCAATGTAGAAACTCCATTCATGAAAAGTTCACCATCTTTTATTTCTACTTCTCTGAAACCTATTTTTGTGCTTCGGTATTCTCTTACCTTTCCATTCTCATCTTTAAGGGAAAATACCAATGTATACAAATTAGGGTGTTCCGCACTCCATTTTTCTGGGTTAGATATGGTAGCTTCAAACATTGCAAATTTTGGTTTTCCTCTTTGATTGTAGTATTCAAAGATGATCTCTTTTAAACTTTTTGATAATGGAGTTTTAAGAATAGGAAGGCCTTCAGAATCATATAGCTGTGATTCAAGTTTCCAGCCGTCAATTTTTTGATCTTCAAACACTTTAATTTTTGGTCGTATCTTTAACAAAGCATTTTTGTAATTGTCATCAAGTTCAGTCTTGACAAAAAAATCATACAATTGTATTTTAGGTGAGGCTGTAATAAAAACATCACGGAATATCCCGCTTAATCGCCAATGATCTTGATCCTCAAGGTAAACCCCGTCACTCCACCTATATACCTGAACGGCCAATAGGTTTTTACCTTTTTGTAAATAAGGCGTGATATCAAATTCTGATGGAAGCATACTATCTTGTCCATACCCTACTTTTTTGCCATTAACCCATAAATAAAAAGCTGAACTTACTCCTCCAAATTGTAAAGTAACCTGCATATCTTTCCAATTTTCTGGAATTTCAAAAGTAGTTCGATAACTACCCGTAGGATTATCATCATTTGGTACGAAAGGAGGGTTTACAGGAGAAAAAGGATATCTGATATTGGTATAGATTGCAGTTCCATATCCGTGTAACTCCCAGTTAGAGGGTACAGGAATTGTTTTCCAATTAGTATCATTATAACTATTGGCATAAAACTCCTTTGGAGCTTCTTCGGGGAAAGGAGCCCAGGAAAATTTCCAGTTTCCATTTAAGGATTTATGCCTTTTGGAAGCCTTTCTATTTGCTGTAATTGCTGTTTTTTTCCTTTCGTAAGAGATGGATGTGGCTCGCATGGGTAATCGATTAATTGCCGTTACCAATGGATCTTCGTAATGTAGATAATCCTTTTGTTGAAAACTTTTGCTCTCGCAGCTTAGAAACAGTAAGGATATATATATAATATGTCTTAGGAACATTATTGAAATAGTTTAGTACCTTAAAAATATTTGTAATTAAACTGTTTCTTATCCTGTGCTTTCCTGTAGTTATTTTGTTTTTAAGACTTTTGAAGTATTTTACTAAAGACTAAATATAAGACTCCACAGCTTATCCATGCTGGTAAAGTAACGAATGATAAAAAGATATCAAACTGTTTTGAAATGAAGTAAAAGATGCCAAAACTAATGCCCCAGGCTAAGAAAACTGATAGATTAAAGGTAATTTTCTTTTCTTCGGCATAAAAAGGAATTATTCCTACTTTTTTTCCATAAAAATGTTCAAATACAATAATCGCTCCTACAGGAGCAAGAATAAAGCCATACAATGCAACAAAACCAAGTAATTTCATAGCAAAAGCAGGAAAAATACCCGCAGCAGTAGCAATGGATCCAGCAACAATAGTGACCCAAAAGGTTGAAATTTTAGGTATTATAGCCTGAAAAGCTAATCCTGCCCTGTAAATGGTGGGATTTGCCGTGGTCCACCCAGCTAGAATAACCGCTATGATCCCAAATATACCAATAGCATTATTGGCGAGAGGTCCGGGTGCTACTGGTGGAGCTTCACCAGTATTTAACAAAGTTTGCGCTTCAGGAGTTTTAAGATACACTGCATATAATAAGGCTGCTGCAATCCATGCCATATAATGTCCAACATACATTCCCGCAGCAGTAGTCCAACCGGAAGATGGAGCTTTTGCAAACCGAAATACTGAAAGATCAGACATCCCTATATGCATGGCTGCGTTACAAAACCAGGACCATAATACTACGTGCCAGAAAGTAAACTTAATTTGACCGGGAAAGGGAGCAGAACCTTCTCCCCAAATTGCCCAGAAATCGTTCACACTTTTTACGCCTAATTGATTTAAGGCAACAATTCCACAAGACAGGAATGCTAATACGATTATTGGCGACATCCAATTAGCTGCTTGCGATACCGTGTCATAACCTCTGGCAGCAATCAATGATATAATCGCTCCAATAATAATTACGATAATCACCCAGGTTGCACCATTAGGCATTGTATCTGTGAGTTTTGGCATTTCCATATCAAATGGGATTCCTACTGCGGTTGCAGAAACAGTTATCATAGCACCTGCAAGAAAACAAAACAGAATTCCGTTTGCAAGATTGTAAGTAGTTACCAAATTTTTACCACATATTTTTTCAAGATGATAATATAAGGTAAGCCTATTTTTAATAGCTATTTCAGCGGTAAGAAATCTCCAACTTAGCACTGCTAGTAAGTTACCTATAAGTAAGCCTACAATTAAATCAAAGGCACTTACTCCGGCGGTAAGAAAAAGTGGCCCTATCATAAATTCGGTTCCGGCTGCATGTTCACCAGCATACATCCCTAAAAAGCTTTTCCAACTTTTCCAGCTGCTTTTAGGAACCGGTTCTCTTTCAAATTCCCCTTCTACGATTTCTTTGATTTCTTCTTCTATATTGAATTGACTCATACGATTTTCATACTTTTGAATTAATCAGATGATCAGGAAAACCTGATACTTTTTCACAACATATTTGTTCCATGACCTGTTGTAATTGAGTTTTGATAAGAGAAATAGTATGGTCTCCTCCTTCTTTTCCTAAAGCCGATACGCCGTACATAAATGATCTTCCCATAAAGGTGAATTTAGCCCCACAAGCCATAGTTCTGGCGATATCAGGACCTGAACGGATTCCACTGTCCATCATTACCGTGATCTTGCTTCCGTATTTTTCCGCAATGGTATATAATGGTTTAATAGTCGATTGTCCCGCATCCAGTTGTCTGCCTCCATGATTAGAAACAATAATACCGTCTAATCCTAGCTCAATTGCTTTTTCAGTATCTTCTTCGCTGGCAACTCCTTTTAAAACAATCTTACCTTTCCACATTTCTCTTATGGGAGCTATTTTTTCTTCATTGAGTCGACCACTAAAAGTTTGGTTCATAAACTGTCCCAGGGCACTCAAGTCCATATTTTTGGGCATATACGGTTTTAGAGTTTCAAAATTTGGTTGTCCTTGTAATAAGGTTTGAAGTGCCCAATTAGGGGTACTCAGAATTTGTAATATATTTCGAAAAGACATTTTTGGGGGCATCGCTAACCCATTTCTTATATCTCTGGGTCGAAACCCAAAGGTTGGAACGTCGCATAAGAGTACCAAGACTGGACAACTGGCCGATGCCGCACGACTAATAATATCATTCCTTAACCTATCTTCGGTAGGATGGTACAATTGAAACCAAGCATTACCTTCCGTAATTTCACTAATACGTTCAATACTACTTGTAGAAACTGTGCTAAGGATAAATGGAATGTTATGTTCGAGTGCTGCTTTTGCTAGAATTTCGGGTGAATTAGGCCACATTAATCCTTGCAAACCCACAGGAGCAATGCCAAAAGGAGCATCATAAGTAATTCCGAACAGCTCGGTTTTCATATCAGAGCCGGTATGCGTACTAAGATAATGAGGTTTGAGTTCTATTTTCTGAATATCGGATCGATTTCTATGTAAGTTCACATCCTCATTGCAACCACCATCAAGATACTCAAAAGCAAATTTTGGGATTCGTTTTTTTGCTTTAGTTCTTAAGTCGTCGACAGAGGGGTATTTTGTGTTATAAGGCCACTTCATATATTAAAAATCTATTCTAATGTTTGTAATACGGGAGGTTTTATTTTTTTAATCTGATAATAATCTTTTAAGAACCTTGAATCCAATTTTTTATCGGAAATTATCATAGCTGCACCAAGAGCAGAACCCAGAGGAGATTGCGTGGTTCTAACCTTGTATTCTTTAAAATTCAATGCAATTAGTTTTACAAAAATCTCATTTTCAACAAATCCACCATCAATGTATATTTTCTTGATCGTGCTTTTGCCAATTGCCACTTGTGTAGTTTTTATCTGAACCTGCACTAACTCTATCATCAATTGATGAAAACCTTCTTCAAAAGATGAAAAAACTGATAAATCAATCTGTTTAGTTTGGCGAGAATGTTCCATTTCTTGGAATCCAAAATATTGCTGGTTAGATTCTTTTAGTTTTTGATAAAGGCCACTGTCAAATTTTACACTTTTATGATAAGATGAATCTTTTTGAAAGTATTGGCAAAGTCTTTTAACCTTAGTTTTGTATTTATTTCCCATAAAAAACCGGGTAGCTCGTATTGCTTTTCCTCCTACATCCAGATAGTTAAGACAGTTATTATTTATATCTTCTTTTGTGAGTGTGGTATTGTTGAAGGGGTTAAGCGTAACACTCCAGGTACCTGTAGAGATTAAAACGAATGGTTTTTTTTCTCCCAATAAGTAAGGTATTAATGCTGAAGAACTATCATGGATGCCTACACCAATATGTATATTTTTTCCCTGATAATCCATTTTAATACAGGTTTTTGTAGATATAATACTTGGGAAATTACAATTAATTTCTTCGGTTAATACCCATTGATGATAGTCATTATTTTTATAGTCCCAAAGAGCAGTGTGACAGCCTATACTTGTAAATTCAGTAACCGGAATCCCGGTAAATAAAAAAGAAAGGTATTGAGGGAAATGAATAGAATATCTTATCCTCTTATAAATTTCTGGTTTTGTTGTTTTTAACCAGAACAATTGCATTCCTGAATTTAACATTTGAGCAGGTGGTGAACTCGTTTCTGTTGCTATAGTTAAGGGGTTTCCATGTTTCTTGTAGAAATTATCCCTAACTTTTTTCGGTAAAGGTTTTAAATAATTGTATAATGGCGTGAGTACATTACCATTTTTATCCAGGTGAATAAAACTAGCTCCGTAGGAGGAAAAGTTAATTGCTCTAATATCATACTTTTTAGCAGAAAGGATTCGATTAAAAACCTCTTTCAACCATTTTTGAAGTTTAGTCAAATTTTCTGTAGGAAAACCATCTTCGTCCTTAATCTCTTTAAATTGGATGTATTCTTTATATACCTCTTTAAAATCTGAATCGAAGAGAAAGAATTTCTTGTTGGTTTTTCCTATATCAAAAACTGCGACAACCTTTTTCATGTGTTCTTATAATCCTGTTGCGGTTGATTTTTTTCCACGCTCTTTAATTAGGTTTTTCCTTACATTCAGCGCTCGATATGTCGCCAAAGGGTCAATTGCAGCATATGCTTGCAATCTGGATTCTCTTACCAAGGGCCTAACATCTGTTCGATATGCATCTTGTAAAATCTCTTGACAAGTAACTATATCTTGTGCTTCCTGGGCTTCTCTAAGTTTGTTTTGATCTACCAATAGTGCTTGCGCATAGGCAATTAAAATAGCTTCTAAAGATTGTATTAAATCTTCTAAAGGATCTTTAGCATTATGGCTTGCATCAATCATCCAGGCCAGATCTGGGTTTTGAGGATTATTTTCCATTCCGTATACCAATTCATTAAAAATTAAGAATAGGGTATAGGGCTTTATGGAACCTACCGTTAAGTCATCATCCCCATATTTACTGTCATTGAAATGAAAACCTCCAAGTTTGCCTTTGTACAATAAAGTGGCTACAATCTGTTCAATATTAGTATTTGGTAAATGATGCCCAAGATCTACCAAGGTATAAGCTCTATCTCCGCAACTTTCTGCTAACATTAATGCAGTGCCCCAATCCTGAATCACTGTACTATAAAAATTGGGCTCATAGGGTTTGTACTCTATGAACATTTTCCAATCATTAGGTAGCGATTGATATATCTGTTGAAGACTATCTTGAGTATTCTTAAGAGCTTTCTGAAAATTGTTTTGTCCCGGAAAATTAGCTCCATCTGCTAACCAAACTGTAATGCTTTTTGAGCCTAGTTTTTTGCCAATGTTTATTACTTCAATATTATGTTGTATTGCTTGTTCTCGACCAGCTTTATTTATATTAGATAGAGAACCAAATTTATAACTTTCATTAGCATCTGGTTGATCTTGAAATGTATTAGAATTAACAGCGTCGAAAACAATGTTGTATGAGGCTGCTTTTTCTTTAATACCATTGTAATCTTTAGGAATGTCCCAGGGTATATGTAGTGATACAGCACCTGCAGTGTTGGTTAGGGTATTAATGATACCAATGTCATCTATTTTTTGTTCTAATGAGGCAGGCTCTCCTCCAAAAGAGAATCTTCCGAATCGAGTACCTCCCGCACCCAATGCCCAGCTTGGTATTGCTACTTGAAAAATCTTGAGTTTTTTAATTATATCTTGGCCATCAATATCTTTATGTTGTAGTTGATTGGCTATAGAATCTAGTTGAATAAGATGTTTTGTTTCTATATCCTTATTAAGATCAATGATTTTATTTTTATCTATTTTCATTTCAGATATTTAGTTTAGCGTACAAATGCATTAGGCATTCCTCCATCTACATTAATTGTATTACCAGTGCTTTTGTCTAAAACAGCCAAAAATGCAAATACAGCATTAGCAATATCCTCTGGAAGAATAATCTCGTTAAGTAAATTACGTTTAGCATAGTGCGCTGGGAGTTCTTCGACTTTAATTCCGTATGCTTTTGCACGACCTTCTGCCCATTTGCCTTCCCATATTTTGCTGCCTACAATGACACCATCGGGGTTTATAGTATTGACTCGTATTTTATCCCTGCCAAGTTCTGCTGCTAATAATCGCGTCATATGCTGTTGTGCCGCTTTTGCAGTTCCATACCCTACATTGTTAGGTCCTGCAACCAATCCGTTTTTACTAGCTATATTGATAATATTTCCTCCAAAAGCCTGTGTTTTCATAATTTCTACACCCTTCTGAACCAATAAAAACTGTCCTTTTACTAGTACGTTCTGAAGTAGATTCCAATCTGACTCGGTAGTTTCTTCAATAGGTTTAGAAACAGCAAGACCCGCGGAATGAATTATAATATCTACTCCTCCAAAATTCAAAGAAGCTTCTTTATAAGCATCTTCAATAGATTTTGGATTTGTTACATCACATACAGCGGTTATTACCTCGTCCTTGTTGTATGAATTGGCGATTTGTTGTAATGCTTCATTTTGAATGTCAGTAATGACAACATTGGCTCCAGCAGCTAACAGTTTGTCTGCAATAGCCTTTCCAATTCCACCTGTAGCCCCTGTAATGAGAGCTATTTTTCGTGATAAAGGCTTTTCTGGAGGCATCCTTTTTAACTTGGCCTCTTCCAATAGCCAATATTCTATGTTGAAAGCTTCTTGCCTAGTAAGTGCTGTGTATTCGGAAATAGCTTCAGATCCCCGCATTACATTAATTGCATTTACATAAAACTCACTAGCCACTCTAGCGGTTTGCTTATTTTTGGCAAAAGTGAACATACCTACACCTGGATAAATGATTACTACGGGATTAGCGTCTCGCATAGCTGGACTATCTGGATGTTTACATGAATCGTAATATGCTTTGTAATCGGTTCTATATTGTTTAAACAAGGGTTCAATTAGAGAAGTAACTTCATTGGAGCTTGATAAATTTTCTCCGGGTTTAAGGTCAAGTACCAAAGGTTTAATTTTGGTACGAAGAAAGTGATCTGGGCAAGAGGTTCCAAGAGGGGCTAATTTTCTTAAATCATTACTGTTTATATATGTTAAAACACGGTCGTCGTCTGTAAAATGACCAACCATTCTATTTTCACTTGAACATAACTTTCTTAATATAGGAGCAAGAATTGCTGCTTGTTCTTTTCTTTTACTCGGAGGTAGCGATTTTATTTTCTGGCCTCCAAATACTTTTCCATTCTGTATAATCTTGTTTTCAATGTAAGCCGAAGCCATTTCTATTACTTCAAGACTGTTGAGATAACATTCATAAGAGGTATTACCCCATGTAAATAAGCCATGACTTTCTAAAATAATTCCTCTAATATTAGGATTTTGCTTAAAGCACTCTTCCAACTTTATGCCTAAATCAAAACCTGGCCGTTGCCATGGAATCCAACCTATAGTATCTCCCCAGATTTCCTTGGTGATTTTTTCTCCATCTTTGGCAGCAGCTATAGCTATTACTGCATCGGGATGTAAATGATCAATATGTTTAAAAGGTAATAATCCGTGTAATGGTGTATCGATAGAAGGAGCTTTGCTATTTAAATCATATAAACAATGGTTGAACAAAGAAACCATTTCATCCTCATATTCGATGCCTTTGTATATGGTTTTTAAATTTCTTAATCTTTCTATGTAAAGCCCGGCAATACCCGATCTTGTTAAGGTGCCGATATCCCCGCCAGACCCCTTCACCCACATTACTTCAACATTTTCATTAGTGAGCGGATCTTTTTCTATGGTCTTACAACTAGTGTTTCCACCTCCATAATTGGTTATACGTAAATCAGCACCAAGTATGTTGGATCTATATAAAAAAAGTGCTACTTCATCATTCTTTAATGAAGCAGCTTTTTTATCATCCCAAAGATAATCGACATACGTGTACGTCTTTTTGGCTATTCCCATAGTAAACTGGGTTTTAAAGTTGGTGTTTATTTTCTAAGTGTCACTTGACGAAAATAGAAGTAGTACCAACATTCTCCATCCTGTAGTATACTGTATAATTAATCATTTACTCAGAATGCTTCGATAATTTAGATAAAAAATGATTAAATAATCAACAATGTTGTTTATTTTTTGTTTATTTTTCAACGCGACACAACTAATTACCCCTACGAAAAAAATGGATCTTATAGTAAACATAAAGATAGATCATGATTCGAGAAAGCCAAAGTATAAACAGATCGTAGACTCGATTATAGATGATATCTCTAGAGGAAATCTAAATGTTGGACAAAAAATCCCATCTATTAACGAAATAAGTGAAGAGTTCTATCTTTCCAGGGATACAGTTGAAAAAGCTTACAATCTTCTTAAAGAACGTAAAATAATAGAATCTGTAAAGGGAAAAGGGTTTTATGTGGCAAAAACAGATCTGATAAATAAGGTCAATATTCTTTTTTTGATCAATAAGTTAAGTTCCTATAAAATGACAATTTACAATGCATTTCTGAACGCAATAGGAACCAATGCCCATCTGGATCTTCATATTTATCATTGCGATGAAACGTTGTTCTTGAAACTAATGGAAAGATATAAAGGTCATTATGACTATTATGTGATCATGTCTCATTTTAAAAATGAACAACTTCAATATGTAGGATATACTGATAAAGTTTTGAATGCGATCGAAGAAATACCTGATAATAAACTTGTTCTTTTAGATAATAAAATTGATTTTTTAAAGGAAGATATTGTTCAAGTATATCAGGACTTTGAAGATGATATCATAAAAGCCTTAAAAGAAGGGCTTGAAAAATTAAAAAAATACAAAAAACTCATATTGGTATATCCAGATAAGTCTGTATATCCATATCCACGAGAAATTCTACACGGTTTTAGGAAGTTTTGCGTTACTCATTCTTTTGATTTTGAAGTTTTGGACGATATTTACGAGAGCATGGAACTTAGAGCAGGGGATACCTATATTACCATTAAAGAAACAGATTTGGTTGATCTGGTCAAACAGGTAAGAGAAAGCTCTTTGATATTAGGAAAAGAAATAGGTATTGTTTCTTACAATGATACCCCATTAAAAGAGCTACTTGGTATTACCGTAATTGGAACAGATTTTAAAAAGATGGGCGAAACTACAGCACAGCTTATTCTTGAAAATCGAAAAGATCAGATTAAAAATGATTTTAGATTTATTGATCGTAAGTCTATGTGATTTCCGAATATTTCCTTGATGCAATAGCGATTACTTCAATTCCTTAAAAAGAATTTAGCAAATTTTGTTCTACTTCATCTATATTTTCTTTTAAAAAAATATAAGCCAGCATAGTACAGGATGGAAATATTTTATCCCGAGGTTAATATTGTCTTAAATTACCAAGTTATTGGCAATTTTTTAAGGGATAATTTACGGTAAGCATATTTTCTAACCAGGAATTGTAAAAATATCATAATTCCAGAATTCTAGCATGAATATGAAAAAAAACGAATTTAATCTACTTCAAAAATGCTTTTTTCTAATATTTATCTGTTGTACACTCATTGTCTTTGCAGAGGAAAAAGCAAGTTTTGATGTACAAAAAACAGTAACAGGAAAGGTTGTTGGTGATGATGGGGTACCGTTACCAGGAGTGAATGTTTTGGTAAAAGGAACGCAAATTGGAGCCTCTACAGACTTTGATGGTAGCTATACTATCCAAATACCTAATAATTCTAGTGTATTAGTATTTTCTTATATTGGATTTGTAAGTCAAGAAGTTCTGGTCGGGACAAGAAGTACTATAGATATTACTTTGCAAATAGAAGCAACCTCACTTGAACAAATAGTAGTAATTGGATATGGGCAACGTAGGAAATCAGAATTGATAGGAGCGGTATCAACTGTTCAAGCAGAAACTATACAAGAACAATCAGTAGCAACTTTTGAACAGGCTTTGGTAGGACAAGTATCGGGAGTCCAGTTTAGAGATAATGGTGCTCCCGATGGTGGACCGGAACTTACTATTAGAGGTGTATCAACTTTCGGTAACAATAATCCGCTATATGTAGTAGATGGCTTTCCATTAGGCACCAATGCAGGAGACCAACGGGATAACTATATCTTAAATTCTCTCAACCCGGCAGATATAGAATCTATAAGTGTTTTAAAGGATGCTGCTTCTAAGGCAATTTATGGATCTAGAGCATCTAATGGTGTCATTATCATCACGACTAAGAAAGGGAGAAAAAATGCCAAACCTGTAGTGAACTTTGGAACGTTCTTGGGTATACAATCTGTTCCCGAATTCGAAGCGCCTGATGTTTTAAATGCACAAGAATTGTATCAATACCAATTGGAATTTTATGAAGATCAGGAGGCTGCAGGAGTTCCCTTAGGAGGTTTGCAAACCCAACAACGAGAGTTTTTACTTGGTCTTGAAGATATTGGGCCCGATAATGATTGGTGGGACCTTATTACCAGAGATGCGATAGTAAGAAATTACAATGTTGGAGTTTCCGGAGGTGGGCAGAGTAATAGATATAGTTTATCGATTGCTCATCAAGATCGAGAGGGAACGTTAATTAATACAAATTTTAAACGATACTCGCTGAATTTTAATTTTGATACGGAAATTAAGGAAAACTTAAAACTTGGGTTGAATTTTGCCCCTACTCGTTCTGTCGCAACAGGAACAGGAACTAATTCTGATGCCGGAAATTTCAAAATATTTAGCGCTCCTGCTTTAGCCGCATGGACAGATCCAACAGCTCCTCTTTTCGATGATCAAGGCGTGCTAACAGGAGTGACACAAGGAAATTTGATTTTTAGATCCAGAAATGCTAATCCTGTAACTTCATTAATCGAACGTGAAGCAGAAAGAAGGTCAGATCTATTAAGATTAGGAAGTTTTCTTGAATGGGAATTCCTACCTAATCTAAAAGCAAAAACTTTTTGGTCTATGCAGTGGATTGATAGACGAAACGCAGGTTTTACACCTTCAAGACTCCCTGGAGGGAACCTTTTTGCTAATATTAATGGATCACAACAAGCCAGTGCCAGTGTTCGTGAAGAGAATGCGCTCAACTACATCTGGGAGAATACATTGAGTTATTCAGTGTTGTTAGGAAAAAACGATCAACACAAATTGGATGCCCTGATTGGGTATACCATGGAAAAAAGAGAAACTACGGTTACCACTGCGGATTCAAGTAATTTAGTAGATGAAGAAATTAGAGTGCCAAGTGCTTCTAATTCTGTAGAGCCTACTGATTTTACAGGAGGAGTGAGTTATCAAGCTAACGCCTTGATTACTTATTTATCCCGACTCAATTATGAATATGATAATAGATATTTTCTTACGGGACTTATTCGAAGAGATGGGTCTTCAAAATTTGGTTTAGACAATAGGTATGGTAACTTTTGGGCAGTAGGTGGAGCATGGAGAATTTCTGCCGAAAACTTCTGGGAACCAGTTAGACCTATTGTTTCCGAATTCAAGATAGAAGGAGGTTATGGGATCAGTGGTAATAATAGTAATATTGGTAATTACGAATACCAAGGAAATGTATCACTACAAAGAAATGATTTTCCGACAAATTACCTATACGGTAATGTAAATGCAGTTGGGGCCGCAGTTCGTGGACTTCCTAATTTTGATGTGAAATGGGAAGAGACTGAAGAAACTAACCTGGGTGTAGATTTAGGCTTTTTCAATAATCGATTTTTTATAGGGGCAGATTATTATGATATCCGATCGGTAGGTTTTTTGTTTCCTCTTCCTTTACCTAGAACAAGTGGGTTTGGTGAGGTTAGAGCTAATCTAGGTGAAATTCAGAATAAAGGAATTGAGCTAGAAGTATCGGCAACAATTATTGACAAAAAAGATTTCACATGGAATTTTAATTTCAATTATACCGCCAATAGAAATGAGGTAATTGATGTACCGCAAGAACAAGGTTTCTTTTTTCCCCGAAATAGTGTTATAGGTCGTGTTAATATAACTGAAGTAAGAGAGGGCGAGCCTATAGGTAGATATAGAGGATTTAATGTAACTGGATTATTTACGCAAGAAGAAATTGATGATCCTAATGTTCCCAAGTATCCCGGCGCAATAGAAGGGTCATTAAAATTTGAAGATGTACTTACCATTGATACAGATGGAGATGGTATTCCAGATGAAGCCGATGGAGTACTAAACGATCAGGATGTTACAATTATCGGAGACGCTAATCCGGACTTTATATTTGGTTTTTCAACTCAATTAAAATATAAGAATTTTGACCTAAATATTATTGCAGACGGTGCTGTTGGTCAGCAAGTCTTTACTGCAACTAATCAATATTTGGCAAACCAGGATGATGGGCAATTTAATATAGAGCGGGCATATTTGGATAGATTTAGGCCAGGTGATGACCCTAGAACAAAAGTGATACCTGGAACCGGGAGTTTACAAAGTAGACAGTTTTTTAGAAGACCAAATTCGCTTCATGTTAATGATGCCGACTACCTATGGATCAGAAATATTACCTTAGGTTATAGATTATCCGGAGATATATTCGAAAACCTTTTTGAATCTACTCGAATATACATTAATGCACAAAACCCATTTTTGTTTACAGAGTATGAATTTGGTAGTCCTACAGTTAACAGAGCTGCAGATAACGCCGCAGTAAGAAACGTAGATAATGGAGCTTATCCAGTATCAAGAACAATTACCCTAGGTTTAGACGTAACTTTTTAATAAAATTATTGAGATGAAAAATTTAAAAATTTTAATCGGAATCTTATTCATGTTTAGCTTAATTGGTTGTGAAGATTTTTTAGAAGAAGACCCTGTAGCTTTTAGAGCTCCTACTACTTTTTATTCAAAACCATCAGAAATTGATCAAGCAATAGCTGCCGTTTATAGGATTAATAGAAACCTTCATAATCAATTACAACAAAGATTTGGTGAAAGTAGGTCTGACAATACAAATATAGAAATTACTGGTGATGGAGGAGGGTTTGGAGACGATCAGTTAAATGAGTTTACGATGGATGCAGCGAACGGAAGAATATCAGACTACTGGAACACTAATTATTCTGGAATTTCTCGTGCGAATTTTTTATTAGCAAGCATAGATGGTGTAGATTATCAAGAAAATGTTATTACTAAAGATGCTAGAAAGGGTGAGGCAGTATTTCTAAGGGCTTTGTTTTATTTCAATTTGGTAAGGATTTATGGCGATGTACCTTATGTTATCGAACCTGGATTGACTCCAGATCAGATACTATCTGAAGAGTTTATAGAAAGGGATCCGGCAGCAGAAATATATGTCGATATACTAAACGAGGCGCAAACGGCCATAGATTTACTACCTGTGACTACAGATGACCCAGGTAGAGCTACCAGAGGTGCAGCTTTAATGTTGAAAGCAAAAATCCACATGGCACAAGAGCAGTATGCAGAAGCCAGGCCTCTTCTTCAAGAAATTACAACATTGGGGTATTCTTTGCTGCCCAATTACTCGGATGTATTTTTTACTAGAAATCATGATGAAGGAATCTTCGAGATACAATACAGTCCTGGTTTGGATCAAGGGGCAGATTTCTTTAGAAACTATGTGCCCTTTGTTAGTGGGCAAGATATTTTAGGAGATGCTACGACACCAAATAGTAGAGGGAATCAATTTCAACCTACTCAAAATCTGATAGATTTATACAATACTCAAGATGAAAGATTTCAGCATAACATTTCAGTGTATAATGATACAATACGAGACACAGACGGGAATATCATCAATATAGATGATTACTACTGGGCAAGTAAATTTGCGTTTCCTTTTGACGAAAATCAACCTAATCAACAAAATATTAATTGGCAAATGTATCGATATGCAGATGCTTTACTAATGCTTGCAGAATGTTATGAAAAAGTAGGTGGAGGAGATCCAATTGCGATTATAGAACAAATACGTACGCGTGCTGGTCTTGCAGATCCTACACTTAGTGCATCAGAATTAGGAGATTTAGAACAAACTATTGCCGATGAACGAAGAAGAGAATTAGCATTTGAAGCTCATCGATATTTTGATTTACTGAGAACAGGTAAATTAGAAGAGGTAATGAGAGCACACGGGGTTGATCAGATAGCTAATGGTTTAACGGTTACCCCAGATGCATATCAAAATATACGCACGGTAATAGGAATTCCGTTTAATCAAGTCCTTGCATTTGGTTTTGAACAAACTCCCGGATGGGAATAAAATATAGAGATATAGTTTGATTTTAGTTTGATTGTTTTTTTAGTTCTAATGTAGATTATATATAATCTGTAGCGTTTGAGTTAGTCAAATACTTACCCCAAGTAACTACAAGCACATTGATTACAGGTAAATTTAGTTACATTGAATTAATCCTTCTGGATGCCTTATAGATAAGCATCCAGAAGGATATTATTATGAATCACAAAGAACATTTAGATGATTTACACCTTAAAACATATGTACCTCTTCAACTTTTTTAAGAATAAAAAAGAGATAACATTAATATTATTGACTTTGCTTTTTTTTCATTGCAAGGATATTCGAAATAATATTGAGGCAAACGGCGAGGAAAAACAAGAACGCCCCAACATCATTTTTTTACTTACAGATGATCAACGATGGGATGCTTTGAGTTATGTAGGTAATAAAAGTTTACAAACCCCAAACATTGATGCATTAGCAACAAAAGGAATCTATTTTAATAATGCCTATGTAACCACTTCAATTTGTGCCGTCAGCAGAGCGAGTATATTATCTGGGCAATATGCGCGAAGACACCAAATATGGGGGTTTAGTAAAAACTTCACCGAAGAGCAATTAAATAACACATATCCTTTACTTTTGAAAAAATCCGGATATACCATCGGTTTTATTGGAAAATATGGTGTTGGCAACCAATTACCAGAGGATAAATTTGATTATTGGAAAGGTTTTAGTGGACAGGGAACCTTTGATCAGAAGGATGATCAAGGAAATCCCATTCATCTTACTGAAAAAATAGGGGGACAGGCTCTGGAGTTCCTTAACTCCCAAAGAGAAGCATCCAAACCTTTTTGCTTATCCATTAGTTTTAAAGCTCCGCATGTAGAGGGTGATCCGGGATACTTTTTACCTAATAAAGCTTATGATAGTTTGTATACCGATACCAAAATTAAGGTGCCAGAAACTTCAAAACCGACATTTTTTGATCATTTTCCAGAAAGGTTTACCAAAAATAATGTTGCCAGAAATCGATGGGAAAGTCGTTTTGCAACACCCGAAATGCAACAAGCATCGATTAAAAAATATTATCAACTAATCTTTGGTGTTGATAAAGTAGTAGGCGAAATTGTAGAAAATCTTAAAAAAACTGGACAGGATAAAAATACCGTGATCCTGTTTACCAGTGATAATGGTTTTTATCTTGGAGAATATGGGTTCGCCGGCAAATGGTATGGGAGCGACCCTTCTATTAGAGTACCTATGATTATTTATGACCCAAGAAAACAATCAGAAGGTAAAAGGGTTGATAAAAAAGTACTTAATATAGACATTGCACCTACCATTTTATCGATAGCAAATGTTAAAATCCCAGAAACCATTCAGGGAAAGGATCTTACTAAAATAATGCAAAACCAAGAAGTGCAATGGCGAGATAGCTTCTTTTATGAACATCTCTGGAAGTCTTCAGATAGATATTATATACCAAGTACCGAAGGTGTTGTTTGGAAAGATAAAAAATATATGAAATATTTTATGAATGAAGATACTGATGAAGTCATTTTTGAAGAATTATATGACTTTTCTATTGACTCTAAAGAAACTAAAAACCTTGCAAGCGGTAAGGGTCAAGAAGATTTGAAACAAATAATGAAGCAACGGTATGAACTTGCTAAAAAAGAAGCCCAGTAGAAACAAATACTGATAGCAGTGAAAAACAATAATTTTCAAAAAATCATTTGTATTCCTTTTCTATGTTTTTGTGTAGTGTTAGATGTGTTTTCACAAGAAATACGTCATTGGCAAAACCCATCAGTAGTTCAGGTCAATAAATTACCTGCTAGAGCAACCTCAATATCATACCCCAATAAACAACTTGCCATTGAAGCAAATCGTGATCAATCACCCAGAAAAAAATTATTGAATGGATATTGGAAGTTTCAATGGGTTCAGAATCCTTCCGAAGTTCCAACCAGATTTTATTCGATTTCCTTCCCAGATTCTAAATGGGATACAATTCCTGTTCCTTCAAATTGGGAATTAGAAGGGTATGGCAAACCTTGGCATCGACTTACCCATCAAATATGGCAAAAGAAAGGAATAAAACAGCCTAATATTCCAAAAGATTATAATCCAACAGGATTATATAGAAAGATTATAGATATTCCAAGAAACTGGAAAGATATGCAAATCACGTTACATGTTGGTGCAGCATCTTCGTGTTTATCGGTCTGGGTCAATGGAAAATATGTCGGTTATAGTGAGGATAATAGGTTACCTGCTGAATTTGACATTACTACATTCTTAAAACCTAAAAACAATGTTATTGCATTTCAGGTTTCTCAATGGAGTGATGGTAGCTATATTGAAGATCAGGATCATTGGCGAATGAGTGGTATCACCCGTGAGGTATATCTGGAAGCTGCTCCAAAAGTGCAAGTATATGATTTTGCCGTTAGAACAGATTTGGATAAAGAGTATAAAAATGCTCTTTTACAAATCAGACCCAAAATTAAATTATGTGATAAAATAGATACCAAAGACTACAAACTAGAAGCTGAACTATTTGATCAAGAAGGAAAACAAATTTTAGTAAAACCTCTAGAGATTTCGGTTGACCGAATCTTAGACGAATATCATCCCGAAATAGGAAACCGTCCTTTTGAAAATTTAATGCAGACTACGATAATCAATCCAAAAAAATGGTCTGCTGAATATCCTAATCTTTATACTCTGGTACTTTCTTTGAAAAATAACAAAGGTAAACTTGTCGAAGCCCGAAGTACTAAAATCGGCTTTAGAGAAATAGATATTAGTGATGGACAATTTAAAGTAAATGGAATACCGGTTTTGTTATACGGGGTAAACCGTCATGATTGGGATGCCAATACTGGAAAAGCGGTTACCAAAGAGGCAATGCGTCGTGATGCAGAATTAATGAAACAGTTAAACGTAAATGCATCTCGATCATCTCATTACCCCAACCCGCCGTATTGGTACCAGCTCTGTGATGAATATGGGATCTATGTAATGGATGAAGCCAATATCGAAAGCCATGGTCATGGATCCCTTTTTAGCAATTTACCAGAGTGGCATACTGCATTTTTAGAACGCGGAATTAGAATGGTAGAACGTAATAAGAATTATCCAAGTATTATAAGTTGGTCTCTGGGAAATGAATCGGGGTTTGGACCTAATCATGCAGCTTTATCTTCCTGGATCAAAGAATTTGATCCTACCAGGCCTATTCATGCAGAGGGAGCTCAAAATATTTATGGGTATAACTGGCCCAAACCAGAGCCCAAAGATCGTGCATACACCGATATTATTAGCCGGATGTATCGATTAACAGATGATATGATTGATTTGGCGACCAAACCTGATGATAACAGACCAGTGATTTGGTGCGAATACGCGCATTCGCAAGGAAATTCAACCGGTGATTTAGAAAGTTATTGGAAAGCTATTAGAAAATATCCAAGGTTTGTGGGCGCTTTCGTTTGGGATTGGAGAGATCAGTTGATTACTAAGAAAAGTAGAGATGAGAAAATTCTTTGGAAACACGGCAAGGATTTTGGACAGGAACAGGCAGATCTAAATCCAGTACAAAAAGGATTGATTTCTGCTGATGGAAGGGTTAAATCCGGAGGCTGGCAGGCTAAATACGTTTGGCAGCGTATAAAAATAGAGGCTGATAGTATTCGTAAAGGGAAATTTAAAATACACAATCGTCATTTTCGTACCAATCTTAATGAATACAATATGGCTTGGGAAATTACTGAAGATGGAAAGGTAATCCATAAAGGAACTGCTGAATCTCCTAATGTGCTACCGCAACAAGGAGGATCTTTTCAGATACCTCTGCCTGAAATCGATCCAAAGCCAGGATCAAGGTACCATGTAAAAATCGCCCTTGTGTTAAAGGAAAATAGGCCTTGGGCCAAAAAAGGTTTTGAAATAGGAGCAGAACAATTTTTGCTACACTACATTCCAAAAAAGAACGAATTAATAGATGAATCTGCTCCTATACTAAAAGAAACGGATTCTGAAATCAAACTAGTGGCCAAAAACGTTGAGGTAGCTTTTAATAAAAAGAATGGAACACTTGTTAAATATGCTTCGAAAGGAGAGAATTTTATTAGCACACCTCCAAAACCTAATTTTTGGCGTGCACCTACAGACAACGATTTGGCGTCAGGAATTATGAAGCGTCAAATAATTTGGAAAAAAGCCCCAGAGAACCAGAAATTAATAAGCATTTCTTCTCAAAAAACTGAAAATACAGTGAGAATAAAAATACAACATATAGTTGGTGAAACAGAATCATTAGTTACTCAACAGTATACGGTCTTTGCAGATGGTTCAATACAATTGGATTATCAATTCGATCCAGAAGCAGATTTGCCGGATATTCCTCGGTTAGGATGGCAGCTTCAAATACCAGCTCATTATGATCAATTACAATGGTTTGGTAGGGGGCCACTAGAAAGCTATGCAGATAAGAAGACAGGAGCCTTCTTCGGAAGATATTATGAATCTGTAAAAAAAGATTTTACGTATTATGTTCGTCCTCAAGAGAGCAGTAATAAAACAGATGTGTATTGGGTAGCTGTAACAAATTCTGAAGGCAAGGGACTTAAAATAGAAAGCATTCATACGCCTTTAAGTTTTAGTGCCTGGCCGTTTACCCAAAGTCAAATCGAACAAGCCAATCGTGTTGAAGAACTTGAATCTGGAAAAACCATTACCCTAAATATAGATTATAAACAAATGGGCGTAGGGGGGGATAACACCTGGAATATTAACGCAAGACCTCATAAACCCTTCAGAATTATGGCCAAGGAATATCAATATTCTTTTCGAATACAAATTATCGAGTAAGACTTTGTATCAGGACACAACAAGATAGTTTTTCTTTTTGTGTGTTATATTTTGTGGAGAAATGAATTAAATTTATGAGTAAATGAAGCGGTATGTAATACTAATATTTATACTTATTTTCTCTTGCAAAGAAGAAAGTACTTCTCTTTCTGAAGTTCCACTCACTCCAATAGGTAGTGATTGGAAAGCCAATTGGATAACTACAAAAGACCCTCTTCCCGAAAAAAATGCCTGGCTGGCTTTTAGAAAATCATTTCAGTTTAAAAAAGATACAGCTTCAACAACTTTACGATTAGCCGTTGACTCAAAGTATTGGTTATGGATCAATGGAGAACTAGTAGTTTTTGAAGGTGGATTAAAACGCGGACCTACTCCTACTGATACCTATTATGATGAGGTTGATATAAATGATGCTTTAAAAGATGGAGAAAATACCATATCGATTTTGGTTTGGTATTTCGGGAAAGAAGGAATGACACACAAATCTAGCGGAAAAGCAGGGTTAATTGCCGAATTATATCAAAATGATCGGTTATTAGTTCAAACTGATACTACTTGGAAGGCAATACCGTTTCTGGCATATATTTCCGAAAGTGAGAAACCACAACCTAATTGGCGATTGCCTGAATCCAATATTGTTTTTGATGCTAGAAAAGATATACCCGATTGGGTAAAACGAGATTTTGAAGATCAAAACTGGCCGAACGCAAAAGTTATTTGTCAAGGTACATGTGCCCCTTGGAACAAATTGGTGAAAAGGCCTATTCCTTTTTGGAAGGATTTTGGCTTAAAAAGCTATGAAAACATAATAAGCTTTCCTTTGGTTAGTAAAGGTGATACCATAAAATGTAAACTTCCATACAACGCCCAAGTTACTCCCTATTTAAAGGTAAAGGCCAAAGCCGGTAAAAAAATTACTATGCTCACAGATAATTACAAAGGCGGTTCTGAGTATAATATGCGAGCAGAATACATTACAAAAGATGGTGAACAGCAGTATGAATCATTAGGTTGGATTAATGGGCATCAGATGTATTACATCATACCAGAAGGAATAGAAATTTTAGATCTGAAATATCGTGAAACCGGCTATGAAACAAAATTCACCGGAACTATTGAGGTTAACGATGATTTTTATAATGAGCTATGTAAAAAAGCAGTTCGCACATTGTATGTGACTATGCGTGATAATTATATGGACACCCCTGGCCGTGAGCGTGCCCAATGGTGGGGTGATGTTGTGTTAGAAAGTGGAGAAGCTTTTTATGCTTTAGATAGAAATGCCGATGCTTTAACCAAAAAAGGTATGTTCGAATTAGTAAACTGGCAACGCAAGGACAGTACCATTTTTTCACCAATACCAGCAGGTAATTGGAATCAGGAACTACCAGGACAGATGCTATCTAGTGTGGGATATTATGGATTTTGGAATTACTATTTACATACCGGAGACCTTGAAACCCTTAAAAAAGTATATGATCCTGTCAAAAAATATCTTTCGTTATGGAAAATTAAAGAAAATGGCACTGTAACAGTACGAAAGGGAGGTTGGACTTGGGGGGATTGGGGAACCAATCGTGATGTGCCTATCTTAATAAACACACAGTATTATTTAGCGCTAAAAGGCTATAAAAATATGTCTGAAGCTTTAGGGCAAGTACAAGAAGTGGATTCGATTACAAAATTAATGAAAGATTTTAAAGACGCTTTTAATAATGTCTTCTGGAAAAGAGATCATTACCGTTCGCAAGATTATAAAGGCAAAACCGACGATCGTTCACAAGGTTTGGCGGTAGTAGCCGGTTTAGCAGACCCAGATAAATATGGAGCAATCTATGAGGTATTGCAAACCGAAAAACACGCCAGCCCCTATATGGAAAAATATGTGTTAGAAGCATTATTTCAAATGGGTTATCCCGAATATGCTTTGGAACGTATGAAAGAGCGCTTTTCGAAAATGGTGCTGGATACTACATACACCACTTTGTGGGAAGGTTGGGGCATAGGTACTGAAGGATTCGGAGGCGGAACTACAAATCACGCTTGGAGTGGTGGTGGATTGACTTTACTATATCAATATGCAGCAGGGATTTCTCCTACTTCGCCAGGATATAAAACCTTTCAAATAAAACCACAGCCTGGATTTTTAAAACACATAAGAGCCATTGTACCCAGTATTAAGGGCAATATCAAAGTAGAACTGAAGAATGATAAAGAATATCGTTTAGGTATAGAAGTGCCAAAAGAATCAAAAGCAATAGTCTACATTCCTTCAAGATATCAAGATATTATAGTAAACGGTGAGAAAGTAATTCATACCAAGGACCAAGATTATAAAGTTTTCGAAGTCTCACCGGGGTTTTACGAAATAATAGCGCACTAATTTAATTTTCAGAAGAGATATTGTTGTTTACATAGCAACTGTTATTGATAATAGGAAAGGAATTTTAAAAAAGTATAAGGCAAATTTAATATTAAGTTTTCATGATTAAGATTGGACTATTCGGAATAGGTTTAGATACGTATTGGGATCAATTTGATGGACTAAAGAACCGTCTTATAGGTTATCAGAACAAAATTGCAGATAAGTTAAGAGAACTCGATGTTGAAGTTGTCAATACCGGAATGGTCGATAACCCTTTCAAGGCTAATAAAATTGCAACTAAGTTTAATAAAGAAACTATAGATTGTATTATTCTTTTCATATCTACATATGCACTTTCTCACAATGTCCTGCCCGTTGTTCAAAAAACAAAAGTACCATTAATTGTTCTTAACCTTCAGCCCGTAAAAGCTATAGATTATGATGCATTTAATGCTATAGGAGATAGAGGTAAAATGACAGGAGAATGGCTTGCTCATTGTCAAAGTTGCGTAGCACCGGAGCTTGCAAGTGTTTTTAATCGATCTAATATTAAGTTTCATTTGATTTCAGGGTATCTGGATGAAGAATATGTTTGGAAGGAGATAAGAGAATGTATACAAGCCATAGAAGTTGTAAAGACGATGAACAACAATCGGGTAGGTATTTTAGGACATTATTATAATGGAATGTTGGATGTATATAGTGATCTTACCCAACACACCGCTACTTTTGGAAATCATTTTGAGATCATCGAATTCGGAACGCTTAAAAACATAAGAGATAATGTGCCTGAAAAAGAAATTCTGAATAAAATAAAAGAGTTTAAAGGACTATTTGAAGTTTCTCTAGAATGTGATAAGAAAGAATTGCAAAGAGCTGCTCAGACATCTGTAGCACTAGATACATTGATTGAAAAATTCAAATTGGGATCGTTGGCATATTATTATGAAGGAGATGGAGATTCTACTTATGAAAACATAGCAACCTCATTAATTCCTGGATTTACGCTGCTTACCGGAAAAAATATCCCGGTGGCAGGAGAATGTGAGATAAAAAATGTTCAGGCAATGAAGATTATGGACACATTGGGAAGTGGGGGTTCGTTTTCAGAGTTTTATGCAATGGATTTTGAAGATGATATCATCTTATTGGGCCATGATGGACCTGCACATTTTAAAATAGCTGAAGGAAAAGTTGGATTAGTTCCATTACCTGTATATCATGGAAAACCCGGGAAAGGATTATCCATTCAGATGAAAGTGGCTAGTGGGTCTGTAACGTTGCTGTCTGTCTGCCAAAACAGTTTAGGAGAGATTTATTTACTCACGGCTGAAGGTGAATCTGTAGACGGCCCAACACTACAAATCGGAAATACAAACTCTCGCTATAAGTTTTCTGTATCGATAAGGGATTTCATAAATCAATGGTCTATGGCTGGCCCATCGCATCACTGTGCTATTGGTATTGGGCATACATCATCCACAATTCAAAAAATTGCTGACTTTTTGGAGATCAAACATATCAAAATATGTTAGAGGTAAATGAATAGTAGCATGAGTAAAAACTTCATATAATTCATTTTATGATAAATTCTGTATTAGGTATTGTTTTTCATGCTATCGGTGGTTTTGCGGCCGGATCCTTTTATCTTCCGATAAAAAAAATCAAAAGGTGGTCGTGGGAAAGTGGTTGGTTGGTTAACGGTTTTTTTGCCTGGCTCATTGTTCCATGGTTAGTTTCGTTACTTACAGTGCCAGAGACTATAACCATATTATACAAAGCTGACTTTTCAACACTTTTCTGGACTTATTTTTTTGGAGTACTCTGGGGAGTTGGGGGATTAACTTTTGGAATGGCAATGCGATATTTGGGGATGTCTCTGGGTATGGCACTAGCTTTGGGTCTTACTGCGGCTTTTGGAACTCTAATACCACCCATTTATGAAGGAAAATTTAGCAGTTTGTTACAAATTACTTCGGGTCAGGTAGTTTTAATAGGAATTGGAGTTTGTTTACTAGGAATTATTATTTGCGGAAGAGCAGGTATTCTTAAGGACAAAGAACTTTCTGATGAAGAAAAACGACAAGGGGTAAAAGAATTTAACCTCAAAAAAGGAATCATTGTCGCGCTGTTTGCGGGTATAATGAGTGCTTGTTTTGCTTTTGGAATAGTGGCCGGAGGACCCATCTCTGAATTAGCGGTTCAAAATAATGCTCCAATGTTATGGCAAAATGGCCCAACTTTTATAGTAATACTGGCCGGAGGTTTTACTTCTAATTTTATTTGGTGTGCCTATTTGAATATTAAAAAGAAGAGCTACAAAGATTATAGCAATAAAACAACACCATTGAAGATAAATTACCTTTTTGCTGCTATTGCAGGCACAACATGGTATTGTCAATTTATGTTTTATGGAATGGGATCTACACAAATGAGTGAACATGACTTTGCCAGTTGGACCTTGCATATGGCTTTTATTATCATTTTTAGTACAATGTGGGGGTTGATTACCAAAGAATGGAAAGGTGTGAGCAAAAAAGTAGCTCTGGTATTGACTTTAGGGTTAGTCGTATTGATTTCTTCCACGATCATCATAGGAATAGGAAATCAAATAGGCGGTACTGCATAACACCCTATTATTTTTTTAGTTCGACAGACCATTGATCTTTCCATTTCATTGTCTTTATGGTTCCATCTTGTTCAAACTCTAAAGGGGCACTCCAATACTGATAATCGTGTCCCTTAATGTTATCAGATGCAGAACCCCAAAGATCTCCAATCCAGATATACTTTTCTCCCTCGATTGTGTTAAGCTTCATTACATAAGACTGCTGAGCAGGAATTATTGGTTTCTGGGGGATATTGGGTCCGGTTATAAAAAAACTACCTTTTGAGTTGGTAGGGGTCTCTTCATTAAACGTTTCAACTTCACTTATATAAATGTTAGTATCACTTTCGATAGGAACAATTTTGAAACGGTCAGATATACTGGAAGAGAAATTAAGTACGATTTCCTCTTTTAAAGCAGATTTTTCAATGATTTGGTTTTTAATTTTGATACTTTTCCAAGTGTTGTTATTCCATTCAAAAATTTCAAACTTTGGAGAAACAATATCGGGATGTACTTTGGGATTATTTACATCGCCACAATTCTCGAGGCGATTCCCAGTAAAAATATGAAGTGCTAGTTTATTAATCGTTACTTTTTCATCAAAAAGAATTTCAACAGCATCATATCCATTTTTATTTTTTGATAGAGTTTCATATGATGTTCCTCTTTTTATTCCATCATTGATTTTTAAAGAGTGTTTTCCAGGGTATCGGTTGATATTATTAATGAGTGTATATCCTTTAAGTGGATGATCAGAAATATATACTCGCGCTCCTGATCCATAATTACAAAAACAGCAGGTGTAGTCAGTCAGCAGGTAATACTTTCCTGCTTTTTTAAACTGTGTTCCGGCTTCCATGTGTTGGTCGATAATACCACCGTTTTCTAAGGTAGAAGATAAATAATCATCACTTAGTTTTTCTACCGATACTTGATGATTTTGTATGGTATTATAACTAATATAACCCGACCCATCTTTATCTACAAAAAGACCAAAATCTCCTAAACCAACATCGGATCGGTACATCTTAACATTATCATTTTCAATTTTAAAAGGCCCCTGCGGAGTATCACTGGTTGCTACTCCAAATTGTCCGTCCCAAAGTTTTGGGTACCAATTATACCAGAGCACATATTTTTTAGTTTTTTCGTTATAAATAACATGCGGTCTATAGTAAACTCCTTCAGGTTGTATGTCTAGTAATTTACCTTCATATTTCCATTTCGTCATGTCTTTAGAACTATAGCATCGATAATGATTTTGAGTAGTAAATCCATTAGTACTGCCATAAGAGGTGCCATACCAATAAAAGGTATCACCAAATTGGATCACTCTGCCATCGTGAGCATCCACAATTTGTCCATTTGTATCTAATCTGGGTTTTGTATTATCTATATTGATAGTTTGTGCGAAAGATGAGAGAGGTAAAACTAGGCATATGAGAAGGATATAAGCAACTGTATTTTTCATGATCTTATCTATTATACCATAAAGATCAAGCTTTTTAGAATCAAAAGTATCCTGTACCTTGCTGGAATTAATATTGCAGGTAAGTGCATGATGAATAAAACAAAGACAAACTATACTTTTATAAGATATTAATAGACATTATGAATGCACGGGAAAATTTTAATTTGAAAACTATCTTTTTTTGTTTGACGTTGATCTCTATTTTATCCTGTAAAACAAACAAGGATACAAATATAAGTAGACAACCTAACATTATTATGATCGTGGCCGACGACCTAGGCTGGTACGACTTAAGTTGCTATGGTAATGAATTCATAGAAACTCCCAATCTGGATCAATTAGCAAGGGAAGGGATTAAATTTACAGATGCGTATGCAGCTGCACCACTTTGCAGTCCATCAAGGGCTAGTTTGATGACTGGTCTACATCCAATTCGAGTTAATATCACCGAACATATTCACGGAAATCACCCTGCTGGACCCAATCAAAAACTAAAAACACCGCCAATTGCACAACAGTTAAAGTTAGAACATAAAACCATAGCCGAAGCATTGAAAACAAAAGATTATAATACTGCTTTTATTGGTAAATGGCATTTGGGTGGAGGAAAGTTTACACCAGATCGTCGAGGATTTGATATTAATATAGCAGGGGCCTGGAACGGACTTCCAAAGAGTTTCTTTTACCCATTTTTTAACAAAGGGGAAAAACCCGAGCTTCAAAATTCTTCAAAAGAAGGAGATTATCTAACGGATATACTCACCGATAAGACTATAGAATACATTACAAAACAAAAGGATTCTGCATTTTTTGTAAGCTTGAACTATTATTCTCCTCACGTACCTATTCAAGCAAAGCCGGATCTAGTGGAAAAATATAAGAAGAAAAGAGGGGTTGATACTTCAGAAACTACCATGCCCAATATTCATTATGCGGCTATGGTAACATCTATCGACCAAAATGTGGGTAGAATTCTTGAAAAACTTAAAGAACTTAACTTAGAAGAAAATACAATGGTACTTTTTACATCAGATAATGGGGGATTATCGGTACGTGAAGTCGCTGCTTTTGCAAAGCACACACCGCCTACGGATAATGGAATGTTACGAGCAGGTAAGGGGTATGTATACGAGGGTGGAATCAGAGAGCCACTAATTGCTCGCTGGCCAAAAGTGATTAAAAAAAGTCAAATTGATTCAACTCCTGTAATAGGTCAGGATTTTTATAATACGTTCATGGAAATTGCTGAAATCAAAGAAAGAACGCAAGATGGAATAAGTTTACTTCCACTGTTTAAAGGTGATTCTCAAAAAGAAAGAGGTTTACTTTGGCATTTACCACATTATAGCCCACAACGGGGTAAACCTTCTACAGCATATCGTGAGGGAGATTGGAAGATTATTCACTTTTATGAGGATGATAGGTATGAGCTGTACAATTTGAAAAAAGACATATCTGAAAGTAATGATCTGTCTGAAGTCTTGACAGAGAAACTTGAAGTGTTAAAAGGTAATATGAGGAAATTACTTTCAGATTTAAAAGCTAAATTTCCTGAACCTAATCCAAATTATGTAGAAAACTAGTTAATGAAGACAATTCGGTTTACAATTTTTAGCATCCTCTTTTTTCAATTACTGCTTTCGCAAGAAACATCATATAAATTTGAAAACAATGTCCAATATTATGAAGGGATTAAGAAAAAGTTGGATAGTTATACAAAAGAAAGATGTGTGTTGGATTTGTACTATCCAACTCAAATTAAAAAATTTCCTACCATCGTTTGGATTCACGGTGGTGGTCTAGTAGGAGGTAAAAAGTACATTCCACAACGTTTAATGAATCAAGGATTTGCTGTTGTTTCTGTAGAGTATCGTTTGTATCCCAAAGCCAAAAAACCTAAATATATTGAAGATGCTGCGGCTGCTGTATCTTGGGTTTTTAGAAATATCAAGCGTTATGGAGGAGATCCTGATCAGGTTTTTGTCTCGGGACACTCTGCCGGAGGATACTTAACTAGTATGGTTTCTTTAGATAAAAAATGGCTGAAAGCTCATGACATCGATGCAGATAAGATTGCAGGGGTAATCCCTTTTAGTGGGCATACGATAACTCATTTTACAGTAAGAGCAGAGGACAACATACCAAGAAACCAACCAATTGTAGATGAGTTTGCGCCTTTGTATCATGTACGCGATAATGCACCTCCCTTTTTATTGATCACCGGAGATCGCAATCTTGAGTTACCTGGTAGATATGAAGAGAATCTTTATTTTGAAACAATGATGAAGAATACCGGTCATGAAGATATTGATCTATATGAATTGCAGGGATATGGGCATGATATGACCGAAGCAGGATATCCATTACTTGCTCAATTTGTAAAGGAACGAACAAAGAAACAGGTAAAAGACGTGTGGAAACTGGTTTGGTCTGACGAATTTGAAGGAAATGCTCTTGATACATTAAACTGGAACATAAAAGAAGCAAAACCAGGATGGGTAAATAATGAGTTGCAAGAATATATAAAAGAAGGAACGATTACCGTAAAAGATGGAAACTTAATTATTACAGCAAGAAAAGAAGGAGATAAATACATTTCAGGAAGAATCAACTCTTTGGGCAAGCGTGAGTTTCAATACGGGAAAATAGAATTTAGAGCGAAATTACCTATTGGCAATGGTACCTGGCCTGCCTTATGGATGTTGGGTAGTAATATCAAAGAAGTGGGATGGCCTAGCAGCGGAGAGATTGATGTTATGGAGCATATTGGTAAAATGCAAAATATTGTACACGGTACAGTGCACATGAAAGCAGCTAGTGGAAATCATCCCTATTCAGGTGGTCTCAAAGTAAATACAGCGTCTACAGATTTTCATAAATATGGTATTGAATGGGATGAAGAAAAGATTCGTTTTTTTATTGACGATTTAAATTACTATACCTATTCACCAGAACAAAAAACATCTGAGAACTGGCCTTTTGATCAACCATTTTTCTTCATTATTAATTTGGCTATAGGAGGTAATTGGCCTGGATTTGATATTGAAGATGAAAAACTTCCGCAGGCATTAGAAGTCGATTATATTCGAGTGTATCAAAAGAAATCCTAGAAATAACAAATGTGAGACCTTCTAAAACCAAGTCAGGTTTACAATTTGAAGATTTCGAAAAAGAAATCGACGGAAAACAAACGGGATTATTTGTGCTTTCAAATAATAATGGGCTTGAAGCAGCATTTACTAATTTTGGACAACGATTGGTATCACTTTTGGCTCCCGATAGAAATGGAGTTTTTGACGATATTGTTCTTGGTCATAGTACATTGGAGGAATATTTGTATCCTGAGAGTGAACACTATTTTGGTGCTATCATAGGAAGATATGCTAATAGAATTGCAAATGGAAAGTTAGTATTAGAGGGCAAAAAACATTTTCTCATCAAAAATAATGAGCCTAATCATTTGCACGGCGGTACTAGGGGATTTCACAAAGTGGTTTGGGAAACCGATCAAATTTCTAATAATAAGATAGAGTTTTCCTATATTTCTGAGCATCTGGAAGAAGGCTATCCAGGGAATCTTAAAGTAAAAGTGACCTATATTTTAACAGAAAACGATGAACTGAAAATTAACTACTTCGCTACATCTGATAAAACGACCATTATTAATTTAACACATCATTCTTATTTTAATCTCAATGGAGAGGGAAATGGTACTGTTGAAGATCATATCGTTAGAATTAATGCAGATTATTATACACCAATTAATAAAAGTATGATTCCTACTGGTGAGATTGCACCAGTTAGAGATACAGTAATGGATTTTAGTAAATCAAAGCCCTTGGGAAAGGATATTGAAGACAATCAACTGACATTAACCAAGGGATACGATCATAACTTTGTTCTGAGTAGAGGACCTTTTACTCCTGATCAAGACTTAATTTTTGCAGCTCAAGTCGAAGATCCTAATTCTGGAAGGGTATTGGAAGTATATACAACTGAGCCTGGTTTGCAACTATACAGTGGTAATTTTTTAAACGGAAAGACTAAGGGAAAGAGTAATTTAAACCACTCTTTTAGAAGAGGTTTGTGTTTAGAAACACAGCATTTTCCGGATTCGCCAAATCAAATTAGATTTCCCGATGTAATTTTAAAACCTGGCAGGACATACCGATCTTCAACAGTATATCACTTTGAGAATCAACAAAAGAAACCTACGCTTTACTCAAAATAAAAAAGCAAGCTCTTTGATTTTGAGCTTGCTTCGTTTCAACTTTTTGTTGATTTATTTGTGACCTCGGCAGGATTCAAACCTGCAACCTCTTGAGCCGTAATCAAGTGCACTATTCAGTTATGCTACGAGGCCTTTTTGCGGGTGCAAATATAATTGTTTTTTATAATGCGAACAAAATTTATTTTGAATTTTTATTTATAAAAAAAAACTACTTGATGGTTTTCAAAATCATAATCTTGCGTAACACATTTCAAGTAGCTTGATTATTTGCAGATATACAAGTTTATACATTATTTCTTGTATGCGTTTGTATTTGCTATTGAGCCTTTCTAGACATCATCTTCTTGGCGAGTTCTGCACCGATCAAAGATTGCAATAAGTTGCCATCATTACCTTGTTTTGCTCCGTCCTGGATATAAATTTCTGGCAATCTCAGCTTTTTTAATTCTCGGGCAATGTTTACAGAGGTCTTATATTCCCACTCTGCTCGTTCCTGCGGAGTAAGTCCGGCACTAACCAGTTTTGCATTTTCATACGATTGTGCATCGGCCAGTGTTTTTTGCGTTTTCGCTTTAAACTGTGCCACTTCATAATTTTTACGCTCTTCGATAAGGTTAAACTCTGCTACTTTGGCCTTTGTTTCTGCCTCAATAGTTTTTTGAATTTGCTCTTTTTCGAGTCTAGCACGTTCTGCTGCCTTTTCGGCCTCACCACGAGCTGTTTCTTTTTGTGCTCGATAAAACTCTCGTTCTGCTTGTTGCTTCTCTAATTGCGTTTGAGCAACCTCTTCTTTTTGCAATTGTAATCGCTTGTCAAAGGTAGATTCCCAGTCAATTTCGGTCACTACAGCCTGCACAACTGTCAGACCATAGGCTCTTAAAGAATTACCTTTTTCTCTCACAGGCTCTCCATTATGATATTTGATTCTGAAACGTTTTTGCTTTGATTCGTTATTTACAATAGTTCGTACCGTGGTACTATCACCAATAGTTTCTCTATTTTCGTTGGCAATGTACTCTTCTAGTACATACATCCCATTCTCGAGTTGATCCTTAAAGTATCTATCAAAATCTGAAGCTTGTCCAGAGATATAATCCTGCGCATCCATAAGTTTACAGGTGTTTTTTATAGATTGATCAATATTGGGTATAATACGAGATCGAATCAGGTTTCTTTCTGTTTTATTTCGATCTGCAACTGATAAGAATTGATCTTCATCTGCCGTATTGATGCTAATTACTACCGAAGTTGCAATTCTAGCCTTTACCGCATCACTAAATGCCCAATATTTTGCCTTATCTACATTGGCGTATTTACTTTGTTCCCCCAACTCACCATCACCATTTGGAATCACATATTTAATAGGTAATTCGAATTGTATTGGGATCAAGCGTCCCCACATTTTTGTGTTGATTCCTTGGTTTACAACAGCTTTTTGGCTTCCCCATGGGTATTGAACTGCATACGCGGTACCTGGTTCTGCATAGAAGAAAAAACCCGAGATGACACTTAGTACAAATCCCAAGCCAATCATCTGAAACGTACGTTGTTTTGTGAACCAGTTAAGAGCTTTAGATGAACTAAAAATTGGTTTAATAATGAAAATAATGATTCCGATAAGAATCATAACGATTCCTAAAAATGTTAGCATGTTAATTAGTTTAAAAAATGATTAATTGATAATTGTTCCCTTACCTGAAGAAGTAGTTTTACTTACATGATTTCTAAAGTTTTATAGTTAATAATTGATTCAATTGGTTGATTGTTTTTTCAATATATCTGAAGGAAAATTATCGACAAAATTTTTTAGCCAAAATCAATAAAGGTGATATTTTTATGTAAGTTTAAATGTTAATTTGGTTTTGATTTGTTATATAAAAATCTTGATTAATGTTTTATTTTGTAATTATAATTGTTGTTTTGGTTTAAAAATGTAATAAGTGAAGCGGATTTTTTGGAGATATTTCTGTTTAAAGTGTTAATATGAGTTTTTTGACACTCTTTTTTTAAATTTTCATTATTTTCGACCAATGGACATACAAGATTTTATCAGGGACATTCCGGATTTTCCAAAACCCGGAATTTTATTTAAAGACATTACTCCATTATTATCAAATCATGAAGCGTTGGTAGGATGTGCCAATAGATTGGCCAAACTCTCTCCAGACAATGTGAAAATCGACAAAGTTATTGGTATAGAATCTAGAGGGTTTATTATTGGTTCAATGATTGCCGAACGTTTGGAAGCGGGATTTGTTCCAGTTCGTAAGAAAGGGAAATTACCTTATCAGGTAAAATCGAAAGATTATGGTTTAGAATACGGCAAGGATACTCTCGAGATTCATGTTGATGCCATTAAAAAAGGGGAGAAGGTTCTTATTCATGATGATGTTTTGGCAACGGGAGGTACTGCAGAGGCAGTCTGTAATTTGGTAGAAGAGTTAGGCGGTGAAGTAGTGCAATGCAACTTTATTATGGAGCTCGATTTCTTAAATGGTAGGGATAAACTAAATTCGCCTGTTTCATCATTACTAAGTTATTAATAAAAAAGCCCTCGTGTATCACGAAGGCTTTAATCAAACTCTATATAATTAAACTACTTACTTTTTGGTAGTCGCTATAATGGCGCCGTCTTTTGCTTTATCTCCATAAATGCTAACGGCTGTTTCGGGTTTAAGAAAATCAACTTCTTCAAGCTTATCAGATTTTGCAAGGTTATCAAGCATTTCAAAATCTGCTTCTTTTCCATCTATAATAATTAGCTTTTCAATATCAGGATTGTCAACGAAATTAAATCTATGTTTAGGAAAGTTTTTGAAAGATTTAAGCTTTTGACCATTGAATATGAAGTTACCATGTTCATCTTCTTCAAAAGTAAAAGATTTCATCATTTGATCTTTTAACTTTTTAAAATTCATTTGTCCTTTAAAAATTAAAGAATCTGTGTCTTCATCAAAATCAAAATTGAAGGCAAAACCATGCTTTTTCATAATACTGTCCATATCAACTTTTGGAAAATGAAAAGTATGTTGATTGCGAAAAGATGCAATATCGAATGTCCCTGAATTTGTAATGTACAAGCTTCCATTTTTATAACCTAGTTCAATTTCTGAAATGGGGGTATTGGATGATGAAGAATATTGACTTTTTGAGTTTCCTTTTTTTAAAACAATGCTCAGACTGGTCATCTCATTGTTTTCATTATATTCTATCTTCTTTAATACCAACTCAATATCATTTTCAGCAAAAAAGGTTTTTAAATCCTCTAACTCTTTTTCTGTGGTGTTCTTATTAATGATAGCGGTAATTTCGTCAGACTGCTTTTGTGTTCTTGATGTCGATGTAAAGGCCGATAAGGAAAGCATACCTAGCACAGCCATTCCTATAAAGATCCATTTTTTCATATCCTTTTGTATTTTGGTTATTTATGCAAGGGTGTTAAACTTTATCTTAAATACGAAAAAGAGAAGAATGTGTTGCAAGAAATTTTATTAGCTTGGTAGGATTATTTTAAAGCTCTTTTGGTGACATATAATTTCCATCCAAAAATGAGCAATTGCAATTTTGAAGCCTTACTTAAGTCCAAACGTCTCTTGGTAAAACTAGGTAAGATTAGTTTATTTAATTTGGCCAAGATCGAAAATAAGATATTGTTCATAATGCGAAAATAAAAAAAACTCGCTGGTATAAGCGAGTTTTTGATTAAAATGTATGTCAGATTATTTTTTAAATTGTGCAAAAACTAATTCTGGATTTTTGGAAGTAATACCAATTAAATGAGCTTTTTCATGCTCTTTTCGGTATTGATCATCAATTCTGGTAGTCATACTCTTCCATGGAGTGGCATTTTCTAATACAACGACACCATCTTTGGCTTTCTTACCATATTTTGAGACTGCATTTTTGCCAATAAATAACATTATTTTTTTATTCGTTAAAAAAGTCTTTCCTATTAATTGAGACTTTTCATATTGCGTTCCATTGACAATATATATAGGGCTTTCCCCCAAAGAAGTAAATTGGTTTATGTTTTCGCCATTGTCTACAACTATAACAGAATCTAGTGCCGATTCTGGTCTGAAAAATCCAATTTCTTCGGTTTTTCCATTTTGATTCACCCTGATCTTAAAAATAACAGGCCGGATGTATTCGTTCCCATTATCGCTTTTAAACGATCCTTTGTTTCCGTAAGTATCTTCAAATTTCATGCTCATTTGTGAAATAAGATTGTCTTTAAAATCAATATTGTCAAATTCGATTTCAACATTGAAATACTCCTTTACAAAATTCTTAAACTCTTTAAGTTCTTCTATGGTACTTTCCTTTGTTATGTCCTTGGATAGAGAACCCATATAAGGTTTTGTAGAATCTAAAACGAATTCTGTTTGTTTTTCGTTTGAAGATTTTTCAGTCTTGTATTTGATAACTTCTTTTGTATTGAAACTCCATAGAAATAAAGATAATATTGGAAGGATAATACCAAATTTAATTATGTTTAGTCTTTTTGATGGTTGTTTGTTAATCATAAGGATTCTTTTTTTGATTAATGATTGATAAAAATTATTCGTTATGGCTATGTGGTGATTTGATGATATGTTCACCATGGTTAGTTGATATTCTTTAGGCGAAGAAACCTCCTTGATAGTTTCTTGATCTGCAATGAACTCCAAATTTTGTTCAAGACTTTTCTTGTATAACCACATAAATGGATTATACCATAAAACAACGGTTAATAGATTGGCTAAAAGAAGATCTATAGTATGATGTTGTTTGGCATGAATCATTTCATGTTTTAGAATCATACGTAACTCTTTGTCAGAATGCAACGTTGGATTGTAAACGATATACTTAAAAAAGGAAAAAGGAGCTATATCTTGATTGATCTCGATAAGGCGAAACGTGTCCTTAGATCTACTTCGACTGCTATTTAATAATTTACTAAGTGATATTAATTGGATACTAAACCGAATAGAAAATAAAAATAATCCAAGCCCGTATATGATACCCCCAATGAACCACCAGTTAATTTGATTTACTTCAGAAATAGTGTTTGGTAGAACAAATTCTTGTGTTGTTGTTGGAATTTCTTTTGAAATTATAGTATTAGGATTCTCGATATAAATAATTTCAGAAAACTCTACAAGAGGCAGTAGTATTGAAATTATTATACCCAGGATAAAAAAATGACGATTTATGTTAAAAAACGTATCCCTTTTTAATAATAGAAAATAAGTTAAGTAAAAAATAGAAATTAATAGGTTGACTTTCAATAAGTAGATTAAGGTTGTTTCCATATCATTTTTTTATCCTGGGAAATTCATTAGTTGTTTTTGGTGGTTATTTCGATGACAGCGTTTTCGGCTTTTTTACCATATTTTATAGTCGCAGTTTCTTTTTTTAGAACGTTGATCGATGTAATAGCGTTGGTATTAAGATTTTCAAAATTATGGAAAGTACTCTTGTTTCCATCAATGTATACTAGCGCATTAGAAGGTATTTTTTCTGGAGTTATGGCATACTTGTTTTCATAAATGTTTATTTTGGCTTTGTTTTTTTGTAACGTACCCAAGTATTTTTTAGAATCGGTTTTAAAATGAAACCCAGTTCCTTTATTAGCCATTTTTTTGGTAGTAATCTCAATAACTCCGTTTTTGGCTTTTTTGCCATACTTTTTAATAGCGGTGTCACCTTTTAGAACATTAATACTTTCAATGCTCTTAGAATCAAGTTTTTTCATTTTTTCTTTTGATGATTCTTTTCCGTCTATATACAACAAGGGTTCTTTTCCGTCATTGCCAGTAATAAAGGCAAAAGTATTATCATCGTCAGTACGGAATTCATAAACACCATCATGAGAACTACCATGTATTTCTTCTGTGATTACCTTTCCATTTTTGTCTTTTATTCTTACTACTTTGTTTTTTCCGCTGCCAGAAATGATAACTTCATGTTTTTTATCGTCATCCGAATGAATCTCTATAATCTTACTTTTCCCAGTACCATTTTTGTTAACCCATACAAAATCATGACTACTTTCAGATTGGCCAATATTTATCTTGTTGGTTTTATCGTTGTATGAAATTACAAAAGGATTAATAGGGCTATCATTTTGAAGAGCATAATTTGCATTGCTTTTTGGAGCGTTAATAGCTACTTTAATTCCTGTGATTTCATCATCACTGTTTCTTTCAATACCTGAGAATTTAACTTCCACATTAAACTCATCTTTAAACGTCTTTTTTACATTATCTAAATCCTTTTTTGTCGAGTTTTTACTAATTATAAATTCAATTACCTTTTCTCCTTCTTTTTGAAGCAATAACGTTTGGTTTGATTTCGTGTCAAATGTGTTCTCTTTGATCTTTACTATTTCATTAGAATTAAAACTCACTAAAAATAGGTACAGCAATGGAAGCATAAAAGTTATTTTCCAGAGTTTGCCATTTTGCGATGTTCTTTTGTTTAACATGACTATTCGTTTTTTGATTAATGACTGATAAAAATTATTTGCAATGGTTGCATAGTTGTTTGATGATACCTTCACCAAGGTTAACTGATATTCTTTTTTTGAATTTACCTGATTAATTGTTTCTTTATCGGCTATGAATTCTAAGTTTTGTTCAAGGCTGTTCTTATAAAACCAAACCGCAGGGTTAATCCATTGAAAAATTGTGAAAAGATTAATAGCCAATAAGTCAATTGTATGATATTGTATAACATGTATTTTTTCATGTTTGAGAATCATTTCCAGTTCAACTTTAGTATGCAAACTTGGATTATATACGATATGGTTAAAGAAAGAAAATGGTGCGATATCTTCACGTACTTCGATAAATACAAAGTCTCCTTGCTTTACTTTGGGATTGTTACCAAATAGCTTTTTTAAGGAAGCAAGTTGTACGAAAAAGCGTATAGTAAATATAAAAACCCCAATGCAATAAAGTATTGCACCAATTTGCCACCAGTTTATAGAAGGTTCTGGTTTACTAGATTCTATTTGGGTTCCATAATCAACAATTTGAAAATTAGGAGCCTCTATAAATTTTATGGTGGTAAGCTCTAGGAAAGGTAAAAACAATGAAATCAAAATACCTATCAATAAAAAATGTCGATTCACATTGAAAAATGTATCTTTTCTAAGTAAGAAATAATACCCTAAGTAGAAAATACCTAGTAAAACACTTGATTTCAGAAGGTAGATAAGAAATGTTTCCATGGCTATTTTTTTTCCTCTATTACTTTTAAAATTTCACGTAGTTCTTCAGCAGTAATCTTTTCTTCTTTGGCAAAAAATGATACCATGTTTTTGTAAGAGTTGTTGAAATACTGTGACATAGCTTTTCCAACAAATTGGCTACTATATTGTTCCTTGGTAATGATAGGATAGTACTGATGAGTCTTTCCAAAAGCCTTATGACTAATATATCCCTTCTCTTCAAGATTTCGAATAATGGTAGATACAGTGTTGTAATGAACAGTATTATTAAGCTCTGCTTGTACCTCTTTGGCAAAAGCTTTCCCTAATTTCCATAATGCGTGCATTATCTCTTCTTCTTTGTTTGTAAGTTTTTCCATGAGAAAATTAATTAAACATGGTCAAACATATAACTATAATTTTAGTTATACAACTATTTTTATAGTTATTTAACTATTTTTATAGTTTTTAAAAACCTATTTCTTTCCAAAAAAATGATAAAATAGTTTTGATATTTATAGAACTACGAGATACTTATTTTATATTCGCATCCAAATAATATTCTATGTTTTTAAGCATACTTTATGTGTTAATTGGCTTTGTACTTCTCGTTGTAGGGGGTGAGTTTTTGGTGAGATCTTCGGTGGCACTATCGTTTAGGCTTAAATTGTCTAAAATGGTTATAGGTCTAACGGTAGTTTCTTTTGCAACTTCTGCTCCAGAGCTATTGGTTAGTATACAAGCTGCCCTAGACGGATTATCTGATATTTCTTTAGGGAATGTTGTAGGTTCAAATATTGCTAACATAGGTTTGGTTTTGGGTATAACAGCTATTATAGGGCCTTTGGCAATTGATAGAGATTTTTATAAATTCAATTGGCCTGTAATGGTATTGCTATCCTTTGCGTTGTACTTGCTTTTGGATAATGATGGAATGCTAACTCAATTCGAAGGGGGTATGCTCTTCTTGTCATTGCTTGTCTATCTTTTTTTATTAATAAGGAGAGCTCGAAAGTTTTCAGACGTTATGTTAGAGGAAGTCGATGATTCTTTGCAAAAAACATCAAATTTTAAAATCATTGTGTGGTTATTAATAGGCGGTTGTGCTTTGTATTTTGGGTCAGAATTGTTAGTTAAGGGAGCCGAAGATATAGCAGTAAAAATGGGCGTAAGTGAAGGTGTTATAGCAGTGACTCTTATTGCGGTGGGAACAAGTGTTCCCGAATTAGCTGCTTCGGTTATAGCGGCACTAAAAAAAGAAAAGGCTATATCGTTGGGCAATCTTATAGGCTCCAATATTTTTAATATAGCATCTGTTTTAGGGATAACATCTTTAATTCAACCCATTGCTGTAAAAGACGAAACGTTAATGAATGTAAATATTTATTGGATGCTTGGATTTGCATTGGTTTTACTTCCATTGGCATTTATCCCTAAGAGAATGGTCCTTAGCCGACCTAAAGGTTTCTTGATTTTTGTCGCTTATACGGTTTTTATAGCACTTGTGTTTATTAAATAATTTGGCGTTGCCATTTACCATTCAGAAAAACCGTTTATCATAATTCTATAAACCGCAAGGCTGTTTTCATATACTTTTGATAGTGAATCAAAAAAACAGTTATTATGGTTACACTTATAAAATGGATAATTGCAGCGGTAATTATTCTTGTTTCTCAAATTGTAAATGCACAACAGGTTGAAGGTATGTGGAACGGTGCACTCAATGTTTCAGGTTCCGAATTACCTGTAGTCATTACGGTTGTAAAAAATAATGATTCTTATACTTCAACGTTAAAAAGTCCCAGACAATCCGATCAAGAATTTCCGTGTGATAAGACAGTATTTGCAGAAGGAAACTTTCAGTTTGAAGTAAGTGCGTTAAAAATTAGTTTTAAAGGAGTATTAAAAGATAATGAAATAAAGGGAACGTTTAGTCAAGGGGCCGGCGAATTGCCTTTAATATTAAAACGAGGCGATGTTAGGACTGTATCAAGATTGCAAGATCCTAAAAAACCTTATCCATATACTTCGATAGATGTAAGCTTTAATAATGCAAGTGCAAACAACATAAAACTATCTGGGACATTAACGCTACCAAAAGACGTCGATAATCCGCCAGTTATAATATTGATATCGGGATCAGGTCCGCAGAATAGAGATGAAGAGATTAAAGCATTTAACCATAGGCCGTTTTTAGTGCTTTCTGATTATTTAACTCGTAATGGAGTTGCTGTTCTTCGCTATGATGATAGGGGTGTCGCCAAAAGTGAAGGAGTTTTTGAAGGGGCAACTTCTGCTGATTTTGCTACAGATGTAGAGGCAGCTATTGATTTTCTAAAAAAAAGAAGGGATGTAAATACACAAAAAATTGGTTTAGTTGGGCATAGTGAAGGTGGTTTTATTGCGCCAATGGTAGCATCAAGAAGAAAAGACGTTTCATTTGTTGTTTTGTTATCGGGAACTGGTGTTGCAGGACGAGAAGTTCTTTTATCACAAATAAATCGTGGTGCAGAATTAGAGAATGTACCTGCCGAAATCATAAAAATAAATAACAAGTTTGTAGATATCGTTTTGTCGACAGTTTATCATGAAGATAATCCTCAGGTTATAAAAACTAAAGTGAAAAAGGAAATTGAAACATATCACAGAAGTTTGAATAATGACCAAAAAGAAAAGTTTCCTCTGGGAGAAGTAGAAAAACAATTAAGGCAATTTGTAAATGATCCATGGATGCATTATTTCATAAAAACTGATCCAGCCAAATTTTTATCAAAAACTAAGGTGCCGGTTTTGGCATTAAATGGTAGTAAGGATTTTCAGGTAATTACTGAAATTAACTTAACAAGAATTGACGAAGTGTTAAAGAAATCAGGAAATGAAGATATAACGATAAAAGAAATAGAAGGAGTAAATCACCTATTTCAAATGGCAGATACAGGGGCCAGCTCCGAATATGCTAAAATTGAAGAAACATTTAACGTTGAGGTTATGAAAATGATAAGTGATTGGATAAACAAAAGATTTTAATCTTTATTTTTCAGTTTGAAAGTATAAAAGTATAAGTTTTGAGTAAGATGAAATTGACACAACAGTCATGGTTCTGGATATTGCAATTTTTAGGTTGGGGCGGCTTGGCATTAACACAAGTGTTTTTGAAATCCGCAATTATAGAGGATGTTTCTCTTAATTACATTATTACCGAAGGGATTCTAATTGTGGTTTCTGGAGTGTTGTTTACTAGCTTAATGAGATGGTTTTATCTTAGAAAAATCTCTTTTGATGATTTTAATTTGCAAACGGTTCTTTGGGTTGTTGTAACAATTTTGGTTACATGTTTCTTGTTGGTTGGGTTCGAGTATATGATTGCAAGTTATTTTTATTCGATTTTTGAAGGAAAGGAAATCGAATTTAATTTTTTGGCCAACATTCTTAATACTTTCTTTATGTTGTTGTTTTGGGGTATTTTATATTTTTCAATAAAAGCCTTTCTAAGATCTCAAAAAGAAAAAGTTGAACGTTTGAAACTAATATCAAACCTCAAAGAATCTCAATTAAATACTTTAAAAGGACAAATCAATCCGCATTTCATGTTTAATAGTCTTAATAATATTCGCGGGTTGATGCTAGAAGATGTCCCCAAATCCAGAGAAATGATTACAAAGTTGTCAGAACTATTAAGGTACTCATTAAATAGTGATACGTTGGACACAATATTGCTTCAAGAAGAATTAGAAACGGTAGAGAATTATGTCGAGTTATCAAAAATCCAATTAGAAGATCGATTGGAGTACAGAGAAAAAGTTGACAAAAATGTGCTAGATGTTGAGGTGCCTCCAATGCTTATTCAAATGCTTATAGAGAACGCTATAAAACATGGTGTTTCTAATCAAGTAAAAGGAGGTTGGGTTGAGTTGGAGATACATAAAGAGGAATATAATTTATGTATTATTGTGAGTAATAATGGTAGGTTGAAACAGGTGAAATCTTCCACCAGAATTGGACTTAATAATATAAAAGAAAGGTTACGATTACTTTATGGTAATAAGGCTCTTTTTGATCTGAAAGAAGAAAACGATAAAGTAATTGCTAAAATTAGAATCCCATTAGATGAATCATAATACGGCAGTTATAGTTGAAGACTCAAGACTTGCGAGAAAAGAATTGCAAGAATTATTAAAGGAATACCCTTCGATCAAAGTTATTGGAGAAGCCAAAAATGTAGACGAAGCTTTCAAGCTTATTGTCGAGGTTAATCCTGATATATTGTTTTTGGATATTAATATGCCAGAAAAAAATGGGTTTGATCTGCTTGAAATGTTGGATCAGGTTCCATTGGTGGTATTTACAACGGCCTATGACGAATATGCTATAAAATCTTTTGAGTATAATGCTTTCGACTACTTATTGAAACCTATAAACCAATCGAGGTTTTCCAAGACGATCGATAAGTTGAAAGAAGAGTTATCTAAAAAGAAAAAAGCTGCATCAAGTGAAAAACTCTCAGAGATGAGTCAAATTTTCATTAAAGAAGGTGAAAAATGTTGGCTGGTTACCATATCCGACATCAAATTTTTCGAAGTAGTAGGTAATTATACCAGAGTGTATTTCGAAAATGAAAAGCCTCTTATTTATAAATCCTTAAATCAGGTCGAGGGAAAGCTTCCTACTACTGTTTTCTTTAGGGCAAATAGGCAACAAATAATTAACCTTAATTATATAAAAAAAGTAACTCCATGGTTTAACGGTAAGTTAAAAATAGACTTAGGTTTAGATGTTGAGATTGAAATATCCAGAAGACAATCTATAAAATTCAGAGACGAGCTAGGTTTATAAAAAAACCTCTGAATATTTTCAGAGGTTTTTTTGCGTTTAACCAACATAGTATAGTTAGTTCAGTTCTTAGTCTCTTATTGAGCAAGTAATGCTTCTACGTCTGCTGTTTTAACAGTTTTTACAATTCTTGCAGCAATCTTATATGGGTCACCATTAGATGCTGGACGACGATCTTCTAACCATCCTTTCCATCCATTTTCAACGGTGATAATTGGAATTCTAATAGAAGCTCCTCTATCAGATACTCCATAAGAGAATTCATTGATAGATTGTGTTTCATGATCTCCTGTTAATCTTTGGTCATTAAATTCACCATATACTTCAATGTGCTCTTTTGTTACAGGTCTGAAAGCTTCACAAATAGCTTCATATACTTCCTGGGAACCACAAGTTCTTAGTACAGAATTAGAGAAGTTTGCGTGCATACCAGATCCATTCCAATCTCCTTTAATTGGTTTTGGGTGATATTCAATATAATAACCGTATTTTTCAGTAAGACGATCTAATAGGTATCTTGCTACCCATATTTCATCACCAGCTTTTTTTGCTCCTTTAGAAAAAAGTTGAAATTCCCACTGTCCACTGGCAACTTCTTGATTAATTCCTTCAAAGTTAAGTCCAGCTTCGATACATAGATCAGCATGTTCTTCTACAAAGTCTCTTCCATGAGTATTTTTTCCTCCTACAGAACAATAGTACATCCCTTGTGGACCAGGATAACCACCCACAGGGAAACCTAATGGTAATTGAGTGTTTTTGTCCATAATGAAGTATTCTTGCTCAAAACCAAACCAGAAATCATTATCATTATCATCAATAGTAGCTCTTGCATTAGACTCATGAGGAGTACCGTCTGCATTTAGAACTTCTGTCATTACTAAATATCCATTTTTTCTTGTAGGATCAGGATAGATAGCTACAGGCTTTAATAGACAGTCTGAAGATCCACCTTCAGCTTGTTTAGTTGAACTACCATCAAAAGACCACATTGGGCAATCTTCAAGCTTTCCGCTAAAATCCTCTTCGATTTTTGTTTTACTTCTTAGATTAGCAGTTGGTTTGTAACCATCTAGCCAAATGTATTCTAATTTAGCTTTACTCATAATTAACACTTTATAAATTGAACTCTTAAAGGTGTCAAAATTAATTCTTCTTTTGTTATGAGCAAAAAAAACAGGGGTATTTAATCAAAAGTTATACTCATTTTTATTAACACCCTATTTTTTTAGGGGGTATTTTTCAAAATCATTAATTTTAAAAGAGTATATTTTTCATATTAACAATAGAAACTTGTTTTATATTTGTAGTAAAATTTATTTGATTATGTCTACACTTAGATTTCAAGCCTTAAAAGAAACGTTAAATCGTAGTTCTGTAACAGTTACAGAAACAGAGCGCCGCTCTATATTGTTTGGGGAAAATGTATTTAACCAAACGACAATGCTTCAATATTTAACAAAGGATGCTTATACGAGTGTAATGGATGCTATAGAGCATGGGTCGAAGATAGATCGTAAGATTGCCGATCAAATAGCTTCTGCCATGAAAGAATGGTCATTATCAAAAGGGGTTACACATTATACACATTGGTTTCAACCACTTACAGGGGCTACCGCAGAAAAGCATGATGCTTTTTTTGAAACCGTTGGAAATGGACAAGGAATAGAGAAGTTTGGAGGAGGGCAATTGGTTCAACAGGAACCCGATGCGTCTTCTTTTCCACATGGTGGAATTCGTAATACATTTGAAGCCAGAGGATATACGGCATGGGACCCTACTTCTCCTGCATTTATTTATGGTACAACATTGTGTATTCCTACCGTTTTTGTGGCCTATACTGGTGAAGCGTTGGATTATAAAACGCCTTTATTAAGGGCTTTGCATGCCGTAGACGAAGCGGCCACAGCAATCGCGAAGTATTTTGATAAAAATGTAAAAAAAGTAAATGCTTCTTTGGGCTGGGAACAAGAGTATTTTTTGATCGATCACGCACTAGTAGAGTCGCGACCAGATATCGTAATGACAGGTAGAACGCTATTGGGTCATTCTTCGGCCAAAGGACAACAATTAGATGATCACTATTTTGGTAGTATTCCTACCAGGGCACTAAATTTTATGATGGATCTTGAAATAGAGTGTATGAAACTTGGTATTCCTGTAAAGACAAGACATAATGAGGTGGCTCCAAATCAATTTGAATTGGCTCCCATTTATGAGGAAACAAATCTGGCTGTAGATCATAATTCTCTATTAATGGATATCATGGGTAAAGTTGCGGCCAGGCATAAGCTTAGAGTTTTACTGCATGAAAAACCCTTTGCTGGAGTGAATGGATCCGGAAAACATAATAATTGGTCCCTGGGAACAAATACCGGAGTAAATCTTCTAAGTCCAGGAAAAACCCCAATGAGTAACCTACAGTTTTTAACATTCTTCATTAATACGATAAAAGCTATTAATGAAAATGAAGAATTGATGAGAGCTGGTATAGCTTCTGCAAGTAATGATCATAGATTAGGTGCAAACGAAGCTCCTCCGGCAATTATGTCGGTGTTTATTGGAGAACAGTTAACAGCTGTACTTAAGGAGTTGGAAGGAGTAACAGATGGGAAATTATCACCACAGGAAAAAACAGATCTTAAATTAAATGTTGTTGGAAAAATACCGGAAATTCTTTTGGATAATACCGACCGTAATAGGACATCCCCTTTCGCGTTTACGGGGAATAAATTTGAATTTAGAGCAGTAGGTTCAAAGGCAAATTGTGCTAATCCTATGACTATCCTTAATACAATTGTAGCCAAGCAGTTGACCGATTTCAAAAAGGAAGTTGATAAGTTAATAGATAAAAAAGGATTGAAAAAAGATGAAGCAATTTTTAATGTATTGCGCGAGTACATCAAACAATCCAAAAATATTCTTTTTGAAGGGAATGGATATAGTGACGAATGGGAAAAAGAAGCTAAGAAAAGAGGGTTAAGCAACAATAAAACAACTCCAGAAGCATTAAAGGCAAAGATTTCTGAAAAGAACATTAAACTTTTTGAGGAGATGGGAGTAATGAATGAGATAGAGGCAAAAGCTCGTTATGAAATAGAGGTTGAAGAATATGTTATGCGCATACAAATTGAAGGCAGGGTACTTGGCGATATTGCACGCAATCATATTATTCCTACCGCAATACGATATCAAAACATGCTCATTAATAATGTTTCGGGCCTGAAAGAACTGTATGGTAAAGATTTCAAGGAATATGGCAAAGAACAAATGCAAATTATTGAAGATATTTCTCAGTACATAGGTAAGATAAATACCAAGGTGAATGAAATGACAGAACAACGCAGAAAAGCAAATAAACTTATAGACTTAGAGAAAAAGGCTTCAGATTATTGTAAAAAAGTAAAACCGTTATTTGATGAAATTAGGTACAGTTGCGATAAATTGGAACTCTTGGTAGATGATGAATTATGGCCTTTAACAAAATACCGTGAACTCCTGTTTACTAGATAAGTAGGAATAAACTTACTTGCAGTGCTTTTTATGTGTTATTCTTAACAAAATAATAAAACCTGTTAAATCCTTAAAAAATCCGTAGTTAATTCATTTTCTACGGATTTTCCGTAACGTATTTCGTCGAATAGTTGAAGAATTCATAAAAATAGCCTTTATATTTTCATAAATTTGTCACTGCTGAGAGATTAGCTTTCAGCTTACACCCCCTAGAGTCCCCCAAAAATACTTTAATATTGATCAGATTGAAGGATTAGATTTTTTCTAGTCTTGAAGCGTTCTTATGCAGATTTTAAAATAGTAAACTCATTAAATCATTTTAATTATATTACGTATGAAAACAGTAATTCTTAGTCTAGCAACTTTATTGAGTGCAACGGTTATGGTTGCGCAATCAAACACAAGTAACGTTAGTCAATCAGGGGACGATAACATCGCTGATGTTACACAAATCGGAGCTGAAAACTCTTCGACGACCACACAAACAGGAATGGCAAATACTGCCACTGCAATTCAAGGAAGTGATTTCTTTGATTCTAGAAATGGTGTAGTAGAGCAAACACAAGAGGGTACCAAAAATACTGCTACTGCACAACATGAAGAAGATGCAAATGGTATTTTCCAGGTACAAGTAGGAGATGGGAACTCTGCTAGTGCTACGCAAAACTTAGCACTTTTTGGAGGAGGTAATTCTTCAGAGCAACTACAGGAAGGAAATGGTAACAGTGCTGAGGTTTCTCAAGAAGGAATTTTGAATACAGCTTTTCAAACTCAAGTAGGAGATGGTAACATGGCATCGACTACTCAAGAAGGAGCGTTTAACTTCAGTGATATTAACCAGGACGGAGCATTTAACTCTGCATCAATTGCACAAGTTGGAGACTTTAATGCTTCACAACAATTTCAGGTAGGAGAAGCAAACTTGGCAAATGCCGAGCAGTGGGGAACAGACAATTTCTTGGTTCAAGATCAAGAAGGTGGAGGAAACGTTGCAACTTCACTACAAGGGAGCAGTGTATTCGACTCTAGAGGTGGAGAAGTACAACAAATACAAATAGGAGACGAAAACAGTGCTTTTGCTAACCACGAAGAGGATAATAACACAATTCTTCAAGGACAAGTTGGAGATGCAAATAGTGCAAGTGCAGATCAAAACCTAGGTACTTTTGGTGGAGATAACTTCGCTATTCAGGTACAACTTGGTAATGGAAACATTGCAAGTGCATCACAAAATGGAAGTAATAATATCTCTGATCAATTGCAAAGTGGAGATGAAAACGATGCTAGTGTAACTCAATCCGGTACAGATAACATCGCTTTACAAACTCAAAATGGTAATGGAAATATTGCTAATGCAGTACAAGGTGGATTCTTCTTTACTTCAAGAGGCGGTTCTATAGACCAGTCACAAACTGGTGAAGGAAACGATGCTTTCGCAAGACATGAAGAAGATAACAACGTTGTTACTCAAACTCAGTCTGGAAATGGTAACGTTGCATTTGCAATTCAAAACCTAGCAACTTTTGGAGGTGAAAACGAAGTTATTCAGTTCCAGTTAGGAGACGAAAACGTAGCTATTTCCGATCAAAATGGAAGCTCTAATGTTAGTGATATCTTCCAGTTAGGAGCAGGAAATTTTGCTGAAGATGTACAATTAGGAGAAGGGAATTCTACTTTTGTTACCCAAGGAGGAAGCTTAAACAGTAGTACAATTCTTCAGGTTGGAACAAACAACTCTGCAGTAGTTACTCAAATTGGAGGATTATAATAAGAATTAACAAAGTTTATATTTTAAAGTTAAGGGTTATGCTTATATTTAATGAGCATAACTCTTTTCTTAATTTTTAATTCTGAATGTATGAACAATAAAATATATTTTATATCAGTATTTGTACTTACATGTTTGTTTAGTGCTTTATCATATGGTCAGGATATTGATAAAGAAAGTGAGACTTTAATTTCTGATCAAGATAAGTTTATTACTTTATCACAGGTAAATGAAAACATTCCTTCACAAGAAAATGGAAACTTGTCTTCTGAAGTTTCAAATTCTATATTCATTCAACAAATAGGTGCTGACAACATAATACGGTCTAATATTACGGCCAAATTTTCGGATATTAATATACTTCAAAATGGAAATGAAAACAGGGTTGAATTAGAAGAGTTTGTAAAAGAAACCGAAAAAGTGATTACCCAAACAGGGAACAATAATTCTGTAGTTGATTTTACCATTAATCCAGATATTTCTACTTCGCTAGAATTAATTCAGGAAGGAAATAATTTGATCTTTGAACGTTATGGAGCGAATGAGCTTTCCAAAAACTTAAAATTTAAAATGACTGGGGAGGCCAAAACTATTATTGTAAGAAGTTTTTAGCTGTCGGGATTTAGTACTTGTGTTTATGAAGCCTAAGCTTTTCATATTTCTTTTCTTTTCCATTCAGGTTTCGATCGCGCAATTCACTAATACAGATGTAGTAGCAAAGATCAAAGTAGAAACAGTAGATGAGACTATTACCGCTGTTGCTACTGCCACCAATACAACCGAAGTGTATAAAAGTCTACGATATACACTAACCGTTTTTAGGACCGATGCTAAAAATAACTTAACAAAAAATCTCCAGGAAGAAAGATTTACTTTAGAAGCAAACGAAACAAAGGAATTGTCATCGGGTACTATGAGTAGCAAAGATCCCGATAAAATTATTGTTCTATTACTTATTTATGAGGATGATAAAATTGTTGCAAAGGATCGTTTGGCATTTAATGAAAAAGAAGAAAAAAAGCCCCAAAAAATTGAAGAAGATGTGTCTGAAGATGGAATAGAACTCGAAGGAATTGTTATTGAAGAAACGAAAACAAAGCCAGGAAGAGATTTCTATGAGTTTTTTTACAATTCATATACCCTTAACCAAATAAACGGAAGTAAAATAGTGGGAGTACATGAAACACTAAGTTTTGGACGAACTACGATACTTCAAGTTAAAATAGAAGATAACGTAATACATCAATTTATTGGGAAACCGGATTTGGAATATTTAGAACAAATGTCGAAAATTGCAATTCGAAAGGTGTATAAGTATTTTAAAGATCTTAAAAAGCAAAAAAACGAGATCTTTCAATATTAAGAACAATAAGAATGAAACCATTTATAATAACAATATTTTTTGCTTTTGCAGTCTGCAATCTATCCATGGGGCAAGATTTGGTGTACAGGCCAATAAATCCTGCCTTCGGAGGAGATACCTTTAATTACCAATGGTTGTTAAGTTCTGCAGAGGCACAAAATAAGTTTACAGAAGAAGATGAGGGAAGAGATGAAAGATCAGACTTGGAGCGATTCACAGAAAGTTTGAATAACCAATTGCTAAGTCAGATCTCAAGATCTTTGTTTAATGAGCAATTTGGTGAAGATGGGCTAACCGAAGGAACATTTAGTTTCGGAACATTATTTATAGAGATTTTTCCATCCGGAGAAGGTTTAGTCATCAATATATTAGACACAAGCACCGGCGACCAATCCCAAGTAATAATTCCTAATTAATTTTTAATGCATTGTAAATTTTATAAAGTAATCGCAATTGTTTCTTGCGCACTTTTATTATCAGGATGTGGAGCATATTTCAATCAACCTATTGTTATAGAAAATGCAAGAATTGGTGAGGATTCAAAGGTCACCAAATCACTTAGAGATTTCCCTTCCCCAGTAGAACCTGTAGTGGTTGGGGTATATAAATTTAGAGATCAAACAGGGCAGTATAAACCAACAGAAGCGGGTAGTACATTCAGTACCGCAGTTACACAGGGGGCAACTACTATTTTAATTAAAGCACTCGAAGATTCAAGATGGTTCGTGCCGATCGAAAGAGAAAACCTGAGCAATTTACTTAATGAAAGAAATATCATTAGATCGACAAGAAAAGAATACAGAAAAAATAAAAACCCTAATGAACCTCAATTGCCTCCATTATTATATGCAGGAATAATATTAGAAGGAGGAATTGTGTCTTATGATACAAATATTATTACAGGAGGTTTGGGAGCACGATATTTTGGAGTTGGAGCTTCTACTCAATATAGGCAGGATAGAATCACAGTATATTTAAGAGCTGTATCAACATCTAGCGGTAAAATTTTGAAAACAGTGTATGTTTCCAAAACCATACTTTCTCAGGCACTTGATGCTAATTTCTTTAGATATGTAAGGTTTAGAAGACTTCTTGAAGCTGAAACTGGATTTACAAAAAATGAACCCGCGCAAATGGCGGTATCCGAAGCTATTGAAAAAGCGGTAGAATCCCTAATTGTAGAAGGTATTGAAGATAAATTATGGGCTCCCAAAGCAGATGTTCAAACCGTAAACAATCTGATAGCCAGTTATAAGATAGAAAAAGACGAAGCGCAAAACACCGCTTTGTATGAGCGTTATTTTAAAGAAAGAAGGGGCAAAAAATCGATATTTGTTAAAGGGGGTACAGCTTTAATTAGTGGAGATTATAATAACGCAGAGTTGTCCTATTCGGTAAGGGCAGGAGCACGGTATTATTTAAATCCTTTCTTAAATGTAAACGCAAGCATTAATAAATTTGAACTGAACAATCAAAATTCCTTTTCTGAAGGTTTTAATGCTGTCGATTTAAATGCCGAAGTTACGCTATTACCATTCGAAAAATTATCGCCTTTTTTCTTCGGAGGAATGGGAAATGTAAATAGTGATGATTTTGATAGGACATTCTTTAAATTTCAGTATGGTGGTGGGATCGAATATTTGGTTTCCAATAATATTGGGTTGTCATTAAATGCTACACATAATGTAGTATTAGGGGATAAATTAGATAATATAGCTCAAGGAAAAAGGGACGATCAATATTTTAATTTCTCTTTCGGACTTAATTGGTATTTCGATAGTGCAATTAAAATGAATAAAAAAGCTAGAAAAAAAGAAAAGGATAAAAATGCAGAACTGAAAAAGCTTAGAGACAGGAATCGAAGAATTAGAAAGGAGAATTTAAAACCCAGAGGATAGCTGATAAATTAGGGTTATCAATTGAATTGGGTAGAATTTACAATTAATTAGAATAGAATTTAAACAAACATAGATTGAAAATGAGCCATAACAAGTGCATATACGCCAACAGAATTACTTATGGCCAATTTGATACTTATACCAAGCAATATCAAAGTATGAGTTCTGAAAAATACGCATAAACAGATGAAAGGATTTATCATAAAAACAATTACTGCCTTACTAGTACTAGTAACAATTTCTTGTAGTGAAGATACTATTGATTTAGAAGGTTTGGGATCGGTAAAAGGAAGAGTAGTTAGAGTTGGGACAAACGAGCCTTTGGAGAATGTGAAAATATCTACAAATCCAGGTTCAAGTACTGTTTTTACCAACGCTGAAGGTTTTTATTTATTAGAAAATGTTCCTGCTGGAGATTATTCTCTTTCAGCACAACGAGAAGGGCTACTCGCTGTTTTTGAAGGTATTACTGTAATAGCAGAAAGAGAGTTAGAAGTGGTTTTTGAAATGGATGTAGAAACTGCCGGCAATCGACCTCCTGATGCAGCAACTTTGCTTACTCCTAAAGATAATGCCGTAGATACCGCCATAGATTTAGAATTGGTTTGGAGTGCTAATGACCCTGATGATGATACACTGAAGTTTACAGTAACCCTCAGGAATGAGGATAATGATAATGTAGAAGTTTTTGAAAATATTACAGATACTACATATGCTCTTACAGGGCTTTCTTACGGAACGAAATACTTCTGGCAAGTAAGCTCTAATGACGAAATTAACGCCCCTGTCAATAGTACTACTTTTGCTTTCACTACTGCGATTCCACCAAATAATAGAGTAGTGTATACAAGGCTTGTAAACGGCAATAGTGTTATTTATTCTGCAGATGAGAGTGGAAATACTGAAATAGCGCTGACTTCTACATCAAAAAATAGCTTCCGACCAAGAAGAAATACAAACACTGGTAAGATTGCATTTTTACAATCAGTAGGTTCTCAAACACATTTGTTCACTATGAATGAAGATGGTTCAGATGTAAGACAGGTGACTTCTCAAGTAGGGGTTTCAGGATTTAACCTTGAAGAAGTCGATTTCTCATGGGATGCAAACGGTTCTCGACTATTATTTCCTAATCAAGATAAACTGTATTCAATAAATGTGACCGGAAGTGGTTTAAATCTTGTTTATCAAACCACCAATGGAAACCTTATTACCGAGGTAGATAACAATGAAAATACTGGCATAATAGCTTTAAAAACCAACGATCTCAATGGGTACTCGGTAGAAATATTTACTATAAACACTTCTGGAGTAGTACAAGGCACTGTATTGACTGGTCAGAACGGTGCTGCAGGGGGTATTAATCTATCAATAGATGGAACCCAATTATTGTATATACGAGATATATCTGGTTCAGAAAATACAACTTATCGAAGATTAGATTCGCATATTTTTATCCACAATTTTAATGGAAATCCAACGGTAGATGTATCTATAGATAAAACTTCGGGAACCAATGATCTTGATCCTCGTTTTTCACCTAATGATGCCAGTGTAATTTACGTTAATACTTCGAATGATGGGATCTCGGCTAGAAATATCCAGGTAGTACGCCTTTCAGATTTAGGAGATAGAACCACATTGCTTGAGAATTCTGCAATGCCAGATTGGGAGTAGTTTTAAAAACAAAAACAATATAAATTCCAAATTCCATACTTTGTTTTATGGAATTTGGAATTTTGTATTTCAATATTAGTCTTTGAACTAAATTGAGCTATCTTTGTGCTTTAATTTTCAATGTAATGAGTCAAGAAGTAAGTAAACGCTACGCACAACGTGGTGTTTCAGCATCCAAAGAGGATGTGCATAGTGCAATAAAGAATATTGACAAAGGTCTATTTCCCAAGGCTTTTTGTAAAATTGTTCCGGATTATTTAACCCATGACGATGAGTATTGTTTGATCATGCATGCCGATGGCGCTGGAACAAAATCTTCTTTGGCTTATATGTATTGGAAAGAAACGGGAGATATTTCTGTATGGAAAGGAATTGCACAAGACGCTTTGATCATGAATGTGGATGATTTACTTTGTGTGGGAGCTACAGATAATATTATGCTGTCATCTACTATCGGAAGAAATAAAAATTTAATTCCTGGCGAAGTAATTTCTGCCATTATCAATGGTACTGAAGAATTGTTAGAGGAATTAAAATCTTTCGGCGTTCAGATTCACTCAACCGGAGGAGAAACTGCCGATGTTGGTGATCTTGTTCGTACTATTATTGTAGATTCTACAGTTACTGCACGTATGAAACGTTCAGATGTAATTGATAATGCAAATATACAGGCGGGGGATGTGATTGTTGGATTAGCATCTTTTGGACAAGCTAGCTACGAAAAAGAGTACAATGGCGGTATGGGAAGCAACGGGCTTACTTCTGCCCGTCATGATGTATTTGATAAAATTCTTGCACAAAAGTATCCAGAGAGTTTTGACCCTTCAGTTCCAGAGAATCTTGTGTATTCTGGAAAAACAAATCTTACAGATGCTGTAAAGGATGCACCAATCGATGCTGGTAAACTAGTACTATCTCCAACACGAACGTATGCTCCTATTATCAAAAAAATCCTTTCAAAGTTTGATAGTAATACCATACATGGAATGGTACATTGTAGCGGTGGTGCACAAACCAAAATCTTGCATTTTATTGATAATCTACACATCATTAAAGATAACTTATTTGATGTGCCTCCTTTGTTTAGATTAATTCAGGAAAATTCTGGTACCGATTGGAAAGAAATGTACCAGGTGTTTAATATGGGACACCGTATGGAATTGTATGTTTCTCCCGAAATTGCCGATGAGATTATTTCGATATCCAAAAGCTTTAATGTAGATGCACAGATAGTAGGTAAAGTTGAGGCTGCTGCAGAAAAGAAACTCACAATCAATAGTGAGTTTGGAACGTACATCTATAGCTAGTATACAGTGTGTTAAAAAATATTTATTGAATTAGGGCGTTATGATATTCTAAAGTTTAATATCATGAAAGCCCCAAAATCATATATTTTATTAACCTTTTTTGTATCGGTCTTTATTTTTTCTTGTTCATCAGATGATTCAAGTGATGATTCAAATAATCCTGATGTTACTGGTACCGATCTTTCTGATACAGAAGATATACAACTTTTTCCGGCAAACCATCCTTTAAATTTAGATATTTCTAATAGTCCGGTAGATCCAAATTCTGATTTAATATTAAGTAATATCGGTCTAACTGAACATCTTTTTGCTGATTTTGGTAGTGGATTATATCAGGGGTCACCAATAGGAATACCTTATGTGGTAGTGAATAATAATCAGCCTAATGTCCCTATTAGTTTTAGAGCCAATGGTTATGATGGAAATTATGGTGGAGAGAGTGATCAAGGACCATTTCCCATTCCGCTCGATGCGCCTATCGAAGGAAATGGAGCAGGGGATAGCCATGTCATAACGGTTAATATAGAAAATGGAATGTTATATGAACTATATAATGCGGATCAAGTGGATAATGGTTTTGAAGCTTCTTCGGCAGCGGTATTTAATTTAAATACCGTAGAATTCAGACCAGATGGCTGGACTTCGGCAGATGCTGCCGGATTACCCATTTTTCCATTACTGGTTCGCTATCCAGAAATAGAAAAAGGAGAAATTGATCATCCCATACGTTTTACCATAAGCCGAAGTAAAATATATGAAGGGTATGTACATCCGGCTCGTCACTTGGTGTCTGGGGCTACCAGTAACGAGCTATTGCCTTTTGGAGGTAGATTACGTCTTAAAGCCGATTATGATATTAGCAGTTTTTCTGAAACCAATCAGATTATCTTAAGAGCAATGAAAAAATATGGCTTAATGCTTGCTGATGTAGGTTCTGATATGTTCATCACTGGGGCACCCAATGAAAATTGGGATAATGATGACCTTAGGAACCTGCAGCAAGTATTACTAGAAAACTTTGAAGTTATCGAGTTGGGACCAATTACAGAAGCTAATTAAGACTTCAGTTCCTGATCTAACTTTTTGGTTGCTACCTCTGTCTTTTCTTCAGTTTGCTCTACTAATTCTATGATGTTGTCATCATTAAATTTTCCTTCTTTTTTCTGAATAAAGATGGGAGCAGGTATTAATGATGCCATTATAATAAGAAGTATTAAGGCTATTCGCCTAAGTAATTTTTTGAATCTTTTCATTTTTGTAATAGATAAATAGTATGATCACGCCTATCGTAAAAGGAAGTTGGTGATCAGTTATGAATTATTGAAAAATGCCAAAACGGCACATGATAATGAGTTTAACAACTCATTGTGTTATGAAAAGAATCTTCTGAAATGTAAGAATTATTATGGATTAGGGTTATAAAAACCTCTATTTGTGGAATAGTAAAAATCGAATATAGTTCCTTGGATTTCGTACGAACTAGTTTAGAATGATAATCTTTTAAACCTATCAAAAATTTATTTATTCTTATAACATCAACATGGTATCTTTTTGATAGAAAATATGCATATGAAACAGACTTTTCGGTACTCCTATGCACTGAAACTAGCTGTTCTGTAGTTACATCTTTACTTTTTGGAGACGTATAATTAGAATAGCCTCCTACACCAAGTAAAATGGTAATTGTAAACAACCATTGTAAAAATGTACGATATGCAGTAGAATATGATTTCATATCTATATACAAAGGTAAGTTTTTAAAACTATTTAGGAACCATTATTGAAATGGTTCAAGTATTTTTTTAGGTTTTGCTAGAGATTTCACGAGGCGTATGTCTGTTTTTGGTCTTAGGGTTATCGAGGCTTCGAATTCAATTTTCTTTTCAGATAATGATTCCATTTTAAAATCTGAGTTCAAAATATGATAAAGAATAATTTGCATCTCCATAATAGCTAGCCCCATTCCTATACAAAGTTTTGGACCTCCTCCAAATGGGAAATAAGCAAATTTATGAGGTAACTCTGTTGTAAAACGATCAGGATCAAAAACGTTAGGATCTTTCCATAAGTCCTTATTACGATGCAGTAAATACGGACTAGTCATTACAGATTCTCCTTTTTTGATCAAATAACCATCTATAATATCATCTTCGATAACTTCTCTTCCAATGGTCCAGGCGGGTGAACTAAGTCGTAAACTTTCTTTTATGACATTATCTATATAACCAAGTTGGCCAAGATGTTCAATAGAAAGAGGTTTCCCTTTTGTTACTTGCTCGAATTCTTTAATGATTTTTTGTTGTATAGTATCATTTTCAGAAACATTTTTGATAAGTCCATATAAAGCAATAGCGGTTGTCTCATGACCAGCTGTTAAAATGGTAATGACTTCGTCAAAGATTTGTTGTTTGGTGATATTTTCTCCTTTACGTTCTAACAACAAATACATGGTGATAAGGTCATTACCAATTGGTTTTTTTTCTTTTTCTGTTATAATTTCAGCGACTAGTCTTTCCAGATTTCGGATACACTTTTTAAACTTTTTGTTTTTAGCAGTTGGAAACCAAAGAGGAGATTGCAAAGGAGAATGAATACGATCAATAATAGTTTGTAATGCGAATGGAAGGTTTTTTTCAACAACAGCGGCACCATTTGTAACGCTTCCTCCTAAAAAGCAATTGGTAATGATGTCCAGGGTTAATTCTGTCATTTCAGAAAGTAGCCATACCTCAGATCGGGTATTCCATTGTTTAATTGCTTCCTTTGTAAATTGATCAATAATCGAGAAATAGGACCGTATGCTTTCCTTATGAAAATGAGGTTGCATAAGCCTGCGTTCTTCCTTCCATTTTTCACCATCTATACATATCAAACCATTGCCTAAAAGTAACTTAAGAACTTCGTAAGCAAAATGCCTTTTATAATTACGATGGTTTTTTTGTAAAACATGTTGGATATATTCGGGTCTGTTTAATACTGTAATTCTTTTGTGCGCCGTTCTAAATTGAAAAATATCGCCATACGTTTCAATACTTCTTTGAAGAAATCCAAGGGTGTCTTTTTGGTAGGGTTTTACACTTCCCCATAACCAGCTATGAGGTTTAACCCTAGGAATGATTTTAGAGCTCATCGTCATAATATACTAAGTTGGTTTCTTGTTTAAATTACTCATTATTTTGAAGTTATACCCAGAAAAAAAGATTTATTTAGAAAAGATCAAGAACCTACTTGGATTATCACTCTGGGGTAGGTGCTTTGCATAAAAAAGCTTATTTTTGTAACCTTTACACCGAAGGAGTGCATTATGATAGATAAATTAAATATTGTTAAGCAACGATTTGATGAAGTGAGCGACTTGATCATTCAACCCGATATTATTGCTGATCAAAAAAGATACATTAAACTTAACAAGGAATATAAAGATCTTAAAGCTATTATGGATGAAAGAGATCTTTATATTGAGTTAACCGATAATCTTAAAGAAGCTGAAGAGATTATTGCAGATGGAAGCGATGCCGAAATGGTCGAAATGGCCAAGATGCAGTTAGAAGAAGCCAAAGAGGCACTACCGGAGCTCGAAGAAAAGATCCGATTTATGTTGGTGCCAAAAGATCCCGAAGATGCCAAAAATTGTGTGGTAGAGATTCGCGCAGGAACGGGAGGTGATGAGGCAAGTATTTTTGCAGGAGATCTTTTCAGAATGTACACAAAGTACTGTGAAGGTAAAGGTTGGAGTATTAGTGTTGTAGATTTAAATGAAGGCACCAGTGGAGGTTATAAAGAAATAATTTTTGAGGTAAACGGAGAAGACGCCTATGGTACCATGAAGTTTGAAGCTGGTGTACATCGTGTGCAACGTGTTCCGCAAACCGAAACACAAGGGCGTGTTCATACTAGCGCGGCTACGGTAATGGTGTTGCCAGAAGCAGAAGAGTTTGATGTAGAACTGGATATGACCGAAGTTAGGATAGAAAGAACAACTTCTACCGGTCCAGGAGGGCAATCTGTAAATACAACATATTCTGCAATTAAATTGCATCACGAACCTACTGGAATGATTGTTAGTTGCCAGGACCAGAAATCCTCTCATAAAAACTTAGAGAAGGCTTTAAAAGTATTGCGATCTAGGCTTTATGATTTAGAGCTGGCTAAAAAACAAGCTGCAGATTCTGAAAAGCGAAAAAGTATGGTTTCATCGGGTGATAGATCTGCAAAAATTAGAACATACAATTACCCTCAAGGACGCGTTACCGATCATAGAATTGGTCTTACATTGTATGATTTAGGTAATATTATTGACGGGGATATTCAAAAGATTATAGATGAACTTCAGTTAGTAGAAAATACCGAGAAGTTGAAAGAGTCAAACGAAGTATTTTAGAAAATAGAATGTAGTATAAATAAAAAAGCGAAGATATTTGTCTTCGCTTTTTTATTTATAAGGAGTTGCTAAATTGCCCTTTGAACAATTCACACCGTTGTTATTAAGGATTTTTAGTTTTAATTTCATCTCTAACCATTTTGCCAGACGTTGTGATTTCATCTTCTGTCCAGCCACCTTGTCCACTAGCTCCAGGGTTTAGTGCTGCAGAAGCTTCCCGTTTATCAGCTATAGACCAATTGCACCAGGATATGTTATTTTGATCTAGAAAGCCCCACCAAACTCTAGCTTCATCGGTGTCAATAAAACCATCTCCAGAGGCTTCAGTAACACCGTATTCTGTTACAAAAAGAGGAATACCGGCATCCAATGCCTTTTGTGCCTTATCTCTTAAAAATTGTTTGTGTGTTGAAGCGTAATAGTGTAGGGTATATGCTACGTTATTGTCATTTATTTCATTTCCAATAACTTCGTCAACGTCTTGTGACCAGGTTCGAGTACCACAAATTATCAAATTATCAGGATCATGTTGTCTTATAGCTGTAATTACCTGTTCATGATATGGTTTTAGAACGTCGTTCCATGGGACATTAAGGGGTTCGTTATATATTTCGTAAATAAGGTTCGCCTTATCTCCATACTTTTGAGCTACTTCGGCAAAGAAAGTTTTGGCTTCCTCGACATGATCCTCGGCATGGTGGCTATGCCAATCTACAATTACATAAATGCCTTCCTCTATAGCAGCATCTATAACGGTGAATACTTTTTGTTTTTCAAAATCTTTATTAGAAAGATATCCATCTGCATCTTCAACACCCATTGCAGCTCTTACAATATTACATTTCCAATCTTCTTTTAACCAGCTAACAGCCTCTTTGGTATAGTATTGCCCCATCCATTGGCTCCAAAATAAAGACATGCCTCTAAGTTGTATAGGGTTGTTGTTTTTGTCAACAATTTTATTTCCTGAAGTCTTCAATAAACCAAAATTAGCAACTGCAGTTGTAGGAGTATCGGTAGATCCATCACCATTGTTTCCATCTCCGCCAGAGTTATCCTCTCCTTGCTCGTCGGTACTTGGGCCAGGAGCATCAGAATCTGATTCGCACGCACTTAATAATGAAATAGATAATACAAATATGAAAAATGTGGATAGTAATCTCATGCTATAAAATATCTGTGATTCGTGCTTTGATAACGACTGGATACTTTATTTAGTGTAAACAAAACCTTGTCTTAAGAATTAATTTCTTTTTTCTTAAATGATCTTATTACAAAATATAGCCCAGCAATTATAAATGGAATACTAAGCCATTGTCCTGTAGATAAAGCATCTCCTAGGGAATCTTCAAATCCTCCTTGGCTTTTCTTAACATATTCGACGATAAAACGAACGGTCCAAAGCAGTATTAAGAACGCTCCAAAAATGAATCCTTGATTGTTGCGTTTGTCTGTTTTCCAATAGACAAGCCATAGAATAATTGCGACAAAAATATAACCAAAAGCTTCATACAATTGAGCGGGGTGTCTATACGGAACCGCGTCTAAGAGATTTGAATATTTAGGGTTGCTGGCCACAGCAGTGTAGGCATCATTAATGTTCCTTATTCCTGTTTCTTTTACGACTTCAGATTTACTATAGAACTCTCTTATAAACTTTACACCAAAAGCGGAATCACCTGACTCTTTTCCTATAATTTCAGAATTAAAAAAGTTTCCTAAACGTACAAATATCCCGCCAAAAGCTACCGGGATTACTATTCTGTCCAGAATCCATAAGATATGTTTTTGGATTACATTCTTAGAATAATAATACATAGCAATGATAATCCCAATTGCTGCACCATGACTGGCAAGTCCTTGAAATCCTATGAATTCAAATTTTGGTTTGAATCGAATAGGTAATAAAATTTCTAGAAGGTTGTTTCTGTAATAATCCCAATCATAAAAAAAAACATGTCCAAGGCGGGCACCTACCAAGGTGGCTACAACCGCATAGATAAAGATTGTATCCAGTTTCTCTAAAGAAATGTTTTCGCGAATGTATATTTTTTTCATTAGATACCAGCCCAAAGAAAAGGCTACAACAAACATTAAGCTGTAAAAACGAATAACAAAGAATCCAAGATCTATTCCTTCGACTGGATTCCAAACAAATTTTAATGGTATCATGTATTGTGATTATTTTTCGAAGTAAATATAGGTATTTATATAAGAATGAATTAATGATTTTTTGTTTCGTCAGTATCACTTTCCGGTACCGGGTCATAACCACTGCCGCCCCAAGGATGACAACTAAAAATTCTTTTTGTGGCTAACCAACCTCCTTTAAACAGTCCATGTTTTTGTAATGCTTCCAACGTATAATGGGAACATGTAGGCTGATATCGGCAGGTAGCAGGGGTCAAGGGTGAAATTAGGTTTTGATATAGTTTAACCAAAATAACAAATGGAAATATTAAAATTCGTCGTATTATCACTCTTAAACTCAAGTATCTATTAGTTTAAAGAAAAGGTAGTTCCTTCTCGACTATCTTTTAGTTGTATTCCGATCTCTAATAATTCGTCTCTTATTTTGTCGCTTGTTGCAAAATCCTTATTCGCCCTTGCTTCGGCTCTAAGTTTAATCAATAACTCTACGGCTCCGGATAGTTTGTCACTTGTGTTTGAAGCTACTTCGTTAATATTTACAAGACCAAGAACGTTGAATACAAAACCGTCCAGCGTATTACGAAGTAATATCAAATCTACATCGTTAATTGAAGCTTTTTGTTCTTTTATGTTATTAATGAATTTGACAGCTTCAAATAACTTGGCGATTAAAATCGGTGTATTAAAATCGTCATTCATGGCTTCGTAACATTCAGAAATCCATTGATTTACATCAAGTCCTTCTGTTTCTTTAGAGATTTGTAGCCTCTCAACGGTTTGAATGGCTTCCATCAATTTTAAGAACCCTTTTTCTGAAGCCTCCAAAGCTTCATTAGAAAAATCCAAAATACTGCGATAATGAGCTTGCATCATAAAGAATCGAACAATTGAAGGATCAAATGGCTTGTCTAAAAAGTTATTGTTACCTGTAAATAATTCTGCCGGAGAGATAGTATTTCCGGTAGATTTAGACATTTTTTTGCCATTAAGAGTCAACATATTGGCATGCATCCAGTAATTTACAGGTGTTTTCCCGCAAGCCGCTTCCCCTTGTGCAATTTCACATTCGTGATGTGGAAACTTAAGATCCATTCCTCCACCATGAATATCAAATTGTTCTCCCAGATACTTTGTGCTCATCACGGTACATTCAAGATGCCATCCCGGAAAGCCGTCACTCCACGGAGAAGGCCAGCGCATGATATGCTGAGGTTCTGCTTTTTTCCAAAGAGCAAAATCCTGAGGGTTTTTCTTGTCACTTTGAGCGGTAAGTTCTCGAGTATTGGCAATCATATCTTCAAGATTGCGTCCACTTAATTTTCCGTAATTATTGGTTTCATTGAACTTCTTAACATCAAAATATACCGAGCCGTTAGATATATAGGCAAAACCATTATCTATGATGGTTTTTATAATTTCAATTTGTTCTACAATATGACCCGTTGCGGTTGGTTCTATGCTAGGAGGTAGTGCATTAAACTTAGACATAACATTATGAAAATCCAAGGTATAGCGCTGTACAATTTCCATAGGTTCAAGTTGCTCTAAACGCGCTTTTTTTGCTACTTTATCTTCTCCATCATCGGCATCATTTTCTAAATGTCCCGCATCGGTAATATTTCGTACATATCGTACTTTGTAACCCAAGTGTTTCAAATACCTGAACACCATGTCAAAAGAAATAAAAGTACGACAATTGCCTAAGTGTACGTTGCTATAAACCGTTGGGCCACAAACATACATACCTATGTTACCTTCGGTAATTGATTTAAATGTTTCTTTTTGCCCAGAAATTGAATTGTAAATTTTTAATTCTTGATTTTTGTACATAGGACTAGGAGCCATAATTTAATTAAATGCTAATGATTTGTATTTGAAAAAAGGGTTTAAAATGTAGTGTCTAATTTAATATAATCTAGGAATTCTCTTCGAACAGATTCTTCTTTGAATTTTCCTCCAAATTCACTAGTTACAGTGCTGCTTTCGATATCTCTAATGCCTCGAGAGTTAACGCATAAATGTTTGGCGTCGATTACGCAGGCAACGTCTTCTGTCCCTAAAACTACTTGAAGGTCCTGTACAATTTGCATGGTCATACGTTCTTGTACCTGAGGTCGTTTTGCATAATAATCCACTATGCGATTCATTTTTGATAAACCAACAACAGTGCCATTGGATATATAGGCGACATGCGCTCTTCCTACGATTGGAAGTAAGTGATGTTCGCAAGTAGAGTATACTGTAATATTTTTCTCTACTAACATTTCACCATACTTATAGTGATTTTTGAAGGTAGAGGCATCTGGTTTTCTTTGTGGATGAAGTCCAGAGAAAATTTCGTTTACAAACATTTTTGCAACACGTTGGGGTGTACCTTTAAGACTGTCATCGGTAAGATCCAATCCTAGGGTTTCCATAATATGTTTTACATCTTCTTTAATCAAAGCGATTTTTTCCTTGTCACTTAGTTTAAAGGCATCTTCTCGCAAAGGAGTGGTAGCGCTAGTAGCTACATGATTATCACCTAGCGCTTCAATAGCTTCAAGGGCCTTGTCAATTTTCACACTTCAAATTTTTTTAATTATATGAATATTCCAAAAAGTAATACTAAAGTGAGATGAATCTAAAGAAAACAGTTTTTAAATTTATCTCACTTTAGTACCTTTTGGATCAAAACGAGAAAGAATTAGTGCTCTACTCTCGTAATATGGTTTGCAAAGATACGATTTTGTTGTTTTAGTTGGTAAAAGCAATGTTAAACAATTGGATATACTGGTTTTCTTGAAGAAGTTCTGTATATTTAAAGCCCTAATCTATACCTACACACGAAAAATTTAATTTTTACGTTATATGAAAATGGCAAAAGTAATTCCTCAGATTTCATTGTTTCTTGTTTTAATATGCTTGAGTATCAGTAAGGTAAATGCTCAACTTGATTTTGATGTAGCTTGTAGATTGGCGCAACCCTTTTGTTCTGATGCTGCTCAAGAATTAACATTTCCCAATATCACAGGTGAAGATATTAGTTTTCAAGGATTGGGATGTTTGGATAGTACCCGAAATTCTTCCTGGTATTTTCTTAGAATTGATGAAGCAGGAGAGCTCATTTTTGATATTCAACAATGGGTAGATATAAATGGTAATAATAATTTGGATAGAGGAGAAATGCAACTTGATGTGGATTTTATTGCTTGGGGACCATTTACAACCTCTTTTATAAATTGCGGAGATGATTTACCAAGAGGTTGTGATAATAATGGAGATGGGGAAAATCTAAGACCCGAAGAATGTGTAAATAATGTAGATGATCCAGATTATTACATTCAGAATTTGGATAATACGAGTATTGTCGATTGTAGTTTTGCCAGAAATCCTGAAGAAGGAATTTTTATAGAAAACTTTACCATCCCAAATGCTCAAACCGGAGAATATTATTTTATTCTGATTACTAATTTTTCTGACGAAGCCGGAGTTATACAGCTGCAACAAACTAATCTGGGTGAAGACAATGCAGGGACCACAGATTGTACTATTCTAGAACCTGGTGTTGGACCAGATATTGCTACCTGTGGCGAATTTCCTGTTTCAATTGAAGGGCGTTTTCCAGGAGCAATAATGTATCGATGGATAACTCCATTAGGGGACCAAGGATTAACAGATACCCCTGTGTTACAGGCTACACAAGAAGGAGTTTATGAATTGATAGGGTATTCAGATATTAATGGTAATGATATTGTTGGAAGAGATGAATTAGTAATTGTAGATGTATCTGCTATAGAGATTGCTGTTAATCCAGTAGTGGCAGAAGAATCCTTTGCAGGAAGTTATACTATTACAACAGCGCTTACCACGACTCCAACAGATATCCAAGCATTAGGATTTACAGATTTTGAATATAGATTGGATAGGGATTTAGGTAATGGCTTTATCGAATACAGACCATATCAAGATTCACCTGTTTTTGAAAATGTACCTCCGGGAGATTATCAAGTTGCAGCGAGATATAGAGGTTGCCCGGTAAGTGAGCGGATATCAGATATTTTCATGATTTTGGGCTATCCTAAATACTTTACTCCAAACGGAGATGGTTTTCATGATACATGGAGTCTAATTAATATCGAAAATCAACCTGCTGCACTAATTTACATTTTTGATCGCTATGGTAAGTTATTGAAACAGCTAAGGCCCGGTGGAGAAGGATGGGACGGAACCTATAATGGTAAACTAATGCCGTCATCAGATTATTGGTTTAGAGTTGAATTCAATGAACCTACAGATCCTAATATGCGAAGGAGAGTTTTTGCAGGTAATTTTTCACTAATCAGGTAAATAAGGAAATTAAAAAAGAGCTGATATCTTTTGATATCAGCTCTTTTTTATATATAGTGCCTTATTATTAAAAGACCATTCCTAGCGTAAAGGTTAAAGTATCTCTATAAGTATCTACAAATGCAAAATTGTTAAACCCAGAGTTTGGGAAGAAACGTTCTAAGCGCTCTTGCTCTGTATAGTCATAGGCTACATCGAATCTGAACTGTTCAAAACTGTATCCTGCACCAATTGAAAAGCCATTTTTGTCTCCAAGTATTAATTCATTTTTATAGGGACTTTCTTCGTAACTATACCCTCCTCTGAAACTCCAGTTTCCGTTTCTCCATTCGCTTCCAATACGAATAATAGAGACTCCCTGCAAATTGTTATCAATATCGCTATTCACGCTCGTAAAACTATTCGCAAAATCAGAACTAAGTTCTATAGCCGTATAATCTTTATATGTGTAATCCAAACTTATTAGCCCATTCTGACCAAACAAAATAGCGGCGCTACCTGTATAGCTTTCGGGTGTTCGCAGATTGTATTCAGGGAAAATATTCACAACATCGGGGTTTACTACTGCTCGACCATCTGTATCGCTAATTGTTTCTATTCGCTGAATGGTTTCTTCTTCGATATAATACCATGTAGGTGATTCATAAGAAACCCCCAGGCGAAGCATTTGGGAGACTTTTGCAATAGCCCCAATTTGTCCTGAGAACCCTGCGCCGTTGGCAGATAATCTATTTGTGAATAATACTTCATTTACATTACTTCCAGGGTTATTGTTTCCTTCAAAAAACTCTGTAACCTTATCATAGTTAATGAAATGTGAGTTAAGGTTGAATCCAATATAGAAATCTCTGTTAATTTGAGCTCCAAGATTTAAAGTGAACTTTCCATTAAGTCCAGTGCTCTCATAAAAGTATTCTTGATCAAACACTCCAGGTGCGATATTCGAAAAGTAAGTTGTGTTATCTGGGTTGTCCAAATCATCTGCTTCTATAACAAAAGCTTCATGGCCCAAAAAGGCTTGCTGTGCACTATATCCCTCTGTTTCACCTAGAAATGCATACAGTTCGCTAGGTGTTTCACCAGGTCTGCGGCTTATAAGGTCTAAAGGGATGCCTTGAGCTTCGGTAAGAAAATAACTGTCTATAGAATTTCGACTTTGTCCAAAAGTGAAAAACTCGTCAGCATTATCAGCAGTTTGATCGTAGGTTAGACCAAGAGATAGTTTATTAATTCCAGATGATTCTTCATCGTAATGGTCATAAATAAAAACTGCTCCTAGCTGATTAAAATTGAAATTAGAAGAACTCGAGTTGTTAAAACCATTGAGAAATCTATCGTCATTATAACTAGCATCATTATTAATCGTGGTTGAAGAAAGTGTTATAGAGCCATAGGAACTTAGAAACACGGCAGATCCTGCAGGGTTAATTTGTAATGCAGATAAATCTCCACCAAGCGCTCCAAAAGCGCCGCTCATACCTCTAAATCGTGCTGTTCCGATAATATCTTGTTGAGAATATCTCAAAGCATCTGTAATATCTTGAGCATTCAGAAAAGACATAGATAGAGCACCTATGAATAAGAATAGCTTTTTCATTAGATAATAATTTTAGAATTACAGAATGTCTCAAAAATACTGAGACATTCGGGAAAGTTTTCTGATAAATATCAGGTTTGTGCCAACTCTGATATGATTTTTATCCTCTTCCTCTACCTCGACTACCACTACTTCTTGATGAAGATCTGCCGCTAGAACGTGAGTAACCGCTACTGCGTGAAGAACTTCCTCTTGAGTAACTTGAGCCTCTGCTTCTTGCAGGAGACGTTCCTCTAGAGTAGCTTCTGCCCGAAGAATAGTTTCTTGATCGCGATGGAGAACTAGAATATCTCCTGGAGCTTCCGTTGCGATTTATAGAAGAAGACCTTGAGCGAGAGTTGTACGAGCTGTTGCCAGACCTATTCGAATAACTAGAACTTCTACTTCGGCTTCCATCTGCAGATACTCTTCTTCGGTTTGTATATCCTTGTCTGCTTCGAGAGTAATTTCCATTGGCAGACCTTGATCTGTAAGCTGAATTTCTATATGATGCTCTGCTACGATTTCTTGAATAGGCATATGAATTTCTGCCACCATTATATCCAATATACCTACCACCTCTGTTATAAGCATATCCACGGCCATAGTAACCTCTGTTATAGGGGCCGTAAAAACCACCGTACCAAGGGCGTCCCCATCCCCAGCCGGCATTCCATCCCCAGCCAAGTCCCCATCCGGGTCCGTACCATCCATTCCATCCCCAGCCAGCGTTCCATCCCCAACCGGGTCCGTACCATCCATTCCATCCCCAGCCGGCATTCCATCCCCAGCCAAGTCCCCATCCAGGACCCCACCAGTTGTTCCAACCATTATCAATGATGTTTACGTTTACCTCAGTAGGGTTACTTCCCCATGCAGGTTGTGCAGTTTCATAATTAAGAGCTGCCACAGCCGTGGTGTCGGCGGCATCATATTCTTCACTAGAATAAGAATCAACGTCGGTAAAAATTTCATTCTGTTCAACAACATTATCTATTTGTGCTGATTTTTCAGAAAAATAGCTTGAATAGTAACTTGACTTTTTTGGAGTTCTATTAGGTTGAGATTCTGTATTTCTTTGGTTTCTTGAATCGGCATAGATACCATCATTATAAGGTACATATTCATAAGAACTACAAGACGTCAACATAAGCGCACTGACCACAAGTAAAACTGTGGCGGCACTATTTCTTTGAAAATAATTTTTAGGATGCATATCTTCTTATTTTATTGTTGAACATTACAAATTTAGTTAGTTTTGCGCTAACAAAATTATATTTAACAAAGCCACAACATTTGTGCCAAATAGCAGTTTATGAGCAAGAATTTAACAAAGCGTAGTGAAGATTATTCAAAATGGTATAACGAATTAGTCGTTAAGGCAGACTTGGCCGAGAATTCGGCAGTAAGAGGATGCATGGTTATTAAGCCATATGGGTATGCTATTTGGGAAAAAATGCAGGCAGAATTAGATAGGAAATTTAAAGAAACAGGTCATCAAAATGCATATTTTCCATTATTTGTTCCAAAAAGTCTTTTTGAAGCTGAAGAAAAAAATGCTGAAGGATTTGCAAAAGAATGTGCCGTTGTAACGCACTACAGATTAAAGACTGATCCAGAAGATAGCTCAAAGTTAATTGTAGATCCTAATGCAAAATTAGAAGAAGAGCTTATAGTTCGTCCTACTTCTGAGGCAATTATCTGGAATACGTATAAAGGATGGATACAATCGTATAGAGATTTACCAATTTTGGTAAATCAATGGGCCAATGTAGTTCGTTGGGAGATGAGAACCCGACTTTTTCTGCGTACGGCGGAGTTTTTATGGCAAGAAGGACATACTGCACATGAGACGAGAGAAGAGGCAATTGCCGAAACAGAGCAAATGAACAATGTGTATGCCGATTTTGTAGAGAATTTTATGGCAATTCCTGTAATAAAAGGAAGAAAAACAGAAAGTGAACGTTTTGCAGGAGCAGAGGATACGTACTGTATTGAAGCTCTTATGCAAGATGGAAAAGCATTGCAGGCGGGAACCTCTCATTTTCTAGGACAAAATTTTGCAAAGGCATTTGATGTTAAATTTACTTCAAAAGAAGGAAAACTAGATTATGTGTGGGCTACTTCTTGGGGAGTTTCTACAAGATTAATGGGAGCTTTGATTATGACTCATAGTGATGATAATGGACTGGTTTTGCCTCCTAATTTAGCGCCAATTCAAGTTGTTATCGTTCCTATCTATAAAGGAGAAGAACAATTGGATCAAATTTCTGAAGTGGCTAATGAATTGGTTGCTGATTTAAGAGCTAAAGGAATTTCAGTTAAGTATGATAACCGGGATACCCACCGACCAGGAGCTAAATTTGCACAATATGAATTGCAAGGAGTGCCACTGCGAATAGCAATTGGACCTAAAGATTTGGAGAAAGGAACAGTAGAATTAGCTCGTCGAGATACGTTAACAAAGCAATTTGTAGCCAAAAATGAAGTGGTTGAAACTATAGAAGCATTGCTAGAAGATATTCAGAAAAGCCTTCATGCAAAAGCTACTCAATATAGAGATGGTCATATTACTGAAGTAAATTCTTTTGAAGATTTCAAAGAAATGCTTGAAAATAAAGGAGGTTTTATTTCGGCACATTGGGATGGAACGATAGAAACAGAACAGAAGATCAAAGAACTTACAAAAGCAACAATACGTTGTATTCCATTTGATGCAAAAGAGGAAGAAGGTGTGTGTGTTTATAGTGGTAATCCTTCAAAAAAACGTGTTTTATTTGCGAAAGCGTATTAAGTTTTAAAAAAAATAAAATAACTCTTGCGCCATTAAAAAATAGTTGTATTTTTGCATCCGCAATTAGGCAAACAACTATGGCCCGTTCGTCTATCGGCTAGGACGCCAGGTTTTCATCCTGGTAAGAGGGGTTCGATTCCCCTACGGGCTACGAATTATGAAATTAATTGTAGATTTAAAGTGAAAGCTATAAATTTGCAATCCTTGAAAAAGGAAAATGGCCCGTTCGTCTATCGGCTAGGACGCCAGGTTTTCATCCTGGTAAGAGGGGTTCGATTCCCCTACGGGCTACAAATTTTAGTAGTAAGAAATTTAATAGAAGAGAGATGGCAAATCACAAGTCAGCATTAAAGAGAATTAGAAATAGCGAGACAAAGCGTCTTAGAAACAGATACCAGCACAAAACTACACGTAATGCTATCAAGAAATTACGTGAGGCTGATAAGAAAGAGGCAGAAGCTATGTTTCCTACAGTTGTTTCTATGCTTGACAAGTTAGCTAAGAATAATGTTATTCATAAGAATAAAGCAGCTAACTTAAAGTCACAGCTTGCTAAACACGTAGCTACTCTTTAAGAAAGAGTAAAGTAAACGATATATGGTATATTGAGCTTTTCCAATTTTTGGAAAAGCTTTTTTTGTTATACAAAAATGAGCATTTTATATAGGTTATAGTTTTTTATCGAGCCAATCTTTGAATGGTTTTGTTCTTCCTTGTGAGGTTCTTAATTCATTACCATCAGATAATTTGATGAGCAAGGTGTCTTTATTATATTTTTGAATAGAGGAGATATGATTACTATTTACTATTTGATGTCTATTAATCCTAAAGAATTGATTTGGGTTTAATGTAGATTTTAAATTGGTAAGAGAAGTTTCTTTTAGTAACATCCTTTGATCTCCAATTCTTGCAAATAAAATACCTCCTTCCGATAAAAAATGACCTATGCTTTTTACGTCAATTAGATGTAGTTTACGATGCTTTTTGATTAACAGTTTTTCTTTATAATGCTTGGAGTTGTTTAGAAGTAAACTTATTTGTTCGTGGTCTAGCAAGTTTCCTTGTTTATTTAGTAAAACGAATTTATCTAATGCGGTTTTGATTTGTTTGAAATCAAAAGGTTTTGTAATGTAATGTATACTGTTTAAAGAGAATGCTTTTTGCCAATATTGATCATAGGCAGTTACGAAAATAATGGGAATATTCTTAGGTAGCAAATGAATGACTTGCATTAAGTTCCCATCGCTAAGCTCAATATCAGAGAGTATGAGATCAATTTGTTTAGGAGTATTTTTTAGAACATATAGTAGCTCACTTATAGATGTTAGCTCATTTATAATATCCCAAGAGAGATTGTATCGTCTAATAAATGATTTAAGCCTATAAGCTGCAAATTGTTCGTCTTCAACAAGAAGGAGGTTCATGTTATATGTGTTTTATTACTAAAGGAATATTTACTATAAAATAATCTTTGTATTGGGTAATACTTATTTCTTGTTCATAGAGTAAACGATATCTTTTTTTTTTTAGGTTTGATAATCCTATCTTTTTTGATTCTGGTTTGTATTTTTTTGGAGAATACGTATTTTTTATTACTAAATGATCTTCTTGTATGTCTAAAAAAACTTCTACAGGATGATCTGATGAACCTTCATTATGCTTTACAATGTTTTCTACTAAAATTTGAAGTGTATTTGGTATAATGTAGTATTTGGTTTCTTCATTTCCAGCTATGTTAATGTTAAAGGTGTATGAGTTGACAAAACGTTTTTCTAAAAGATATATATAATCCTTTACAAACTCTAATTCTTTTGAGAGCAAAATGAGCTCTTGGTTTTTATAGTCAATTACATATCGGTAAATACGACTGAATGTATTTAGAAACTGATCGGCATCTTTCGATTTTCCTTTATTGATAATTGTGGATAGTATATTCAAATTATTAAAAAGAAAATGTGGGTTTATCTGATCTTCAAGAAGTTTGACTTCCATTTTTGCTTGTGTATTTTGAAGTATTAAAAGCTCTTTTTCTTTTTCTTGATAGTTTTTTATAAGTATATAAAGTAGATATAGCGTTGTGACCAATATAACTTCAAAAAGAAAATAGGTAAGCTCTGTTATAACAAATTTGGTATCCTCCAAGCCAGGGCCCAAATAATACATTACCATTATACTGTAGATTGAAACGATAATTAGGTTACCTACAGTACTATACAAAAACAGAAAACCAGTTTTTTTAAACTTTTTGCTTAGCCAGTCAATTATCAGAATACAGATTACGCCATTTAAAAAAGACCAGTATAAACCATCTGTAAAGTGAAGCCCTTCAAAACCTCCGTGAATTTTTATTCTAGTAAGGGTGTGTCTAAAAAGGCAGAAAGCAAAAAGCAGGACATATTTTAACCAGGATCTTTTGTACATAATTAGCGATATACTGGATTAATGCAAGGGGATAATAAGATAAACCAAATTTATTCAGAATTCAAGAGGATAGTAAACTCATTATTCTTTTCTTGTTTTCAAGATGTTGGTTGCATTTCCCTGTTGGTCAAAAGTTTTAATAAAGGGGGTTCCAAGAGAATCAACATAAATATGCAATCTTGGTTTTTCCGTTCTATCGGTAAGAAAAATTCCAATTTCTCCATTTGTCTCGCGACCAACAAACATTCGATTCATTTCTCTATTTCCTTTTTCATAAGACCAAAATTCTTTAAGTTGTTTTTTTAATTCTGTAGAGTCTAAGTTGCTTTGTATAATCTTTTGGTATTCTTCAAGAATTTTTTTTTGAGGTTTGTTAGATCGTTCATTAAAGATTAATCCATACCATCTTTTCCAATTTCCGTCTACAAGAGTTTCATCTTTTGCAAGGTACATAACCTGATCGCCTTTGTATTGATCAAAAGTAAAATATTGGTAACTGTTTGTGCTATCGGCATCAAAAATGAGGCCTCCGACTTCGTCTCCTTCACTATTAAAAAATACTAATCCTGGTTCTCTACTTTGTCTGTAGTGTTTTAAAGATTTGTTGTTTTCGGATGGGGATGCTTGTTTTTCGGGATTGCTAATTACGACATACTTATTGCCATTTTTTCCTACTATGTTTAACCGCTCTGCAGTAATTTCTTCGAATGTTGATTGTTTTATATCGTCTTTTTTAATTAAGTAAACTCCAATGATAACGATAAGTGAAAGATTGATGAGTGAAATTTTTTTCATGTTTTGATTTTTGATATTACTGTACGAATTGACAGCTTTATTTATGAACATGAAAATGAATTTTGATGAACTACGATATATTGTGATGAACTACGAGTTAACTCGATTGTGTATTTTAATATTCAGATTAATGAACCTATTTACTTGTTTTTTTCCTCGATCCAACGAGACATGAATTCTGTACTTCTTAATGTATGAAATTGAAGCATGCTGCCTATAAAGTTTTTTGCGCGTTGTTCTTCTAAATTTTCTCTTACAAAATTGATTTTTTCAATAAAGGCGGTATGAAATTTATTTTTTTCGAAACGCGTATTAATAATTTCTATACCGTTTTGCTGTGATTGTTGCCAGAGATTTTTGTCAGAATATAATCTTACGGCTGCTTTTGCGAAGTGATTAGGTTCGTCTGATACAAAGCCGTTCCAATCTGAATCTTCGTCCAACATGCCTTCAATACCAATAGAAGTTGTAATACTTGGTGTTCCACATAGCATAGCTTCAGCAAGTTTCCCTTTAATTCCTGCGCCAAACCGTAAAGGAGCCAGGCAAACACGGGCTTTCTGCATGACTGCTTGAGCATCTTTTGTCCAACCCTTGATTATAAAACCATCTTTTACATTATGTAATTGGGTTGCCTTTGGTGGGGGATAGGCCCCGTATACATGTAATTCTGCTTCGGGTAATTCTTTTTTTATAAGGGGCCAAATAGTTTTTTTTAGATATAATACACTGTTCCAATTTGGTTCATGACGGAAATTGCCGATAGTAATAAAGTGATCCCTTTCTTCGAAAACTGGCCATTTAGCGGTAGCTTCAGAATCAATAGAATCTAATAGAAAAGGAATATAATGTAATAAATCTTCCTGAATGTTGAACTCATGTTTAAGTAGTCTTATTTCAAAATCGGAAATTATAAGCGAAAGATCACAACGATAAATACTGGCAATTTCTCTTTTTGTAAAATCACTCAATAATAGATCTTTGATAGTGTGTTTTTTATTGGTTTTAAAAGATTCCTGTCGGGTTCTTCTTAAACTATGTAAATCTTCTGTATTAAGGATTCTAAGAGAGTCCGGACTGTGTTGAGCAACTCTCCAGCCAAATTGTTCTTCGATCATAAACCGGTCGAACATGACAATGTCGGGTTGTAATTGCTTTATAAAATGATCAAAGCTTGAGTTGTTAATATCAATATTCACTCTCGAGATTCCTAATTCGTTCAAGTCGATCATATGTTCACTGGTGGCGGCTGGACTCGCAAAAGTGATTTTCCAGTTTTTGGCTAAAAACGTGCTTATAAGTTGCAGCATTCTACTTCCTGCTGCAGATGAATTAGGTTCGGGCCAGACAAGACCTATAATTAAGACATGATTCATTTTTGGTTTGGTTTAGAATCAAAAAAGCCCCAGTTTTAACTGAGGCTAATATATCGATTGTGTTTTTCACTATAATTTGGCAAAGAGCGCTTCCATTTTTTCTTTTTCTTCTTTGGCAAGCTCTTGGTCAACTAGAATTCTCCCACTATGCTCATCAGTAATAATTTTTTTACGAGAAGCAATTTCCATTTGAACTTGAGGAGGGATTGTAAAGAAAGACCCACCCGATGCACCACGCTCAATTGGAACAACAGCAAGACCATTTTTTACATTGTTTCTAATTCTTTTATATGCATTGACCAAACGTTCTTCAATTTCTTTTTGATAATCTTCAGATTTTGCAATTAAGGCTTGTTCTTCTTTTTCGGTTTCTGCCAAAATAGCATCAAGCTCTCCTTTCTTATGTGATAAGTGTTCGTTGCGTTCTGCTAGCTTATCTTTGGTTTGAGTTATGATCTCATTTTTTTGAACAATCTGAGCTTTGTGCTCTTTAATATGTTTTTCTGCCAATTGAATTTCTAACTCTTGAAACTCAATCTCTTTACTTAGAGAGTTATATTCGCGATTGTTTCGAACATTTTTTTGTTGTTCTCCGTATTTTTTGATTAGTGCTTTAGCTTCCTCAATAAGATTTTTCTTGCTCTTGATGCCGTCATCAATAGTTTCAAGATCATTATTAAGCTTGTCTAATCTTTTGTTTAATCCGGCTACTTCGTCTTCAAGATCTTCAACCTCTAGAGGTAATTCTCCGCGAACGTTTCTAATCTCATCAACTCTAGAGTCAATTAATTGCAAGTCATATAGTGCTCTTAATTTTTGCTCAACAGTAACTTCTTTCTTTGCCATATTTTAAAGATATTGAATAGGATTGGTGTTTTTATCCGATAAAATGATTGCAAAATTACTGATTTTTTTTCTAAGATAGGTAACAATTAGGTTTTTTGTGTATTGCTCACTTTCATAATGTCCAATATCGGCAAGTAGAAGTTGTTTTTCGGCTTCATAGAATTGATGATATTTTAGATCTGCAGTAATAAAAACATCGGCTCCTGCTTGTATGGCATTTTTAATAGCAAAACTTCCGCTTCCGCCTAGTACAGCTACCCTTCGGATCGGTTTGTCTAATAATTCAGAATATCGTACACAGCCCGTTTTAAAAACATTTTTAATATGTTTTAAAAAATCTAATTCATTCATGGGTTCGGGTAACTCACCAATCATTCCCATTCCTATATTTTGGTTCTGATTTTCTAAGGTAATAATTTCATATGCCACCTCTTCATAAGAATGATTTTCAAAAAGTGCTTTTAGAATGTTCTTTTCTTTATGTTTTGGATAGGTTATCTGAATTTGAGTTTCTTTTTCATGATGAATCTTTCCAATCTTGCCTATAGTGGGGTTTGCATGTTCTTGAGCTCTAAACGTGCCAGTGCCATCGGTCGAGAAACTACAGTTATCATAATTGCCAATAGTTCCTGCGCCTGCATCAAAAAGTTTTGATCTCAAAGTTTCGGCTTCTGCAATGGGTGCAAAGGTGGTTAGTTTTTTTATGTTCCCGTTTTGGGGTATTAGGATTTTTCGATCTGTTAAGCCTAATTGCTCGCAAATCATATCGTTCACTCCATTTAAAGCATTATCAAGGGCTGTGTGTATTGCAAAAATTGCAATATCGTTTTTAATGGCTTTCATTACTACGCGTTCTACATAATTATTGCCATTAAATTTCTTTATTCCTTTAAATACAATGGGATGAAAACTTACTATTAGATTACAATTGTTTTCTATAGCTTCTTCTACGACTATCTCCAAAGTATCTAATGTGACCAATATTCCGGTAACTTTGGTGTCAGGGTCTCCTACCAATAAGCCTACATTGTCAAAGCCTTCAGCATAAGTAGTGGGAGCCAAAGCTTCAAGGTGTTGTATAACCTCTTTAATTTGCATTGTTTGTTGTTTTAAGTAAAAATTGAATGTAAAAAAACTTTTTGGGATTATCAAAGTTACGTTTCATACTTTTGTAACCATGAATCTATTGCGAAAGATACTTCTTCCTGTTGTTCCGGTCTATTACTTTATAACATGGTTACGAAATAAAATGTATGATCTGGGAATTAAAAAATCTACAGGCTATGACTTTCCGGTAATTGCCGTCGGAAATCTAAGCGTAGGCGGTACGGGTAAATCACCAATGATTGAATATCTGATTAGATTACTTAGGGAAGAAGTGAAACTAGCGACCTTGAGCAGGGGGTATAAAAGAGAAACTGAAGGTTTTCAGTTAGTTAAATCATCTTCTACGGTAAAAGAAGTGGGAGATGAACCATTGCAGTTTAAAACTAAGTTTCCAGAAGTATTTGTGAGTGTTGATAGTGATAGGCGTCGTGGTATTGCTAATCTTATAAAGTTTAATCCAAAACCTGATACAATATTGCTAGATGATGCTTATCAACATAGAAAAGTAAAAGCCGGGTTTTACATCCTATTAACTGCATACTATGATTTGTATTGTGATGATATTCTATTACCAACAGGAAATTTAAGAGAGCCACGAGAAGGTGCAAAGCGAGCTGATATTATTGTGGTAACCAAATGTCCAGAGGATATTTCTGTTGATGAAAGAAAAAGAATAAGAAAGAAGCTTAATATAGAAGATCATCAGTCTCTGTTTTTTGCAACTATTAATTATGGTAATGAAGTGATCGGAAGTTCTGAAATGCGATCTTTGGAAGTCTTTAAGAATTCTTCTTTTTCTCTTATTACTGGGATTGCAAACCCTAAAAGGCTAGTAGAGTATTATGATTCTTTGGGATTACAATTTAACCACATAAATTTCCCTGATCATCATAATTTTTCTGAGAAAGAGTTGGAGGAATTTAGGAATCTTGAACATATAATCACGACTGAAAAGGATTATATGCGTTTATCAGGTAATTTTAAATCGGATAACTTATGGTATCAGCCCATTGAAATGAAGTTTGTAGAAAACGGGGAGGAGTTTAATAAAATGATATTCAGTTATATAAAAAAATGAGGTTTATCAACTTAAACCTCATTTTTAATATATGTTTTGGCTAACTCAAATAAGCTACTATAGCTTGTGTTATACAAAATTCTTCAATAGTTATGCCAAAGTCTCTTTATGTTGTTGTTTGTTTTTTTGCCAATGCCTTATGAAGTTTTGTGAAAAACTCCTCTGTTTTATATGGTTTTGGGATGATGTCATTAAAGCCATTATCATAAAATTCATCCAAGTTGTCATCTAGCGTTACTGCTGTAAGTGCAATAATTGGGATTTCTTTGTCAAATTCTCTGATCTGTTTTGTAGCCTCAATACCACTTATACCAGGCATGTGTATATCCATAAGAATAAGATCGAAAGAGTTTTCTTTGGCCTTATTGACCGCTATATCACCATTATCAGCAACATCACACTTTATCTTATTCTTTTCCAAAATTTTTCTGGTGATTAATTGATTGATCTTATTGTCTTCTACAATTAATATATGTTTATCTGCTAATATCTTATAATCGATTTTTTTCGCTTCTTCCAGATAGTCTGTACTTTTTTCTTCAAAAATTTCAAAGGTAAGGTTGAATAAAAATTTGGAGCCTTTTCCTAATTTACTCTCAAGTTTTATCTCACTATCCATTAGAGATAAAAGATTTTTTACAATAGAAAGACCTAGCCCTGTGCCGCCAAACTTTCTATTAATTTGTACTGATCCTTGTGTGAAATTTTCAAAAATTGTTTGTTGTTTCTTTTCAGAAATCCCTACACCATTATCTTCGATTTCAAAATTGAGTGATATATTGCTTTCATTTATGTTAATAGGTTTCACTCGTATCCAGATGTCGCCATTTTGAGTGAACTTAATAGAGTTGCCAATAAGATTAATTAGAATTTGGGAAACTTTCAATGGGTCTCCTTTCAGTTTTGGAGGTATAGAGTCGTCAAATTCATAATGCAATTTGTTATTTCTATCTTTTGCCGATTTGCCTAGGGCAATTAGTACATCATTAATTCTTTTCTTTAAATTAAAAGAAGTGTTTTCTAATTCCACTTTGTTAGCCTCAAGTTTATTAAGGTCTAAGATGTTGTTAATTAATGATAACAGGTATTCCCCAGAAAATTTAAGGGAATTCAAATGCTCTTTTTGATTTGGTGTCGGACTTTCCTCTAGCAAAAGGTGCGTAAGTCCGGTAACAGCATACAAAGGAGTTCTTAGTTCGTGGGTAATTGTAGATAAGAACTGAACTTTGGCCTCACTCGCTCGCTCTGCATTTTCTTTTGCTAGAATAAGCTCTGTATTCTTATTTTGCAGCAGTTCGTTGGCTCTGGCTCTTAAATTATTGTTTTTATAAAGAGATAGGGTTAATAACGACAATATAGTAATAAGGGCTATACTCAGGATTGTAGTTAGTCTTCCTAATTTTAATGATTTGAGTTGTTGGTTATTTTCTTCGGTGAGCTCTTCAATTAAAACATTATTTTCATTAAGATTCAGTTTAGCTCCTGCTTCTTGAACAATTATTTCCTTATTAATATTAAATAATGAATCTGTAATCCTTTTGTGGGTTTTAAGATTGCTTAATGAGGATTGGTAATCTTTTTTATGCTCGTAAATCTTACTATAAATAAAATAACATTCGGATCGTATTCTGGTATACTCATTTTCTTGCCCAATTTTCATAGCCAGATCATTTGTTCTTAATGCTTCGTCGGCTTGATCTTGCGCTAATAATGTTCTCGCTTTATTTATATAAACTTGTGCTTTAAAGTAACTTAAATTAACAGATTCTATTATGGGTAGACCACTATTAAAATATGCTATAGCGGTATCGTATTGTTTCTGTTCAAGTGCAAGAAGTCCTAAATTGAGTTTTATAGGGCCTTCAAGTCCTTTAGTTTTGCTTTTTTTTGTGATTGATAATGCTTCTTCAAGAACTTTTTTTGCGGTATCAAATTTTTTAAGTGCTATAGCAATTGAGCCATAAAGAGAATATGAATGCGCTAGCATATTTTCATCGTCGAATTCTTTATGAATTTCTATGGCTTCCAAAATTTGCTCTTCTGCCTGGTTGTAATCACCTAATTCTCTGTATAGCTTGGCTAGTACCATTTTGGTTTTGGCATTGTAGGCTTTACTTTGATTATTAGGAGTAAGATCTTTTGCTATAATTACATTAGAAAGTGCAAGCTCTAATTGGCCTTTATTTATAGCTTTTGAGGCTTCTATTAAATAATGGTCAATAGTATCATTTGTTTGTATGTTTGTTTGGTTATCAGCTGTTTGAGCCGAAGTAAAAAAACAACAAACTAATAAAATTATAAATATAAATTGTCTTATTGGGGTTGGCATTTTTCCTCTAAAAATCTCAACTAAGATAGTTATTTCTTACAAATGTTGACAATTAAATCAATTATTCTATTACTATAACCAATTTCATTATCATACCAACCAATTATTTTGACCATCTTTCCTATTACTGATGTCATTAAAGAATCGAATACGCATGAATGTGGATTGCCAAGAATATCTACAGAAACAATTGGATCTTCAGTATATGCCAAAATACCTTTTAAATGTGTTTCGGATGCTCTTTTAAAAGCCTGGTTTATTTCGTTGATCGATGTCTCTTTTTTTACATTGAATGTAATATCGGTTAGTGATCCATCTGGAACAGGAACTCTGATACCACATCCTCCAATGACATCACTTAATTCTGGAAATACTTTTGTTAAAGCTTTTGCAGCTCCTGTAGTTGTTGGGACAATAGATTGGCTTGCAGCTCTAGCCCGTCTTAAATCCCTATGAGGTTGATCGTGTAAGCTTTGATCTGTTGTGTAACTGTGTACTGTGGTGATATAGGCTTGCTCAATTCCGCATAGATCATTAATGATTTTAATCATTGGAGCAGCATTGTTTGTTGTGCATGATGCGTTGGATATTATGGTTTCAGAGCCATCAATAATATGATCATTAACTCCAAGCACTATTGTTTTAATGCTGTCCTCCAACGGTGGGGCAGAGAGTATAACTTTTTTTGCTCCCGCTATTAAGTGTTTTTGAGCCAGAATTTTAGTCTTAAATTTCCCCGTAGCTTCTACAACAATATCAACATTATATTTTTTCCAATTGCAATTTTCAGGATCTTTTATGTTAATCAAAGGAACCTTAATGTTTTCAGCGATGATGTGATCATCATTGTAAGATATGTTTATGGGTAAAACTCCATGAATGCTATCATATTTAAGCAAGTGACTTAGAGTTTTGGCGTCTGCTAGGTCATTAATAGCAACAACCTTTATACTAGGATGATTTAGTAATAGTCTGAAAAGATTGCGACCTATTCTTCCAAAACCATTAATGGCAATTCTTGTTGGTGTATTCATCAAATCCTCTTACTATTGTATAGGTTTATGGGTTAGGTTAAATGCTTTTGTGCTTTATAAGAAGATCTAACCAAGGCGCCACTTTCGACATGTCTAAACCCCATTTCTAATCCAATTTCTTCGTATTTTTTGAATTGATCAGGAGTAATAAATTCTTTTACCGGTAGATGTTTTTTACTTGGTTGTAGATATTGCCCTATAGTAACAATGTCTAAATTTACTTCTCTTAGATCCTTTAGAGTTTGAATGACTTCATCTTCTTTTTCACCCAATCCCAGCATAATTCCACTTTTGGTGCGTCTTATGCCATTATCTTTTAGGTATTTAAGTACTTGTAGACTTTGCTCATACTTAGCCTGTATACGAACTTCTCGTGTTAATCTTTTTACCGTTTCCATATTATGGGAAACCACCTCAGGACCAACAGCAATTATCCTGTCTATGTTTTTAGTTTTTCCCTGAAAGTCTGGAATTAATGTTTCTAAAGTGGTTTCAGGGTTCATTCTACGAATGGCTTGTATAGTTTCTGCCCAGATTATAGAACCTCCATCAGCCAGATCATCTCTATCAACCGAGGTAATTACAGCATGCTTTATTTTCATTATTTTTATAGATCGGGCAACTTTTTCTGGTTCTTCCCAATCGACAGTTTCTGGTCGTCCTGTTTTAACTCCACAAAACCCACATGATCGTGTGCAAATATTTCCAAGAATCATGAAAGTTGCTGTTCCTTCACTCCAGCATTCACCCATATTAGGGCAACTACCTGATGTGCAAATAGTATGCAGGTCATACTTATCTACTAAACCTCTTAGTTCTGTATATTTTTTACCCGTAGGGAGTTTAACTCTTAGCCATTTTGGTTTTCCTATTTTTGGGGCAATCGCAGTAGCTTCATTGTTCATACAAGCAATATTTTCAACAAAAATACAAAGAAAGCTTAGATTATATTGAGTTTAAGTAAAAGTTATGATTTTGATAGGTGCACTGGGTGATTTTTTATTGAATTAATCTAAAAAGGGAAAAAGTATTTTGAAAAATTAGTTTTCTAATAAAGATAGTTAAAGCTTGAGTCTAAATATTTTTTTAACAAGAGGTTAAAATTTAGTTAACATAAAATTTTTTCTGATTTTAAAAGTTATTTGTCATACAAAAAAAGACAAAAAATCATGCAGGAAGAGTTGGTGAGTCCTAAAAAAAGGCTTAATAATCGAAAGCGTGTTGAGAAATGGCTTCTCAAAAATCAAAGGTATATCAATATTACCGCTATAGAAAAAGAGATATCTGCTCCAAAAGGATTGATTCAAAAGTTTGTTAAGTATGATAAAAAAATCAATGATAAATGGATCGATCCTTTATTTATGGTTATCAAAGGGTTTACTTCTTTTAACCTAAGATCCTAGTCAAGTTATTCTTTTTTATTGTTAATTATTTCAGATAATAATTTCTTTGCTCTCAAAAGTTTTACCTTAACATTATTTATGGGTTCATTAAGATTCTGGGCAATTTCTTTGTAGCTCAGTTCTTGAAAATACCGCAAGTTAATTACTTTTTGATAGGGAGGTTTTAATTGTTTAATATATAAAAGTAACTGGGCAAGATTTTGCTCGGTAATTAATTTATCCTCTGGTGTGGGATTATCATCTGCTATTTTATAAACAGAATCATCAACTTGTGTAGTAGTTTGAGATTGAATTGAAGCATTCTTTTTTCTAAGAAGATCTATATGAATATTTTTGGATATTTGAATTAACCAAGTCTTAAAGTTATATTCTTCTTTAAACGTTTCTATCCTATCAAAGGCTCTGGAAAAACTTTGTATGGTAATATCTTCGGCCTCATATTCGTCTTGTGTTCTTTTTAGTTGAAAATTATAAACATCATTCCAAAATGTATCAAGCAGGAAGTTAAAAGATGCTTGATTTCCATCTTTTGCTTTAGAAATATGCTCTTCTAATAAAGTAAGACGTTCTTTTTTCAATGATTTTTTTTTGAGCAGACTATGCCTGTTTGAGGAAAATTATTTTGAATGTTCTTGTTCGTTGCAATTTGCATATTGATCTGGAGTTTTTCCACACAAAGAACACGATTCCCCCTCTTTATTTAGAAACGGACTTTGACTTGCACAGGTTCCAGCAAATTTTCCATCTTTTTTGGCCCATAATTTTATAGCAATTCCTCCAAAAGCCAATAGTAACAAGCCGATTGTAAGTAGTAAAAGTTTCATAATAATGTAAAACTATCAAAATTAGCTGCAAAGATACGAAGAATGTATTGCTATCTAGATATAAAACAAAAAATTAAGATTTATAATAATGTTTTTTAATAAGATTTTTATAAAAGGTCTTGCGCTAATTGATATTTCAAAAATCTACTTTATTATGTTTACCTCGGTTTCCAAGTTGATATTGAATCTGTTTTTTATTTCTGATTGAATTATTTTTGATACGTCCAGGATTTCCTGGCCAGAAGCATTATCATAATTGACCAGAACTAATGCTTGTTTTTTGTGAACTCCCGCATCCCCCCAGCGTTTACCCTTAAAACCACTTTGTTCTATTAACCAACCTGCAGGCACTTTAACCTTCTCTTCACTCACTTTATAAAAAGGGATATTGGGATGTGATTTCTGAAGTTCAGAAAAATGGTCTTTAGGGATCACCGGATTTTTAAAGAAACTACCGCTATTACCAATTTCTTTAGGGTCAGGGAGTTTGCTTTTTCTAATTTGGATTACTGCATCAGAAACATCTTTAATTGTTGGGGTACTAATATTGTTTTCTGCCAAGGCATTTTCGATAGCTCCGTAACTTGTGTTAAGAATATGATTTTTTTTGCTCAATCTGAAGGTGACTTTGGTAATGATAAATTTACCTTTAGCATCATTTTTGAAAATAGAGTTACGATATCCGAATTTGCAATCTTCGTTTGAAAACAAATGTTTTTGACCCGATAATACTTCGATAGCTTCACAGCTTACAAAAGTATCCTTTAATTCTACTCCATAGGCTCCAATGTTTTGTATAGGAGCGCTCCCTACATATCCTGGTATTAAAGATAAATTTTCTAATCCGCCATAATCATTGCGAATACAATGTAGAACAAAGTCATGCCAATTTTCTCCTGCATTTGCGGAAATCATAACCGAATCATCGGACTCATCAGTGACGGTTATTCCGGGTATTGCAATGTGTAAAACTAAAGCATCAATGTCTTTGGTTAAAAGCATATTACTACCTCCACTTATAACGAATATCTCTTTTCTGTTTTTCTTTAAAAGGACATTTTTCAGTGCTACTTCTGAAGTGATTTTTATAAATTCTGAAGCGATTACCTCTATTCCAAAAGTATTGTAATCTCTTAAAGATTTGTTGTATTCGATATTCATTGATCGTTGTATTTTTCTAGGGCTAGCTTCAGGATGTTAACCGCTTTTCTTAGATCTCTTCTGTTTAACACATAGGCTATTCGAACTTGATTTTCGCCAACATTAGGACTTGAATAAAACCCAGAAGCAGGTGCTAACATAACAGTTTCGTTATCCAAATCAAATTTATCTAACAACCATTTGGTAAAGTCATCGGCATTTTTAATAGGTAACTCTGCAATACAATAAAATGCACCTTTAGGAGTAGCAACTTTTACTCCAGGTATTTCTTTAAGCCCCGATACTAGAGTGTCTCTTCTTAATTTATATTTGGAAACCGTCTCTTTATAATATGTTTCTGGCGCTTCCAAGGCAGCTTCACTAGCAATTTGAGCTAAAGTAGGTGGGCTCAATCGTGCCTGTGCAAATTTCATTGCAGTTTGTATTACACTTTTGTTTTTGCTTACCATACAACCAATTCGGGCACCACACATACTATAGCGTTTGGATACAGAATCTACTACAATAGCATGCTCATTGAGCTCTTTTTCTTGCAGAATTGAATAATGCTCGGAGTCGTCATAAACAAATTCACGGTATACTTCATCAGAAATTAAAAATAAATCATATTTGATAGCTAATTCTGCAAGTTGTTTTATTTCTTCTTTACTATATAAATATCCCGTTGGGTTTCCTGGATTGCAAATAAGAATTGCCTTGGTCTTTGGTGTAATAAGTTTTTCAAATTCTGTAATAGATGGCAATGCAAAACCTGTTTCTATTTTTGAAATAACAGGAACCACCTTAACTGTCGATTGCGTTGAGAAACTATAATAATTAGCATAAAATGGCTCGGGCACTATGATTTCGTCACCAGGATCTGTTATACTTCCCATGGTGAAAATAAGTGCTTCACTACCTCCTGTCGTTACCAAAATATCTTCAGAAGATATCGTAATATCATGCTTCGCGTAATAACCGGCAAGTTTATTTCTGAAGCTTTCAAAACCGGCAGAATGGCTATAGGCCAGAATATCCAATTGATTGTTTTTAACGGCATTAATTGCCTCAATTGGTGTTTTAATATCTGGTTGACCTATATTAAGACGATAAATATGTTTACCTTCTTTTTCTGCTTTTTCTGCAAAGGGAACCAATTTCCGAATCGGAGATTCTGGCATTGCGTTGCCTTTACGTGATACTACTGGCATCTTTTATGATTTAAAAATAAATAGTGGTAAATTTCTTAAATATTTTAAGAAATAGACACACTATTGCAATGATTTTTCAAGTAATTTTCTATATTTAAAGTAATGAAAGTTTTACTGCTTAATTTTTGTCAATTTCTTAAAAGTAAGGTATTAGTTCTATTTCTGGTTTTCAGTTTTATTATTTCTGCTCAATCAAGTTTTAAGTTACCTGCGGGTAAAAAGAGTGATAAGATTAAGTTTGAAGTAGCAAATAACCTAATTATTCTTCCGGTTATTCTTAACGGAATAGAACTCTCTTTTATTTTGGACACCGGTGTTGGTTCTACAATTATTTTTAGCGTTGATAACAAGGAGTCTCTCGAACTTAAAAATGCATCAAGAATTTACCTCAGGGGATTGGGGGATGATGAACCAGTTGAAGCTATAAAATCACTTGATAATGAGTTAAGAATAGGAGATGCAACTAGTGTTAAGCATACTGTTTATTTGGTGTTTGACGAATCTATTAATTTTTCACCAAGAATGGGGTTTCCAATTCATGGTATCATTGGGTATGATTTTTTTAAAGACTTCATTTTGGATGTGAATTATACCAAGAAAGTTATAAAAGTACATGATCCTAATCAGTATAAGTATAAGAAATGTGATAGGTGTCACAGTACCAAATTGGATTTCAGAGAAAATAATAAACGTCCATTGGTGGGAGCCAGATATAAAGCTAAAGACAAGTTAACAGATGTACGCCTGTTGTTAGATTCTGGTTCGGGATCTTCTTTATGGTTATTTGAAAATGAGCAAAAAGGTATCACAATACCCGAAAAATCGTTTGCCGATTTTTTAGGAAAAGGATTTAATGGAGATATTTTTGGTCAAAGATCCAAAATAAGTGAGCTACATATAGGTGATTTCAAACTTAAAGAAGTTACTACTGCATTTCCAGATTCAATATACATCCAAGGGATATCTTTGGATACTAGAGAAGGATCTTTGGGAGGAAATGTGCTTAGGCGGTTTAACTTAATCATTGATTATCCGAATCAAAAAATTTCATTTAAGAAAAACAGTTTCTTTGATAAACCTTTTCATTATAATATGAGTGGTTTAACAATTCAGCATATTGGTTTTGATACAGTTCTTCCTGAAGAAGATGAACAACCTACAGTGATAAATAAGGTTACCGAAAAAAATAGGAGTTATTTAGGATTAAATCGAGTTGTAAATGAAAAAACATTACAATTAGCAAGTAATTTTATTTTAAGACCTAAATATGAAATTTCGGATGTAAGACCTGGCTCTCCAGCTGATGAAGTCGGATTAAAAAAAGGAGATATTATTCTTGAAGTGAATGGTAAAAAAGCTTACAATTACAAATTGTCTCAGCTTAACGATTTATTTTACTTTGAAGAAGGGAAGCGCATTAAGATTAAAGTAAATCGATTAGGGGTAGAGTTAAAATTCACCTTTTATCTTAAAAAAGTAATTTAAAAAAACAAGGGTTGTGTCTTCAGACACAACCCTTGTTAATTAAGTATATTTTGCAGCGCTATTAGTTCTTTTCTAAAACACTTTTGTCCAATACCGTTCCTTTTATTTTAATAGCTTTTGTTGCTTCTTTGGCGTTAGAATAGACAGTTATTGTTTTGCGAATAGGACCAACTCTTTTGGTGTCGTATTTTACCTCGATAACCCCACTTTCTCCTGGAGCAATTGGTTTTTCTGGTTTTTTAGGAATTGTACATCCGCAGCTAGAATACACTCTAGAAATGATTAGAGGGGCATCTCCTGTATTTGTAAATTCGAATTGACGAACGCCATCACTACCTTTAGCAATTTCGCCATAATCAATAACTTCAGTTTTAAATTCTATTTTTGCATCTTGAGCGTTTAATGCAACTCCCATAAAACCAATAAATAGAATCATCATCACTTTTTTCATAATGTAGGTTTTTGTTGTTTGTAAAAGTACTCACTTTTTATCCAACTTCAAAATGGCAACCAAAAGCACAAGATAAAAAGTAAGAGGTGCGAAATTATAAAATTAAAGTATCTTAAACAGTAAAAACTTCAATTTTAAGATAATAAAACAATATCGTAGTTAATATTTTTTGTTTTTTTAATACTCGTTACCATAATTTATAACATCCTCTCTTCGTACTTCGTACTTTAATAATTACTTTTGCACTTCAAATTCCAAAAATCGGACCAAAGTATGGCATTAGCTACAAAATATGATGCAAAATCAGTAGAAGAAAAATGGTATGACTACTGGATGAAGAATAATTATTTTCATTCTGAAGTAGATGAAAGAGAAGCTTATACAATTGTAATACCTCCACCAAACGTAACAGGTGTATTACATATGGGGCATATGCTTAACAATACAATTCAAGATGTGTTGATACGTAAAGCAAGACTCAAAGGGTATAATGCATGCTGGGTACCGGGTACAGATCATGCTTCGATTGCTACTGAAGCCAAAGTTGTTGCGAAACTAAAAGAACAAGGGGTCAATAAAAATGACCTTACTCGAGAAGAGTTTTTGGAACATGCCTGGGAATGGACTCATAAACATGGCGGAATAATTCTTGAACAGTTGAAAAAACTCGGGGCTTCTTGTGATTGGGAACGAACTGCTTTTACAATGGATGACAATTTGTCTGCATCTGTAATCAAGGTTTTTGTTGATTTATACAACAAAGGGCTTATTTATAGAGGATATAGGATGGTAAACTGGGATCCCGAAGCAAAAACCACTTTGTCCGATGAAGAAGTAATTTATGAAGAAAAACAAGGTAATCTTTACTACCTTAAATATAAAATAGATGGGAGTGATGATACTCTAACTATTGCTACGACACGTCCAGAAACTATTATGGGGGATACTGCCATTTGTATTAACCCAAATGACGAACGATTTACTCATCTAAAAGGGAAAAAGGCTATTGTGCCTATAGCTAATCGTGTAATTCCAATAATTGAAGATGAGTATGTTGATATGGAGTTTGGTACTGGTTGTCTTAAAGTAACTCCGGCACATGATCCAAACGACAAGGAATTAGGTGATAAACACAATCTGGAAGTGGTTGATATTTTTAACGAGGATGCAACCCTTAATTCTTATGGTTTACACTACAAGGGTAAAGACCGTTTTGTAGTTCGTAAAGAGATTGTTAAAGAATTAGAAAGCATAGGTGCCCTAGAAAAAACTGAAACGCATCTTAATAAAGTTGGAACAAGTGAACGTACTAAAGCGGTTATTGAACCAAGACTAAGTGATCAATGGTTTTTAAAGATGAAAGACCTTGCGCAACCTGCATTGGATGCTGTTTTAGATAAAGAAGTTAATCTTGTACCAGAAAAATTTATTAATACCTATAGACATTGGATGGAGAATGTCCGGGATTGGAATATTTCGCGTCAGTTATGGTGGGGACATCAAATTCCCGCATACTATTATGGCGACGGTAAAGAAGACTTTGTGGTAGCCGAAAGTAGGGAAGAGGCATTGGCACTGGCAAAAGAGAAAACCGGCAATATGACCCTTGCCGATAATGACCTTACACAAGATGCTGATGCGCTGGACACGTGGTTTTCTTCTTGGTTATGGCCAATGAGTGTTTTTAATGGTATTTTGGAACCAGATAATGAAGAAATTAATTATTACTATCCAACTAATGATTTAGTAACCGCTCCAGAGATTTTGTTCTTTTGGGTAGCACGTATGATCATTGCAGGTTATGAGTATAAAGGAGAAAAACCGTTTACAAATGTATATCTCACCGGAATTGTAAGAGATAAACAAAGGCGTAAAATGTCTAAGTCCTTGGGTAATTCACCTGATCCATTAGATTTAATTGATCAATATGGGGCCGATGGGATACGTGTAGGAATGTTGCTTAGTTCTCCTGCCGGTAATGATCTTATGTTTGATGAAGATCTTTGTAAACAGGGTAGTGCCTTTGTTAATAAGATCTGGAATGCTTTCAGGTTAATTAAAGGTTGGGAAATTGATTCGAATATCGAACAACCCGAATCTTCAAGAGTTGCAATAAATTGGTACGAATCAAGATTCCAGCAAGCGCTTGCAGAACTTGAAGATAGTTATAGTAAATACCGAATTAGTGATGCTTTAATGACAACGTACAAGTTGGTTTGGGATGATTTCTGTAGTTGGTTATTAGAAATGATCAAACCATCTTATGGTAGTCCTGTCGATGCAAAAACATATCAAGAGGTCATTGCTATTCTAGAAGATAATTTAAAGATACTTCATCCTTTTGTGCCTTTTATTTCTGAAGAAATATGGCAAAATATTACAGATCGCACCTCTGAAGAAGCTTTAATAATTGCTAAATGGCCAGTTTCAAAATCGATAGATGAAGATCTAGTAAAACAATTTGAAATTGCTTCAGAAGTGGTTTCAGGCATTAGAACAATACGCAAACAAAAGAATATTTCTTTTAAAGATGCTATAGAGTTGTCGGTTTTAAATAGCGAAAAATTGGATGCAACCTTTGATACTGTAATCAGTAAATTGGGGAACATATCTTCGCTAAATTATGTTGATGCGCAAGTAGAAGGAGCACTTTCGTTTAGAGTAAAATCTAATGAATATTTTATTCCGATATCTGGTGCTATTGATGTGGAAGAAGAAGTAAAGAAGCTTACAGAAGAATTAACATATACTGAAGGCTTTTTGAAATCTGTTCAGAAAAAATTACAAAATGAACGTTTTGTGAATAATGCTCCAGAACAAGTTATTGCCAATGAGCGTAAAAAACAAGCAGATGCCGAGGCCAAAATAGCAACTTTAAAGTCCAGTCTTGAGAGTTTGCAAAACTAAGTTTTGATGAAAAATAATAATTATAAAAAAGGTTTTGGGAACTCCAAAGCCTTTTTTATTAATCATCAACTTGGTCAACAATGTATTTGTTTACCAGTTCTATATATTTAATTTTTGCTTCTCGTTGTGACAGATCTTTTACCTGAAAAAGAGCGTTTAATTTAAAAGCGTTTCTAAGTTGACTATCTCCAGATGGAGTATAGAAACCATCGGCATGAGTTGCTTGCTTGTAATGCGCATAGAAGTGAAGCATGATGTCAGGCGGAAATTGTATTTTTGTATTACAAGCACGCTCATAAGCCTTTTCAAAAGCAATATTTAATTCTTCATCATTCATGTCTATAACAGCTTTTTAATATTCCAATAGGGAAGTATACTTAAAAAGTCGATCAAACAATTCTTTTATGAATTGGAATGTTCTTTGTGTTTTTTATAAGGTGGCTATTACACTTTCTCCTCCTCTTACTTTTTCGTTAAGGTTTACATTAATTTTGGTTCCCACGGGTAAAAAAACATCTACTCTTGAGCCAAATTTTATGAAACCACTATCTGAACCTTGAACCACTTGCTCACCTTCTGTAGCATAATTTACAATTCGCTTTGCCAATGCTCCTGCAATTTGCCTATATAGTATTTCTACAATATTGTTTTTAACAACTACAGTGGTTCTTTCGTTTTCTTCTGAAGCTTTTGGATGCCATGCTACTAAGTATTTTCCTGGGTGATACTTACTGAAAGTAACATTTCCGCCGATAGGATGTCTAGTTACATGAACATTAATTGGAGACATAAATATTGACACCTGAAGTCTGTTGTCTTTAAAATGTTCTTTTTCAAACACTTCTTCGATAACTACTACTTTTCCATCTACGGGAGATACCACAGTGTTATCGGCTACAAGTGTTTTTCGTTTAGGGTTTCTAAAAAATTGTAAGATCAATATTAAGAATGCCAATGTTAACACCAATATTGCTATTTGCCATTCTTTGATTTGAATGGCAACATAAGAAGCAACATTAATTCCTAAAAATAAAACAATCGCTACCGATATAATTTTATATCCTTCTTTATGAAACATATTTCAAAATTTGTAAAAATGCATATAAAAACGGGCTGGCAAATATAACACTATCCAAACGATCATAGATGCCACCATGTCCTGGCATAATGGTACCACTGTCTTTAACTCCCGCTTGTCTTTTAAACTTAGATTGAATTAAATCACCTAGTGTACCAAAAATACTCATAATTATACTTATAATCAACCAAATCGTTATAGATAAGGTATGTGATAACACCGCTATTAAATATCCTGCTAGAATTGAAAAAACAAATCCCCCAATAAAACCTTCGATTGTTTTTTTTGGTGATATTCGCTCTAATAACTTGTGCTTGCCAAAGTTTTTCCCAACCAAATAGGCAAAACTATCATTGGCCCATGTGATCAAAAAGGCTCCAGCAATTATTAGTGGTTGGTATTCGCCAGAGTAATTAGGAACCAAAGTTAAGAAAACGATACAAGTGATTAAATAAAAGATGCTTGTTCTGTACTTTCTTTGTTCGAACATTGGAATGATACGAATAGTAACCAAATCTTTTACCAAAAATAATTCTGTAATAATAGTTAATATCAAAAATGGGAGGGTTACATATAATTTATCTTGAAAAACATTTAGTAATCCTAGGATGAAAAGAAAAATAATGTACAATCTTTTATTTCTAAGATGAATTAATTTTTGAAATTCATAAATAGAAATCATTCCAAAAATCAGAAATACCCCAAGAAAGGTGTATTTGGACACAAAAATGGATATTAATAGGATTAATACATATAAAAACCCTGATAAAGATCTTGTGAGTAGTTCCTTCATATTATAAATCTTCCAGCAGGAGCAAATATAGATTTTTTGAACTACTTCCATAGCTTAAGAAATCCTTTTCTTTTTGTGGCTCGAAGTCTTTTATTGTGGTGATGTTAGAAGGAATAGAATTTTTGTTTTTGTTTTTAATGCCTTTAAGGCCTTCTCCAATACTCTTAACTAATTGGCTTGTAGCAGCTAGGATAACAAAATTATCGGGCAGTTCGGTTAGTTTTTTTTCTCTAAGTTGATTAGAGGATACAAGAATAGCTCCACTATCGGCAATTAAATATTCACATGTAGCAAAAAAGAAAGATGCCGAAGATTGTTTTACGAAGTTAAGGTTAAAGCCAGAAAATTTATGTTCAAGGCCAATGTCAAAACAACATACATCTTTCTCGTACCAATCATTTTCTAAAAGTATCTTATCAAAAGAATCCAAAACTTCATCATCTTTGTCACAATAAAGAAATTTGCCTCCGTTTCTTTTGAAATTCATCATAAAACTTTCATCGATCGGAAGATCAATTTCTGGCATATACTTACTGCGATCCTCTATATGGCGTTCCTTACTCTTTTGGTCTGATTTAGATTTTGGAAAAAAAATTCTTCTAAATAGACTCATTTTTTAGATTATGCTTGGGGAATTACAATTTTACAATACATTCAAAGATAAAAAAAATCTTAACCCAATATTCTGCTTAGGTTAAGATTTTTTAATTTACTAGTAAAAATGTTTTATTTATGACGGTTCAGTAACAATCTCTTCTTCTTTTTTACCGAAAGGTCTTTCTCCAAAGATTTTTTCTAGATTATCCTTAAAAATAACCTCTTTTTCGAGTAACACTTCTGCTAATTCTGTTAATTTATCCTTGTGCTTTTCTAGTAATTGGATAGCACGTTGATATTGCTCTTCTATGATATTAGAAATTTCTTTATCAATAAGCTCACTAGTTTGCTCACTATATGGTTTGGTGAAGCTGTACTCGCTTTGACCAGAAGAGTCATAATATGTTAGGTTACCTACTTTATCATTTAGTCCATATATGGTAACCATGGCTCTCGCTTGTTTTGTAACTTTTTCAAGGTCACTTAACGCCCCTGTAGAAATTTCATTAAATATTACTTGTTCTGCTGCACGGCCTCCAAGTGCCGCACACATTTCATCAAGCATTTGATTTGGTCTTACAATTAACCTCTCTTCGGGAAGGTACCATGCTGCACCAAGTGATTGTCCTCTAGGGACAATTGTTACTTTAACCAATGGAGCCGCATGCTCTAGCATCCAACTTACAGTAGCGTGACCAGCTTCATGAAAAGCGATTGCTCGTTTTTCTTCAGGAGTGATGATTTTATTCTTTTTCTCTAATCCGCCAACAATTCTGTCTACGGCGTCCAGAAAATCTTGTTTTCCAACAGCTTTATTGCCTTTTCTTGCCGCAATTAATGCAGCTTCATTACATACATTAGCAATATCAGCTCCAGAGAATCCCGGAGTTTGTTTGGCCAAGAAGTCTGTATCTAATTCATTTTCGATTTTTTTAAGAGGTCTAAGGTGTACCTCAAAAATTTCTTTACGCTCACGAACATCGGGTAAGTCTACATAAATTTGTCTATCAAATCTACCAGCTCGCATTAATGCTTTATCTAGTACATCGGCTCTGTTTGTAGCGGCAATTACAATTACATTGGTATTGGTTCCAAAACCATCCATTTCGGTAAGGAGTTGGTTTAATGTATTCTCACGTTCATCATTTGATCCAGAGAAATTACTTTTACCTCTTGCTCTACCAATGGCATCTATTTCATCAATAAATATTATCGCTGGAGATTTTTCTTTGGCTTGTTTGAAAAGGTCTCTCACTCTTGAAGCTCCTACACCTACAAACATTTCGACAAAATCTGATCCTGATAAAGAAAAGAAAGGTACTTTGGCTTCACCTGCAACGGCTTTTGCCAACAGCGTTTTTCCAGTTCCCGGAGGTCCTACTAATAATGCACCTTTTGGTATTTTTCCTCCAAGTGAGGTATATTTTTCTGGGTTTTTCAAGAAATCTACAATTTCCTGAATTTCTTCTTTAGCTCCTTCAAGACCTGCAACATTTTCAAAAGAAACTTTTACTTCTGTATTTTGATCAAAAAGTTTTGCTTTAGATTTACCGATATTGAAAATTTGTCCACCAGCACCGCCACCAGAGCCTCCACTCATTCTACGCATGATGAATATCCATACTCCAATAATCAAAGCAAAAGGTAGCAGGGTAACAAAAATCTCTCCCCACACATTACTTTCGGTATCATAATTTACCTGAGTATCTAACCCTTTTTCAGTTTTTATTTGAGCGATTTTGTTTTCAAAATTTTGAAGATCTCCAAACTCAAATTGGTAATCGGGATCATTTGGGCTCGCTGGCAATATAGAATTGCCTTTATTTTTTTTGTGTTTGTCTAGAGCTTTAGCATCGTTTGTAAGAAATACTTTAGCCTGTCGACGATTTATAATAACAACTTTCTCAACTTCGCCATTACTTAAAAATTCCTGAAACTCAGAAGGAGAAGTAGTAGGGGCAGACCCAAAACTGTTTCCCCCCATAAAGTTTAATATTATAAAACCAGCAATTATAACAGCATAAATCCAATATGCGCTAAACTTTGGTTTTTTATTAGGTTCTGTTTTTTTATTTTCTCTAGCCATTTACGGTTTGCTTTTAATAATTTGTCTCGATAACTGTAGTTTTTGCATCTCCCCAAAGTCCTTCAATATCATAAAATTCTCTAATATGTTTTTGAAAAACATGCACCACTACATTTACATAATCAATTAATACCCACTCTGCATTATCGCTACCTTCAACATGCCATGGTTTGTCTTTAAGTTCTTTACTTACCGTTTTTTGTATGGAATTTACGATCGCGTTTACTTGAGTATTTGAAGTTCCGTTACAGATTACGAAGTAGTTACATACTGTGTTTTCAATATCCCGGAGGTCCAAAATGTTAATATCATTACCTTTTACTTCTTCAATACCTTTTATAATATGAGTGATTAATTGATCAGTACCGATTTCTTTTTTTGTCATGCATTTTTTTTATTTGTGTAAAGTTATTACTTTTTATCTTTTTAATGTCGGTAATATACCTACATTTATAAAACTTTTACACCTTTTAGATGGATATAATCAAAGTTGATGCCATTGACTCTACAAATGCTTTTCTCAGGGAATTAAATCGCCAAAAACAATTTGATGGTCCTGTTTGTGTAATGGCAAAAGAACAACTTGCAGGTAAAGGGCAAATGGGGACTGTTTGGCAAAGCGAACCAGGAAAAAACCTTACATGTAGTGTGTTTATGCAGGTCAAGGGGATTGAGCTTGTTGAGCAATTCTTTATTTCTATTGCCGTTTCATTGGCTGTTTGTGATGCTTTGAATGATCTTTTAATTACCAAATTATCAATAAAATGGCCAAACGACATTCTGTCAGACCGAAAAAAAATCTGTGGGATTTTAATAGAAAATGTTGTTAAAAATGGCAGTTTAAATGGAGCAATTATAGGAATTGGAATTAATGTGAACCAACTAGAGTTTGATAACCTTCCCCAGGCTGGATCATTAAAAAAGATTTTGGGCAAGGATTTAGAGATAGAAGAAGTTCTTGATGTGTTGTTGACCAAATTAGAACAGAGATTTACTCAATTAACAACTTCGAGTTTTGCAATGCTTAAGAAAGAATATGAGAGGTTACTTTTTAGAAGAAACAAACCCTCAACATTCTTGGATGCTGAGGGCAATTCTTTTGTCGGTATTATTCAATCTGTTAATAATGAAGGTAAACTTCAAGTATTGTTAGAAGATGAAATTGTAACCCCCTTTGATCTTAAAGAGATTAGCTTGCTTTATTAGATTTTAAAGTTTCCCAAGGTTTTCGCTTAATGTATTGATGAAATTCTGAATAGGATTTTTGATCATCATTGACATCATTGCATTAAACTCTCCATTAAAGGTAAGTTTTGTTGTACTTTTTCCATCTTCGGTATTAATGATGTCTGCAGTAAGCGTAAAAGGTAGTTTATCACTTGCAGCACCCAAAACAACTTGACTATGAGGTGTATTTCCTTTTTGATCCAAAACCAATTCTGGCATTCCTTTTAATTGAAAGAGAAATCTTGAATCACTTATTTTTTCAAATTTTTGTTTACTCTCGGGCATGATTTGTTCAAAATTTTCAACTTTTGTTAAAAATTCAAACACTTCTTCGGCTGTTTTATTTACAGTCACCGTAGGGCTTTCTAAATTCATGGTATTGTTTTATTATTATAAGTTCCACTCGGCGGGATTAGTTCTCCAACCTTGTAATGTTTTTTGCTGTTCTTGAGTAATATAATTAGTGTCCAGAGCTTGCTCTAATAGATTTTCATAATTACTTAGTGTGTTCAAAGATAGTGCCGCTTCTTTAAAATTATGCGTTGCGATATCAAACCCATAATTAAAAATTGCTACCATACCTTTTACATCTGCATTTACTTCTTTTAGTGCTTTTACGGCATTAAGGCTACTTTTTCCGGTGCTAATTAAATCTTCTACTACAACGATACTCTTTCCTTCAGGAACGATTCCTTCAATTTGATTTTTTCTTCCATGTTTTTTGGCTTCTGGGCGAACATAAATAAATGGAAGGTCAAGTTCCTGTGCTACAAGCATCCCTATCCCAATAGCACCAGTGGCTACACCCGCAATTACATCTGGTTTGCCATATTTTTGTTCGATAAATTTGGCAAGATTTTGTTTTAGGTAGTTTCGTATTTCTGGATAAGATAGTGTAATACGATTATCACAGTAAATAGGAGATTTCCAACCCGATGCCCAGGTAAAAGGTTCTTGTGGTTGTAATTTTATTGCGTTAATTTGCAGTAGTAATTCAGCAGTTTTTTTTGCTGTATCTTTATCAAAAATCATAGTTGCAAATGTATAAAGTTTTTGTGAATAATACACCTATTATTCTGTCTACAAAAAAGTCTATTGAAGGTTACAGAACCGTCCATATAAAAGAGGTTGATTTTCCGAGAATTATACGAGATGTTTTGGCTAATGAGGCAGCGGGGAATGAGGCAAAATATCATTTTTTTCACAAGACTGAGGACAAGTTAATAGAACATTTGTATGCTAAGCTCCCAGTGGTAATGGCAGGCGGAGGTAAGGTGTATAACGAAAAGAAAGAAATTTTATTTATTCACCGAAATGGAAAATGGGATTTACCTAAAGGAAAAGCAGAGAAAAAAGAGGATATGGAAACCACTGCTATACGAGAGGTGGAAGAAGAAACCGGCGTAACGGGATTGGAGATTACCAAGTTTTTATACAAGTCTTATCATGTTTTTAAAAGAAATGGAGAGTTTCGATTAAAGGTTACTTACTGGTTTGAAATGAAGACAGAATATAACGGAAAACTTGTTCCTCAAAAAAATGAAGGCATTATGAAAGTAAAATGGAAAGACAAGAAAAAAGCGATTAAAGCCTTGAAAGATTCTTATGCAAACATAAGATTACTATTCTCTCATGATTATTTATCTTAAAACTCTATATATCGGATACCTCATATGAGCCTTTTCATAATTGTTCGATTGTTTGTGTAACCAATCTAGTTGTGTATACCAATTATTGGCAAAAGCAGTATCTTTTTTCTTGGTTTCGAACTCAATTCTTAACTTTTTATTATTTTCAAGTAGTTCTTTCGCCTTATCTTCCCAGACATATGGGGAAAATCCTTCTTTTTGCTGTAAAATAGTATCAAAAAAATTCCAATTAAAGAAAGAATCTGGAGCCTCAGGCTCAAGAGTTTCTAGAAGATATCTAAAACCTCTTTGATTAGTAGGGATAATAATATCTCCTTTTTTGAAAGTAATCTTTTCATTACTTTTTGTTACCGAAGTTTCATAATGTAAATAATGTCCTTCATAAGGACTTGTTCTAGTTTTGTAATTCGAAATACGATAGATTTCTGTAGTGAGGGTGCTGTCCTTTTCTAATGTTTCAAATTCGATTTGATTCAGTTTTAGTAAATCAATGACTGTCCACCATCCTTGAGGTATAATATATGCTTTGGGTACTTCAATTTTTGTTGTTGGAACAAAATAGTTTTTATACGACACTTTTTTTGCATAGGGTTTATTCTGATAATACTTTAATCTTTTGGCTCCTGTAATTTCGCTGTCAATAAAATCTCCTTCATATCCTTTAAAAGTAAACTGTGTAGTTTGTGTTGTGTCTACTTTCCAATTCAGAGGGTATGTTCTTTGATCAGGTAGTTCGTCAAATGCTTTTTTTCTCAATGAACTTATAGTCGTCCCGTCTTTTTCAACAATATCGATCATTGATTTCATTAATTCATACGTGCCTTCAACTCTTTTTTTATAGGGTTTAAGCATATGAGTTTCAACCATCATTCCCAAGGTATTCCATACTGTAGTATAGCCAGTAGAATATCTGGGAGAATCCATAAATTGTGCCCATCCTTTATTAGGTGTGGTACCCCAAACATTCACATAGGGAGTGATATCCCAATTTTTACTTTTTAAAGATTTTTCTAATTGTGGTTGCATTTGTGTATTGAGATAATTGCCTAATTCGCCCCCTAATTTATTATGCTGGGTAAATAAATGAGTAAGTGTATACTGGTAATCCGCACCATTACTCACATGATTGTCTATAAAAACATCGGGTTGTACCAAGTGAAATATTTTGGCAAATGTTTGAGCGTTTTTAGTATCATTCTTTATGAAATCCCGATTAAGATCATAATTACGGGCATTACCTCTGAAACCATATTCTTTTGGTCCGTTTTGATTGGTTCTAGTGCCAGAATTTCGATTCAATGCACCACCAATATTATATATAGGGATAACTACCAAAACTGTATTTTTAGGGGGCTTAACGGAACCTTGAGCAATATCCCTTAATAATAACATCGATGCATCGATACCATCACTTTCTCCAGGATGAATACCATTATTAATCAATATAATGCGTTTGGTCTCGCGAATTTTTTCAAAGTTAAACTCTTGATCAGGATTCAGGGTTACAATATGTAAAGGTTTTCCGCTATCTGTCACCCCCATTTCTTGAATACTGATTTCATTATAAGCTTCGGCAAGATTCTGATAATAGGTAATAACTTCCGGATAGGTAGGTGTTTCGGTCCCGTTGCTTTTTTCAAAATGAGTTGTAAAATCAAAGTCTTTTAAAGGATTCTTTTCTGAAGTAGTACAAGAAAAAATAAATAAAATGAAGATTGCGAGTAGGATTCTTTGCATGGTGTATAGTTGTGTGAAGGCCAAATATACTAAGTTTTATAGATTAAGAATCTTCTATAACGTTTTAGTACTGTCTCATAATGAGATACCTTTTAATTTTACTTGCTGTACTCTAAAATAAACGTATTTTTGCAGCCTCAAATACCATTGCTATGACAGAGTTTGTAAGAAAAAGAGTGGCCAATGCCAAAAATGATATTTTATCTGGATTAACTGTTGCCCTTGCATTGGTTCCAGAAGCAGTTGCTTTTGCCTTTGTTGCAGGGGTAGATCCTTTGGTAGGATTGTATGCAGCATTTATGATAGGATTAATCACTTCTATTTTTGGTGGTCGTCCCGGTATGATTTCTGGAGCTACGGGAGCATTAGCTGTGGTAATGGTTAGCCTTGTTGCCGAAGGAAATGCAATGGGAGCTCCTGGGGAAGAACTTGGATTGTATTATCTATTTGCAACGGTAATTCTTATGGGAGTTATACAAATGCTGGCAGGAGTTCTAAAACTAGGTAAGTTTGTACGCTTGATTCCGCATCCTGTAATGATGGGGTTTGTAAATGGATTGGCTATTGTGATTTTTCTTTCTCAATTGGGAATGTTTAAAGAATTTGTGGATGGTGAAAAAGTTTGGATGCAAGGAACAGATCTGTGGTTAATGCTGGGGCTGGTATTACTTACAATGGCAATCATGTGGGGATTACCAAAATTAAAAGCTACTTCAAAATTACCTGAGGCTTTAATAGGAATTGTAGTAGTCTCAGCAATTGTGATACTTGGAAAATTGGATGTTGCCACCGTAGGTAGTTTTATTCGTGATGGTGGGGGAGAAGGTTTAAAAGGAGGACTTCCGCAATTTCAATTAGATATATTTAATAAAGTACCAATGACTTGGGAAACTTTTAAGTTTATTGGTCCCTATGCTTTGATTCTTGCGGCTATTGGATTGATAGAATCATTAATGACCTTAAATTTAATAGATGAGTTGACTGAAACCAGGGGTAACTCAAATAGAGAATGTATGGCTCAAGGTGGAGCTAATATCATTACTGGACTTTTTGGTGGTATGGGAGGTTGTGCAATGATCGGTCAGTCTATTATTAATATTAAAGGAGGAGGACGTACCCGACTTTCGGGTATAGTAGCAGCCGTCACTTTATTGATGTTTATATTATTTGCCTCGGGGCTTATAGAGCAGGTACCCATAGCTGCATTAGTAGGAGTAATGTTTATGGTGGTAATAGGGACTTTTGCATGGTCAAGTTTTAGAATTATTAGTAAAATTCCATTAACAGATGCCATCGTTTTGGTTGCGGTTTCTTCGCTTACTGTTTTCTTTGATTTGGCAGTTGCGGTAATCGCTGGTGTAATCATGTCTGCTCTTGCTTTTTCATGGGAGAGCGCAAAACGTATTCGTGCAAGAAAACATGTTCGAGAAGATGGTACCAAAGTGTATGAAATCTGGGGACCTCTTTTCTTTGGAAGTATACAAGCATTTAATAATAAGTTCGATGTAGCAAATGATCCAGAAAGTGTAGAGATTGATTTTATAGAATCTCGTGTAAGCGATCATTCTGCATTAGAAGCGATTTGGGCGTTGGTTGGAAAATATGAAGAAGCCGGAAAAAGAGTAAAGATAAAACACCTTAGCGAAGAGTGTCAGGCATTAATGATCAAAGCTTCACCAAGACTCGCAAGTGTTATTGAGCATAATGTAGATGATCCCAGATATCATGTGATGGCCAAAGTGATGGAATAAAAATGTATATTTCGATATGAAATCGAATAAAGCAGCAAATGGATATTCCTTTTGAACCTATCATTTTTGGTGTTAAGTTGAATATCCATTTGATTTTGGAATATGCAGCTTTCTTCGTAGGTTTTCGTTATTATATACACCTCAAAAAATATACGCAAGATCCCATAACCAACAATAATCGATTATCGATTATCGTGGGCGCTGTATTCGGTGCTTTTCTGGGTTCCAGAGTTGTAGCCTTTTTAGAAAATCCTATCTTTTCTTACAAAGCAGAGTATTTCCTTTTAATACTTAATGCCAAAACAATTATGGGTGGACTTTTTGGTGGACTTTTTGGAGTCGAGGCAACGAAAAAACTAATTAATGAAACAAAGTCTTCAGGAGATTTATTTACTTTTCCCATAATACTGGGTATTATCGTAGGTAGGATTGGTTGTTTTTTGGCAGGTGTTAATGAATTTACCTATGGTATAGAAACCACTTCCTTTTTAGGAATGGATCTGGGCGATGGCATTATGAGATATCCCATTGCATTATTTGAAGTTGTATTTCTAATGATTTTATGGGTGTTTTTAAAGCATATTCAGAAAAAGAAAATTCTTAAGAACGGTCTTTTGTTTCAATATTTTATGATATCATATTTCTCATTTCGTTTTATAATAGAATTTTTAAAACCTAATACATTTTTGATTTTTGGTTTAAGTAGTATACAGTATTTATGTATCTTATGCTGGCTTTATTATCACAAAACTATTCGAAATCTCTTTTATGCCAACTAGAAATTATACGTATTACGATTACACACTAAGTTTATGTCCCGAATGTCTTAAAAGAGTCGATGCAAAAATAGTTTTTGAAAAAGGTAAGGTTTTTATGCTGAAACGTTGCCCGGAACATGGTAGATCCAAAGTACTAATAGCCGACGATATAGAATACTATAAGAATATCAGGAATTATAACAAGCCTTCAGAGTTTCCATATAAATTTAATACAGCTACAGATTATGGGTGTCCTTATGATTGCGGATTATGCCCGGATCATGAACAACACTCTTGCTTAACGATTATTGAAGTCACAGATCGATGTAACTTAACATGCCCTACATGTTATGCCTCTTCTTCACCTAGCTATGGTCGTCATCGTACACTTGAAGAAATTAAGAAAATGTTGGACACTATTGTAGAGAACGAAAAAGAACCCGATGTGGTTCAGATTAGTGGTGGGGAGCCTACGGTGCATCCTCAATTCTTCGAAATTCTTGATTATGCCAAAAAATTACCTATTCGACATCTAATGGTAAATACCAATGGTATTCGTATAGCCAAAGACATTAATTTTGTCGAACGGCTGAAAGGATATATGCCGGATTTTGAGATTTACCTACAATTTGATTCCTTACAACCCGAAGTTTTACAAAAGCTAAGAGGTGAAGATTTAACCAGAACACGTGAACAGGCCATAGAAAATCTTAATCAATTCAACCTCTCTACTACTTTGGTGGTCACTTTGGAAAAAGGTCTTAATAATCTTGAGATAGGAGAAATTCTTGATTTTGCTACAAAGCAAAAATGTGTACGTGGGGTCACTTTTCAACCTACACAAATTGCAGGAAGATTAGAAGACTTTAATGCACAAACAAATCGAATTACCCTTACTGAGGTTCGAAGAAAAATCCTAGAACAATTTCCTGTTTTTAAAACCGATGATCTTATCCCAGTGCCTTGTAATCCTGATGCTCTGGTAATGGGATACGCATTAAAGAATGAAGATGGTATTTTACCTCTTACACGTTATATTAATCCTGCTGATCTGTTGGATAATGGTAAAAATACCATTGTATATGAGCAAGACAAAGAACTACATGGGAAAGTCTTAGAATTATTTAGTACCGGAAATTCGGTGGAAACCGCTTCAGAAAATCTAAAATCAATAATGTGCTGTTTGCCAGAGATCGATGCTCCTGATGTTGAATATGAAAATTTATTCAGAATTATTATTATGCAATTTATTGATGCATATAATTTTGATGTTAGGGCAATCAAGAAGTCATGTGTTCATATTGTGAATAAAGATTATAAGATTATACCTTTTGAAACTATGAATTTGTTTTATAGAGATGACAAATTAGAATATTTAGAACAACTTAGAAACGAAACTATATGATATTTAGGCTACTTTTTTTTGAAGGGGGAGATTATAGTATAATCGTCTATTTTTTACTCTTAATTTTGTTAGGACCTCCGGCTTTGCTATCAGGAATAGGAATTATCTTATTTAGAAAAAGCTTTCGTAGAGCGGGTAAAATACTCTTTATTATCGCGGGGATTTATCTTATTGTGGGGCTTGGTATATGTGGAGCGCTATTAGGTGGTTTTTAGATTATGATTTCTCCAAAATATACATAGTTTCATTAAGGATTTCTTCTCTGTTCTTAATCTTATGAGTGGGAACATGTATTTTTACCATCTCGAATTCATCGGTGTTTTCTTTTACCTGATATCCATTTATTTTATAGAAATATTCATCAGGAATCGTTTGATGCATAAACGAATCACCGGTATCATTATGGCTGTCAAAATAATGTAAAAGACGCTTGTATACTTCGGTGTTTTCAACTTCTGGAAGATAAGTCACCACTCCTACAAGATCACCAGGCTTCTGAAGTTGTCTAAATACCTCAAATAACTTGTTTGTTGTTTGACGATCCAAGAAGAAAACCACGCCTTCAATTAGAATAAAAGTAGGCTCTTTTTTTAGGATCGATAGCAAAGAACTTACCATGGTATCAACAGAATTTTGATTAAAATCGATTGCCGTGTATTGAATATCGCGATGCGGTAGCTTATTGTCTTTAATCCAGGCATCTACTTTTTCTTTTTTATAATCAACAATATCTTTCTTGTCTATTTCTATAGTAGAAACATGATCGTCAAACGAAAATTGATACATACTAAATCCTGCACCAAAATTGACTAAAGTACCACCCTCATTTTGTTGGAAAAAAGAATTCATACGTTCATAGAAGAATCGGTTTCTGAGGCTATGCAAAATAGCCTCATGCTCAGAAACACTTTTTAAAATATCTGGGATCAAGGCATTGGTTGCCGTGTTATTCCATAATTTGGCATAGCCGTCCTTACTAATATCTTCATGGTAGGACCTATAGGTAGATACGACAAAAGCAGTTTCATGAATTTTCATGTTTAATGATTTGTTTAATTCCTACTCTAAAGTATCAAATAAAAATTTTCTTGGTTTGTGATTTACATCTTTTAATGGAAGTTTTAAGTTAAATTTATGAGTGAATATTGATTTCATATATTGTTAAAGTTGAAATTATCACTATATACCTAGGTAAACATAATTTGAGATAGCATACAAAAAAAGATCTCATAGGTCTTTTTCAAACCTGTGAGATTTAATAATTGATTTGTTTTTTCATTAGTCTATTCCCACAAAAATGTCTACTTCGGCATTAGTGGGATCCATGGCTCTATGATCGTATACCTCAAAATCGGTAGCAAAAGTTCTGTTTAAATCAGTTTTCCATATTTCTCCCCAAACTTCAGGAATGGCTTCTTTGGTAACATCTCCTTTTGCCGTGAATTTTGAATAACTCCCATTTTTTATGGTAGTACTTGTCATTCCTTCAGGTACATTGTCAAGGCTACTTACTTTACACCCCACAATTAAGGTATAATCTCCGTTTGGACCATCTTCATAGTCGGTATAAATTCCAAAAATAGTGTCTTCTATTTTATTTGGAATTTTGTGGGCAATACCTTGATTCATGAAGTCGTTCCAAAGGTTTTGGATATCATTTGTAACATGTTGATCTTCGTTTCTAGTGCGTACAGAAAGACCAATAACGTGAAACCCGTTTAATTTTCTAGTTGTCATATTTCTGGTTTTTATGATGAATATATTACCAAAAATATACCGAGGTAATGACAAAGGTATGTCAGTAGTGATTTTAATTTTTCGGATGTTATTTTTTTTGAGCAAAAAAGGAATTAAATGAAACTTAGTTTGTCAAAATCTTTATGTAATACCTTTTGGTCATTTACCTGCAACCAATTATGCAAAATAGAAGCATAAACACTTCTGAAATCTATTGTGTATTTAATATCCCCATTCGTATCGAGATTTGATAAATCGGGAAGTTCGTTATAAGCCCCCGCTTTTTTAAGAGATCCACCAATGGCAATAACATTGTTTGCGGCACCATGATCGGTACCTCGACTTCCGTTTTGTTTTACTCTTCGTCCAAATTCAGAAAATGTCAGGATTAATGTGTCTTTAAATCGATCATTTTTCTTTAGGTCTTTTACCAAAGCACCTACAGATTCAGAATATACTTTTAACAATCGGTCTTGACTGTTTAATTGATTTACATGACTATCAAAGCCACCTAATGAACTATAGTAAATTCTTGTTTTTAGACCGGACGCGATAAAATCAGCTATGGTTTTAAGGTTTTTGGCAAATGGATTTTGAGGATATTCAATATTGGTCGTATAAACTTTTGAAGTCTCATAAATGTAGGAAGCCGAAGAGTAGGTTTCTAGCATGGTTTTGTAAAGATACCCTTGATTGTCCTCATCAAGCATTTCTTTTTCGGTATTAGATACCAAACTTTTAAAAAAAGGTTCTCTGGTAGTTTTGAATAACTGATTAGGATCCGAGACGGCAATTCCATTCATAGTGTTACCTTTCATTGCAAGAGACAATGAATTATCTACTTCAATGGCTTGATACGGATGCTGGCAATTGGCATCAAGGTATCGGCCTACCCAACCTGTTGATAGATACGTGTTGGTATCACTTGCCGTTTGCCAGATATCCGTACTTCTGAAATGCGATCTGTTGGGATTGGGGTATCCAACATTATTAATTATAGATACTTCACCAAGATCATATAATTCTTTTATTGCTTTTAGATTCTCATTAAAAGCCAAGTCGCTTGTTATCTTAAGAGTTTCTGTTTGTTTTTTGGCGATTGTTGGTCTGAGCCTGTGATAAATATCATTGGTAATAGGGATTATACTGTTTAAACCATCATTACCACCAGAGAGTTGAATTATAACTATGTTTCGATATCCAGATAATTGATCTGGAGAAAGAAATTCCATTCCTTTTAAAAAAGAAGGAATTAGTGCAGCTCCTGATGCAAAAACCGATTGTCTTAAAAATTCTCTACGTTCCATATAATTAGGTTTTAGCAAAGTTGATATTCAGGTAAGCTTAATAGCTCGATTATCAAATTCTTTGTGTTTGTCTCATCAAGCTTAGAAACTAAATTTTGTGCAGAGTGAGATAATTCGGGTTGAATTAAGAAATCAATGAGTTCTGCTTTCTTTTTCTGTTCTAGATCTGTGAGAAAAGTTTCCCAATTGGGAGTGGCTTGTACTTTTTTCTGAAGTTTAGACTTTATGTTACGATACATTATTTGTTGCTTGATGATCATGTTTTCGGGCATATCTCCCTTCTCATTCCATTCAATTACTCCGCTGTTAAGTGTTACTGAAGCCAATTTTAAACGTAACATAAGGGTCGAATTATCTATCCATGCTTTTCCACCGGTCCAACCTGCAACATTAGGTGGGAAGAATAATATTTGATTTAGTTTGCGTTGCAGATAAAGCAGCACCTTTGGGTTTTTAAATTTAATTTGGAAAGGGCGGCTTAGACCTACCATCAATTCTATCGGAGATTTTATTTTCACACCAATATTTCTTGAATTATAGAACCATTCACTACCTATAATTGCTCTAAGTAGAGTTTCTAGGTTGTAATTCGAATTGTAAAATATTGTGGTTAATTCATCAACATGTGCTGGGTTGATTTTTTCATTCACCATATAAGAATACAGCTTTATGGTTAGATATCTGGCAGTTTGTTTTTCTTTTAATAGAATTTTGATTACATCCTCTCCGTTGAAGTTTCCTGTTTTACCCAGGATAGTTTTTTTACCATAATCATGATGATTTTTTTTGAAGATAAATCCACCGGTCTTATTAAAATTCCAGCCCGTAAATGCTCGAGCTGCTTCTTTAATATCGGTTTCAGTATATCCATTATCTCTACCCAATGTAAACAGTTCCATCACCTCGCGTGCAAAATTTTCGTTTGGGTGGTCTTTTCTATTTTGTCTATTGTTAAGAAATAATAGCATTGCGGGTGATTTGGAAACTTCCATAAGCATATCTCCAAAATTACCCAAAGCATGTTTTCTGATCGTGTTGTTTAAATGTAAACAAGCTCGAGGAGTTCTAAGACGTACCGCAAAATGATCATGAAAAAACAATGTCATTTTTTCGCGAAGTACTTGTTTGTTACTTACTAGACGATCAAGCCATTGGATATTAAGTTCATTCATTTTTTGATTACGCAGTTTGCGAAATTCTTTTCGTTCTTCGCGAGAAAGGTCTCTGGGATTTTTTGTTAACATCCCGAAATCCATATGTAAAGGTTTGAATGACTCGCTTTCTAAGAACAATTGATCAATGATCTGATTTTTTGAAAGCGTTCTTGTGGTTCTTAGGTCTTTTGAAGTAATACCAAAACCAATTCTCCAGTAAAGATGTTGTATTTGTTTGTCTGTTAAAGAGGGACTCATAATCACAGCGTTTATTTTAAGACTGTGATTCGGGTAAAAGGTTTAATTTAAAATTTAAAATCTATAGCTTACTTTAATTGAAGAAGATCCCATGTATTACCATATAAATCTTCAAAAACAACAACGGTACCATAGATTTCTTCTCTTGGCTCTTCCAAAAAAGAAACTTCTTTGTTTTTCATTTTTGTATAATCCCTCCAAAAATCATCGGTATGCAAAAAAAGGAAAACACGACCTCCGGTTTGATTGCCAATAGCTTTTTCTTGTTCTGGGCCATCTGCTTTGGCTAATAATATGTTCGTTTCTGTATGACCTGAAGGAGTTACCAAAACCCAACGTTTCTTGTCGTCTAATTTGGTGTCTTCAACAAGAATAAAACCTAGTTTTTCAACATAAAACCGAATGGCTTCGTCATAATCTTTAACAACAAGGGTAATTGCACCAATTTTACGCTGCATGGGTGACTTTTATTTTGCTTTAACGGTATCTGGAACCAATCCTGAAACATCACCACCATTTCTAAGCACATCACGTACTATTGAAGAAGAAATATAGCTTTTTCCTGATGAGGTTAATAGGAAAACAGTTTCAATTTCAGACATTTTTCTGTTGGTATGCGCAATAGCTTTTTCAAACTCGAAATCTGCAGGGTTTCTAAGCCCTCGAAGAATGAAATTGGCGTTTTGTTGTTTACAAAAATCTACAGTGAGGCCCTTATAGGTCATAACCTTTATTTTTGATTCACCTTTGAAAGCTTCTTCAATAAATTGTTTTCGTTCTTCAAGAGAGAACATATATTTTTTATCGGCGTTGATCCCAATAGCTATAATAATCTCATCAAAGAGCGTAAGACTTCTTTCGATAATATCATAGTGTCCTAAGGTAATGGGGTCGAATGATCCAGGGAAAACTGCTCTTCTCATGAGTTATTGGTGATTGGTGTGGTTACAAAGATATAAATGAATTTAAGAATTACGAATTTAGATTTCTAATGAAAGATTATTTTTTTAAATCCAAAAAGCAGATTTTTCACTTCTCACTACTCAAGATAGCCTCTTCAATAGTATTAGTTAATAGGTCTTTAATACTAATGCCCGCAGCACGTGCTTGTTGTGGTAAAATACTAGCTTCACTAAAACCTGGATTAGTATTCATTTCAATAAAATGAGGTTCTCCATTATGAAAAATGTATTCACTTCTAGAAAAACCTTTCATTTTTAATATCTGATAAACTCGCAATGCGAGTGCTTTTACTTTTTCTGTGTCTTCTTCAGATAAACGTGCTGGAGTTATCTCTTGAGATTTACCTAAATATTTGGCTTCATAGTCGAAGAATTCATTTTCAGACACAATTTCGGTAATAGGTAATACGGTGTCTTCTCCTTCGTAAGTAATCACTCCAACCGATACTTCGGTACCACTCAAAAAAGATTCGATTATGATTTCATCATCTTCTTTATAGGCTAGTTCAATTGCCGGGATAAGTTCTGCTTGCGTCTTAACTTTAGAAACGCCATAACTACTACCGGCCTTATTGGCCTTTACAAAACATGGTAATCCTACAGTACTCAAAATAGTTTCGGGATCAATTTTATCTCCTTTGTTTAGAAAGTAATTAGTGGCAGTAGGGATTCCGTATGGTTTTAAAGCGCTTATACAATCTCTTTTATTAAAAGTAAGTGCAGCCTGATAAAAGTCACAAGCGGTTTGGGGGATCCCAATTAGTTCGAAATAGGCTTGTAAAATACCATCTTCTCCCGGGGTGCCATGAACAATATTAAATGCCGCATCAAATGTAATTTTAGAACCATTTAATGTAAGTGAAAAATCATTTTTATCGATTGGAAATTTTTGATCGTGATCATCTACATAAAACCAACTTTCTTTGGTAATATGTATTCTGTATGGGTTGTATTGATCTCTATCAATATACTTATAAACGACATTTCCACTTTGGATAGAGATTTCAAATTCGCTTGAATATCCTCCCATTAAAATGGCAATATTTTTTTTCATCGAAACGCTTTTGAAACAAAAATATCATTTATATCAAAAGAAACGAGTATTCAGAAATTTAAAAATCATTTATTTAAGTCCAATATTAGGTCCTTTAAGTAATTATGTTAGTTAATCACACACTTTTTTAATGTTTTAATTGTTTATAGATTAATGTATTATAAAATTTAAAAAGTGTCAAAAGCTTAAAACCTTCCGTTTTTATATATTTGTCCAAATTATGCGCGTATTTATGAATGCAGTTATCAATTTCTTTAAAGGACTTTTCAAATTTGTTTATAGTAAAATATTCTTGATACAATTAGTAATAGCAATTGCAATGGTTGTTATACTTTCGTATGTAGCTTTAGAGTGGTTGGAGAGTACTACAAATCATCATCAACGTATTGTTGTGCCAAGTTTGAGTAAAAAGAATTTGGATGAGGTAGAAAAAATTCTCACAGAAAAAGATTTACGTTTTGAAGTTCAGGATTCGGCTAATTTTAATCCAGATTATCCAAGATACTCTGTAATAGAACAAAATCCTTCCGCAGGAAGTGAAGTAAAAGAAAATCGAAAAATCTACGTAACACTTAATCCTTCGGGATATCGAAAAATAGAGGTTCCCAATGTGGTACTGCAAACGCGCAGGCAGGCAGAACCAAAATTAATTGCTTTGGGTTTCAAGATAGGAACGGTTACATACAAACCCAACATGTCTGATCAGGTTCTTGAATTGAGGCATAATGGAAAGAACTTAAAGCCTGGAACCATGCTTATGAAGACTTCTACAATTGACCTTGTAGTAGGAGACGGTAAGGGATTAAAATTAAATCTGTCCAATTAAAACCTAAGCTTTGGAAGAGAACTTGGATACCGAAGATTTTGATACCACAGGAGATGATCTCTATGAACATTATCGTTTTGTAGCCGGAGCTGGTCAGATCCCTCTGCGTGTTGATAAGTTTTTGATGAATTTTGTCGAAAACGCCACGCGCAATAAAATACAACAAGCTGCCAAAAATGGGAGTGTGTTTGTAAATGATGTTGCCGTAAAATCTAATCATAAGGTCAAGCCAAATGATGTGGTACGAGTATTGTTTGCTCATCCTCCTTATGAGAATCTTTTAACACCCGAAAATATTCCATTAAACATTGTATATGAAGATGATGCCTTGCTTGTAGTTAATAAACCTGCAGGAATGGTCGTACATCCCGGACATGGAAATTACGCTGGTACACTAATCAATGCATTGATTTATCATTTTGATAATTTACCTAATAACAGTAGTGATCGACCAGGTTTGGTACATCGCATAGATAAAGATACTAGTGGCTTACTGGTAATTGCCAAAACCGAGGATGCCATGACCCACCTGGCAAAACAGTTTTTTGATAAAACTAGTGAGCGTGAATATGTGGCTATTGTTTGGGGTAATGTAGAAGAAGATGAAGGTACTGTTGAGGGAAATATAGGTCGTCATCCCAAAAATAGACTACAAAACACGGTTTTTGAAGGAGATGAAGCATACAAAGGGAAACCTGCCGTTACTCATTATAAAGTAATCGAACGCTTGGGGTATGTAACCTTGGTGTCGTGTAAATTGGAAACGGGTAGAACCCATCAGATAAGGGTGCACATGAAACATATTGGTCATACACTTTTTAATGATGAACGCTACGGTGGAGAAAAAATACTTAAAGGCACCACTTTTACCAAATACAAACAATTTGTAGAAAATTGTTTTAAAATACTTCCTAGACAAGCTTTGCACGCCAGAACACTTGGTTTTGAACATCCCGTTACCGGAGAAAAAATGCATTTTGAGACTTCAATCCCTGAGGATATGCAGCAATGTGTTGACCGATGGAGGAATTATGCCAAGAACCAGCTGGAAGACCAATAGATTACTGGATTCTGCTGTCTGTTTTTGTGTTATTTTATTGTTTTTTGAATATTATATTATAGTTACTAATAACTTTATTTTGAAATTAATAGTGTTTCCTAAGGAAATAACACTACCTTCGCGCTTTAATATTTTATAATGAATAAAGGAACAGTAAAATTTTTCAATGACTCCAAAGGATTTGGATTCATTACAGAAGAAGGATCAAACAAAGATCACTTTGTACACATTTCTGGATTAATCGACGAAGTTCGTGAAGGAGATGAAGTAGAGTTTGACCTAAAAGAAGGTAAAAAAGGATTAAACGCAGTAAATGTTAAAGTGATTTAATAGATACAACATTAATTTTTTTAAGTACAAGCCTATCGATTGCGATAGGCTTTTTTTATTTGTTAAAAAAGTAAAAAAGAATAACTTTTGTTAATACCCTAATAGACAAGAAATACAGTTGTATATTTTAATTTTCGATACACTATTGTATTTTTGAGAAAAAGTATTGAACACATGAAAATTGTAATATCCCCTGCCAAATCTTTGGATTTTGAAACAGCATTACCTACAAAACAATATACAGAACCCGCATTTTTGGCAGAGGCTGAAAAATTAAATACTGCGCTTCAGAAAAAGAGCCCAAAAAAACTTTCTGATTTGATGGGGATAAGTGATAAGTTGGCACAGCTTAACTGGCAACGTAACCAAGAGTTTGCATTACCATTTACACCAGAAAATGCGAGACAAGCTGTATATGCATTTAATGGTGATGTATATATTGGATTGGATGCGTATACAATTCCTGAAGACAAATTAGATGTGTTACAAGATACGTTGAGAATATTATCTGGTTTATACGGGATTTTAAAACCCTTGGATTTAATCCAGCCGTATCGTCTTGAGATGGGAACAAAATTAAAAGTAGGTCGAAAAAATAATCTTTATGAATTCTGGAAGAAGACTGTAACAGCAAAATTGAATGAAGAATTAGTAGATAATGAATTGTTTGTAAATCTTGCTAGTAATGAATACTTCAGTGCGGTTGATACTAAAACTTTAAAAGTACCTGTAATTACTCCACAGTTTAAAGATTGGAAAGGAGATAAACTTAAGATGATTAGCTTTTTTGCAAAAAAAGCTAGAGGAATGATGGTGAGATATATTATTGATACTGGGGCAGAAACCATCGAAGATCTTAAAGGGTTCAATTACGAGGGATATGGTTTTAGCGAAGAGCATACTACTAAACCTAATGAATTGGTGTTTATTAGATAACTAACTTTGATTTGCTATAAGTTTTAAAAATAATAAAGGGATGTGCTTTGCACATCTCTTTCTGTTATATGTACCTAATTTTAGTATCTTCAACCCTAGTTTAAAAACAGATACATTAGTACATGCAAAAAATTATCAATTTCCTGGATTGGATTGGTGAGAAAATAGGGACAGCTGTAAGCTGGGTTGCTGCTTTATTGGCTATAGTTATAGGGTTGGATGTAGTTATTCGCTACATTTTTAAGTTCACTTATGTTTGGATGATCGAGGTAGAAATTTATCTGTTCGGAATGATGTTTTTGTTAGCCTCGGGATATACTTTCAAATATGATAAACATGTTCGGGTAGATATCTTTTATAGCAAGCTTTCAAATAAAGGAAAAGCGTGGATAGACCTACTGGGAGGTGCCATTTTATTAATTCCCTGGTGTTATGTAGTTATTGTTTCTTCATGGTATTATGGATTATCTTCTTATTTAATTGGTGAAAATTCACCGCAAGCTGGGGGACTTCCCGCATTATATGTACTCAAGTTTTGTATAACATTAGGTTTTCTCTTTCTTTTACTTCAAGGGATATCACATATGCTTAAAGCTATGCAAACTATTTTTAATAAGGATTAGGTATGGAATATTTAGCAATCGTATTATTTGTAATTATATTCATTCTTATCCTTAGAGGGTATCCAGTAGCTTTTACGTTGGGTGGTATTTCTGTAGCTTTTGCTTATGGAGTATCTATTTTTGCTCCAGAAGTTTTTCAGATGTCTACATTTTATTTACTTCCTTCAAGAATAATGGGAGTGGTGAATAACTATGTGCTTATGGCAGTGCCATTATTCATATTTATGGGTATAATGCTTGAAAAATCCGGACTGGCGCAAAGTTTATTAGAAACCATGGCGATGATGTTTGGCAGCGTACGAGGAGGACTGGCCATTTCGGTAGTCATTGTAGGAGCCTTATTGGCTGCTTCAACAGGAATCGTTGGTGCAACTGTAGTTACAATGGGATTAATTAGTTTGCCAACCATGCTTAAACGTGGGTACAAAACAGAGCTCGCTACAGGAGTGATTGCTTCATCGGGTACCTTGGGACAAATAATCCCGCCATCAATTGTATTGGTACTGTTGGCAGATACTATTAATAGCTCATCACGAGGTGCTGCCTCAGTAGACGTAGGGGCATTGTTTTCTGCGGCTTTACTGCCGGGAATTATATTGGTGATTTTATACATCATTTATATCTTGATTAAATCTTTTATTCATAAAGAAGATGCGCCCAGTATTCCAGCAGATGAAATTAAAGAATTTCGAGGGGAAAAGTTTGTTTCAAAGATTCTCAAGGTGTTGTTTCTACCTATATTATTAATTGTACTTGTTTTAGGCTCTATTTTCACAGGAGTAGCTTCTCCTACAGAAGCCTCGGCCATTGGAGCAATAGGAGCAACAATATTGACGATTATTCAGAAGAAATTTTCTCTTAAAATCCTTAAAGAGGTTGCCAAAGAAACTACAAAATTAACTTCAATGGTGTTTTTTATTCTTTTGGGAGCTACAACTTTTACCCTGGTGTTTCGAACCCTTGGTGGAGACTCTTATCTTCAGGAATTGATTATATCATCAAATTTATCACCATTACTGTTTTTGTTATTGGTAATGGTTGTAATTTTTATTGCAGGGTTTTTTATTGATTTTATTGAAATCGTTTTTATAATAGTTCCCGTAGTAACTCCATTGTTCAATGCCTTTGGGATGGATATGTTATGGGTCGGGATTTTAATTGCCCTAAACTTACAAACCTCATTTTTGACTCCACCTTTCGGATTTGCTTTATTTTATCTGAAAGGAGTAGCGCCCGAAAGTGTGAAAACCAGTCAAATTTATAAAGGAATTATTCCATTCATTGTTATTCAATTAATAATCGTTGGGATTGTAGTATTTTTTCCTGAAATTATTTTTATATCAAAATAAAGAAGTATGAAGCTGTTTAGAATGAAAAGAGATGTAATTCCAGGATTATTTTTACCAGCACTTATAATCCTGTTGTTTTCGTCTTGTTTAGGAGATCCACCGGCCAGTATGAGGAATACTAATTCTTATGATGTAAGTAAGCCGGATAAAGTGTTTTATTGGAAGATGACCACTACCTGGCCACCCAATTTCCCTGTTGTGGGAGAGGTTGCAGAGAAATATGCAGAGTGGGTTGATGAATTGTCAAATGGACAAATTAAGATTAAAGTCTATGGAGGAGGAGAGTTAGTACCACCTTTAGAAGCTTTTGATGCGGTATCACAGGGAAGCATAGAGATGGGGTGTGGAGCAGCGTATTACTGGGCAGGAAAAACTCCGGCAGCACAATTCTTTGCAGCCGTTCCTTTTGGAATGAATAGCCAGCAAATCACTTCATGGTTAGAAACAGGAGGAGGGTACGAATTATGGAAAAAAACCTATGCCAAGTTTAATCTTGTGCCTTTTATGGGGGGGAATACAGGTGTTCAGATGGGAGGATGGTTTAATAGAGAGATCAATTCTATAGAAGACTTTAAAGGGCTCAAAATGCGATTACCAGGAATTGGAGGTAAAGTTCTTGAAAAGGCTGGGGGGGCTGCAGTTCTTGTTGCCGGAAGCGAAGTCTATACTAGCTTGGAGCGAGGTGTAATTGATGCGACAGAATGGATTGGACCATATCATGATTATAAAATGGGGTTTCATAAAATTGCCAAGTACTATTATACACCTGGTTGGCATGAAACAGGATCGCAATTAGAGTTTTTTATAAATAAGAATTTATACAATGGATTACCACCACATCTTCAGGCGGTATTACAAGCTGCTTCAAAACGAGCACAAGTTTGGGTATTATCCGAATTTGATAGACAAAATGGAATTTATCTCGATAAATTGGTTAATGAAGAAGGTGTACAAATACGTGAGTTTTCAAAAGAAACTTTGGATGCTTTACGAGGATATACCAAAGAAGCATTGCAAGAAATGATTGGTGATGATCCTTTGTCAAAAGAAGTGTATGAAAGCTACTCTAATTTTCAAAAAAGAATTTCCAAATGGTCAGAAGTGACCGAAAAGGCATACTACAATAAAATTCAAGAATAACAATAAAAAAAACCGTTCCAGGATTCTGAAACGGTTTTTTACTTTATTAACCCCTTTACTATTTACTATAATTCAATAGTGGTTTCATTACCATCTCCATCGGTTTGAATGGCAATATTATCGCACTCTCCATCACCAAAATCCAAAGTAGTTGTTTCACTATTTTCATTGGTTACAATTGCTCCGCTTACTATGTAAGCACAACCTCTTTCATTGCGAAGGGGAGTAGTGATTTCTACAGAATAGATATCTCCGTTGCTAAAAGTTGTAGAACTACTTCCAGAATTTAAAGAGTAATATTCGAATTCTTCTGGGTTGTCTGGATTGATGTTAAAGAAAGTCTCGTTACTAAAATTGGTTTGACTTGTTGCTGTCATTCCATCTGCCCACGCGAATGTAAAATCAGAGGTTGTGGCATAATTAGAGCTATATGATCCATCTGTCATATTATTGTTGAATGTAAATGTAGTTGTAGCACTACCAGATACTGTAATATCATTGTATACAAAGTTTTCAAGACTATACGAGATTAGAGCCTTATTCTCACCATCCAATTCAATGGCAAAACTCATGCGAATACTACCAGAGATTGTTTCTCCGTTTACTTCACATCCATCTCCAAAATCTATGACAATAGTACGTGTAGAATCGATTACTTCAGAAGTGATTGTAGCACAATCGGGCATTTTGTTTGCAAACTTACCAGTAGCAGGTAAAAAACCAGATTCGCTTCCAAATACAGTTTCTACCGTAGTGGTGATTTCGGTGTTTGCAGCTTCAACTTCTTCAAATTGCTTTGATGTGGTTACTTGTGTTGTTGGAACCTGCGGATCGTTATCATCATCCTGGCAACTTATTAAAAAAGTGCTTGATACCATTAAGATGCTTAAAAAAGCGATAACTCTGTTTTTCATACTTGATAATTTAATTGTGAATAAATATTGTTCAGATTGCTATTTCTTCTATTACAACGGTTTACAGGTAAAGAATCTTATGATTTACAGCGTTAATTTTTGTTAAGATTATGTTAGAATGTAATTTTTTTCGAAAAGGCGGTCACATTCCTAAAGAATAAAATTTATATATTTTGAATATACTATTGCAAAGAATATTTCTTATCAATATCTTCGCAGCGAATGTTCGCTAAAAGTGTTCTAAACTCAAAATTTTAAATATGCAAATTAAAAAGGTTTTAGTCGCCAACAGAGGTGAGATCGCAATCCGAATTTTTAGAGCTTGTACAGAAATTGGATTACAAACAGTGGGTGTATACACCTATGAGGATCGATATTCTTTACATAGATATAAAGCAGATGAAGCGTATCAGATAGGTGAAAACAATGAACCCCTAAAACCATATTTAAATATTGATGCAATTATAAAAGTTGCAAAAAAGAATAATGTTGATGCCATTCATCCAGGGTATGGTTTTCTTTCAGAAAATGCCAATTTTGCTCAAAAATGTAAGGAAAACGATATAATTTTCATCGGACCCAAAGTGTCCGTATTACGTTCTTTGGGAGATAAGATAACGGCCAAAAAAGTAGCTATCGATAATGATATTCCCATTATTCAAAGCAATAAGGAAGAGCTACATGACATTAAAATAGCCTTAAAAGAGGCCAAACGAATTGGTTTCCCTGTGATGCTTAAAGCAGCTTCAGGCGGAGGAGGCCGAGGAATGCGTGTAATTAGAAACGCAGAGGAGCTTGAAAAGGCTTTCCCCGAATCTAGAAGAGAAGCCCTTAATGCTTTTGGTGACGATACTGTTTTTCTAGAGAAATTCGTAGAAAATCCAAAGCATATAGAAATACAAATTGTAGCCGATCATCATGGTAATATGGTGCATCTTTTTGAAAGGGATTGTTCTGTGCAACGACGTTATCAGAAAGTAATAGAGTATGCTCCATCCTATGGAGTTTCTCAAGATATTCTCGATGATTTGTATAAGTATGCACTTACCATATGTAAAGCAGTAGAGTATAATAATATTGGTACAGTAGAGTTTTTGGTTGATGATGATGGAAGTATTTATTTCATTGAGGTAAATCCACGAGTTCAAGTAGAACACACGGTAACCGAAATTGTAACAGGTATAGATCTAATTAAAACCCAAATATTTATTGCGGGAGGTTACAAATTATCGGATAAACAAATTAAAATAGAAAGCCAGGAAAGTTTAAAAACAACTGGGTATGCTCTGCAATGTAGAATTACTACAGAAGACCCAGAGAATAACTTTAAGCCAGATTATGGTACGATTACTACCTATCGTAGTGCGTCTGGTTTTGGAATTCGCTTGGACGCGGGTAGCGTTTATCAAGGCGTAACAATCTCTCCATTTTTTGATTCAATGTTGGTAAAGATTTCTGCAAATAGTAGAACCTTGGACGGAGCGTGCCGAAAAATGCGAAGAGCCCTTTCAGAGTTTAGAATCAGAGGGGTGAAAACAAATATGCCTTTCCTTGATAATATCTTACAGCATGAAACTTTCAGAAAAGGAGAAGTAACCGTTAATTTTATTAGAGATACCAAAGAACTCTTTAAAATTAGAGAATCTAGAAACAGGGCTACAAAGCTTGTAAACTTTTTAGGAGACGTTATCGTAAATGGTAATCCAGATGTTAAGAAAATTGATCCTACCAAGACCTTTGTAGAACCCGTAATACCCAAGTTTGAAGAGAATGGAGCATTTCCGAAAGGAACAAAAAACCTTTTAACAGAGTTGGGGCCAGAGCAGTTTGCTCAATGGCTTAAAAATGAAAAAAAAGTTCATTTTACCGATACCACAATGCGAGATGCTCATCAAAGTCTTTTGGCAACCAGAATGCGCAGCTATGATATGCTTAAGGTAGCCGAAGGATTTGCCAAAAACCATCCCGAAGTATTTAGTATGGAAGTATGGGGAGGTGCTACGTTTGATGTTTGTTTGCGATTCCTTAGAGAAAACCCATGGGAACGACTTAGAGCGTTGCGAAAAGCAATGCCAAACTTATTGCTTCAAATGCTGATTCGTGGTTCTAATGGAGTTGGATACACAGCTTATCCGGATAATTTGGTAGGCAAATTCGTAGAACAATCTTGGGAAAATGGTGTAGATGTTTTTAGAATCTTTGATTCACTTAACTGGATGGAATCAATAGCACCTTGTATTGAACATGTGCGAACTAGAACGCAGGGTCTTGCCGAAGGTTCATTATGTTATACGGGAGATATTTTGGACCCAAAAAGAACAAAATATACCCTGGAGTATTATGTGCAATTAGCGAAGGATATTGAAAATGCAGGAGCTCATATTATTGGAATTAAAGATATGGCTGGTTTGTTAAAACCTTATGCAGCGTATGAGCTTGTTTCGGCATTAAAATCTGAGATTAATATTCCTATTCACCTACATACACATGATACATCTTCTGTGCAGTCGGCAACATATTTAAAAGCAATAGAAGCAGGTGTAGATGTGGTAGATGTTGCACTAGGAGGGCTTTCGGGACTAACAGCACAACCAAACTTCAATGCTGTTGTGGAAATGTTGAAGTTCCATGAAAGAGAAAATGTGGTCGACATTCCAAAACTTAATGAATACTCAAACTATTGGGAAGCGGTAAGAGAGTATTATTATGTATTCGAATCGGGTCTCAAAGCAGGAACGGGAGAGGTATATCAACATGAAATTCCCGGAGGACAATATTCTAATCTTAAACCTCAGGCGCAAGGACTTGGTTTGGCCGATCGTTTTCATGAAATTACTAGAATGTATGGCGAAGTAAACGAATTATTTGGCGATATCGTTAAGGTGACTCCAAGCTCTAAAGTAGTGGGAGATATGGCGCAATACTTGGTTAGTAATAATTTAACTATCGAAGATGTAAAAGAAAGAGGTGAAACTATTTCTTTTCCACAGTCTGTAGTAAGTCTTTTCAAAGGAGAACTTGGTCAACCTGTAGGAGGTTTTCCTAAGGCACTACAAAAATCAGTTTTAAAGGATCAAAAACCTTTTACAAATAGACCCAACGCTCATCTTGAACCCGTAGATTTTGAAACGGAATTTAAAGAGTTCGAAAAAGTTTTCAAAAAGGGAATGGGTAGAGCGTTAGATATAACAGATTTCTTGTCATATAAACTATATCCAAAAGTATTTACCGGGGCATACAATCACCATTTGAAGTATGGTAATGTAATGAATATTCCTACAAAAAACTTCTTTTATGGGATGACCCCGGGAGAAGAAATAATAGTTCAACTTGATCAGGGGAAAACACTACTTGTACAATTAATCTCGGTGGGAGATCCCAATGAAGAAGGGAAAGTTACCGTATTCTTCAAGATTAATGGTCAGACCCGTAATGTTGAGGTGCAAGATGCTTCTATTACAGTGGATAAAGTTGTGCATGCAAAGGTTGACAAAGCAGATACAAAACAAATCGGAGCCCCATTACAAGGGTCGTTATCTTCAGTATTGGTGAAAGCCGGACAAGAAGTTAAAAAGAATGAACCTTTGTTTATTATTGAAGCTATGAAAATGGAAACTACTATTACCGCCAATGAAGATTCGATAATTAAAAAAATAATTCTGAAACCAGGAACGATGGTAGAAGCAGATGATTTGGTGGTTACTCTCAAATAAATATAGTATTAAGAAAACCGCCTAGATTACATTGGCGGTTTTCTCTTATAAATTAGTTATTAACAGGCAAGATTACATTGGCCATTAGCGCTTGATGTGCATGTTGGCGCAGCACCCTGTATACTTTGAATACTGAGTTGACCACCAGTTACTTTCTTTAAATTCAGATTGGAAATCACATTTTTGTCAAACGATAATTTTTTTAAATTCTTCTTTTTCATGATACTATATTTTGATTAATAATCTTTTAAAGATAAAACGAACAAATGTTAGTTTTTCTTAGCTATTCGTTAAACTTAACCCAAAACAAAAAAGAGTTCAACTATCGTTTTTGAATACGTTCTCCTAAATGATATTTAGGAATTTTGTGATATATTACCTCCATCAATTTTAATATTGTTTTTATTTTTGTTTCTATGCCATATTTTTTAATTATTGCTTTGCAGGGGTTCTGTGTTTATCACGCAATTAAGAATAGAAAAGATTATTATTGGTTCTTTGTGATCATTTTTTTGCCTGTCATAGGTAGTATCATCTATTTGCTTACCCAAGTATTTAATAAAAAAGACCTGGATATAGCGCAGGATGAAATTATAAACATTGTAAATCCTTCAAAAAAGATTAAAGATTTACAAAAACAGTTAGATTTTGCAGATACATTTCAGAACCGAGTTAATTTGGCTGATGCTTTATTTGAATCTGGCGACTATACCAATGCAATAGACGAATTTGAAACAGCATTAAACGGCAGTTACAGTAACAATTTTGGAGTAATCAAAAAGTTAATCAAAGCGTATTCTGAAATTGAGGATTATAATAAAGTAATCTTTTATGCTGAAAAGATTGATGCCAAACCAGATTTTAATGGTTCTAAAAGTCAATTCTTTTATGGTTTAGCTTTAGAGGAATTGGGACAATCAGAAAAAGCAGAAGAGCAATTACGAAAAATAGATCAGCGATATTCTAATTATGCAGAAAGGTACAGATTAGCACAATTCTTTATTGAAAAGGGGAAGCATGGAAGCGCAAAAGAAATTTTGTCTGAGATTATTTCTGAATCCCAGCATATGACCAAAACGAATCGAGTCAAATATCGAGAAGTTATAAAAAATACCAAAAAGCTATTAGCTGAATCTTAATAATGAAAGCTTCATCTTATCTGCAACAAAACTAAGCGTGATAAAAATATGTCAATGTAAAGTATGATGTAGTTATGTTAATAATGTGTTGATCAAATAAAATTTCTGAAATTTTACTTATATTTGAGTTCCTACCTTATTTTACTATGCGCCCTTAGAGTGCATAGCTATTAGCATTGCATATATATTATTTATTAATCCACTTAAATAATTATGATAGACGCAAACCTTGGTGTCTTTAAATTTCAAGGATTATTAATTTTTAATCATTTTGTTATGTTAAAAAAACTCTTAAACCTAGAAGGGACTCAACAAATTAGTAGAAGCGAACAAAAATCTATTTCTGGAGGAGGATCCAGAGGAGGTTGCCCTCCTTTTTTTCACTTGGGAAGTTGTAGATTTAATTGTAATTGTAGTACAAAACGCGCTACACAACCATCAGGGGCAAGTCAATATTGTTTATTGAATTACCCAGCTATAATTAGCAACGCTCGTCAGTGCGGTGGTGGTAGCGGTGGCGGTGGTCCAATCGAGGATTGGGCATAATACAAAATAAAGTAAGTAAAAAGCTCTATGGTAAATAGGGCTTTTTTTATACTCTATTTTTTCAATTCCTTTGAAGTTTCCAAAATCTTTCTATTTTTACTAAAAAGTAGAAATATCCCCGGGAACGTTGAGAATCAGACCTATTGAAATAGCATTATTTATCCTTTTGGTACTAGGAGGATTATTTGGACTTATGTTTTTAAGTCAGAAAGGAGGAGTGCAAAAGGCTCAGGTTCAAGATGACGGTTTTTCGTATGAAGGCTTCTCGGTTAAATATCCAACATACCTCACATTCCTGGGACTGGAAAAAGAAAAGGATTCTTCACTTACTCGTCAGGATATCATTAAAGTTACAGAAATAGTAACCCCACTAGAAATAGAAACCGAAGAAAGTACTACTACTATTGCCTCGGTAGAACCTATAAAACAATTGCCAGACTTTTCTAAAATCGACACTACACAATTGGTACGCATTCGATATCCAGATGGCAATTCAAATTTTGCTAAAGAATTAAGAGATAAACTTTCTTCAAGATCATGTAGAATTGTGCATTACGGAGATTCACAAATCGAAGGTGATCGAATAACAGCTTATCTTAGAAATAGGCTTCAACATATGTATGGAGGTAGTGGTCCAGGTTTTATTCCTGTCTTGCCCGTATATCGCCAAATAAGCGCTATAGTAGAACCTAGCGAAAACTGGGAACGATATGCATTTTTTGACCCTACAAAGAAGAAGTTCGCTCATAAAAAATATGGTTCTTATTTATCGATTTCACGTTTTACAGAGCATCAGCCCGTGCGTCTTGATAGTGCAGCATATGATTCATTACCTACGGTAAAAGCTGTTGTAAAAGTTGGAAAATCAAAAAAGACCTATGCCAAGTTTAGACGATTTACCAATATTGGTTTGCATTATGGAAATTGTAAATATCCAGTAAAGATATCGGTGTATAATGATGGAGAATTACTGCAGCAAGATAGTCTGTTGACCGATGGGAGGTACCATCAATACAAAATCCGAACACCTAGAACTCCAACAGATTTAAGAATTGAGTTAGAAGGAAAAGTAAGTGCAGATTTTTATGGTTTAACGCTTGATGGAGGTGCAAGAGTGCAAATAGATAATGTTGCCATGCGAGGAGCTTCAGGAACTATTTTTACAAGTACCAATTCGGCTACTTATGGTAGAATGATGCGTCAATTAAAACCAAAAATCATAATCATGCAATATGGAGGAAATACAATGCCATATCTTAAAGATTCTACCGATGTCGAAAAATATACCAAGCGTATAACAAGCCAGGTAAACTGGATTAGACGTCGAGCAAAAAATGCCAGCTTTATTTTTATTGGTCCAACAGATATGTGCCTTCCGGTAAATGGTAAAATGGAAACCTACCCAATGTTACCTTATCTAAACACAAGACTTATGGAGACCTGCCTTGATAATAATGTTGCGTATTGGAGCATGTATGATGCTATGGGAGGAAAAGGATCGATGGAGTTATGGGTAGAAGAAAAGTTAACCGCCAAAGATTACATGCATTTTACCTGGAAAGGAACAAAAATTATTTCAGAACTATTTTTTACAGCCCTATACCTTGACCTTAAAGAACCTATTAATAATGATGAAGCGTAGCAAACTACTTATTCTTTTATGGCTTTTTACCTTGCCAGTTACAGCACAGACTTATGTTTTAGATACGATACAAAATAAGTATCCTTTTGTAAATTGGAAAGCGAATACACTTAAGATGGCAGAGTATTCTCCAGCCTTTAAAAAGCTTTTTCAAAAGTTAGATACAATAGCCAAAGGTGGGAGTGAAGATCTTCACATATTTCATATTGGAGGCTCTCATATTCAAGCCGATATTTATTCAAACCGCCTTAGATCATATTTGCAAACCATGAGCCCAACAGCCAAGGGGCAACGTGGATTTATTTATCCTTATAGTATTGCAAAAACCAACAATCCGGGAAATTATAGGGTAGAGTACGATGGTGAGTGGAAAGGCTATAGATGTTCTGTGCGAAAAGATAGCGTCGCTTGGGGGTTAGCAGGTGTTACAGCAGTTTTTAAGGATTCTTTAGCCAATGTGAAAATAAAGGCAAATGGTAATAATTATCATGAAAAGATGTACGATTTCAATAAAATGAGAATCTTTTATGATAATTGGAGTTCTGATTATGAGATTTCGTTTAAACAAGATTCCCTTGTCACCAAAATAAAAGAAGATAAAAAAGCACATTTTGTAGAATTTACATTTAATCAAACTTTAGAGGAAATCGAATTTTGTGTCCATAGAAAAGAAAATGCCGAAGATGCAGAGTTTCTGATGATGGGAATAGAGTTGATGAATGATAACAAAGGAATTCAATATACTTCGATTGGAGTAAACGGAGGTAGCTTTTCATACTATAACCGTTGCAAATATTTTGACGATCAATTATTGCTGTACAAACCAGATTTATTTATTGTATCTGTGGGAACCAATGATGCATATCATCCCGATTTTGATCCTCAAGAGTATAAGAAGTATTATACCGAACTAATTAAGTTAATTCAAAAAGCAAATCCCGACTGTGCAGTTTTGCTTACAGTGCCAAACGATTCTTATTACAAAAAGAAAATACCTAATCCAAGAACAAGTGTAGCCCAAAAAGTCATATATGAAGTAGCCAAAGAACAGCAAATGGCAGTTTGGGATTTTTATGAAATTATGGGAGGTTTTAATTCTTCCAAAAGTTGGTATGATAATAAATTAATGCCGCGTGATCGAATTCATTTTACCGTGATGGGATATAGAATAAAGGCAGACCTATTGTTGCAGGCCCTGGCACATTCTTGGGAGACAGAACTAAAATTACAACCAAATTCAATTTTGAACCAAATCATTAATGAATAGACTAATTGACATATTTTCTTTTTCAGAGGATTTTCCTTTAATTTTTACCCAAGCCAATTTCTGGATATTCTTTGCAGTTGTCTATTTTATTTATGCTATAGTATACAGTAAGAAAAGTTTGCGCAGTGCTTATCTTTTTGCAATTAGTTTGCTTTTTTATTACAAAACCAGTGGGTTTTTCATTGGAATTCTAATATTTAGCACCATTAATGATTTCTTTTTGGGTAAAGCAATTTATAAAAGTAAATCTGTTTTACTTCAAAAAACATTAGTGACCATTAGTGTGATAATCAACCTGGGAACACTTTGTTATTTTAAGTATGCATACTTTTTTACAGAGTCTTATAATTATCTTTTTCAAACCAATTATGAGGTTTTTAATTACTTGGCACACTGGGCAAATACATGGAGCAGTGCTGATTATTTTACTGTAGATAAAATTATTCTTCCTGTAGGTATTTCTTTCTATACTTTCCAAACGATAAGTTATAGTGTTGATATATATCGAAAACAGATTAAACCACTCAACTCTATTATAGATTTTGGTTTTTTTGTGAGTTTCTTTCCGCAGTTGGTAGCCGGGCCTATCGTACGTGCTTCAGATTTTGTGCCTCAAATCAGAAAGGATATTAATATTACCAAACAGGAATTTGGTGGAGCTACCTATATGATTTTAAAAGGGCTTATCAAAAAAATGCTTTTTGCAGATTATATAGCAGCCAATTTTATGGATCGTGTCTTCGATGTTCCCGAAATGTTCTCTGGATTTACAAATGTCATGGCCATGTTTGGTTATTCACTTCAGATTTACGGTGATTTCTCGGGTTATACAGACATTGCAATTGGTTTGGCGATGCTTATGGGATACAAGCTACCAGTAAACTTCAATTCTCCATATAAAGCTATTCATTGTGGTGATTTCTGGAAACGATGGCACATATCACTATCTAGTTGGCTTAAAGATTATTTATACATCCCTATTGGAGGTAATCGTAATGGTAGTATTTTTTCGTACACTTTTATATTAATTTTTGGGTTTTTGGGAGCCTTTGCTTATGCCGATTTTGGAATCGCTATCATAACCACGGCAGCAATAGGGCTATTGTTAATTATAACCTTATTTTCATCGAGACTTGCTTGGCATTTCAATAGAAATGTGAATATCATGATCACGATGCTGGTTGGGGGATTATGGCATGGCGCCTCCTGGAAATTTGTAATATGGGGAGGTCTTAATGGGGTTGGTATCGTAACCTATAAATATTGGCGCAAAATAAGCCCTTACGAAAACTCTAAGGCCTGGTATGCGTTACTTTGGAGGATTGCGTTGACTTTTGTGTTTATAACGTTTACTCGTATCTATTTTAGGGGGAATAGTATGGATCATATTGATCGTTTTTATCAACAAGTTGCAACCAATATGGATTGGCAAAATGCACTTTCTGTACTTTGGGAATACAGAGTAGTTTTTATAGTGATGCTTATAGGATATATAACACATTGGTTACCTTATAAAACCAAAGATTGGATCGAAGATTTGTTTATAAAAAGTAATATGGCAATAAAAGCAGCTGTTGTTATGGTAGTGGCTGTTATTTGTTATCAAACCTATGCGGCAGATTTCCAACCATTTATTTATTTCCAGTTTTAAGAAGTTGTTGAGAATTTGAGTATTGGAGTATGTGGGTATAGAGTTTATTTGAGCATACCACTATCGCCTGAACTACCAATAGGAAGGCTACTATATCTTTATATTGTAACCTGGGCCTGTCGTGGGAAACAACATAAATAACCTTTCTTTTATTGGAGACTAGTATTTTTCGCCGTAAAATGATCTTTTCTAACTTGAGGAAGCCATTTTTCATCGCAAAATTCAATTTACACTGATGCGGGGCGAATTCTTTACGTTGATTTTCTATTTACATCAATGCAGGAAGTAATTTTAGGTTTGATTTCTAATTCGCAGCGGTGTGGAGTGATTTTTTTACGTTGTTTTTCTATTTGCATCAGTGTGGAAAGTATTTTTAGGCATGATTTTCAATTTGCAGCAGTGCCAAGCCATTTTTCATCATAAATCGATCTGCTCCGCTCTGGAGGAGGAGTTATTCTTAAAATTTTTGGGTAATCATTTCTTTTAGATTTGAGTTAATACTTCTAAATTCGTAATTCGTAATTCGTAACTCGTAACTCGTAACTCGTAACTCATAACTCGTAACTCATAACTCATAACTCATAACTTGTTTCTACACACCCACCCATACGAACCATTTTTTCCTGAAGGAGCCACCAAACTAATCGTGGGGACGTTACCACCTCCTCGTTTCACGACGGGCGAACTTAATGAAAAAGATGTAGATTTTTGTTATGGTAGCAGTAATGGATTGTTGTGGCCAGTTTTGGATCGTATTTTTAATCTAAATCTAAAATATGAAACTACTTTTGAGGCGACAGAACAACGAAGAAGATTTTTAACTTCTAGAGGAATTGGAGTCTGTGATATTGTACAAAGTTGTGAGCGAAAAAAAATAGATGCCTCAGATCTTGGGATGCAAAATATAAAACTTAGAGACTTGGTTTCGTATCTAAAACAATATGCTAAGATCGATACCTTAATTTTTACAGGAGGTAATAGTAAAAATGGACCAGAATATTTCTTCAGAAGACATTTGAAGGAGTATCATTTACGATTAGAAGAAGTATCAGGACAAGTACCAAGAATACATCAATTTACATTAGAAAATCGAGTAGTTAACACTGTGTCCCTTACAGCACCTTCTGGTTCTGCAAATAGGGCTATTGGTAGTATGCAATTGTATAAAGATCTAAAAATCAAAAACCCTAAATTCAATACCATTGATTTTAGGGTGATGCAGTATCGCGAGTTTTTTTAATTTACTCTTCTTCAGTTTTGCTTTCTTCCTTTTTCTTGGCTGCAGGTTTCGCTTTGGGTTTGGCTGCTGCTTTTGGTTTTGAAGCAGCTTTTGCTTTTGGCTTTGAAGCGGTAACAGTCACAGCTTTTGCTTTTTTACGACGTCGTAGTCTTCCAAAAGTCCCCATGATGATTTTACCTCGGCGTGTTTTTTTATCTCCTTTACCCATAGATTAGATTTTACTCCCGATTTTACTCGGGTAGGATTAAACAATTGATTAGGTGTGAGATACTAATGTAAGGATTTATGAAGAAAAAAGGAAATATTAGATTATATCCAATAGGTTGTGTAAGTATATGGCCAGAATTTGTTAATAATCCTTTATCAAAACTTTTAATCAAAGTTTTCTGTTGTCCATTATCATCAATAAATCGATTTAGGTGATTTGATCTATTTTTATGACTTGTTTATCGAAAGGTTTTGTTTCATAACATATTAATTCTTTTTTTTGCGGCATAATCCAACTACCCCTGGATCTTCTGTACCGACCAACCACTTGAGTGATGGCTTGTATTAAAGCTATACACCAATTTGATATGAAGATCAACTTATTGTCTTTTCTTTTTTTTGTCATTTATTACCCTTTGTTTGGACAACAAATTGATGTGGAGTTTTCTAGAAATGGCCTCTATTTATTTAAAGAGTTGGGTATGGGTTCTTCTAAAATTATAGATTACAATTTAACAGACGATGGAGAGCTTTATGTATTATACGAGTCGGATATTAATCGCAAGTTGATTCGTTTACATAAAAATGGGCAAAAGGATATAACATTTAATTTTACGTCTGCTATTTTAAGTAATGAAGGTACAACTCCGGTAGCAATGAGCGCCACAAAGGATGGTACTGTGGTCGTGCTATCCAACCTATGGAATGGCTTCAGCTGGATGATCCATATTAACGAATTTTTTGAAAACGGAGCGCTTAATCAGGAATTTGGCAGAAGAGGTATTTACACCAAAAGTATATTAGATAATACAGATGACAATTTCGGTAAGTATTTATATACATCATCAAATGACGAAATTGTAGTGGTCGCCAAAATCAATGACTTTAGTGTATCGGTAACCGATGAAAAAATAGCAATTCTAAAACTCTCTAGAGAAGGTAGAACTTTATCCTCAGATTTATATGCCAATAGTTGTTTTCAACTTAATAGCTCGGCGATGCAAGATGATTATTTGTTATTGGCATACTCAGAAACTGCCAGAAATGAAACAAATTATGCTACCTATTTAGCCGGTTTAGATAGTGAAAGAATGGAGTCCCAAAATGTACATTGTCTATCGACCGATGGGAATTATGAAACCATCGATCAGATTGTGTTAACAAAATCTGCGGTCTACATATCCCAATTGAAAATCAATGCCGAAGCATTATACCTTATTCGTAAATATGATTTGAATGGTAATCTGGATGGAACTTTTAGGGATACTGGTGAGATAGACAGTGATGCAGATTTATATGACTCTAATTTTATAGTAGGTGAACAAGGAGAAATATTTGTCGTTTCTAAAAGCTTAAATGATAATTCTGAAATATTGGTAAAGAAACTTAATAGTGATGGGACTATAGATGAAACTTTTGGGGTTAATGGGATTGCATCTATAGTTTTTAGATATCCAATTATTGAGCTAAGCAAAATACAAATCGATAGAAAGAACAAATTGTATATTGCAGGAGATATGGCCATCGAAGGAAACTCCTATGGTTTTATTACCAGAATTAAAACCGATGTTTTACTGTTAAAAAAGGAAAAACTGGATAAGTTTATTCGTAATCTTTTCGTAAAACGGCAATAACATGACTACGCAATAATCACTTATCAAAATTTTGATAAGTGATTATATGATGTTTTGGGATATATCAACTAATCTCTTATACTTTTTACGAACTTTTCAATGTTACCAATACCATCATTGGTTAAATGTTTTATAAAAGCAGAACCAATAATAGCACCCTTGGCCGTTTTTGTAGCTTGTGTAAAGGTCTCGTTATTACTAATACCAAAACCGACGATCTGGGGGTTTTTAAGTCCCAAGGATGCAATACGCTCAAAATATTGTTGTTGTTCGTTTCCAAAAGTGTTTTTTGCCCCGGTGGTACTAGCAGAACTTACCATATAGATAAATCCATTAGATACGTTATCGATAAAACGAATACGCTCATCTGAAGTTTGTGGAGTTATTAAAAACACATTGATCAATCCATACTTCTCAAAAGTCTCTTGATAATGTTCATGATATTCTGCAACTGGCAAATCTGGAATAATTAATCCATCGATACCAATTTCCTGGCATTTCGCACAGAACTCTTCAACACCATACTGCATCATTGGGTTAAAGTATCCCATTATAATCAGTGGGATTTCTACAGATTGTCTAATATCTTTCAATTGTTCAAAAAGAAGCTTGGTTGTTATCCCATTTTTAAGAGCAGCTGTTGAACTTTCTTGTATGGTTGGTCCATCTGCTAATGGATCGCTAAACGGTAACCCAATCTCGATCATATCGACACCACTTTTTTCTAGATCCTGAATCACTTTTACAGTATCATGAAGCGATGGGTATCCTGCAGTAAAATATATAGATAGCAATTTTTTATCTTCTGCCAGTTTTTGGTTTATTCTATTCATTTCTTTTTAGTACAGAGTAGTTAGTAGTTAGTAGTTAGTATCAAAAAAATGTCTTAATACGTAGTACTTCGTACTTACTACTAATTTTTATAATTTAAAATAATCAATGTAAGTATTCAAATCTTTGTCTCCTCTCCCCGAAAGGCTTATTACCACAATGTCATCGGGTTTGAATTTTTTGTCATTAAAAATGGCAAGTGCGTGTGATGTTTCTATAGCAGGAATAATACCTTCTAGTTGCGATAACTCTAATCCTGCCGCCATGGCATCATCATCGGTAACCGAAAAGAATTCTCCACGGCCAGATTTATACAAATGAGAATGTAATGGGCCTACACCAGGGTAATCTAACCCTGCCGAGATAGAGTAAGGTTCGGTTATTTGTCCATCTTGCGTTTGCATTAATAAGGTTTTACAGCCATGGATTATACCTTCTTTGCCTAGTTGTGATGTAGCTGCACTTTCACCACTATGAACACCTTTTCCGGCAGCTTCAACAGCAATAATTCCTACGCTTGGTTCGTCTAGAAAATGATAATAAGTGCCTGCAGCGTTACTACCGCCACCAATACACGCCACAACATAATCTGGGTGTTCTCTTCCTTCTTGTTCTTTGAGTTGCCATTTTATCTCTTCTGAAATTATAGACTGAAACCTAGTGACCATATCGGGATAGGGATGAGGTCCTATCGCAGATCCTATTATGTAATGTGTATCTACAGGATTATTGATCCAATCACGTATCGCTTCATTGGTGGCATCTTTAAGAGTTTTGCTTCCAGATTTTACGGGTCTTACTTCGGCTCCAAGCATTTTCATACGTGCAACATTGGGAGCCTGACGCTTAATATCAATTTCACCCATATATACTATACACTGTATGCCCATTAAAGCACATACCGTTGCGGTAGCAACTCCATGTTGACCTGCCCCGGTTTCGGCAATAATTCTGTTTTTCCCTAAACGCTTGGCGACTAAAATTTGCCCAATGGTATTGTTTACTTTATGAGCCCCGGTATGGTTTAGGTCTTCACGTTTTAAGTATACTTTGGTATTATGTTTTTCTGAAAGTCGTTTAGCAAAGTACAAGGGTGAGGGGCGACCCACATAATCTCTTAGCAATTGATCAAATTCTTCTTTAAAAGAAGGTTCGTTCATGATCTTAAGATAGTTTGCTCGCAACTCTTCTACATTAGGATATAGCATTTCTGGAATGTAAGCCCCTCCAAAATCACCATAGTATCCTTTTTCATTTACTTGATAGTTCATAATGCAGTTTTTGTTATTTTCTTTTGTTTTATGTCGTCCCAGTGTAGATTGGGATCCATTTGATTGTTGTTTGGTATAATTGTTTAAACTATGTAATCATATTTTGGATTCCTGCCTACGCCGGAATGACAAGCTTTATAAATTCTTCTAATTCTTCAATATTTTTCAATCCAGGTTCGATTTCAAATTTGCTATTTACATCGATAGCATAAATAGGTAAATCTGTTTTAAGGATCGCCTTTATTTTTTCAATTTCTTCTAAACCGATACCACCGCTCAATATAAGTGGAGTAGTGGAAGGGTAGTTCTCTAAGACTTGCCAGTCAAAAGTATATCCGTTTCCACCTTTTTCTTTCCCTTTGGTGTCGAATAAGAAGTAATCTACAATGCCCTCATAAGGTTTTAAAAGATCAAAGTTAAATGTGTCTTTGATAGAGAATACTTTCCACACTTCGATATGGATAGACCCCACGGGTTTTAAAAACCCGTGGGGTCTGTTGAGTTCATTTTTTAGTTTTATACAAAATTCTGCAGATTCGTTACCATGTAATTGAACGGCTTGAAAGTCATATTTATTTACTTTTTCAACGATAAAATCAATTGTTGCATCAACAAAAACCCCTGTTTTTTTGATGGTTGAAGGCAATTTTGGAATTTCTTCTTCAAAATTTCTGGGTGATTTATCATAGAAAATAAAGCCCAAGTAGTCGGGTTGAAGAGCGGCTATCGCTTTCATGTTTTCTTGATATTTCATTCCGCAGACTTTCAGTTTCATGATTCCAGCTCTTTTATAAATTCAATCGCACTAGCACCAGGGTTTTCAGTTTTCATAAAGTTTTCTCCGATAAGGAAACCTTTATACCCGTATTGTTTTAAATCCTTGATTGCGTCAATGCTACTAATACCACTTTCTGATACTTTTACAAAATCATCTGGAATTTGATTACTTAATGATTTGCTTGTTTCAATACTTACGTCAAAAGTCTTAAGGTTTCGATTGTTTACTCCCAGCATGTCTAGTGATGGCATGATTGACTTTTCTAATTCTTCTTTGTTATGTACTTCTAACAAAACATCAAGAGAAAGACTTTTGGCCAATTGTGATAAAGACCTGATTTGATTTCTATCCAAAACCGCAGCAATTAATAAGATTACATCTGCTCCGTGAGCTTTAGCTTCCAGCAGTTGGTATTCATCAATAATAAATTCTTTACGTAGCAAAGGTAGTTTTACCGATGATCTGGCTAATAAAAGATCATCCAATGATCCGCCAAAGTATTTTCCATCGGTTAAAACTGACATTCCGCTCACTCCAGCAGTTTGATACCCTTGCGCAACATCTTGTACATTTACTTTTTGGTTAATCACTGCTTTAGATGGTGATCTTCGTTTATGTTCTGCTATGATCCCTGTATTACTATTTCGTAAAGCATGGGCCAAAGAATTCGTTTCTCTATCAAACAACACCGAAGATTCTAATTGCTTAACCGGAATCAAACTTTTTTTAAGGGCTACCTCTTTATGTTTATCGGCGACTATTTTGTCTAGTATATTCATTTCCAGTTGTTTGTTGATTGTTTATAGTTAATGGTTTTTTGAGTTTAACGTGTTATAATAATTTATAAATCCGTTTAGTAATTTTTTGCAATTTATAATTTGGTCTGATAATTCTTTATGTTCATTTACTTGAACATAATTTTGATCCAGAGTTAAATATAGTTGGGTTTCTAACTCATATAGCGACCCCCTAGAAATATGGAAAAACTGTATACTATCTTTAGGAGTTCTTCTTCCGCAACCTTCTGCTATATTTGAAGGAATAGAAATAGCACACCTTCTCATTTGATTGATTAATCCATAAAGTTCTTCTTTAGGGAAACCTTTAATTATACCGTATACATTACTTACTAGTGACCTAGTTTCTTTCCATACTTTAAGTTCGGTGTATTCCATACTATCAACTATAAACTAGGAACTATCAACTTGCGTTGCTCAATTCTTGTACTTTCTTTAACGCTTGTAATCCTTTTCCTGATAGTAAGGATTCTTTGGCTTTTTCGAATCCTTCTTTGGGCTGTAATCCTTCAACGGTGGCAATGGCCATACCGGCATTGGCGCAAACGACATTGTTCTGTGCTTCGGTTCCTTTTCCACTTAGGATATTCATAAAAATTGCTGCTGATTCTTCTACAGAGTCTCCTCCCACGATTTCTTCTTGTTTCAGTGTTTGAACACCAAAATCGACAGGTCTTAGCATTCCCTCAGTCTTATTAGAAATTGTTTTGGTACTACCTGTTAGCGAAATTTCATCATAGCCATCTAAAGCATGAATAATGGTGAAGTTCTTGTCAGTATTTTGATACAAATAACCATACATCCTTGCCAACTCCAGGTTAAAAACACCTACAATTTGATTTTTTGGAAAAGCTGGATTTACCATCGGCCCAAGCATATTAAAAAATGTTTTTACTCCCAATTCACGACGAATAGGTGCTACATTCTTCATGGCTGGATGGAACAGGGGAGCATGTAATACACAAATACCGGCTTCGTCAATACTTCGTTTTAAAAAGTCTTTATCGTTACTAAATTTGATTCCCAAATGCTCCATAACATTAGAACTGCCGCATTTCGAAGACACTCCATAATTACCATGTTTGGTTACTTTGATACCTGCTCCAGCCGAGACAAAAGAGGAGAGTGTAGAGATATTGAAGGTGTCTTTTCCGTCTCCTCCTGTACCACAAAGGTCAATAGGATTGTATTCACTTAAATCTACAGCTACACATAGTTCTAATAGGGCATCCCTAAAACCCTCTAGCTCTTCAATAGTGATGCTTCGCATCATATATACTGTTAAAAAGGATGCAATTTGGCTTTGGTTATATTCACCTTTTGAGATATTGACCAAAACACTTTTCGCTTCTTCTTTTGAAATAGTTTCGTGATTAATTAATCGGTTGAGTAAGTTTTTCATAGGCCCCTCACCCTAACCCTCTCCCCAGAGAGGAGAGGGAGTTTAAACGGGTTATTTTTAAATTAATATTTGTCATTATATGTTTTAAGTGTCAATTATTGACCCAGTTTTCTAACATTTTTTTTCCATCTGGAGTCAATACCGATTCTGGATGAAATTGTACGCCACGTACGTCCAGCTCTTTATGGCGAAGGGACATTATTTGTCCGTTTTCGTCATATGAGGTTACCTCTAAGCATTCTGGCAAGTCTTTCTCGGCAACTACCCAAGAATGATATCTACCTACGTCAAAATTTTTATTCAATCCTTCAAAAAGAGGTTCGTTAGCTGCAGATAGGGTAATATTGGTTGCTACTCCGTGATAAACTTCATCAAGATTGATAAGGCTTCCGCCAAAAACTTCTCCTATGGCTTGTTGCCCAAGGCATACACCAAAAATACTTTTGGAATCGGCATATGATGCTATTATCTCCTTTAGTAATCCGGCTTCTTCGGGAATCCCGGGGCCAGGAGATAGTAGAACTTTCTGAAAAGGTTCGACCTCTTCTAATCGCAACTGATCATTTCGCTTGACGGTGACCTCGCATCCCAAATCTTCAAGATAATGAACCAGATTATATACGAAAGAATCGTAGTTATCTATTACTAATACTTTTTTTCCCATTTTCAATTTTTTTAAATCTCTTCGGCTAGTTTCAATGCTTTTGTTAATGCTCCTAATTTATTATATACTTCTTGTAATTCATTTTCTTCATTTGATTCGTTTACCAGCCCAGCACCGGCCTGCCAATGAAGCTCATGATTTTTACTTAAAAATGTGCGAATCATAATGGCATGGTTAAAGTTTCCAGAGAAGTCCATAAAACCAATAGCCCCACCATAAAAATCACGATTTACAGTTTCGTATTTTTCGATAAGTTGCATAGCCATATGTTTTGGAGCCCCACTTAATGTACCTGCCGGGAAAGTATCTGCCACTACCTGCATAGTAGTTGTATTTTTATGTTTTTTACCTGTTACCTTACTTACAAGGTGAATTACATGCGAATAAAACTGAATTTCACGATAGGTCTCTACAGATACATTACTTCCGTTACGACTCAAATCGTTTCGAGCCAAATCGACTAGCATTACATGTTCGGCATTTTCTTTTTCGTCGGCAGCAAGTTTTTTGGCTAGTTCTGCATCTTGCTCATCATTACCTGTTCGTTTGAATGTTCCGGCAATAGGGTGAATTTCAGCGATGTCATCTTTTACGACGAGTTGCGCCTCTGGGGAGCTTCCGAAAATCTTAAAATCTCCATAATCAAAATAAAATAAATAAGGAGATGGGTTAATGCTGCGAAGTGCTCTGTATACATTAAATTCATCTCCTTTAAATTTTTGCGAAAAACGTTTGGACAATACGAGTTGAAATACATCTCCTCGTTGGCAGTGTTTTTTTGCCAATGATACGTGATCTTTGTATTGATTATCATTCAGGTTCGAGGTTGTGTCACCAACGGTTGTGAAATTGTAAGAAGCAAAATTCTTTATATTGAGTAGGGATTCAATTTCTGCAATATTACTGTCAGAATTATAACAATGTGCAAAAATGTAGGCCTCATTGTTAAAGTGATTGATTGCTATAATGTTTTGATATACGCTATATTGAATATCAGGAATATGTAATGCTCCTTCTTTTTTTGAAATGGAAATGTTTTCAAAATAACGAACGGCATCATATGCGATATAGCCAAAAAGCCCATTGTTTATAAACTTGAAATCGCTTTTTGAAGTTTCGAATTGCTTTCCAAATTGCTCTATGATTGCTGGGACATTGCTATTGCCTGTAATTGTATGCTCTGAAGTTGTGCCATCAGGGAAAGATTTATAAATGGTTTCATTTTCAATCTTGATGCTAGCAATAGGGTTGCAGCAGATGTATGAGAAACTGTTTTCGTTGCCTCGATAATCGCTACTTTCAAGTAGTAAACTGTTAGGAAAACGATCCCTGATTTTAAGATATACGCTTACTGGTGTGATTGTATCGGCCAGTATTTGCTTGTAATGTGTGGTTAATTTATAACTCATTTTAAAACACTATAATTTTAAATTCTACCCCTATGAAACGGACAATAAAAAAAGGCTTGTCGTGATTTGACAAGCCTTTGATATGTTTACTTAACATTATAACAGGAGCTATCTCACGACATTTTCGTTTTGAGATGACCACCACCAGTTATTTGTTAAGATTGCTTTCATTTTTATTATTTGAGTCAAATATATAAATTAATTACAATTTAAAACAACAAAAAAATTACATTTTTAATTCTACTGCTAATTCAAACTCATCATTGATGGTTTTGTCTCCTAAATTATCAAAGAAACTTCCTGATCCATATTTAATATCATATTTTGTTCTGTCGACCATAAGCTTGGTAGATGCAGAGTTTCCGTTTACGGCCAGTTCAAAAGAAATTGGATTTGTTTTTCCCTTGATGGTAAGATCTCCAGCAATTTTGTAACCTTTATCTGTTTTTTTAGCTTTTGTAACTACAAGTTTTGCAGTTTTATGATTTTGAATGCTAAAGAAATCATCAGAGCTAAGGTGCCCTTCTAGTTTTTTCTTGTATTCTCCCTCCAGATCTGTTACTTTTAGTGAGGTCATATCTACAATAAACTCTCCGCCAGTAATGTTTTCACCTTCAAAGACAAGGAAACCTTGAGATAAACTTAGGGTTCCACTGTGTTCACCGGTAACTTTTTTGCCTACCCAGTTTATTTTACTTTCTGAAGCTTTAATTTCTTTTTTTTGAGCAAATGTTGATGCTGATACAATAACCGCAATAGCTAAGATTAGTGATTTAAGTCTAGTTTTCATGATTTTTAAAAATTTAAAATATTTATGTTAATGATTTATATTATGTTCTTAATTTGTTAAGTAATTCGTTAAGCAGTATTAAATCCTTTTCTGAAAGATTTGAAGTGATTCTTTCTTCAAAAGCATTCATCAATGGGCTTATTTTTTCTATAAAGGTTTTTCCTTCTTCGGTAATGGTTATTTCTACTTTCCTTCGGTTTGATTCACAAGGAATACGCTGTACATATCCTTTAGAAATAAGTTTATCTACTAATCTGGTTGTATTACTCATTTTACTAACCATCCTTTCTTGTATTGTAGAAAGATTGGCCGGCTGTCCCTTTTGTCCCTTCAAAATTCGAAGTACATTAAACTGCTGAATGGATATGTCATGAGGTTTTAACTCCAAGTTAATTTTATCCATTATCCAGTTCTCTGTGTACAATAAGTTTATGATCGCCTTTCGAGAAGGGGGAAGCTGTACTTCGGTTTTTATGATATCTTCGATTTTCAATTGTCTATACAATATTTGTATGTACAAATGTATGAATGATTATGTTTCAAAAAATATAAATAGATATTAATACTTTGTTAAAGTTAGACTTATAGGTTTTGTTAAATAGTATTATTGCGAAATAAATAGTTTTACTATTGAATTAAACATTTGTAAAAATTTCTGAAAATATTTAGATAAAATTCAGAAACCCTGTTAATTTTCTTTTGCTTGATTAAGGGTTTTGATAAATTAGTAGTATGCCGAGGTCGATTTTGTATATTGTATTGGTTGTGCTTTTTACTTGTTGTAAGGGAGAACAAAAAATTGCACTCGATGCCACCGATGTTTTTAAAAGTAAAGGGGTAGAAATCCCTATGTATGATTTTGAAAGCTTAGAACCACTATTAAAAATTAATGATGGTAAAACCAGAGTTATAAATTTTTGGGCAACATGGTGTAAGCCTTGTGTAGCAGAGTTACCATATTTTGAATTAATTGATAGTAGATATCCAGATGATCAAGTCGAAGTTATATTAGTGAGTCTGGATTTACCAAAACATGTTGAAACCAAATTGATTCCGTTTGTTAAAAAAAGAAAGATCAAAAGCAAAGTAATTTTATTGGATGATCCAGATGCGAATAACTGGATTCCAAAAGTAAGTAAAGATTGGTCGGGTTCTATCCCGGCAACTATAATATATAAGGGAAATACCAGTAAATTCTATGAACGCTCATTTACATATAATGATCTTGAAAACGAATTAAAGAAAATGCTGTAACTGTAAATTGCTAAAAAAACAAAAAACACTACCTATGAAAACTTTGAAAATTCTCGTTGGAGTAGCTTTAGTAATCGCCATAAGTGCTTTTGCTATAGATAAAGTTTCGACCCCAAAAATTGACGGAGGATATGCCATTGGTGACACCGCAACCGATTTTAAATTAAAAAATATTGACGATTCCTTTATTTCCTTAGAAGACTATAAAGATGCCAAAGGATTTATTGTGATTTTTACATGTAATCATTGTCCATATTCTGTTGCATATGAGGATAGAATCATAGAGCTGGACAAAAAATTTAAAACCAAAGGATATCCTGTTATTGCAATTAATCCCAATAACCCAAAAGCATATCCCGACGATAGTTTTGCGAATATGAAAGTAAGAGCAAAGGATAAAGGTTTTACATTTCCTTATTTATTTGACGATGGACAAAAGATTTACCCTCAGTATGGTGCTACCAAAACGCCTCATGTATATGTTTTAGAAAAAACAAATAATGGTAATGTTGTACGTTATATTGGTGCTATAGATAATAACTACAAAGATGCCTCTGCTGCAGACGAAAAATACGTTGAAGATGCAGTTAATGCATTGCTTAATGGGCAAAAAGTACCTGTAGAAACTACAAGAGCTATAGGCTGTAGTATTAAGGCATAGATCACTAGCATATCTTTTTTAATGTTTCAAATTAAATGAGTGCATAACTATGTGCATTTTCATATAGGACTCTTATATTTGTAAGGAATAAAAAATAATTCAGTCCAAATTTTAGTATAATTTATTTTTAAATGGCAGAAGATATTACACAAGAAGAATGGCAGGAGCTTATTGCCAAGGATGACAACGCGGTAATCCTTGATGTTAGAACCGAAGAAGAAGTAGAAGATGGTTTCATCCCTAATATGTTGAATATTGATATTCGCAAAGGACAAGGTTTTTTGGATGAGGTTGAACAACTGGATAAGTCCAAAAACTATTATGTGTATTGCCGTTCGGGTGCTCGTAGTGCGCAAGCTTGTACCTTAATGAACCAAATGGGGTTCGAAACTACCTATAATTTGATTGGTGGTTTTATGAATTGGGATGGCGAAACTGCCGAATAACTTTAGTAATATGAAATACATACCATTTTTATTGATCTCCTTTTTTTCTTTAACATTCTTCAGTTGCAAACAAATTGATGAAAGTTCTACTGTAGAGCTTATTACTGTTGAAGAAATGGATTCGTTATTAGAAATGGGAAAAGTTCAATTAATCGATGTAAGAACTCCCGATGAATATGCCAAAGGGTACATAGAAGGGGCTATTAATATTGATTTTAGAAATGAAAATTTCGAAGAGCAAATTGAAAAGATAGATAAATCAAAACCCGTTGCGGTATATTGCGGTAGAGGAGGGAGAAGCAGTAAATGTTCTGCATATATGAAGAAAGCGGGCTTTAAAAAGATTTATGACCTTGACGGAGGCATAACCGAATGGAAGTATAAAGGAAAGAAGGTTGTTAAATAATAAAACAACATACTTTTTAAACAACACAGCAAAACCACATGGTTTTGCTGTGTTGTTTTTATATTATAACATGTCTGTTTTTGGGAAGTAATGCATAAATTGTGGTTTCACATGCAGGTAATATGCATGCGTCTGCATAGTCCAAGTTGATAGTTTTACTCTCTTCTTTGCTTTTAAATATCACGAGATAACGTTGATCATGAAAAAAATCCTGCCATTAGGCAGGATTGAAGTGGAGTCGGAGGGATTCGAACCCTCGTCCAAACAAGTAACAAAATAGCTTTCTACACGTTTAGTCCTTGTTTAATTTTCGACGATAAGAAAGACCAAAGACCGCCAACCTATCGCTTATTCTTAATTAAGTTTCAAAATTATATCAAGATTCTATAACTTCTAGGTTTACTTTTACGATACCCCATAATCAATCGCCGTAAACCAAGGCTATTGAGAGGTATCCTGCTTGCTCACCTGGTGAGCCGAGGCACTATCCTACTATGATTCGGATTATGCAGCTAGGGCGTAGTTATTCTCGCCGTTTAAAAAAGTGAAATATGATATTTACGAGCTATATCCCAGCGCTCGACGTGCTTACCACTCTATTAATCTCGCTGTCAAAACCAGTCGACCCCAGATTTTAATTCAAGATTAAGAATTCCGAATTCTCAGAATTATGGTTGGCAAAGATAACTATAATTGTCATATCTTTAGCCGCAATTTTAAATCAACAAAATACATACCAAAACCATATGACCAAGTTCGGTATCATTAAAGAGCGCAAAAACCCGCCAGATCGTCGTGTTGTGTTCTCTCCTAATGGCTTAAAAAAAGCAAAATCCCAATTTCCGAAGGCATTATTTGCCGTAGAAAGTTCAAATATTAGAGTTTTTGATGATAATGCTTATGAGAGTGCTGGATTTAAGGTAACTAGCGATTTATCAGATTGTGATGTGCTGTTGGGAGTAAAAGAAGTGCCAATTTCGGCATTACAGCCCAACAAAAAGTATTTTTTCTTCTCGCATACCATCAAAAAACAACCTTATAACAGGGATTTATTAAGAGCAATTCTCGACAAGAATATAGAATTGTATGATCATGAGGTTATTGTTGGGCAAAACGGTTTTCGATTAATTGGTTTTGGGCGATATGCAGGAATTGTTGGAGCTTACAACGGATTTAGAGCTTGGGGTCTTACGTTTGATACTTTTGATTTACCAAAGGCCGAAAGTCTTAACGATCGGAAAGAACTGGAATTTGAGTTAAATAAGATTTCATTACCCAATATAAAAATAGTACTTACCGGAAAAGGAAAAGTAGGAGGAGGAGCAAAAGAAGTACTCGATGCGATGAATATTAAGCAGGTTACTGTACAGGAATATCTCAATGATACTTTCGATGAACCCGTTTATATCCAAATCGATGTGTTGGATTACAATAAACGCAAAGATGGTCATGTTTTGGATAAAAATGATTTTTATACCAATCCACAAGAATACGATAGTGACTTCATGAGATTTGCGAAAGTAAGTGATATGTATATTGCCGGGCATTTTTTTGGAGATGGAGCTCCTTTCATTTTTACCCGAGAAGATGCCAAATCCAATGACTTTAATATCAAAGTTGTTGCAGATATCTCATGTGACATTGATGGACCAGTAGCAAGCACAATTAGGCCGTCAACAATAGCTGATCCAATTTATGGGTATAATCCGGAAACAGAAGCAGAGGTCGGTTTTAAAGATCCCAAAGCAATAGTGGTAATGGCAGTCGATAATTTGCCTTGTGAATTACCCAAAGATGCCAGCGAAGGGTTTGGAGATATGTTTTTGGAACATGTCTTACCTGCTTTTTTTGATGGCGATAAAAATGGAGTTCTAGAAAGAGCTAGAATGACCAAAGATGGTACATTAACACAAAGGTTTAGTTATCTACAAGATTATGTAGATGGTAAAGAATAATTTTACAATAAATAGAAAATAACTATGACTACCCAACAGCTTGTTGAACAGATATATAAAAAGAAATCTTTTCTGTGCATTGGTCTTGATGTTGATCTTAATAAAATCCCGAAGCACTTATTAAAAGAAGAAGACCCTATTTTTGAATTCAACAAAGCCATTATCGATGCTACACATCATTTGGCGGTGGGGTATAAGCCTAATACAGCTTTCTATGAAGCTTATGGAGTACATGGCTGGAAGTCTTTAGAAAAAACAATTAATTACATTAATAAAAAATATCCCGAAGTTTTTACAATAGCAGATGCAAAACGTGGGGATATTGGCAATACCAGTACCATGTATGCCAAGGCCTTTTTTGAAGACCTGTCTTTTGATTCGGTGACTGTGGCCCCATATATGGGTAAGGATTCGGTAGAACCCTTTTTGGCTTTCAAGAATAAGCATACCATACTATTGGCCTTGACTTCTAATCAAGGAGCATTTGATTTTCAAACAAAAGATACCGAAGGTGTAGAGTTGTATAAGCAAGTACTCAAAGTGTCTAAGTCTTGGGAAAACTCTGAAAACCTTATGTATGTAGTAGGAGCTACCAAGGCAGAGTATCTATCTGATATTAGAAAAATAATACCCGATAGTTTTTTGTTGGTTCCTGGTGTAGGAGCGCAAGGTGGAAGTCTACTAGACGTTTGTAAATATGGGCTTAACGAACAAGTAGGCTTATTAATTAACTCCTCAAGAGGAATTATCTATGCTTCAAACGAACATGATTATGCAGAAGCCGCTGCAAAAAAAGCTTTTGAACTGCAACAGGAAATGCAAGCAATTTTAAAATAAAAAAAGAACAAGAATAGCTACTTTAGTATCCTTGTTCTTTTAAAATTAAATTAATGAATAGAATCGAATCAACGTCTATTTGCGTTAAACACTTGCTTTGCATATCCATATAGTCCATAAACAATGAACACTACGAAAAATGCCATTATCCCATAAATAATAATGTTAAGTAATACTGCATTCATAGCCCCAATATTTTAAATATTAACTCTTACTAAGATAGGGATTTTTCTCCTGAATTCCTATTTTAAACATTTAGTTATCAACAATTTATATTTTTTTTAATATTTGTATAACTACTAATTTTTACCAAACATAAACGATATGATTTATACCGATCAATTGAACCGAAAAATTGAAGTTTTTGAGGCTCCTAAACGTATCATTTCGTTGGTTCCTTCACAAACAGAACTTCTGGTAACATTGGGGTTAGAAGATGCTATCGTAGGGATTACCAAATTCTGTGTACATCCCAAATGGTTAAGAAAAGAAAAAACAATAGTGGGGGGTACAAAAAAAGTGAATTATGATAAAATACGAAAACTTAACCCAGATATCATTCTCTGTAACAAAGAAGAAAATACTAAAGAAATTGTTGAAAACTTGGAAAAAGAATATGCAGTACATGTTTCCGATATTTTTTCAGTAGAAGATGCTACAAACATGATTCAGCAATATGGCGAGATCTTTAAAATGGAAAATGAAGTCAATAAACTTGTCTCAAAAATAGAAGCCGAACAGAGGTTATTTAAAAAGCAAGTAGCTAATAATCCTAAAAAAAAGGTTGGGTATTTTATATGGAAGGATCCCTGGATTGCTGTTGGTGCTAATACTTTCATAGATCATTTATTAGAACTGAATAATTTTGAAAATGTTTTTGCTTCCAAAAATCGTTACCCTGAGGTTTCCCTAGAAGAGATAAATGCGTTGGGCGAACAGGATTTAATCCTTCTCTCATCAGAACCATTTCCTTTTTCTGAAAAACACATTCTAGAAATTCAAAAAATAAACCAACGAGCAAAAGTTCTTTTGGTAGATGGGGAATATTTTTCCTGGTATGGATCACGTCTGGCTGATGCTTTTTCTTATTTCAAGACATTACATAAACAAAATATTCGATAAACAATTCTATAAATACTGTTAACCGTATTCTTTATACCAAATAAGTTTGTAGTTTTGAACCACTAAACAACAAAGCATTGCTTAATTATTCGGTATATCGCCATCCAGAAAATAATACATGGGTGACTTTTGTTCATGGAGCGGGAGGTAGCTCTTCAATATGGTTTAAACAGGTCAGAGAATTTAGAAAACATTTTAACGTGTTGCTTTTGGACCTAAGAGGACATGGTAATTCTAAACCTGTTCTTAAAGACGCTTTTAACTCTAAATATACTTTTGATTCGATTACACAGGACATTGTTAAGGTAATTGACAAAGAAGGTATTAAGGAGTCACATTTTGTTGGTATTTCTCTGGGTACAATATTAATTCGAAATTTAGCCGAAAAGTATCCTCAACGCGTGCAGAGTATGATTATGGGCGGGGCTATAATGAAATTAAATTTCAGGTCTCAAGTATTAATGAAACTTGGGGTGGTGTTCAAGTCTGTGATTCCATATATGCTATTATATAAATTTTTTGCATTTATTATAATGCCCAAAAAGAATCATAAACAATCGAGATTGCTTTTCGCCAACGAAGCAAAAAAACTTTATCAAAAAGAATTTGTTCGTTGGTTTAGACTTACTTCAGAAATCAATCCATTATTACGATTTTTCAGAGCAAAAGATATTAGAATACCTACTTTATATGTAATGGGCGAAGAGGATTATCTTTTTCTTCCCTCAGTACAAAAAGTTGCAGCCTCGCATAAATTATCAAAACTTTTTGTAGTTCAAAATTCGGGACATGTAGTAAATGTCGAACAACCCGAGGTTTTTAATAGAGAAACAATAGCTTTTATTGAAGAGTCTTAAGAAGTGGCGATTTTAAAATATAGCCGAACTTTCAATTTTTTTTATTCGAGAGAGTATTTCATTGGCTTTTTCATGCAATTGATCACTCTTCTTTTTATCTGTAAGTGCTAGTTTATAAGCATTCTTCATCATTTTACAGTAATCGTGCTGTAACTTTTGCAATTCGGTTCTATTTTTAAACCAACTAAACATCTTTTCTCTTTTTGTAATTTTATTACAAAGGTACCCGATAAAGAAAAAAGCCCCTCTTAATAGCGAGTTAACATAGCCTAAAGTTATGATAAATATGATATAAACAAATTAACACCTGTTCAAAATAGGTAAAACATCAAGGGCGATCTTGCAACGCAAAAACTCGTCTTAGTAAATCAGTAGTTCTAGAGCTTAATTTGGTTCTTATTTCTTTCTCTTCCACCGCAATCATTGTATACACGCCTTTTAAGGCTTCTTGAGTTACATAATCGGTAAGGTCTGGATTAACATTATTGGTAAGCGGTAGCGCATTATATTTGTTAATGATGTTTGACCATATTTTATCTGCTCCAACCTTGGAGAAAGATCGATTGATTACCGGATTGAATTTTGCGTATAAAGCATTGTTGGTTTTGTTTTTTAGATACGTTGTTGCTGCATTATCATTACCCAAAAGAATTTGTCGAGCATCGGTAAAGGTCATCTGTTTTACGGCATCTACAAATATCGGGGTTGCTTCTTTAACAGCATCTTCTGCCGCCCTGTTAAGTATTTTAAGTCCCTCATCAGCCAAGTTGCTTAAACCAACATCTCTCAATGTTTTATCAACTTTACGTAATTCTTGTGGAAGCAAAATTTTCACCAATTGGTTTCTATAAAACCCGTCTTTTTGTGTAAGCTTGGTAACTTGTTTGTCGATTCCATTATCAAGAGCTTGGCGCAACCCATTGGCAATATCAATATTGCTTACTCCAAATCCTCCTCCGGTTGTTTGAGGCAAACTATTTACAACTTGCTGAAGTTCTGCGCAGCTGCTTAAAAGAAGAAGGCTAAGTAGGAAAATTATTTTTTTCATAGTATTGATTTATGGGATGAAAAATGTTCTTTCAATAGATCTAATGTAAGTAATACCTATGAAAAAATCACAGTTTTGTTGTTATAAACTAAAACTTTGTGTTGTATATGATGTTTGATTCCCCTGGATAATACAATTTTCTCGAGGTCCCTGCCTTTTAAAATGAAATCTTGAACATTGTGTACATGTGACACTCTTACAATTTCCTGCTCAATGATAGGCCCTTCATCAAGGTCTGAAGTAACATAGTGACTAGTAGCTCCGATGATTTTAACACCTCTCTCATATGCAGAATGGTAAGGCTTTGCTCCTGGGAAAGCAGGTAAAAATGAATGGTGGATGTTAATAATTTTATTGGGGAAATGATTTACAAAATCAGGTGATAGAATTTGCATATATCGTGCAAGAACAACAAAGTCAATTTTATGTTCTCTTAGAATTGCCAATTGTTCTGCTTCGGCTTGTTCTTTATTGTCCTTGGTAACAGGAATATGTTTAAAAGGAATATTAAAGGCATCTGCAATTGGTTTTAGATCATTATGATTACTTATTATTATAGGGATTTTGACATGCAATTCTCCCGATGCATGCCTCCCAAGAATATCATACAAACAATGATCATATTTTGAAACAAATAGGGCCATTTTTGGTTTTTTGTCGGTATCATACATTTCCAGATGCATCCCATAATTTTTTGCCACATCATTGTTGAAAGATTCTTTAAAACGTGCCAATTTTTCCTCATCACTATCAAATTCGCAAACAAGTCTCATAAAAAACTCTTTTACTTCACGATCCACATATTGATCTATGTAAGTAATGTTACCCTTTTTGGCTAAAATAAAATTGGTTACGGTTGCTATAATTCCCTTCTTATCGGGGCAGTTAATTAAAAATGTGGTCTTTTTCATTAATAAAAGTCTTTTCGGAAGATAAACTTACTATTATTGAGATAACTTTTATAACAATTTTCACTAAACATACCCATTTTCTCTACGTTTTTAGGTGATTATAAATTAGACAGGGATTTCTATAGATAATTTTCAAAAAAAACATCGCAAATAGTATTAAATTTGAAGTTTAACTAATGAATATACTAAAAGGGTTAAATAAATTATATAATTCTAAAAAAATAATCCTTTTTGATGCATATTTCGTAAATTAGCAGCATTAAAATCACTATTTATTGTCAATGGAACAAATTACACCGTATACGCCCAAGAATAAAGTTAGAATAGTAACTGCCGCATCATTGTTTGATGGGCACGATGCTGCTATTAATATTATGCGTAGAATTATTCAATCTACAGGGGTTGAAGTAATACATCTTGGGCATGATCGAAGCGTAGAAGAAGTAGTAAATTGTGCAATTCAAGAAGATGCCAATGCCATTGCAATGACTTCTTATCAAGGTGGACACAATGAGTATTTTAAGTATATGTACGACCTGCTTCAGGAAAAAGGAGCAGGACATATCAAAATATTTGGTGGTGGTGGTGGAGTAATCCTTCCCGAAGAAATTAAAGATCTTATGGATTATGGGATTACAAGAATCTATTCACCAGACGATGGACGTGAATTGGGATTACAGGGAATGATAAATGACCTGGTTCAAAAATCCGATTTTCCAATTGGAAACGGTCTTAATGGAGAGGCAGATCATTTAAATAAAAAAGAAATTGGTGCCATAGCACGGGTTATTTCTGCAGCAGAAAATTTTCCTGAAATAGCAAAAGATACTCTCGATGAGATCCACCAAAAGAATAAAACTTCAAAAACACCGGTTTTAGGTATCACAGGAACTGGAGGAGCAGGTAAATCGTCTTTGGTAGACGAACTTGTACGAAGATTTCTAATTGATTTTTCAGACAAGACAATAGGAATTATATCAGTAGACCCGTCAAAAAGAAAGACAGGTGGTGCCTTGCTTGGAGATAGAATACGAATGAACGCCATTAATTCCCCAAGGGTATATATGCGTTCACTAGCTACACGTCAATCCAATCTGGCGTTGTCAAAATATGTTGCAGAGGCAATCGAAGTGCTTAAGGCTGCCGAATTTGACTTAATCATTCTTGAAACTTCAGGTATAGGACAATCAGATACTGAAATTCTTGAACATAGCGATACGTCATTGTATGTAATGACTCCCGAGTTTGGTGCGGCAACACAACTGGAAAAAATTGATATGCTTGATTTTGCAGATTTAGTCGCTATCAATAAATTTGATAAGCGTGGTTCATTGGATGCTTTGAGAGATGTAAAAAAGCAATACATGCGCAATCACAACCTTTGGGATACCCCACAAGACGAATTACCTGTTTATGGGACCATTGCTTCACAGTTTAATGATCCTGGAATGAATACGCTTTATAAGGCAATCATGGACAAGGTAGTCGAAAAAACTGGAGCAGATCTTAAATCAGATTTTCATATCTCCAAAGAAATGTCTGAAAAGATTTTTGTTATTCCACCAAGCAGAACTAGATATTTATCTGAAATTTCTGAAAATAATCGAGCTTATGATAAAACAGCAAATACTCAAGTTGAAGTAGCTCAAAAATTGTTCGGAATTTATAAAACTATTTGCAGTGTTGCAGATATAAATTTCATTGGATTATCCAAAAATGGTATTGAAGATGAAGGGTTGCGTAATGTTAAAGATGAAGATAAAAAATCACTCATGAAATTATTGCTTGCCGAGTTTGATCGCGTTAAGCTTAATTTAGATCCGTATAACTGGGAAATTATTACTGCTTGGGGAGCAAAAGTTAAAAAATATAAGGATCCTATTTACTCGTTTAAGGTAAGGGACAAAGAAATAAAAATAGAGACTCATACCGAATCCCTATCACATACTCAGATTCCTAAAGTTGCTTTGCCAAAGTATGAGGCTTGGGGGGATATTTTGAGATGGTCTTTGCAAGAAAATGTTCCAGGTGAATTTCCATATGCCTCAGGATTATACCCTTTCAAAAGAACCGGAGAGGATCCTACCCGTATGTTTGCAGGTGAAGGAGGTCCAGAGCGTACCAACAGGCGTTTCCATTATGTGAGTTTAGGGATGCCTGCAAAACGCCTTTCTACAGCGTTTGACTCGGTTACACTATATGGTAATGATCCGGATCATAGACCCGATATTTATGGTAAGATTGGTAACGCAGGGGTATCGATTTGCTGTCTGGATGACGCCAAGAAATTATATTCGGGGTTTGATCTTGCTCATGCCATGACATCGGTGAGTATGACCATTAATGGCCCAGCACCTATGTTGTTGGGATTCTTTATGAATGCTGCGATAGATCAAAACTGTGAGAAATACATAAAAGAACAAGGGCTGGAAGCTGAAGTGGAAGCCAAAATTCAGAAAATATATAAAGAAAAAGATGTAAATCGTCCGCAATATCAAGGAGAATTGCCTGAAGGTAATGATGGTCTCGGATTAATGTTGTTAGGTGTTACTGGAGATCAGGTGTTACCGGAAGATGTCTACAATAAGATCAAAGCAGAAACATTGAGTACGGTTCGTGGTACAGTTCAGGCAGATATCCTTAAAGAAGATCAGGCGCAAAACACTTGTATTTTCTCGACAGAGTTCGCATTGCGTTTGATGGGAGATGTACAGGAATATTTTATCGAAAAACAAGTGCGTAACTTTTATTCAGTATCGATTTCAGGATATCACATAGCCGAAGCAGGAGCAAACCCTATTACTCAATTGGCATTAACGTTAGCCAATGGATTTACCTATGTAGAGTATTATTTAAGTCGAGGAATGGACATCAATAAATTTGGACCAAATTTATCGTTCTTCTTTTCAAATGGTATTGATCCAGAATATGCTGTAATTGGTCGTGTGGCACGTAAGATTTGGGCAAAAGCTTTAAAACACAAATATGGCGCCAATCCAAGAGCGCAAATGTTGAAATATCATATACAAACCTCGGGACGTTCATTGCATGCCCAGGAAATTGATTTTAATGACATTCGAACCACTTTACAGGCATTGTATGCTATTTATGATAATTGTAACTCGTTGCACACAAATGCTTATGATGAAGCAATTACAACACCAACAGAAGAGTCTGTACGACGAGCAATGGCAATTCAGTTAATAATCAATAAAGAACTTGGTTTGGCCAAAAATGAAAATCCAATTCAAGGGTCATTTATTATTGAAGAATTGACTGATCTTGTGGAGGAAGCAGTCTTGACAGAATTTGACAGAATCACCGAGCGCGGAGGTGTATTGGGTGCTATGGAGACTATGTATCAACGAAGTAAAATACAAGAGGAGAGTTTGTATTATGAAACCTTAAAGCATACCGGCGAGTTCCCGATTATTGGTGTAAATACTTTCTTGAGCTCGAAAGGATCACCAACCGTTACTCCAGGAGAAGTAATTCGTGCAACCGAAGAAGAAAAACAGTATCAAATCACAACACTTAATAACTTACATAAAGCCAAAGAAGATATGGCTAACAAGGCTTTAAAAGAAGTACAGGAAGCAGCTATTCAAAATCATAATATCTTTGAAGTATTGATGGAAGCGACCAAAGTATGTTCTTTAGGTCAAATTACTTCTGCTTTATTTGAAGTAGGGGGGCAGTACAGAAGAAATATGTAGGCAAAAGTTGGTGTAATATATCTCAAAATAGGATCAAAAAATAGCCAATTTAGTCTGTGTCTAAAAATGGTGGGAAGTACATTATAGTAAACTTGACGGTTAATTAGTATAAGAGTTTTATATCCGTAAATTTTATCGTAAATTTACTTTAACCAACCTTTTTATATCACAAAAATGAGCAATACAATTACTATAGCGGGTATTTCCTTTACATTAAATTTTTGTCATAAAACAAATGATACTCCGATCCCATCCAATTTTATTTCTAAACAACCCATTGCTAATATATACAAGAGCTCTATTTCTTCAGATCTTAAGAAATATATAGTAAATATAGTAGCCCATTTACCAGAGAACCTTCAATCTCTCGCTGATCTAAATCTTAGTAGTGGTTTATTTTTAAATGAAGACAAAACTATTTTTTTTAACTATTCTGGTGTAAGTAAAGTGACTACAGCAGTAGATAAATCTGATAATGGAGTTTTGTTATGTAGAGAATTTAATATTGAGTATGATTGTGAGGATGAACATGAACAGATCAAAAACTATAATTTATATCATATACAGTTTGAATATGAATTATTACCTAAAAGTTTTCAATCTGTAGAGGCCATAATTGTTCATGATATTAACGAAGATCCCGAGACAGACCGTGGTACCGTAACTACAGTTAGGACAGATGATCAATAAAATTTTTATAAAAACTCTTTTCATATTTTTTCTAACTATTAATAAAGTTTTATCCCAAGTACCACCAGAGACCGATATACAAAGGCTTTATAAAAAGGGAGAGAGAATATGTACAACGAAAACAAAGAAAACACTTTGTAAGGCCTTTAGTTTTTATCTTAAGAAAGATTTTGATTCATGTTACGTGTATAGTAATAAAGCATTTGCAGAAGTTTCTTCAAGAGAAGAACAAGATGTTTTGAATTATATTCAAGGGGTGAGTGCTATCAAAAAAAAGTTTTTAAAAAAAGCACTTCAAAACTTTCATGCCATATCTAATTCACCGGATTTTAAAAATTTAAAGAACCTGAAATTAGGACAGCTTCATCTTATGATGGAAAACTACGATGAAGCTATTTCATATTATTTAAAATGGGAAGATAGTAGTCTAAGCACTAACAAAGTCTTAAAAAAAAATGGATATCATAATCTTGGGCTGTCCTATTTACATAAAAAGGACTATAAAAATGCTAAAAAATATTTTGACAAAGAATTGAAATTAGTTAACGATACTGATACTCTAGAAATCATTACAAATAAAATGGAGCTGGCTAATGTATACTATAATCAATACCTTGATGAAACAGCAATACCTCTTTTTGTTGAAGCGTATCAACTGGCAAAATCCTTTTCAAATATTGAATTGAAACAAAATACGTCAAAAAACTTGGCTGTTGTAGAGAAAAACAGGGAGAATTTTAAAGAAAGCGTAGATTATTATATAGAATACAACAAATGGAAGGATTCGATTTGGAACGCCGATAAAATTTGGGAATTAACAGAACGTGATAAACAGTTGGCGATTGCCAGAAAACAACAAGAAATTGCACTACAAAATGAAAAGTTAAAACGACAAAATATACAACGCAAAGGTTTGGTTATAGGGGCTTCTGGGTTGCTTATTTTTATTGGATTTCTTGGGTATTTTTATAAAAAACTGATTAAAAAAAATAAATTAATTATTACCCAAAGAGAAGAATTAGAAATAGCTAATAAGACCAAAGATTATTTATTTTCTGTAGTTTCCCACGATTTACGTTCTCCAATAAATACCTTAAAAAAGGTTCATAATAAATTGATGGTTCAAATTGAAAATGAGGATATGTTGGGAATGCAAAATACCGCAAATACTGCAATTGAAATCACAGAAGATACGTTTCATTTATTGAATAATGTACTTCATTGGTCTTTAGAACAAAATAATCAGTTACTTTTTGAACAGGGTACGTACCCATTACAACAACTGGTAGAACAAACGCTAATCAATTTTGAAGGCATAATAGAAACTAAGGAAATCACATTATTGTCCGAGTTGGATAATGAGATTTTAGTAAACGTTGATAAAGAGTCTTTAAAAATTATTCTTCGAAACTTGTTTGATAATGCGATAAAGTATACAGAAGAAAAAGGAACCATAACAGTAAAAACAGGAATAGTGGCTAATAACCAATGTTATATCGAAATTGCCGATACCGGTATTGGAATTCCAGAAGAAAGATTGCTTAAAATTAATGCTTTGCGCGATATTACTATCGATAAAATAGATAGATCAAAAGGTGTTGGGCTGGGATTATTACTCTGTCAAACATTGATTAAAAAAAATAAAGGAAGTCTACTCATAGAAAGTGAACTAAATAAAGGAACAAAAATAAAAGTATTATTACCTTGGGTAAGTGCATAGATAAATTATGAAACAGTTACAAGTATTACTTTTAGAAGACCAGCAAGAAGAAGCGAGAGAAACTGTATCGTTTTTACATAACCATGATTACAAAGTAACTCATGTTAAAAGTTTAGAAGAAGCTGAAATAGAAATAGAAAACCACTTTTTTGATGTAATTATTTTAGACATCATGATCAATGGAAAGCCAGAAGGCATTACGTTTGCACAACAATTAAAGAGTAAAGGAATAAGCGCACCCTTTTTGTTTCTAACCAATATACAGAGTAAATCAATTTTTGATCAGGCAAAAGAATCCAAACCTTTTAGCTATCTGTTGAAACCTTACAATAACCTGGAACTCCTCTTTTCCATAGAACTCGCTATAGAAACATATTATGAACAGGCAAATACCATAAGTTTTACTCAAAAAAATGCAATACTTAGTCCAAACTTTCTATTTATAAAGAAAGGAAAGAGTGTGGTAAAAGTTGAAATAGATTCCATTCACTATATAGAGGTAAAGGATAAATATTGTAATCTGATTTGTGACCAAGACCAATATCAAATCAAATTATCGCTTACAAAAACCAAGGAGACTTTGGCAAAACCTGAGTTCAAACAAGTTCACCGAAATTTTTTGGTAAATCTTAAAAAAATTAAAGAAATCTATTTTGAGGATAATCTCATAATCATGGATACCAATGAAAAAATTCCCTTTAGTGAACGATATAAAGCTTTTTTCCTTAAAGGAAATAATACTATTTTCAGATAAAAAATGAATAAGCCTGAGTTCTTAACATAAAAATTCAGGCTTATATCATATTTAAAAATGGAGGGTTTTTTAAAACATACTTTTTCTCCTCGAAACTACAATTTTGGGTCGCTAAAAGGAAAAGGTATCAGTTTAGGAGGGTTGCTAGGTATAGAAGCACTGGGTGCATATACAGGATATTGATAATAATCTGCTTTGGCATTTGATCCATTAAGTGTAATCATGGTAAAGCCATGGTTTAAAAAATCAAAATTACTACCACTCCAGCTTACAGGAGAACTACCTAACTCAGCAGGTGGAGTATGGTCTTTATACGAAGAGCCTGTTGGTTTATAAGGATCTTCACCTTTCCATTCTTCATAACCGCTGTTTCCTACAAGTCGACCTTTTGCCAAACCTAACTGATTATCTTCAAAAATATTTAATACATGTTCATGACCCCAAAACCAGGCGGCGACTTTAGCAAAATAAGGCTGAAATACTGCTAATAAATTATGATTTAGATATTCTAAACTTTTCTTATCAGTGCCACTTTTATAAGTTACTCCCTTGCCATCATTAATTATAGAATGACTAGAGAATAACTGGTGGTGAGAGAGTAATACAGTCTTTCCTGTAAAAGTTTCTAGCTTATTTTGATGCCAAGAGGCCTCAGAAAAAGTAAGCCAGGGAGCATAGCTTGCATTTACCTGTGTAGGATGAGCTATATTGAAATTATGTACAGAATTATATCCGGTATCCATACCCAAGAATTGCCAATTTTTGTCATCGGTTTGTAAAGCAAAAAAACTAGCCTCCTGGTTTAGTTCTGTAAAACCATTATTTTTATTCATAGGAACTACCGATTCAAAAAAGCCCCAACCTCCTGCATAATATTCATGATTTCCGGGTACCGAAAAAACAGGCACTTTTTTTCCAGCTTTCTTAAATGCAGTATTAAAAGTATCTACATAGGTTTTACATTCATCTTTTGTACCAGAGTAATAAATATCTCCCAAATGGATGATAATATCAGGATCTAATTGTTCTAGCAGGGCGATTAGCATAGTTGTAGCATCGTTGAGCCCTGTTCCGAAATCTCCTAAAATTGCTATTTTTGAATTTGCTGGAATGGTTACTACTCCAAAGTTGCTGCTTGCCCCCCCGTGATCATCAATATCAATGTAAGGACCTGGGATAGGATTGCCATCTTTTCCCCAAATTACAGCACATTTGGCCCATTGTAGATATGCATAATCGCTGTCTGGAAATTCTATTGGAGTTCCTATCAAAGGTGCAGTAGCACTTTTTAGTTGAAACCCTTCTGGATCATTAGCAAGTTCTAATGTTTTTTTGAAATGTTCTTGAGAAAGATACGCATGAACTATAGGATGTATTTCTGCTTTTTTTTCACTGTTTGGTAAATAACTTTGTATGTGTTCTGGCCTTAGATCGCGTCCGTTGTTTTCAAACTCATTTACATGTAGATTAGTTCCAAGCACCATAGGATGGTTCGCAACCAGACTTTTCAATTTTTCGGGATCGATATCGGGATTACTTTCCTTTATTTGGTCTCGAGCAACAGTAGCAACTGCAGATTGCCACCTAGACATGAATGGATTACCGGATCGTATATATGGCGGAATTTTAATGCGTTTCATAAGATGTTTTTTAAGTTTAAGATTGATTTATGTATCACTAATACTGTTTTTTTAGTCCTAATGCAGTTATTTCTTTTCTTAACCAAAAGATTTGACGTATAAATCTTTAATGCTTCATAGTTCTAAATCTTATTATTATTTTAAGATAGAAATATAGAATAGGGACTAACTAATAGTGAATTGAACATGTACAGGATGACCTGACTGTGGTAACGGATTAGGTATCATCAATGTTTGAATACCAGATCCGGATAATATCTTTACATCAGTAGCATTTAAGCCATTTCCTGAAGGGCAACTATATGAAAACTTTAATACTGGATTGGTTTTTCCGTCATTACATTGGTATTGACAAGATCCATCTGTACCAAAAGGAGACCAGTTGGTATGTATCAACGAAAATTTCACAGTTGTACCTGCAGGAATAATTTTAGGTGGCTTCGGCTTATAATCTCCATGAGTGTTTACTGGTGTTGACTTTAACGATAACGAAAAAGCTGTCTTGTTAACAATAGTAACATGACAATTGAAATATTCTAACATAAGCTAATTTTTAAGATGAATACACTTTCTTACGAAAGCAGTGGTATGAATTCCAAACCGACCTTTCCCAAAAGAATCGAAATATATTTTCTCTTTTGAGAAAGTATCGGATGGATATATAGGCTATAGAAAATGTTATAACCAATAAATAATATACATTCTAGAGTTAATAGTAATCGATAATCGAGATTTGAATGTTCTAAGACGGTCTTTTATTGAAATAGAATTACGACACAAAAACAATCATTAACTTTTAAGAATATATTAGATCTGTTTCGAATTTTACTATTGATAAAAATCTGCTTCTAATTCTGGTTCCGGATCCTGTTGAGTTTTTATCATTTGCACTCCTTGACCAGTAGGATCTGCATACAGCACATGTGCAATCATATCCTGATGATCTGAAAACTCAGCATCCTGAAAAGTAAAAGTTTTACTGCCAGGAAACACCCAAGTATTAGATCCATTAAGCATATTTTGTATGGTTCCGGATTCGTTATTGATATACCCGCTAAGCCAATTTTTTAGATACCCTTGGATTTCACTTACCATGTTGTCAATAGTTCCTAAGCTTATAAATTTTGCCCAAGCTCCGGGATTTGGTTTTTCTGAAGTGTCTTTTAACGGATCTTGTGCCATGGTTACACTAATTTGTCCTTGTGCATTAACACCTATATTGTAATGTGTAGTCAAAGTGTACTGTGCCCAGTTTCCTTCGGTTACACCTCCGTCTATATTAAGGTGGCAATGTGCATTGAGCTTGGTGACATTTTTAATTTGAGTTCCCTCAAGGTAAATATCTGACGTTGCGGTATATTTCACACTATAATTCCCCCAATTAGGTACAAAGGTATCGCTATCAGAAGCCTCCTTTGTATAGCTATAGGATAATACATGAGAGCCTCCTGTTGGCATCAATTTATATTTATAAGGACCTTGCGTGGACTTAAAACCAGTAGTAACATTGGCTTTGATTAAATTCACATGGAATGAAACTGTTGGTTCTTTTGTAATTATACCAAGTGACGGAGATATTAGATTATTCAAAAAATCAGCAAAAACATTTCGATTGATCGCAACAGAGCCTGCAAACTTGCTTAGATTATTCTTTTCTACCCAATTCCAGGCAAAAGGCACCGCCGGAGGCATCGTATTGTCGTTAGCCATAATAAGATAATTCAATGTATACGCATCAAAATCTGTGGTTCCTTTTCCAGAGCTATCTTTGTAAGAAGAAACTACGAAATTAAGATCGGTAGGCACCAAGGATACATTTTTGGGAAAAGGGGTGTTTGAAACTACACCAAAACCGAGCATTATACCCCCATCTTTTGCTACTTCTCTAACATAAGAACCCAAGAAGACAGTAGATAAATAAACAAAGGCTTGCGAAGTTGGATTTAGGCCAACAACCTTAAAAGAGCTACTTAAAGCTGCGGTATTAAGATCAAAATATAATTGTTGTACACTAAACAAATTCTCACCTAAATTTTTGATTTCGTCTTGTATTTTTTTAGGTAATAGATGGAATTTATTAGTTACACTGTCTTTAATAAGATCTAAATCTACATTAAATTGAATTTGCCATGGGGCATCTGCCGTTGATTGATCCAGATTGATCCAGTTACTGCTACCATACATGTTGGCTTGTAAGTCGATTATCTTAAAGGTCTCGCATACCATATTATAGGTTACTGTAGATCCTTGTTGATTTAGCTCAACTATAGGTGGTATTTTGTCTAATGGAAAATTAGGAAGCCCAATTTTAATTTGAAAGGCAAACATAAATTTTTCCTGTATTAATGCCTTTATTTTTGGATCGGTATCCGGAGTATCGGCCGGAATCGTAAAAGGGTCAAAACCTAGTTTTTTTACCAAGGCACTATAATCAGTTAATACCGGTAACTTAGTACTTGGGTCATAAACATAGGCGCGGGTGAAAAGCTCCCCTTTGTATGAGGATAGCCATTCCATCATGGTAGCATTTACTGAAGTTTGTGTAACCGCTGTTACCATATCATACCCATAATGCGGATCGGATAAATAAGATTTTGTGTAACTCATTTTTTAAATTTTAAGAATTAATATTTTGTTTATTATTAGGGGTGATGTTACGTTATAGTTTATGATTAGGATAGAGTGTATAGACATCAGATAGAACCATCAGAATAACTCAACTTTTTATAAAATTAAACCTGACTAATTATCGAAAACCAGCCAGGTTTCCGGATTGAACTTTCTTAATATGAGATCAAACCATTTCCATTTCGTTGGGAGCACCCACAATAGCTTCGGCTGTTTGCAATCCTGAAGTGGCAACGTTAGCTACAACCATAACTGCAATCGGAATTTGCTTAGTCTCAGGGTCCGGATCATTCACAGCTACTGCATAGCTTATTCTACTGATATAAGAAGTAAGATTAGCAGTTTCATCAATAATCGCTGCGCTACGTGTACTGCTTGCCGGTTGTTGTGCTAGTTCATAAAAATGCCAGCAAGTACATGCCAAGGCGGGAATCACCAAAATACTATTAACAATGGCGCCCGTAGCGCGACCATCTGCCGCTTTTAAGATTTTCATCGTACCGCTAGCTGCACCGAATTTTTTTTGTGCCGGTCCACTGAATATGAGTTTGGCTAATATAACCGAGGCTGTCGTTGCCTTACTAACCCAGCTTACAATAGTATTTTTGACGGGTGCTTTAGGAACCAAAACACCTGCGATTCCATTAGTTCCGGCTGCTAGTACACCAAGGATTGCTGAAGGTATTGAGAAAGGATTTTCTCCTGTTTCAGCCTCTGCTTCGAATGTCGAAATAAAACAGGACATTAAAGTAAAGAAACCAGATGCTGCATGACCAGAAACAAATATTGCTGTTTTAGCGCTATCAGGAATGGTTATTAAATCTTTATTTGTGCTTCGCAAGTTTTGACCTTTAGCAAAGGCCTCTTCAATACTTTTCCATGTTTTGGCTGTTTTAAGGAACGTTGTGGTATTATTATCTGGAAAAGGAGCCGCTCCTTCGGCAATTTTATAGGCAAGAGTTACGGGCACGGCACTCACCCAGCAAAATAAGTCTAGAAAAGAAAGGCTCGGTATTCCAAAATCTTTTAGGATATCACTAACTACAGGAATATAAATATCTGTATCTAAAGCATCCAACACCGCGTTGATCAATTCATAAACGATATCGAGCATTGCATCGATCACGACTTCAGCACTTTCTAAAACTCCATCAGCTATAATAGCAATGATACGTTTGAGAATGGTACCAAGATCTAGTTTGTCATATTCAGTACTCAACGTTTTTAATTGATCAAATACAGCATCGATAACAACACTCTCTTTTTTTAAAGCTTCAATAAGGGTATCGATAAGCGAAGTTCCTGGGTTTAAAGGCCCATTAGAGTTCTTTTGAACGATATTCTGAGCATTATTAGTGGTATGAAATGATAATAGATTACCTGGCGCACTACTGTTTTTATTTGGTGTAGAACTAGAATTAGTTGGAGAAGAAGCTGCAGCACCAAGACCGTTCCAATCATCAATTCCTGCCCACCCATTGATAGTACTAACTAATTTATTGATTTGTTCATTGATTTCTTCTTTTACTACCTCTATTTGATCTGCTTCATGCTGCAAATAGTTTTTCAAAAGATTTTTTAAAACTTCTTTGGTGCGTGTAATATCTTTCCACTCGAACAAGAACTCCAAGAATTTTAATAAATCTTCAATGGCGACTTTAATGATGTTATACACCCAACGTACAGCTCCTGCGACAGCCTCGATTGTGTCAAGAACACCACGATAGAATTCTCCAGCAATTTTTACAATAAAATGCCAAATTCCGGTTATTTCATCTTTAACAATTTCTATGGTATGTTCAATACCAGATTTTAACCAATTAAAGATGTCGCCAATATCAGTGGCAATGGTACTTACTGTTTCACCTGATGACATTTGTAGAACTGGAATAGTGGTTTCACTTAGCATTACCCGTTTAGCCAGGTTGGTCGTAACGCTAGTGTATGCACTTGCTAAATTTTTGTTTGCAGAAGCAACACTTTCTAAATCTGCATCAGAAATACTTGTACTAATGAGTGGCTTAGTTGTTCCATCTGGATTTTTTATTACCGCATTTTTTAGTTTTTCTTTTGTGTCTAATGATACACTTTTTTCTATAGGGTTCTTCATAGGGTTGATGGTCACAGAGGCACCTCCCTTTTGTGATATAGTTATCGTTGTGCTGTCTAATCCTCCAATAGCCTCAACAATCGTAATGCTGCCTAGATTATCGCTGGTTACAGGAATTGGGGTTGCATTGACGTTATAATAAATATGATTGATATAAACAGGTATAGGCGAACTGGCAGCAACCAATACCTCGGTATTGGCAAGAGGGTTATTTTTTCCGTCATTTAATTGTACTCGTGTTGTATAAGAACTGAAAGAGTCGGCCTTAGCAGAAGGAGGTGCAGCCAAATGTATCTTTTGTGTATTCCATATACTGGTAGTAGGAGATTTAACACTAATATTCACAACATTATTAGCCGAAGAAAAAATGGTATTCGCGTCATCATCTTTATTGATAAAAGCAGATATCTTTGTAACATTTGTAATAATAGGTAAAGGCAAACTCCATTTTGTTGGATCTAATATATCAGCAATTTTACAGGAGGTATAAAAAACCTGATCTGCCCTATTAAGTCCCCAAATAATATATTCTGAATTTGATTTGAACGCATGTAGTTCTACCGCATCCTGAAAAAGTTCACTAGAATACACTTTTGTCCCAGTAGCATTGTCTTCTTGTTTATCTGCAGGGAATAGATACAATTCTGTATTAGCAGAAACGAATAAATCTGTAGTACCATCACCTGTATCGGCAACGGCAATGGCCGAAGCGCCTTTTGGCATTTTTAATCTGGTAATAGTAGGCGGTGCAGATCTGTCAAAAGGATTGTATAGTGGTGCGTATAAAAGTTCTTCAACGCCACCTATACTTCCCAATGTATAGGTTCCATCCACTCGCTGACCGGTCTTACGTCCGATACGTGTTTGTACTCCTGGATCCAGATCCCCACCAATCACCATTGGATTCCAATATGTCCCAGTTGTTTTTTTTGGATCTATGTAATAGCGTTTCAAAAAATTGCTTGGAGGTGTAAATGAAGATTCTGATATGTCAACAACAAGATATTCTCCCAAAGAACTGTTAGAAATGAAGATATCTGCAATATTTGGAGAAATACCTTTATGAGAAGGATCATCATACGGCATTACGGTCCAGACAATGTCTGAAGTAATACTTCCTTGTTTATTAGAGTGTCCTAGAGAAATATATAAAGTGTCTTTATTGTCGGCGGTAATCACAACCATCAAATCTATTTTTCCGTTTGATGGATTCTCGGCTACAGCAAAATCTTTGACTGTAGCGTTTGATAATAAAAGTTTGGATAAGTTTCCGCTTAAATCAACCTCTTGCCATCCTGTGGCATCTTGTCCAGAGCTTTGTTGTATTAGATAAAATACTCCATCTGTACCGATAGAAAATAGTAGAGCCTCTCCTAAGTCGGTTTGTAGAGCCTGAAATTTTTTTTGTGGAGAAATTACTTCAGATTGTTTGTAATTTCTCATGAGTTCTGTAGAGTATGTAATATTCATGACAAAAATTTTTATAGTGTGAATAGTATCGTTTGCTATATAAAGTTATGTCCTGAATATTCTCGATAGGTAGAAAAATCCCTTAGCGAGAAAAAAAAGGGTATAAGCGTTTAAAATTTAATCATAGAATATTTTTAGTAAAAAAATGAATCTTAGAATTCTTTTATTTCATTAATAAGAGTTTCTTTATCTTTAAAGAAAAAGGAATACTTTGTGTTTATAACTATTGAATATACAGTCACCGCTATCGTTTGTTTAATTTCAGCTGTGGTGATTCAGCGTATTTTTAGTAAAGAAAAGCTTCGAGGAGCTGATCAAAATGCTATTGAAGGAATCAAATGGTTTGGATTAGCAATATTTGTTTGGGGGCTAGGAGCTTTAGTCAACCTGGTATTGGTTACCTGGTTAAAATGGCCGGCTACCAATAAAATTTTGATTTACTTTGGTGTTCTCGTTTCTCTTGCTAACTCTTTGTTTATAATCTTATCACTTCCATCAATAGAACATCAACAAAAGCCTGGGATTTTAGTCCGGTTGGTGCAACGATTTAGTATTAGAGAATTTGTGGGTGTGTATTGTGGGGTTTTGGGGATGATAGCTTTCGTTTTTATTGCTTCTTCATATGGAAACGAAGAAATAAGTAATAACTTCATTTGGCTTATAGATATACCTATTTCGATTTTGGTGGCAATTTCATTATTGTTTGAGTTAAACAAGGCTTTTAAAGGAAGACAGATGAAATTTATGTACTTACCGACTTTGGTGTTATTTGTTTTGATAATTGTAGCCGTGTCGCATAGAATTATTCCTCAGGATAAAGTTTTACAATTTATTGACCAGCAATTCTGGAGTGTTTTAGGAAGTATAACGGCAATCTCTTTCAAATTTCTTTTCATTTTACTGTTTTCAATTCTATTATATAGTTGGAAATTCCTTTCAGAAAAAGAACAACAACAAAATCTTGCTCAAAAACTGGAAGTTCAAAATACTAAATTGAATAAGGCTATTGAGCAATTGGAATTGGCCAATGAAAGCCATTTGGATACCATAAAATCATTGAAAAGAAATTTGAAAGTACTAAAAGAGACGGCTAAAATTGAGTTTTCAGAACGACAAAAAGAAGTTTTAGGGTATTTGGCGCATTATGGAGATGATAAATCCTATACCGAAATTGCTAAGGAGATGCACATCAGTGTTGACGGGTTTCAAACCCATATTCATCAAATCAAAAAGATGCTTAACATAAGTGGATCAAGTGGAAAAGAACAATTAATAAAATTTGCAAAAGCAAATAATTTCCTCAAATATACTTCACTAAAAGATGATGCTTAACCGCATGGTTAACCACTTAATCATTGAAATTTGAGCACTACGTAACCTTTTATCGCAACCATTTTTCTGGCAATTTGGCAAGAAAATTTAATAATGATATTTTCTTCTCTTATTTCGGAACAAAGTTTTGATGAACAAATTAATGAAGCTTTTGGAAATGCCACAAGCTGGTTTGTAGATGCTATATTAGCACAAATACCAATTACAAAATCTGTTGGTATTCCGTGGGTATTATTAATCTTGCTAGGTGGTGCTACATATTTTACAATCTATTTCAGATTTATTAATATAAGAAGTTTTTATACTGCCATACAGGTAATTCGTGGAAAATTTGATGTTTTAGAAAACCATTCTGAAGAAAAAAAAGGGGAAAATTCTGCTCATGGAGAGGTAAGTCATTTTCAGGCATTAACTACGGCCGTTTCAGCAACAGTGGGACTAGGTAACATTGCTGGAGTTGCTATTGCATTATCTATAGGAGGCCCGGGAGCCACATTTTGGATGATTCTCATTGGGTTGTTGGGAATGTCTTCAAAATTTGTAGAGTGTACATTGGGTGTTGCATACCGAGAGATTGATACAAAAGGTAAAGTATACGGCGGACCAATGTATTATCTACAAAAAGGGTTGCAGGAAAAGGGGTTGGGTAAATTAGGAAAAGTACTTGCTATAATCTTTTCTATAATGTGTATTGGGGGTTCTTTTGGTGGAGGAAATATGTTTCAGGCAAATCAGGCATTCAAGCTATTTGAACATGTTGTTCTTTCACAAAATTCGTTATTGTATGGTCAAGGATGGGTTTTTGGAGTGGTTATGGCAATAATGGTAGGAGTAGTCATTATAGGCGGGATAAAAAAAATAGCTAGTGTTACTGATAAAGTGGTTCCTGTTATGGTAGTTATTTACATTTTGGCAGTCTTAAGTATTTTGATAATCAATTGGCCCAAAATTCCCGAGGCAATCCAAACTATATGGGATGGAGTATTTCATCCTGAAGGTGTTGTTGGTGGTATTATTGGGGTGTTGATTCAAGGTTTTAGACGAGGGGCATTTAGCAATGAAGCAGGAATAGGGAGTTCTTCTATTGCGCATAGTGCGGTAAAAACCAAATTCCCGGCAAGTGAAGGGCTAGTTGCTTTATTAGAACCTTTTATAGATACTGTAGTGGTATGCACTATGACCGCCTTGGTGTTAATAATTACAGGTCAGATTAATACCGGTATAGAAATTAACTCGGAACAAGGAGTTTTGTTAACATCATCGGCACTAGAAAGTGGTATTTCATGGTTTCCTTATCTTCTCACTATCGCTGTTATTTTATTTGCCTTTTCTTCTATGATTTCCTGGTCTTATTATGGATATCAGGCATGGAGCTATTTATTTGGAAGAGGTAAACGAACCGAGTATGTATATAAGTTCATTTTTTGTTGCTTTACAGTTATAGGGGCTGCAGCTACGTTAAATGCAGTAACAGATTTTAGTGATGCTATGGTTTTTGCTATGATGGTTCCAAATATGATTGGATTGTTTATGCTAAGCCCAAGGGTGATGAAGGAGTTAAAAAAATATAAATCAAACATTTCAAAAATAATGTAATAGTTAGAAATAGGTTAAATTGTAGATGTTTTTTCGATTTTTTTTATATTTAAAGAAACACAAACATCATGCGAAAATTACTCCTGGGATTACTCATTACTACATTTTCTTTTGCCCAACAAAACCAAATAAAAGTTTTGGTAGGTGGCACTTTAATTGATGGTTATGGGTCGAAGCCTATTCAGAATAGTGTAATTATTATTGAAGGGGAAAAAATAAAAGCAGTAGGTACGACTAAAACATTAAATATTCCAAAAGATGCAGAAGTAATTTCTACCGAGGGAATGTCAGTACTACCGGGACTTTGGGATATGCATGTGCATACTATGATTAATGGTCATGCAGATTATTCATATTGGGATAAAACGTATCCCCCATTATTAGAAAATGTAATTATGCCGGCTTCGGCAGAACAATTGTTAATGGCGGGAGTTACTAGCGCTCGTGATTTGGGAGGACCTCTTAAGGAAAGTATCTCTGTAAGAGATCGTATTAATAAAGGTGAAATTCCTGGCGCTACATTATATGTGTCTGGGCCTTTTATTCAAAAGAAACCTTATCCTGGTACAGAAGCTTTTAGATGGGGGATAAATGGGGCAGAAGATGCTAGAAAAAAAATCAAAAAATTAGCTAATGCTGGGGTCGACTGCGTTAAACTTATAGACCAGGATCAAATGACCAATGATGAGTTACAAGCCGTTGTGGACACCGCTCATGAATATGATTTAAAAGTAGTCGCCCATGGGCACAGGCCACAAGAAATTAGAATGGGACTTAAAGCAGGAGTAGATTGTTTTGAGCATACAGGTTTATCTTCTGCTCCTCGATATCCAGATGATGTGATACAGGCCATTCGGGAGCGCACGGCACAAATGAATCTTGGCCCTTTGTACTGGTGCCCTACAGTTGAAGGGTTGTATAATTATGAATATGTAAGGGATAATGGAGAACATCTGGATAATGATTCTTGGCACCGGGGGCTACACGATACCATTGTAGCAGATATAAAAAATAGTTTTAAACATAAGGATCGATTACCCTATTTTCAATTAACCCCAATCAGGAAACCAACATTGCAAACCAAAATAGAACAATTAATGGATGCTGGAGTTGTTTTAATGATTGGAACGGATAGCGGTATCCCCATGAAATTTCATAGCCAATCTACCTGGAACGAATTAGATGTTTGGGTAAACGAGTTCGGAATTGATCCTATGTATGCAATTCGAGCGGCGACGTATTGGCCTTCCTTATGGATGGGCGTAGCAGATGAGGTTGGAACGGTTACCGAAGGTAAATATGCCGATATTATTGCGGTAAAAGGTGATGTATTAAGACATGTAAGCATTTTACAAAATGTAAATATTGTTATAAAACACGGAAAAAGATATAAATGAGACTGTTAATAGTTATTGTTATACTACATGTTGGCATTCTGGGGAATTCACAACCTAATTTTGAAAAAGGAAAGATTGTGGATTCAATACCAATTGAAGTAAATAGTAAAGAGACATTTGCATTATATCTGCCAACCTCTTTTGAGCCTTCAAAGCTTTCTCCTGTTGTGTTTATTTTTGAACCTGCAGCAAGAGGAAAAATTGGCATTAAACCATTTATTGAAGCTTCAGAAAAGCATGGACACATATTAATTTGCTCAAATAATTCGCGCAATGGACCCTATGCTAAAAGTTTTGATATTGCTAATAGATTATTCAAATATGCACTTGCCAATTTTAATATTGAAAAAGACTTGGTGTTTTTGGCCGGATTTTCAGGAGGATCACGATTAGCTTCCGCAATAGCGGTATTAACAAATCAGATAGCAGGTGTTATAGCATGTGGAGCGGGATTCTCTTTAGAACCATCCCACAGACCCTCTATCCAAAAGTTTTCATATGCCGGTATTTGTGGAGATCAAGATATGAATTATACCGAAATGATTCGGGCAAAAGGGTATTTACAGAAATTTAATTTTTCAAATACCCTGTTTATATATCCGGGAGACCATAAATGGCCACCATCAGAACAAATTACAAGAGCATTTGACTGGCTAGAAATACAGTCTCACTTGAAAGGGATAGCAACCAAAACCCAGACAGAAATTGTAAAAAGCTATGTAAAAAATTATGAATTTGCATATGCCGCAGAAACTAACAATAAACATATCAAGGCAGTAGAAAATTATGAACGTATTCTCACGACTTATGGTACTATTTTACAATTAGATAGTATTGGTTCCAAGCTTAAAAAAATATTGAAAAGTAAAGAATATAAAACTTCATTAAAATCAATATCTAAAGCTTTTGACAAGGAAGACAAATTGACCAAGATGTTTTATGAGCGTTTTAATGAGGATTATCCCAATCCCGATAATAGTGATCTTAATTGGTGGAGAAAAGAACTTGATAAGTTAAAGAAGACAGAAGATCAGGAAATGAACAAAATGGTTACTAGACTTCGATATAAAATTTTTGCAATGGCTTTTTCAAGAACTAATCCTAACCTGCACCAATCCTCTGACAAACAAAAACAACTTTGCAGAGATATTTGTAAGATTGTTTACCCTAGATTTAAATAATTCTTTACAGCGTCATAATCCAGGTGTGCTGAAGATGCTTAAACTTTTTAAGTTCTTTGCGCAGCAATGCCAGAAACTCTTTTCCATTACTTTCTGTTTGTTCAAGACGTTCGCAATTTTTGTAGAGTTTATTGGTGATGTGTATTAAAGAATTAGCCTGCTTTATACGGTCATCTTGAAATGTTTGATTTTCGGCCTTAATAATTCTTGGAGCCAGAGCATCAGATTGCCTAATGATATCACCAGTAAAATAGATGTGAGAGTCTTCTTCTCCATTATCTTGTAATGAGGTCATATCATGAATCAAGTAGTTCGAAATACTTCTCGAAAGCGTAAATATTTCAAGTGCTTTTTGATATAATCGGGTATTTCTGGGTCGTTTCCTCATAACAATTTTGGTCTTCCAAAAATAATGCTATTTTAGGTAATTTTTGTTTTGAATTTAAAGCAGATAGCAGTTTTTGATTTAATTATTAATTATAAATCTTATTTTTGATTTAAAAACCAAGAGAAATGAAGATCGATACCACAAATTGGGAGATTTTGCAATGTCTGCAACAAAACGCAAGGTTATCCAATGCAGAAATAGGAAGAAAAGTAGGGTTAAGTTCGCCAGCTGTGGCCGAAAGAATAAAAAAAATGGAAGATTATGGAGTTTTAGAAGGGTATAAGGCAGAGGTTTCATATACAAAGACAGGATATCAATTAAAGGCGATAATCACACTACGAGCTTTTATGGGAAGATTAAAACCCTTTATGTTAAAGGTAAAAGAGTTTAATGAGGTGCTTAATTGTTATAGAATTACCGGAAACGAAAATATCATTATGGAAGTCGTGCTGCGAGATCAGATACATTTACAAGGTTTTATAGATAGATTAATTACCTACGGAGAAGTTAAAACACATATCATTCTTTCTAATTTGATAGAAAACAACCCAATAATCGATCAGATAGGTTTGAATGACCTGGAGTTATGATTTTTTTGGCATAAGATTTGTTACTATATAAGTAAGGGATAATCTACATCTTGTGTGAGGACATTAGTTTGGGAAACTAAAGATAGTACAAGGGATAGATAAAAAACATCTGAATTTGTTCAGATGTTTTTTTTTACCTTTATACTATAGTGAATATGGTGCGTTTTTTGATACAACTATAAATAAATTAAGTCTATCGTGCACGTAGTTTTTCTTTACCGATATTTTGTTATAACTTTTCTTTTTTTACACTTTTTTGGGTATAGCCAAAATGAGTTAGCCCTTAAAAAAGGAATTGTTATAGACTCGTTACGAGTTTCTCAATCTGATGATCATTTTTATAGTGTTTATTTGCCTAGAAATTTTGACATGAATAAAAGTTGGCCGGTTTTATTTGGTTTTGACTCCAAAGGAAGGGCCAGTAATATAACAAGGTTGTATCGAGAGGCTGCCGAAGAATTTGGATACATAATTGCAGTAAGTAATTTTCTAGAAGATCAATCTCTAGAAGAAAAGACAAAATATCTTCCGGTTTTTATGGATCATATTTTTTCACTTTTCCCAATTCAACAAGGTAGAGTATACGTTACAGGAATAGATGAAGATGCCAGGTTAATGAGTTTGTTACCTGTGTTTTATAGAAACAAAGTGTTTGGGGTTATTACAATTGGAGATAGTCATTACTATGATTCCCGGATAAAAATGGGAAAAAACTTCTCTTATTTTGGTGTTCTAAATACTAATAATCATAGATTAAGGGATTTTCAACGAAACGCAGCCTACCTTAAAAGAAGGGGAGTAGAAGCAGATATCTTAAGTTATGAAGGCCCTTCAGAATATCCCTATCCAAAACTTTTAAAAAAGCCGCTTTCAACATTTACACTGCAAGGAATGTTAAAAGGTAGAATGCCCAGGGACTCTGTTTGGGTTGAAAACTTGTTTCAAAAAGAACTAAAACAAGTTGAAATAGAATTAAGAAAGGGGAAATTTCTGTATGCTCTTGAAGAAGTAAAAAGGATAAGAAACAAATATCATTTGTTTTTTGATACAAACGATTTGAGAGAAAAAGAAAAACAAATCAAAAGAAAAAAAGGATATAGAAAAGAGAAGAGGTTATATACAAAATATGTAAACAAAGAAAGTTACTACAGGCAGACATACGTGTTCTTACTTGAAGAGGATATGGTAGAAAAGAAATATGAAAACCTGGGTTGGTGGCATTACCAAATGTCTGAACTTGATAGCATCTTAGTGAAAAAAGAGAAATATGCCAAGGATATGGTACATCGAGTGAAAGGGTTTCTTAAGCACTCTATAAACGATTATAAAACTAAACTATCTCATAAACCTAAAGATTTTGAAAAAAAGATCTTTCTGAATATACTTAGTACTATAGTAGATAAGAAAGATTATAACTCTTATTTTTCAATAATTTCTTTAAGTACTCAAGATATGGATTATGAAACCGCATTGTTTTATTTAGAGAAATTACTCGAAAATGATTTTAAAGACCTGGATGCGCTTTATAATATTGAAGGAACTTTACCCTTAAGAATAACCAAAGAATATAACAATTTGATTAAAAAACATTTGGGATCTTCTAGGTATTTCTTTTCAAAATAAAATGAAAATGTTAAATTTTGTGTATTTCGTCGATTATTTATGTTTTTTATCGTTATTATTTTTGGTTTTACAATTATTTTACATTAAATTTACTTCATCTTAAAAATACTTGGTGTATCGCCCAAAACTAACATTTTATACTGTGTGACGATACGGATTTAGAATATTAGTTTGGAATACATCAGGGACAAATTAGGTGTGAGGACATTAGTCAAAAAGACCCCAAATCTTGAAGCTAAAGAGAGTACGTAATTTGCCCTAAAAAATCAAAAGCATTCTGGCCCCAAAGGAATGCTTTTTTTTATTTTTTACCAGGTAGTGGTTGTTATTGGCAAACTTTTTCTGCGAGCCTTATTTTATTGAAAAAATGCAATTTTTGTGTATTTCATCGATTATTTATGTTTTTTATCGTTTTATTTTTTGGTTTTACAATATTTTTGCATTACATTTATTACATCTTAAAAAATACTTGATGTATCGCCCAAAACTAACATTTTAAACTGTATGACGATACGATTTAAAATATTAGTTTGGAATACGTCAGGGACAAATTAGGTGTGAGGACATTAGTCTAAAAGACCCCGAATCTTGAAGCTAAAGAGAGTGCGTAATTTGCCCTACAAATAGAAGTGTCTGCCAGTAAAGCAGGCACTTTTTGTTTTATAAAATTATTTAATGATCAAATGTGGAACGTTTTCAAGGTTCCAGTCTATTACTAGTCCACCTGCAAGGGACTTGGCTATTTCTTTTCCATAAAGATATTCGCATAAATATAAAGCGGCTTCAAAACTTTTGGCTCCACCGGCAGAGGTTATGTATTTTCCGTCATGAACAAACAAAACCTCTTTTCTAATATCTAATTCAGGAAACATCTCTTTCATTTTATCAATGTCACTTGGGAAAGTAGTAGAAACCTTTTTGTCAAGAATACCTGCTTTTGCAAGTACAAAAGCTCCATCACAATGCGAAGTCATGTACATGGCTTTTTTGTCGACATTCTTTACAAAATCAATCATGGTTTTATCATCAAGGTCGGTATCCAAATGGTGTTCTGCACTCGGGACTACCAAAATATCAATTTGAGGGATTGAATCTTTTATATAGTTAAAATCGGGAATAATCTTCACACCTTCGAATGTAGTGATTGGATCATCTGTATTGGCTACTGTAAAAACATTCATCTGTTTTATATTTTTACGATATTGTGTATGTTGAAAAATATCATATGGAGCCGTAAACTCGGTATTATAAGTTCCATCCATAATTAAAAAGGCAACATTATATCGATTAGGGGCTAATTTAGGAAACTCCTTTTTTTTAACTTCAACTTGTTCAAAGTTTGATTTAATCTCTTTTTTGGTTTCAGTACAACCAAACAAAAATATTAGACTAAGTAGATAAATTAATTTTTTCATGTGTAGTATTTTAATCTTTTAAAAGTGTATATTTTTCTTGCTTAAGTTTTTTCTTTACAAATAAGAGTAATCCTATGCCTATGCTCGAAATTAGTGACATAACAATCCAACTATTGTCATATCCAAAATTATCGATAAGTTGCATTCCTGAATTATGTCCAAAAATATGTGCAGCAGAAAATGACATACTATATAAACCCATATACGCACCTTGTTTTCCTTTTTTGGATCTCTCTAGCGCAAATGCATTTCCAAAAGGAAAGGCTACCATTTCTCCTAAAGTGGCTATGGCCATTCCAATAATTAAAACTCCCGACCATGGGGTTATCAATAAAAGTATAAAACTAATCCCAGTAAGAATAAAGCCATTGATTACATTGCCTAGCTTTGAAATACTTGTTTTTTCAAGATAAGCAATTAGCGGCATTTCAAATAAAAAGATCAAAATTCCATTGAATGCAAGTAGCAAACCGATTTTTTCCTCAGAAAGATGATGTACTTCTTTATAATATAATGGCATTGTCGAGAAATACTGCACAAAAACAAAGCCGAATAACACAAGTGCGATTAAAAAAAATATATAAATGCCATCTTGATAAGCAGGAGTGGGATTATCGATAATAACCTCTTTGTCTAGTTCTCTTGCCTTTTTTGGATGTAGTGTCTGTATCATCACCAAGCCAGCTATTATACAGGTAATACCATCAATCCAGAACAATCCATGATAACCAATAGTTGCAATAATTATTCCTCCTAACGCTGGTCCGGCCGAAAATCCAAGATTAATGGCTAATCTAATGAAGGTGAGCGATCTAGTTTTGTTTTCTGGTTTGCTATAGGCACTAAGCGCTACAAAAAATGCTGGTCTGGCAGCATCGGCAATAGCGATAAGAATAAAGAAACTTATACAGATACTCCAAAAACTAGAGAAATATTGAACGATTAAAAATGAGGTTCCGGTAAGGATTAATGAACCTAGAATTACTTTGTAATATCCTATTTGGTCGCTTAATTTACCTCCCAACCAAGCTCCAAAAAAAGAGCCCAGACCGAAACTCGTCATGATCCATCCGACTTGTTCTAATGAAAAGCTGCGATTATCAGTAAGATAGAGGGATAAAAAAGGAATTACCATGGCTCCGGCTCTATTAATTAGAGTAATAAGAGCAAGCCACCATACTTCTTTTGATAACCCGGAAAATGAGTTGATATAATGAAGTAAAATTCTAAACAAGAGATTAAAATTTGTGTTGATTCAAGTAAATAGTTGGTAAAAGTAGGTTTTTATGCATTATTTGGATACAATTTTTTTAAAATTCGATAGTTAACTCATTGTAAATTGTACTTTTGCAAAAAAATAAGGGAGTGTTTAGATTATTTTTCGTTTTTGTTTTTTTCTTTGGAAATCTTCTGGCTCAGGATCCTTCTGATGTTCGAAGAATACTTACGTTTCAAGATGATTTGAATAAAGAATTTGCTTCTGAAGAAAAATCCCCATTACTACCTAAAGATTTAAAACAGTTTAAGACATTGGATTTTTTCAAAATAGACACTTCATATTGTATACGTGCAAAATTTGTTCGTACGCCATACGAAACTCCTTTTATAATGAAAACCACTACGGGCAGAGAACCTTTATATGTAAAGTATGGTGAAGCCCATTTTATAATGAATGAGAAGAATGTTGTTTTGAACATATATCAAAATCAAGGGCTTAAGGCGCAACCTGAATATGAGGATTACTTGTTTCTTCCTTTCACAGATTTAACCAACGGTGAGCAAAGTTACGCAGGAGGACGTTTTATTGATCTTAAAATACCCGAAGGAGATTTGATTTTGATTGATTTTAATACGGCATATAACCCGTATTGTGCCTACAATGATAGATATTCTTGTCCCATACCACCCCAGGAAAATCATCTGGATTTTAAAATAGTGGCTGGAGTAAAAAAATATAAAAAGTATCCCGATAACGAATAAAAAAACGCCTACCTTTTGGTAGACGTTTTTACCTTAAACTAACAATATATTAGATCGAAATATATTAGAATTTGTATACTGCCCCTAGTACAAAAGATGATAAGCTTTTTGTTAATTCACCATCATTATCTGTAAAGGAGTCTTCAGATGCAGAATCAACTCTTAATTCTGGCTTTAAAGTCAAATCCCCAATATCATAGCTTCCTGTAAGGGTAGCGGCAAAAACACTTCCGTCACCTTCAGTATCAACACCAAATGGAGTAGATATATCGGTACCGTCTATTACTACTAAACCACCATTATATTGAGCAAAGTATTCTCCTCTTAATCCAAGAGTAAATTTTTCTGAAGTTTTGTATTGTGGGTATAAAGCTACACCATAAAACCCTGCAGCGTCACCATCTTCTTGAGGCTCTGTGGAAAGGTAGGTTGCATTAATACCAAGATAAAAATCTTCTGCAACATCCCATCCAGTGGTTAAATCAGCCTGAAATGTTGGACCTACCTCTCCTGGTTCACCTTCATTTCCATATCTAAAGTTAAGATATGCGCTTCCTTTATCTGCAGAATATCCTAATTGAGCTCCAACGATATAAGTGTCAAACGGATTATTTTCGGTATAATCTGTAGGGTTCATAACGGCAAGCATGGCAGACCATTTTTCGCTAAGCACAAAATCGGCTTTTAAACCAGTATGAGAAAAAGGTCCGTAAGAGAACATATACGACGTAGAGTAGTTAAAGTTACCTGTTGGTGAAATGACCTCGTACCCTAAAAAGGTATTGAAGTTTCCAAAAGTTAATGTTACTTTTTCAGAAACATTCCAGTAGGCATACAATTGATTTACGATTTGAGCAGAATCATCAGAATTGAATACTGCATCTTCTCCTCTTTGTCCGAAAACTAAGTCTGCGACAAAACCAACTTTGTCTCCCTCATATCCTAAAATTACATTTGCCATACCAAGTGCAAAACCACTTTCATTGGCAAAAGATGTTCCCGGAGCTACTGAATTGTCATTGGGCGCTCCAATATTATATCTGTAGTACCCATCTACAGATCCACTAACAGAGAAGTTGTCGAACCAATTTTTTTCTTTTTCTTCTTCTTCTTCCTGAGCTACTATAGAAAAGCTTGCAAAAGCTAAAGCAAAAAGACATGCTTTTTTAAGAAAATTTGTTACGGTTTTTGTTTTCATAATAAACATTAATTATTTGTAATTGTTTTTAATTGGTACCGTAAAACTATGTTAAAAGAATGTTACCCCAATATAAAATAGGGTGTATGGCTTAATTTTTATGTTTTTTTGATTTTTTACCCCAAAAAAATTAGGGTTTTATTTTTATAAGGAAGTATTTTGAGAATATAAAAGTCGTTGTAGCAGAGTTTTTAACTTATCGCTACAGTAAAAAAAATTGAAATGATAAAAAATAAGTGAGTAAATTGAAAATTAGTTAAGAGCTTCCTTGTCTTTTTCTCCAGTTCTAATTCGAAATGTGTTTTGTATATCTGAAACAAAGACTTTTCCATCACCAACTTCGCCAGTCTTGGCGGCTTCGATAATGGTTTGGATAGTTTTTTCTTCAAATTCATCAGATACTACTATAGATAAGTATCTCCTTTGTATATCGGTAGTGCTATATGAAATCCCTCTATAGACTTGCCCTTTTTTCTCATTTCCAACACCTGTAACATCCCAATACGTGAAAAAATTCACCTCGATCTCATGCAATGCATCTTTTACTGCTTTAAATTTTGATTTTCGGATTATGGCTTCAATCTTTTTCATGTTGGAATAAAGTAATTTAGTATTTCTGCGTTTATTTTGAGATAAACATACCTAAAAATACAAAAAGGAATCCAATTATAAATGATCCAATAGTATAGATAAAAAAGTTTATGAGATCACCAGATTTTAAAAGCACATGATTTTCATATGCAAAGGTAGAGAATGTAGTAAAACCTCCGCAAAAACCGGTGGCCAGAAAAACTACAGTATTTTGTGATAAGGTATTGTTTTTGAGCGCAAGCCCAAGAATGATTCCTATAAAAAGACTCCCTAGCACATTAGCAGTAAAGGTCCCGTACGGAATACCTGTTGTACCGCTATTAAGATATTTGCTGATAAGGTAACGAGCGATACTTCCTGTTCCTCCCCCTATAAATACTAATAGTAGTTGCTTCATTACTTATTAAAGTAAAACTGCACTTCAACGAGAGTCAAAATGCAGTTTATCAATTTTTTATTTAATTGGAATATAGATTTCTGTAACCCATTCTGCAGGATTAGGTTGTAACCCTGGGTCTACGCGATACACTTCAAACGCAGGAGATTTTTCTTCTGCTTCCAACCCGTTATCGGCAATGTATTTATATCCAGCTTCCCAGGCTTCCTTTAGGTTTATGTAATCACCTTTAAGAGTAGTCTTTACAGCTTTTTGTTTTGGTAAGAAGTCACAAAGAATGTCACTGTCTTTTGGAGTGACCACTTTATCTCTTGTAGGAATTGCAGAAGAGAAAATAGCAGTACCTTGTTCTTCATTATAGTTATTGTAAATGGTGAATGGCATTCCGGTTTGCGGAAGGTTGTTTTCTCTCATATATGAATTAACTGCCGGTAACATTTGAGCCATTTTTTCGGGAATCGCAGCTATAGATGAAGCAGTTGCGCTATACATATAAAAACCTCCACCGTATTCTGTGGCACCATCTACATTGATAGTGTATTTGGACATGGCTTCTTTTGTATAATTATCAAGTTTTTCAAGACCACGTTGATACATAGGTCTCAGCATTTGAGAAACAGTGCTGTCCTGTGTTGCCCAAAAGGCCTTCTCCATAAAAGATTGTTTCCCTTTCATTCCCCAGGTAACCTTTGTTTTCTTTCCTTCGATTTTTTCAAACTTCCAGTAAACATCGCTGTTACTCTCTCCCATTGGGGTAACAAAAGTGATTTTTTGATCGATACTGGCAAAGGGTACCGCTTTTAATGTTTTCATTTTTCCATCACCCTGGATTTCACTTTTCCAGCTATAAGAAGCTCCTTCACCACTGGTTTGGGTAGCATACTCCATAATTAAATCGTCGGATTCGTCCATCCAAGGCCCCCATTTTTCCCAAGTTTTATATTCATTTATTGTATTAAATAATAATTCGTCTGGAGCCTCGATTACCCTACTTTCTTCTACCTGAAATTCACCATCGATTGTTGCAACATATACAGCCCCTCCAATTACCACTAATAATAATAGAAAAAATAAATACTTAATTATTTTCATGTTAGTTAGTTTAGATTGTTTGATCAGCTAATATAACTAATTTTTGCGTCCTATTATTTTATTACATTTGCCGAAACAATTAATTATTCAATATGAAACTCAATAAAATATTATTTTTTATAGCTATTGCTTTTACAGTTATAGCTTGTAAAAAAGATCCAAAAGTTCAAGATCAGATAGATAAACAAGAGCAGGTTGTTGCTGAAGAAAAGTTTGAATATGTTGTAGAACAGTTTGCTGATTTGAAGATTTTGCGATATAAAATTCCAGGCTGGGATAATCTTAGCTTAAAAGAACAAAAACTTGTGTATTATCTTACGCAAGCTGGTTTAAGCGGAAGAGATATTATGTGGGATCAGAACTATCGACATAACCTTGCAATTCGCAAGGCTTTAGAAAAGATTTATACTTCGTACGACGGAGACAAAAATTCGAAGGACTGGAAAGCTTTTGAAACTTACGTAAAGCGAGTTTGGTTTTCAAACGGAATTCACCATCACTACAGTAATGATAAAATCAAACCTGAGTTTGGTCAAGATTATTTCAGTTCTCTTTTGGCAGCTACAAGTACAGAGGTTTCAAAAGAAGTTTACGAGGTGATTTTTAATGATGCAGATGCCAAAAAAGTAAACCAGGCCAAAGGAATAGACAATGTAGCTTTATCGGCGGTTAATTTTTATGGGCCTGGAGTAACCAATGCAGATGTTGAGTCTTTCTATGGAAAAATGAAATCTCCTAATCCAGAAAAACCGTTGTCCTATGGTTTAAATTCTCAATTGGTTAAAGAAAACGGAGAGCTAAAAGAGCGTATTTATAAATCGGGTGGACTATATGGTTCTGCAATTGATGAGATTATTAAATGGCTTGAGAAAGCAAAAGAAGTTGCCGAAAATGAAGCGCAAGGTGATGCTTTAGGACTGCTTATCGAGTATTACAAAACCGGTAGTTTACAAACCTGGGACGATTATAACGTTGCTTGGACAGCGGCTACCGATGGCAATATAGATTACATAAACAGTTTTATTGAAGTTTATAATGATCCATTGGGGTATAGAGGTTCTTATGAGACTATTGTACAGATCAAAGATTTTGATATGTCAAAAAAGATGGCCGTATTATCTGAGAATGCACAATGGTTTGAAGATAATTCTCCGTTAATGGAAGAGCATAAGAAAAAGAATGTTGTAGGTGTTACATATAAGGTTGTAACTGTGGCTGGAGAAGCTGGAGATGCATCACCAAGTACACCAATTGGGGTTAATCTTCCCAACGCAAATTGGATTAGAGCTGCCGTAGGATCTAAATCGGTTTCTCTGGGAAATATTATTAATGCATACAATAATGCTGGTGGATCAGGACGTTTAAAAGAATTCGTTCATGATCAGGAAGAATTTGAGCTTGAAGAAAAATATGGTCAATTAGGTGATAAGTTACATACCGCATTGCACGAGGTAGTTGGACATGCTTCTGGACAATTAAATCCAGGAGTAGGAGAGACCAAAGAAACTTTGAAGAATTATGCCTCTACCATGGAAGAAGGTCGTGCTGATCTGGTAGGACTATATTATTTAATGGATCCAAAGCTTCAAGAACTTGGTTTAGTAGAGGATTGGGAAAAAGTGGGTAAAGCTGCATATGATGGTTATATCAGAAATGGATTAATGACACAATTAATTCGTTTGAATCTTGGTGACGATGTCGAAGAAGCCCATATGAGAAACAGACAATGGGTAAGTGCCTGGGCTTTTGAGCAAGGTGCAAAAGAGAATGTGATTGAAAAGGTGACTAGAGAAGGGAAAACGTATTATAATATAAACGATTATAAAAAGTTAAGAGAAATCTTTGGAAGATTACTTCGCGAAACACAGCGTATCAAATCTGAAGGAGATTATAAAGCCGCTGAAGCTTTGGTAGAAGGTTATGGAGTAAAAGTAGATCAAGCATTACATGCTGAAATATTAAAACGTAATGAACAATTCACGTCTGCTCCATATAGTGGTTTTGTGAATCCAGTATTAGTGCCAGAGATGGATGAAAATGGCGAGATTACCAAAATCAAGGTTACACAACCTAAAGATTTTGCAACACAAATGTTAGAGTACAGCAAGACATACAACTTCTTGCCTGAGGTGAATTAAGTAATAAACGTTAATTATACAAAACCAAATAAACCCCAAAGGTTTTCAAAACCTTTGGGGTTTTGTGCCTTAAAGAATAATGTATTAGACTATTATTTCATAGGTAAAATTAATTATTTGAATCTTAATTTTCATGAATTTTGGTACTGCCAATTAATAACTGGAGACTTTACTCATCTATTGACCAACTATAAACTAAAGAAGCATCTCCGGCTACTCCATTTTCAACGTCTTTCAAAATTTCACCTAAATCCCTGGTAGATTTTCTAGTATGATAAAGTCGTATATGAACATTTAATTCTCTGTTTTCTGGAAGTTCCCGACTTAAAACAAAAAGACCCTCAGATCCAATACTTTCAGTGTCAAACTGAAAGCTGTTGTTATGGCGTCTACTTAATTCAAAGGGCTGTGTAGGTAATGTAGTAACGATCATCTTGTCATTCTCGGTAAGATGATCTGCCATAATAACAAAATATGGTTTCCACTTTTTTTTGGCCGATGGATACAAACTTCATCTATTTCTAATCTTACTCTTGGCATGACTTTTATTATTTGATGAATACTGATGAAATATTACCTAACAATCATTCACAAAAACATACCCATTGTAGTTATTTAAAAAAGCTCTTTCCAAAAGAAAGGGCTTTATATTCTCAATTCTTTGAAGTTTATAACTTATATTCAAAATTAAAAGTTATAGCCTGAAATGTGTCCTCGGCAGAAAAAATTCTGAAATCACTTTCTGCATTTTGAGACGTGTTGATAAATTTTCTATTGGCAGCATTGTCATAAAAATAAGAGTATTTAATGCCTAAAGTGATTTTTTTTGAGAATTTAAAACTAAGCGAATTTTCCCATTCTGCCCAGTAATCTAATCTTTCATCGCTAATAGAACCTTCGTTTACCACATTTTCTAATTCGCCAAATACTCCAAATTTAAAATAAGCTTTAGTCTCAAAAGTAAAGTTATTTCCCTGCCATTCGAAACCTGGTCTTACCACAATACGAAATCTATTGGTAGCGGGAAAGCTATCTATTACAGTCGAGTCTTTATAGAATAACTTGAGATTGTCCTCGGTTTTTTCTAATTCGTAGTTTAATCCTAACAGGATGGACAAGCGTGTTTGACTATATTTTTTTCTGGTAATTTTAATAAAATCTTCTTTTTTTTGATTTAAAATTTCAGAGTACTTAGAATCAATAGGGTCTTCGTCATTAATATTACAAACTTCATCTACACATTTTCCCAAAGACTCGTTATCTTTAAAACCTTCTAATTGACGAAGGATTTTTTCTCCTGTATCTGTTAACCCCTTTTTTTGTAAAGGTTCTTTTTCTTTTCCGGAATACGAACTGAAAATAAAGCCACCCCCAATTTCATATCTTTGATCTATTCCTAAAAATGAATTATTAGTTCGTTTGACAAATACATATGTTTCTTTATTTATGTCTTTGTCAACATTATAATCAAATGATATTCCTAGATTAGAAACGGTTTCTTTTAAAGATCCATTTTGAGTTTGAGCTTGAATGTTAGAGCTAAATTTGAATTGAAAAGGATAGGTACCTCGGGATATTGTTACTCCTGTATTGATGACAAACAGATTGTTGTTATCTACTTCCAGGCCATTTAATCCGAATAAAATTTTACCGTTAAATTTTTGTTCTGTTTCTTCCTGATCTCTAAGAAGGAATAGGTGTTTTTTGTATTTCTTTTTATTCTTTAATTCAAGAGAATTATAATTTGTTGATTCTTCTAGATTTAATAAAATGTCATTAATGACTTCTGTAGTAGTTTTTTGCGCATATATACAGTTAAATACTAGAAAACAGGATGTGAATAGTGCTTTTAATTTCATAACTCTAGTTGTTTAGATGTAATAAAACTACCTCACGATTATGCATAAAAACATACCCGCAATAGGGTATTTATAACTCTCAACCTCTATTTTGAGGGTAATCAGGTATTTTTATGGATCAACTAGATGGATTTAGGCGTCATAATTATGTTGTTAACCATTAAATAGCATAATATCAACCCATATTAAGGTACTTCGAGGCTGCGTGCAGGTAGTTCTAAGCGATACAAAGGTGGTTCGAACCACCTTCTTTTGGATCGACACCTCTTTAGGTATCAAAAAAAGATATCAAAGTATCGTTTTTACCTTATAAAATATCGGCTCAAAGCACCATTTTATGGTATTGAATGGCGTACATTATCAACTCAAATCACCAAAGTATCAGCTCGAACTACCTTTTGGCGGTAATAACCCCCTTTGAATAGGGGTTACTTGCCTTATAGGATAGGGATATATGCAATACAATAGCTATGAGGCATGATTTATTTGTACTATGTTGGAGAAGAGAAATCATATTCTATATAGCAATGACTATAAGTCTGTCAAACACGGGTTCCATTTTAAAAATCGTATTTTTTCTCAATGGCATAACGTAACAGTTCACCTTTTCCATGAAGGCCAAGTTTTCGGATTATGTTTTTGCGATGTGTTTCTATGGTGGATACAGAATTGAAACGTATGGCAGCAATTTCTGAAGAGGTTTTTCCTTGACCTATAAGTTTTAAAATTTCCCGTTCACTTTTTGATAAAATTTGTTTTTTGACCTGTTGCTTTCGGTCTTTCGAAAAAAAAGAAGGATCCAAAGCAGCGTCAAAATAGGTTTCTCCTCGAACTACTTGATGTATTGCGGTAAGTACTTCTTCCAAAGGTGAATTTTTTAATAGATATCCTGATGCTCCTGCATCTATCATTTGTCTAACAGCATCTTCCTGATCAAACATAGAGAAGGCAATAACTTTGGTATATGGTAATTCTTTTTTTATAATGTTGGTAGCAGCAATACCATCAATTTTTGGCATTCTAATATCCATTAAAACAACTTTAGGTTGCTTTAGTCTTACAATTTTTAATAATTCTTCGCCATCGTTGGCCATACCTACGATACTAATTTCTTCTTCATATTTAAGAAGTAGATTTACTCCGTCTATTAGAGATTGATGATCTTCGGCAATAGCTACTGTTATCATATTGGTATATTAATAATAATATTGGTTCCTTTTCCCTTGGTAGAATCAATTTCGAAAGTTCCTTCGAGGTGTTCTACCCGTTTTTCTATTGTCGCCAATCCCATTCCTTCTTTTTGAGGTAGAATTTTTGCATTGAATCCCTTTCCATTATCTTCGATAATAATATTTAATAAGGAATCATGATTGGTTAACGAAATATGTATTTCTGATGCATTGGCATGTTTGATAGTATTGGTAATTAGTTCTTGAATCATTCTAAAAATAGAAATTTCTAATGCATTGTCCAGACGTTCTTCGAGGCCATAATCTTGTACTTCAATATGTAATTCTTTACCACTAGAAACTTTTTTGGCTAACTTTTTTATTGCTGGCAGCAATCCCTGATTGGCCATAACACCACTATTCTTTTCGTGGGCCATAGTTCTTACTTTTTGATAAGCTTCGTCCAAAAGCCCATCTGTATGGGTATATAGTTCTTCAATATTTTCTCCTTTGGGGTTATCCCAGTTATTTTTTAAATGCTGGAAATGAAGTTTTATAGTGGCAAGAGTACTACCCAAATTATCGTGTAAGTCATTGGCTAATCGTTGTCTTTCTTTTTCTTGACCAGCAATCATGGCATCAATAGCCGTAAGCTCTTGCTCTTTGAGCAGTTTTTCTGTTTTTTGAACTTCAATCTCCCTTTGTTGTTCGGCGATGCGCTGCTTTCGTTTAGTACTTTTATTAATTAAGAAAGCGGTAATCGATCCAAACAATAATAGAATTAAAGATGCAAATAAGAAATTTTTGTTACGAACTCTATTTGCTTCTGATTTTAGGTTTGTGTTAAGCAGTTGTACTATTCGCTTTTCTTGTTCTGTGACTTCATATTGGGTTTGTAATTTTGCCAATGCCTTTTCCCTGTCCAATATGTTCAAGCTATCATTGTAGGCTTTATGTAACTCTAAATAATAGAAAGCAGAGTCAATTTGATTTACAGATTTGTATACATCATATAGGTCTCTATATACATTGTTTTTCACATGCAATTTTCGGGAAGGAATGGTGTCTTTCAGCGTATTAAATAACCACTTTTTTGCCATCAAAAAATCCTGTTCATATAAATGTGTTCTAGCTACATTATATTTATATGTAGATTGAAATAGTTTATTCTCTTTGCAATTACATACGTCTTTTCCCAAGGAGTAATAATGCCTTGCAGAATCTTGCGTTTTAAGATATTCGGCATAGATAATTCCTTTATGAAAATAAGAATTACTAAGCATTGTGCTATCTCTAAGTTTTTTCGAGTATTCGATACTTTTATTAAATTGTTCAAGAGCCAATATTCCTTTCTTTTTGTAATGGAAGTGTTTTCCCAAGGTATTATGATAACGGTTGGTGAAGCTATTATCATTCAAAGAATCCTTTATTTTGGTATATAGATAAATCCAATTTTGAACCTTCTCTTTATAATTGTTTTCGCTGTAGATTAATAACACTCTTTGATATAGAAAATTAATATAGTATGGATTCTTTATATTTATGTCTGCTATCTGTTTTTTGGCAACAAAATATGCTTCTAATGCCTTATCGAAGTTTTTGTTTACCTCATAATTATATCCTCTCCACAGGTTATATTGAAATAGTTGGTTAGAATATGTGTTCTCGGTCACTAATTTTTCTGCTTTGTCCAGCCAATACATGCTAGAATCTTTTTTGAATTCGTGAGCATATATCTTACCAAGAAAAATTGGATAATCTATATTAGATGAATCACTCAAATACATGCGGGTTATTAATTGCTTTGCTTTTGAGTATGATTTATGTATAAATAGTTTTTCTGCCTTATAAAGCAGGTTACCCTCTTCCTGGGCAAAGGAAAAAAAAATTGGCGCTAAACAAAAGGTTAGTACTATTACAAGTAGGATTCGCATCAGCATGAATTAATTAGTATGCAAAGTGGGGTAATTAAAGATAAAAAAAAATACCCTTTTAAGGGTATTTTTATTGGTACTTAGTAACTACTTGTTAATTTCCTCCGGGAGGAATTGTGCAGCTGTCGAACGCTTGGTTGTTTGATGCGTTGGTAAGAATGAAAGCTTCTTCGTCTCCTACACTTTGAAATGATTCAAAAATTTCCACTAATTCTAAATCGCTATTCCTATCAACGTACTTATAATGCGCATTCATTACTGTCGGGTGGATAAAATCCAAAAATCTTAATTGAGGATAACCGCCAGGGATTTTATGCCTACTTTCTGCTTTTAACTGTAACATATCTACAGATGATGGAATATTGGATATTTTAAGGTGTATAAATTTATAGTAGTTTACTTCTTGATCGGGACCATCATGATGATAGGATAAATTAAATAATAAATGTAAAATATCATCGCTCAGGTATAAAGTTGGATCAATTGAGTCTATATCAAATCCTATTGCAGAAGTTTTGATAGGAATTACTATTTGTAAAACACCTTTCTCTGAAGGCTCTATCGGCAGGGTAAAAGCAACTTTGTCGTTTGGGTAAAAGTGAAATGGAAGTTTCATAATTGTAATGTTTTTAGGTTATTTAGTCAACCCAAAACTCATTAAAAAATTATGGTTATACCATACCCGATACGGGGTATTTTTTATAAAGGTTTATAGCTTATATACTACTTTGGAGGAATTGTACAGCTATCAAAATCTCTTGGAGTCTTATCATTCTCGTTAAATCCCACAATACCTTGACGAGTTTCAATAACTTCCAAAGGTTTATTTTCCTTTATATATTTAAAATGAGCATCATATTTTTTGTGATTAAAAAACGGATCTAGTTTTAATTCAGTAAAATGATCAGGCTCAAAAACTTCTTTTTCTTCAACTTTTGAAATTTTTAATTGAACCAGGCTAAGGTTACGTGGAATATGAGTAATTTTTAAACAGACATACTGTAAAAATTCCAACTTTGGTTTTTTGCCTTCTGGATATTCATTAAATTTTACTCTAAAATCTAGATGAAGTATGTTGTTACTGATCCTTAGATTTGGCATTACCTGAATTTTCAAATAGTCATCGGTGGTATTAAGTGGTAAAGCAACATAATGTGTTCTATTTCTAAATATCTTTGGCCACCATGTTTTTACAGGGATAGCTATAGCAACATTAGGTCTTGGATAAAAATGAAAAGGAGGGTTCATGGTTGTAATGTATTTGTAGTTATTTAGTGATTACAGATTCAATATGTATTTTACTTTTTTATACCAAGTTGAAGAATATATACTCTTTAGTACCTAAAAAGTAAAGAAATACAGTTAAGTCATTACCAAAACTTTATAAGTTTTGATTTTAACACACTTTAATGATAAAAAACTAGGGGTGATAGTGTCTACTCAGGTTGTAGATACGTCTTTAACGCAAACAACAATAAAATAAAGATAATAAATCCAATTAAAATAAACAGGCTGCCTTTGTAATATTTGCGGTGTAGTTTGATATCTTTTCGATAGCTAAAGATCATTAAAATGACAAAAGCAATGACAAAAAAAATGGCAAATATTAACTGACCTTGACTAAACATATTTTGTTATTTTTACCGCAAAGATAATCTATAAAAACATACTGATGAAGGATAAAATTGCTGCTGTACAAGAATTTCATACAGCCTTTAAAATAGGATACAAAAATGAACCTGTTGCTGATCTGGGTGAATCAAAAAACCTACTGCGTTATAAGTTAATGCGAGAAGAAAATGAAGAATATCTAGAGGCTGCTCAAAGTAATGATTTAGTTGAAGTAGCAGATGCTTTGGGGGATATGCTTTATATCTTATGTGGCACGATCATCGAGCATGGGATGCAGCATAAAATAGAAGAAGTTTTTAATGAGATTCAACGTAGTAATATGAGTAAGTTGGGAGAAAATGGCCAGCCAATATACCGTGAAGATGGTAAGGTGCTTAAAGGTCCAAATTACTTTAAACCAAATATTAAAGAGATCTTAGATAGGTAGATAAAAAAACTCCCATATATTGGGAGTTTTTTTATTTGAAAGATTTGTAATTCAGAATTCGCAATTCAAAAATTAAACCTTATATCTCCAGCCAAAAGGATCATCGGCTTTGTTATACTGTATATCCATTAATGCTTTTTTGAAGTGAGTGGCATACGAGTTTTCCTGTTTTTCAATCTCATAATGCTCCCCTTTATATCCAAACGCCTTTACAGGGCTCACTACAGCTGCAGTTCCGGCTCCAAAAATTTCTTTTAGGCTACCATTTTTGGCGGCAGCTACGATTTCGTTCACTTTCACCGGTCTTACATCGACCTTTATTCCACTTTTTTCTGCCAGGGCAATCAAGCTTTTACGAGTAACTCCATCCAAAATTCGATCACTCACGGGGGCCGTAAGTAAGGTGTCATTTACTCTAAAAAAGACATTCATTGTACCGGCTTCTTCAAGATACTCATGAGTATTGGCATCTGTCCAAATAACTTGTTGATACCCTTTCTCTTTGGCCAGTTTTGTAGGGTAAAACTGCCCGGCATAGTTACCTGCGGCCTTGGCATATCCAAAACCACCATCGGCAGAACGACTGTACTTTTCTTCAACCAGTACACTTACTTCTCCACTATAATAAGATTGTGCTGGCGAGCAAATAATCAAAAATTTATACTCATCTGCCTCAGAAGCTGAAACACTAGCTTGCGTAGCAATTACAAAGGGGCGTATATATAATGAATTTCCAAAACCAGGTTTTATCCATTCATTGTCCAATTTCAATAATGTATTTAATCCCTCAAAGAAATATTCTTCAGGAAATTCGGGGATAGCCAAACGTTCTGAAGACTTATTAATACGATTAAAATTTTCATCAGGTCTAAATAAGAAAGTATCGCCATTATCATCTTTGTAGGCTTTCATACCTTCAAAAACAGCTTGTCCATAGTGAAAAACTCGCGCTGAAGGATCCAGAGTCAATGGGCCATAAGGAATAATCTTTGGTGTCTGCCATGCTCCATCTGCAAAGTCACAGACAAACATATGATCGGTAAATATTTTTCCAAAATTTAGATTTTCAAAATCTACTTGTCCGATTTTTGATTCACTAACCTTTGTGATTTCCAACTGCTGCGTGATTGTGTTTTTCATTCTAGTCATATTTTAAAGGTGGGATTTAGTCGGTCTTTAAACCAATATTTCAATAGTTTGGTCCTAAAAAATGTACAAAACTAACTTCCCTTTGAAATTCTTAACAAAAATACCCTTTTCTTATAAAATAAGAATTCTTAAAATGCGTAATTTTGGCCTTCACGATTAATATTTATGAAATAATGAAAAAAAACATGCCTTTCTTTGCAGGATTGTTATTAATAATTGCTAGCTGTGGCGATAAAAAACAAGATTCATTTTCAGTTGATGATATTTCCTTAGAAAATTATGAAGGATTTGGAAAAAAAGTCTCTTCTGAAAATATTTATAATGAAAAAGCTATATCTGAAGAATACAATACTTTGGAAATCGGAGATACAGTTGCTATTGCTTTTACAAGCACGGTAAATAGTGTTTGTAAGGCAAAAGGTTGTTGGATGAGAATGGCTTTGAGGGATAATGAGGAAACAATGGTCAAGTTTAAGGATTATGGTTTTTTTGTGCCTAAAGATATTGAAAATGATACGGTAATTGTGCAAGGTAGAGCTTTCGTAAGTGAGATGTCCGTAGAAGATCAACGTCATTTTGCAAGTGATGCAGGAAAGTCTCAAGAAGAAATAGCGGCTATCACAAGACCAAAGAAAACTTACTCCTTTATTGCAGATGGGGTTTTGATAAAGAATTAATGCAAAAGAAAGTAAAACGCGAAATCATTACCACGGCAGATGGATCTACTACTATCCATTTACCAGAATTGAATGAGCATTATCATTCGAAGCATGGGGCAATTAATGAAGCGCTGCATGTTTTTATAGAAAGTGGATTTCGACATGTTTTGAACAAAAGGAAGTTTAATCCTTTATGTATTCTCGAAATCGGATTTGGGACGGGTCTAAATGCATTTATTACTTTTTTGGAGGCAAAAAAAAGAGTTCAAAATATTGAATATATTGGGGTAGAAGCATATCCCGTAGCTTTTGAAGAAGCAATACTGATGAACTATCCCGAAAAACTTGGGATATCTGGCAACAAACCTGTTTTTGAACGGATGCATCAAACTTTATGGGAAAACCCTGAAGCAATTTCTCAAGATTTTTTGTTAACCAAGAGAAAGCAGTTTTTTTCAGATATAAATGATGAGAATTGTTTTGATCTCATATACTTTGATGCGTTTGGAGCCAGAGTACAGCCAGATCTTTGGACTGCAGAGATTTTCCTAAAAATGCATAGCGCTTTAAAATTAAAAGGAGTTTTGGTAACGTACTCTGCCAAAGGGAGTGTAAGAAGGGCCATGCAGGAGGTAGGCTTTGAAGTAGAACGACTTCCGGGACCTCCTGGAAAACGTGAAATGCTTCGTGCAACCAAAGTGTAAGTATTCGCTAGGATAGTTATAATAAACGTTTGTTAAACCTATAATAAAGAAATAGGTTTTATTGTATTGAGATAGTATTTTGCTCAAAACTCAAAAAAAATGAAGGTTCTAGTGACTGGTGCGACAGGTTTGATTGGCCAGGAAATCGTAAAATTGTGCCATCAATCCAATATTGATGTAAATTACCTTACCACTAATAAAAATAAATTAAAAGACTTACCAAATTATAAAGGATACTACTGGAACCCTTCATCGGCAGATATAGACACAGAGTGTTTTAGAGATGTTGAGGTAATTATTAACTTAGTTGGTTCCTCAATTGCAAAACTATGGACAACTTCTTATAAGAAAGAAATACTGGATAGCAGAGTTAATACAATAAGACTAATAATGGAGTCATTGGAGAGTATTGAGCACTCTGTTCGTCATTTTATCTCGGCAAGCGCTATTGGTATTTATCCTGATTCTTTCCAAAACTATTACATGGAAGATTCTCCAGAAAAGGATACTGGTTTTTTGGGAGAAGTAGTTGTAAAATGGGAAGAAGCTGCTTCAAAATTTAAAGCATTAGATATTGAAGTTAGCATACTGCGAATTGGCCTGGTTTTATCTAATAAAGGAGGCGCGTTTCCAAAAATTGTAAAGCCAATTAAGTATGGTTTGGGTGCTGTTTTTGGTAATGGAAAACAATGGCAAAGCTGGATACATGTCGAAGATTTGGCGCGCATGTTTATGTTTGTAATGCAAGAAGAACTTTTTGGAGTTTTTAATGCCGTTGCACCCAATGCGGTTTCTAATCGAAAGCTTACCTATAAAATTGCAAAAAGAGTAAACAAAAGAATAATCTTACCAAGTGTACCCAGGCTTATATTTAAACTCGTTTTGGGAGAGATGCATATCTTATTGTTTTCGAGTCAAAGAGTTTGTAGTGGCAGAATTTCAGAATCTGGATTCAAGTTTGAATATGACAATATAGAATTGGCTATCGCCAATCTTATCGAAGCATAAAAAAAGTCCGGTAATTTTACCGGACTTTGGTAGTTATATAATGAAGATATTAAGCTTTAGTCGCTTTTACTTCAATTTTTAATTCGATATCATCGCTGATAAACTTTTCACCAAGATCCTCAAATATAGATTTTGAGGCGTAGTTTACGTTCCAGTTCGTTCTATTAATCGTGAAAACCTCTGTTGTAAGTTTTACATCATCACCTTCTACAGAAGTAGTAGCAGGAAAAGAAATATTTTTAGTAATTCCTTTAATAGTTAGGTTTCCTTCTAGATAGGTTTTTCCTTCTTTTTCAGAAATTCCGGTCATTTCAAAAGATGCTGTAGGAAATTGTTTGACATTAAAAAAGTGATCTTCATTTTCTTTTTTAGAACCCTTTAGGTGGTTTTCCAAATTTGTTTTACCCTTGCCTTCTAGATCGGTAACCGTAATAGAATTCATATCAATAGTAAAAGACCCACTTTCAATTTTTCCATCTTTTGCAGTAACAGACCCATTAGCTATTTTTAAGGTTCCGGTATGATTTTCGGTAGGTTTTTTACCAACCCATTCAATGATACTGGATGTAGTGTCTACATTATAAACGATAGCAGTAACGGGAGCTTCTTTAACTTCTTCCGCTGTATTGGCTTCAGTTTCATTTTTTTTCTCTCCTTTACAAGATACAGAACTAATTATGAGTGACATTAACACTAACGTTCCAATAAATTTAATTTTCATAAAACATGTTTTGTAGTTAAAAACGTCAAAATTATTTTTTTGAAAAAGAAACAGTCTTAAAGATATACTAAAATATTCCTGTGACATTATGACATTAATTCAAAAATGGCAGTACTTTTGCTACTTCAAAATCAAAACTTATAAAAGGTACGAGTTACATGAGTAAGAAAAATAAAAATACTGAAGATGTAAAGGATCAAGTAGAAGAAGTACTTGATACTCCTGTTGAAAATACAGAGAAAGAGGAAAAAGAAGAAGTAGACGTAGAAACAAAACTTAAAGAAGAGCTTGAAAAAGAGAAGGACAAGTTTTTAAGACTTTTTGCAGAGTTTGAAAATTATAAAAAACGTACTTCCAAAGAGCGTTTAGAGTTGTTTAAAACAGCGAGCCAGGATGTTATACAATCAATGCTTCCTGTTTTGGATGATTTTGATCGTGCATCCAAAGAAATTGAAAAATCAGAAGATAAAGATCTTATAAAAGGTGTAGAATTGATTCACAATAAATTAAAAGAGACTTTAAAAGGTAAAGGTTTGGTTGAAGTTGAAGTCGCTGCAGGAGATGCTTTTAATGCAGACGATCACGAAGCAATAACTCAGATCCCTGCGCCAACAGAAGATTTAAAAGGAAAAATTGTAGACGTTATAGAAAAGGGTTATAAACTAGGAGATAAAGTTATTCGTTTTCCTAAAGTTGTAACCGGACAATAATTAGCCATGAAGGAAGATTTTTATGATATATTAGGAGTGAGTAAGAACGCTAGTGAGGCCGAGATTAAAAAGGCTTATCGTAAAAAAGCGATTGAATACCATCCTGATAAGAATCCAGGTGATAAAACTGCCGAAGAAAAGTTTAAAAAAGCTGCAGAAGCTTATGAAGTTTTAAGTGATCCGGATAAGAAAGCCCGTTACGACCAATTTGGTCATCAGGCATTTGAAGGTGGTGGCTTTGGTGGCGGTGGTATGAATATGGACGACATATTTAGCCAGTTTGGAGATATCTTTGGCGGTGGTTTTGGTGGTTTTGGCGGCTTTGGCGGCGGCGGAAGACAACGTCGTGTAAAAGGTAGTAATCTTCGTATTCGCGTAAAACTTACTTTAGAAGAGATCGCTAATGGTGTAGAGAAAAAGATTAAGGTAAAGCGTAAAATACAAGCGCCGGGAACTACGTATAAAACTTGTACAACGTGTAATGGTACAGGGCAGGTTACTCGAATTACCAATACAATTTTGGGAAGAATGCAAACGGCTACAACATGTTCTACCTGTGGTGGGAGTGGTCAATCAATCGACCATAGACCTTCGGATGCCGATGCTCAAGGGTTAAAAGTATCTGAAGAGACCGTAAGTATTAAAATTCCAGCCGGTGTAGAAGATGGTATGCAGCTTAAAGTTACCGGAAAAGGAAATGAAGCACCAGGTAATGGTATTGCTGGTGACCTTTTGGTAGCTATTGAAGAAATAGACCATCCAGAGCTTCAAAGAGAAGGGAATAACCTGCATTATGACCTCTATATAAGCTTTTCCGAGGCGGCATTAGGAGCATCAAGAGAAATAGATACCGTTTCTGGGAAAGTACGAATCAAGATTGAAGAAGGTGTACAAAGTGGTAAAATATTAAGATTAAGGGGTAAAGGTATTCCTAGTCTTAATGGTTATGGAAAAGGGGATCTTTTGGTACATGTAAACGTGTGGACCCCAAAAACCTTAAATAAAGAGCAACGCGAATTCTTTGAAAAAATGTCTAAAGATGATCATTTTCGACCTAATCCCGATAGTGGAGAGAAATCATTTTTTGAAAAAGTAAAAGATATGTTTTCGTAAATAAAACTAAGGGTTTTACGTATCGGGAATCCTTACATATTATTAACGTTTGATTAGGAAAAATTCGTATATTTGAAACATCACTAACACATTTAGTGATAATTTTTCTTTTTCATAGCAATTTTTTTCCCATCCTTAATATTCGTATTTAGGGTGGGTTTTGTTTTATACAACGACAACATAATAGTTTTCAGAATATTATTAATAAGAACTATCAATTTTCAATATTAATTAGTATAAGTATTTAAGTTTTTGTATCATTCAGGCTTAATATCATTAATAACCACATTTATTATTTCTATATATGGCTAATCTTTTAGAGGTAAAACAAGCCACAAAACGATTTGGAGCCTTTACTGCTTTGCAAGGAGTATCTATCCAGGTGCCCAAGGGAAGTATTTTCGGATTATTAGGCCCCAATGGTGCCGGTAAGACTACTCTAATCAGGATCATTAATCAGATAACCTTACCCGATGAAGGAAGTGTTTATCTCGATAACGAATTACTGAAACCACAACACATCAAAGATATTGGATATTTACCCGAGGAACGAGGTTTGTATAAATCAATGAAAGTTGGCGAGCAAGCTTTATATTTAGCTCAACTAAAAGGGTTAAGTAAAAAAGAAGCCAAAGAACGATTAAAATATTGGTTTGATAAGTTCGAAATTACACACTGGTGGGATAAGAAGATACAAGAACTCTCCAAAGGGATGGCCCAAAAAGTGCAATTTATCGTTACTGTGCTTCATAGGCCAAAACTTTTGATATTTGATGAACCTTTTAGTGGTTTCGATCCCATAAATGCCAATGTTATCAAAGATGAGATATTACAATTAAGAGATGAAGGAGCGACCGTTATTTTCTCTACGCATCGTATGGAGAGTGTAGAAGAATTGTGTGACCACATTGCTCTTATTAATAAGTCTAGGAAAATTCTTGAAGGTAAAGTTTCAGATGTTAAAAGAGAGTTTAAATCAAATACTTTTGAAGTGGGATTGTTAACCAATAATACAAATGGTTTGTATGATACATTAAACGATAAATTTGATGTTGTTCCTGCAGATTTTAGAACTATCGACGAACAATTGAAACTAAAAATAACATTGGATCAAAATACTTCATCAAATCAGTTACTTGCTTATCTTTCAGAAAAGGCTGAAGTAGTAAGATTTAATGAAGTAATACCAAGTATCAACGAGATATTTATTAAAACCATCACAGAAAATGAGTAACCTGAAATTAATTATCAAAAGAGAATTTATTGCTCGCGTGCGCAATAAAACATTTGTGGTGATGACTTTCTTAAGTCCGTTGATCTTTGTTGGAATGATAGCGTTGATTACCTGGCTGGCTACATTGAATAATGACGAGGTGCGACAAGTTGCCTTTTTTGATGAAACAGGCAACTTTGTATCCGACTTTACCGATTCTGATAACATCGATTATATCGATTATAGTAGTTTGACCTTGGATAAAGCCAAAGATTCTGTGGTTACTAAAAAATTATACGGGTTATTGTACATTCCAAAAAAACAGTCTAATAGAGCATTGGCAGAATCCATACAGTTTTATGCAGATGAGGCACCAAATATTTCTATCCTAAACAATATTGAAGATATAATTGCCAGTAAGCTTACCAATCAAAACTTTGAAGAAAAAGGACTTGACCTTAATGTAATCGAAAATTCTAAGGCCAAAGTAAGCATACAGATAGAAAATTTTTCTGGAGAGAAAACCTCAAAAATGGCCAATTACATAAAAATGTTTTTTGGTGGAGCAGCGGGATATTTTTTAATGATGTTTATCATTATTTATGGTAATATGGTAATGCGATCAGTAATAGAGGAGAAGTCAAACCGAATTATTGAGATTATTATTTCTTCAGTAAAGCCTATTCAACTTATGATGGGCAAGATTTTAGGTACTTCATTTGCCGGGATTACTCAATTTGTTATTTGGGTGGTTTTAGGAGGAGTTTTAATGATAGTAGGTTCTATGTTCTTTAATATTGATATGGACCATAACAATATGGAAGAGGCTGTAAGATTGGTAGAAGAAACTCAAGGCGGAACAATGGCCAATGTTGCAGAGTTGTTTATTGAAGTAAATAAGCTCCCATTAGGAACCCTGGTCATTTCTTTTTTGATTTATTTTATAGGAGGGTACTTTTTGTATAGTTCAATTTATGCGGCCATAGGGGCTGCCGTAGATAGCGAGACCGATTCTCAACAATTCATGCTGCCAATAATTTTGCCTTTAATGCTGGGGATTTACGTAGGGTTCTTTTCGGTTATCGAAAATCCACATGGTACAATATCCACAGTTTTTTCAATGATACCTTTGACCTCGCCAATTGTGATGTTAATGCGTATACCTTTTGGAGTACCCTGGTGGGAAGTGGTAATATCAATTCTCTTGTTGGTAGGAAGTATTATATTTATGATTTGGTTAGCAGGTAAAATATATAGAGTGGGGATACTTATGTATGGAAAAAAACCAAGTTATAAGGAATTGTTCAAATGGTTAAAGTACTAAAACAATGATTCAAGAAGAACCTGAAATTACAGAGCAACTCAAGGATGTAGTGCAAAAGGATATTTGGGGCGCCATTAAAGACTTTTTGGGCTATGAGATTTTTCATTTTGGTGAAGAACATCCAATAGTGCTTACTGTTGGTTTGTTGCTTTTTGTAATTTTTATCCTTTTTGTTACTTCATTTTTATTAAAGGTTTTTAAAAGAATAATTACCAGAAAACTTAGAAATGAAGACAAACTAAAATTTGAATCTGTATTTTCATTTTTAAAATATTTTATATACATCATAGTAATTTTTGGTGCATTAGATGGCATAGGTTTCAACATCACAGCAATATTTGCCGCATCTGCAGCGCTGCTAGTAGGTGTTGGACTTGCATTACAAACGTTCATTCAAGATATACTGTCTGGGATTTTTATTTTTGTTGATAAAACAGTACATGTTGGTGATATTATCGAGATAGAGGATAAAGTGGGTCGCGTAGAAGAAATAAAATTGAGAACTACGAGAGCTGTAACTATCGATAATAAGGTATTAATTATACCTAATCATAAATACATGACATCGTCCTTATATAACTGGACCCAAAACGGAACATTAACTCGAGAGTCTGTAGCCGTTGGGGTAGCTTATGGTAGTGATACACAATTGGTAAAAGAATTACTCATTAAAGCCGCTTTATCCAATGATAATGTTCTTAAACACCCAAAACCTTTGGTTCTTTTTACAGATTTTGCAGATAGCTCATTAAATTTTAAATTAGTATTTACAATAAATGACAGTTTTCAAGGGGCTATTCCCAAAAGTGAAATACGTTTTGAGATAGACCGTTTGTTTAGAGAACACAATATAAGTATTCCTTTCCCGCAACGAGAGGTTACCATTTTGAAAGAATAAAGTTTCAGCATATCAGAAAATATACAACATATACGCCCCTATCATGAGAAAGAAGGACTTATTCTTTTTATGTACTTTCCTTACTTTCTTTTGTAATATCAGATCTCAGGATACTGATTTAATGAGGGTAGAATATTCCTATATTCCACAATCCGATAGTGATAATGTATATAGTCGTTTCAGAGTTTCTTTAAATTATCCTATCAAGATGGATGATAAAGGAACGTATTTTGTGATCACACCTCAGTATCGATACAATAATCTCGATATTCAAGATAGGTTACCGTTTGATGAAGGAGGGGATTTGAATGCTTTTCATACCATAGGACTTGAAGTTGGGTATACCTACAAAATGAAAAATAATTGGCGATTTGGAGCCAAACTAGGAGCAGGTATCTCTTCAAACTTTGAAGCATCAGGTATTGAAGGTGATGATTTTAGATATTCGGGATCTTTGTTTTTTGTGAAAAGTTATAAAAACAAACAAGCCCCAAAAACCGCTCGATTGATTGTTGGATTACGTTATACACTTCCGGCAAGTATCAATTTTCCGCTTCCAATTATTAATTATTTCGAAAGGTTTCATCCTAGTTGGTCCTATTCAATAGGGACTCCAAAATCAAATATTAAATATTTCTTTAACGAAAAAAATACACTACAGGCCTTTATCGGCTTAGATCGATTTTATGGTAATTTACAGAATAACAGGACTTTTGTAGATGAAAATGGAGTAGCGAAAATTGCCGAAAATGCATCGATGTTAAATGTTATAGGGGCATTAGGGTACGAATATTATTTTACGGAACACTTATTGTTCTATACATATGCAGGATATACATTAAGTAATGAAATTCGTTTACGAGACAGTAATCAGGAAAACGTATTGTCAATTAATGACGCGAATACCTTTTATCTTCGTAGCGGGATTAAACTGAAAATATAATGGCAAAAATATTAGTAATTGAAGACGAAGCAGCAATTCGAAGAGTGCTGGTTAAGATTTTATCAGAAGAAAATGATAAATATGAAGTATCTGAAGCCGAGGATGGGTTATCAGGTATTGATATGATAAAAAGCGATGATTATGATTTGATTTTGTGCGATATCAAAATGCCAAAAATGGATGGTGTTGAAGTGCTGGAAGCAGTAAAAAAAATTAAACCAGAAATACCAATTGTAATGATCTCTGGCCATGGAGATCTTGATACAGCGGTTAATACAATGCGCTTAGGAGCTTTTGATTATATTTCAAAACCACCAGACCTCAATCGTTTACTCAATACTGTGCGCAATGCTTTAGATCGTAAAGAGTTGGTTGTAGAAAATAAAAGACTTAAGAAAAAAGTTTCCAAAAACTACGATATGATTGGCGAATCCAAAGCCATTTCAGATATCAAAGATATTATTGAAAAAGTTGCCGCTACTGATGCCAGGGTTTTAATTACAGGACCCAATGGAACAGGTAAAGAATTGGTGGCACATTGGATACATCAAAAAAGTGACCGCTCTGCGGGTCCAATGATAGAAGTAAATTGTGCAGCAATTCCGGGAGAATTAATAGAAAGCGAACTTTTTGGACATGTGAAAGGAGCTTTTACTTCTGCAAATAAAGATCGAGCCGGTAAATTTGAAGCCGCCAATGGGGGGACCATTTTTCTAGATGAAATTGGAGACATGAGTCTTTCGGCTCAGGCAAAAGTGTTGCGTGCTTTACAGGAAAACAAAATACAACGAGTAGGAAGTGATAAAGATATCAAGGTGAATGTAAGAGTAGTTGCGGCTACCAATAAAGATCTGAAAAAAGAAATTGCGGATAATAAATTTAGAGAAGATTTATATCACCGATTGGCTGTAATTCTTGTAAAAGTACCCGCACTTAATGATAGAAGAGAAGACATACCTTTACTTGTTGACTATTTTACCCAGAAAATTGCCAGTGAACAAGGATCACCTGCAAAAAAGTTTTCTTCAAAAGCGGTTAAACAACTTCAGCAATATGACTGGACAGGTAATATAAGAGAACTACGTAATGTTGTAGAACGATTAATTATTCTGGGGGGAAAAGAAGTAAGTGAGGAAGATGTTAAACTTTTTGCTGCAAAGTAAGCAGTAGCATGGTTTTTCGACAAAGAATGGATATGCCCCAGGTAATGAAGAGAATTCTATTATTGATCATCATATGGCACGGTACCTATGATGTTTCGTCTCAATATGATCCAAGCGCAACAAATTATGGATTAATAGCTTCAAAAAGCTTTGGCTTGAGTAATGAAATTGCTTTGGGAGCAAGAGTAGAATATGCATTCAACTGCTATACTACTTTTATGGGAGAATATAATAGAACTTTTGCCATTGGAGCCGATGAGAACTATGAAGGGTTTAATGAACTGGCCCTCGGTGTAAACCTAATTATGTTCAACTGGTATCCTACTACTATAACCGCCGGAATTGGATATATGGGTAATGATTCTGATGAATTTGAAGCAATAGAAGACGATGCTTTTTTGGGTTTTAGAACAGGAAACTTTAATCACGGCGCTCAAATAAAAATTCGTGCTTTACACCAGATATCAATTCCTGTGCATATTTTTGCAGAACTTAACGTAAAAAGCTTAGGAAGACGATACGATACTTTCCTTGTAGGGTTTAGCTATGATTTCAATGCTAGGTAGAATTTTTTACATAAAATAAAATCAGGTCTTCTACCCAAAATAAAACTTTAGTATCTTTCGGGATATAATAAATGATACTATGAATACTATAAATCACGAAGATTTTAAAGTTTCTGACCCTATAAAATTATCAGAAATCTCAACTACTTATAATCTCGATGAAAGCAAGAAAAAGATAGAAAAAGAACTTGAAGAAATACGAGAAAAACTAGGGGAGTTACAAGATACGCTTTATGCTCATGGTAAGTATGCCGTTCTGGTCTGTCTGCAGGGAATGGATACATCTGGAAAAGACAGTTTGATAAGAGAGGTGTTTAAAGACTTTAATACAAGAGGTATTATTGTTCATAGTTTTAAAGTGCCAACCGAATTAGAGCTTGGACACGATTATTTATGGAGACACTACATAGCCTTGCCACAGCGAGGTAAGTTTGGGGTCTTTAACCGTACACATTATGAAAATGTTTTGGTAACTCGAGTACATCCAGAATATATTATGAACGAAAATATACCTCACATCGATTCTGTAGATGATATAAATGACGAATTTTGGGATTCTAGATTTGAGCAAATTAGAAATTTTGAGAAGCATATCGCACAAAACGGAACCTTGATATATAAGTTTTATTTGCATTTATCAAAAGAAGAGCAGAAAAACAGACTACTACGCAGACTTGAAAAGAAGGAGAAAAACTGGAAGTTTTCGTCAGGAGATCTTAAAGAACGTAAACTTTGGAATAAGTACCAGGAATGTTATCAGGATGCTATTAACAGAACCTCTTTGTCACATGCACCTTGGTATGTAATTCCCGCAGATGACAAACCTACGGCTAGATACATTGTTGCAAAAACATTATACGATACATTAAAAAAATATAATGATATACAAGAGCCCGAGTTGGATGAAAAGACTAAAGCAAACCTTCATCTATACAAGCAGCAATTAGAAAATGAATAAAGGATATAACAACGCTATGATAAAAAAAATTATCCCAATCCTATTCGCAATTCTATCAATCAATAGCTTTGCTCAGAATAATAGTAAAGAGGATTCTACAATTATTAAGAAGATATATGATACTTCATTGCTTAATGGAAAAAGTTATGAATGGTTAGATTACTTATCCAATCAAATTGGTGGCCGACTTTCTGGTTCAATAAATGCACAAAAAGCAGTCGAGTGGGGAGAAAAAGAATTGAAAGCATTAGGTATTGACAAAGTTTGGCTACAATCGGTAATGGTGCCCAAATGGACTCGGGGAGTTACAGAATTTGCTTATATCGAGACCGAGCCCGGTAAGACAACCAATGTTCCTATTTGTGCGTTAGGAGGGTCTATTCCTACCCCTATAGGAGGAATAAAAGCTCCAATTATTGAAGTAAAAACTTTTGAAGACCTTAGGGAATTGGGATATGATAAGGTAGAAGGTAAGATTGTATTTTTTAATCGACCAATGCAGGCCGATTTAATTGAGACCTTTAAAGCCTATGGCGGTTGTGTCGATCAACGTTATTCTGGCGCTGCCGAAGCAGCAAAATTTGGAGCCATTGGTGTCATTGTAAGATCAATGAATTTGCGCCTGGATGATTATCCACATACTGGATCAATGAGTTATGGGGATTTGACAAATAATGATAAAATTCCGGCAGCTGCAATTAGTACTAATGGAGCCAACTTGTTGAGTTCAATGCTGAAACTTAATCCAAAGATCAAATTTCATATGAATATGAATTGCCGCACCTGGAAAGATGTAGAGTCTTTTAATGTGATAGGAGAGATCACAGGTAGTGAATTCCCAAATGAGTATATGGTCGTAGGCGGGCACCTTGATTCTTGGGATTTGGGTGATGGTTCGCATGATGATGGAGCAGGAGTAGTACAATCTATGGAGGTGCTTAGGTTATTCAAAGAAATAGGATACAAACCAAAACGATCAATACGTGTGGTTTTGTTTATGAATGAGGAAAATGGATTAAGAGGAGGTAAAAAATATGCCAAAGTAGCCAAAAATAAAGGTGAAAACCATGTGTTTGCGCTAGAAAGTGATGCTGGAGGATTTACGCCACGCGGATTCTCATTTGATTGCGATGATGCAAATTTTGAACAGGTACAAAGCTGGAAATCCCTGTTTGAACCCTATTTGGTACACTATTTCGCAAAAGGTGGAAGCGGAGCTGATATTGGTCCGCTGAAAAAAGAAGGCATTGTATTGGCAGGACTACGACCAGATTCGCAACGCTATTTTGATTATCATCATGCCAAGAACGATACGTTTGATGCTGTAAACAAACGTGAACTCGAACTGGGTGCTGCCACTATGACTAGCCTTATGTATCTTTTTGATACGTATGGGGTGAAGTAATTTTTATTATCTTCTAATTGTACTGATTATGAAATGAAGAGATGTTGAAAATTCGAAATAACTAAGTTTATGAAGATACTGTTTCAAGGTGGGTGGAAACAAAAAAGAGACTTGCCAGAAAATAAATTGCTAGTTGAAGAATATTGTAAATACTTGGCAAAAAAAGTAGCACATTCAAGACATACCATAGTCTTAACTTCTAATCGAGATTGCGACAGTTTAATAGCACATGAGATTTCTAAAGAGCTAGATGGTAAGCAAGAATTGATTAAGGAAAGGGTGTTGTTTTTATTACCCGATAGAACCGATAAAATTCCAAAACTAGGCACAGTGCATAAGTTTGGTAAGTTAAAATGGTGGCAAGAAGAAAGAACATATATAATTCAGCAAGTGGAAGCCTTAATTGCTATTGGAGGTGGAAAAGGAACATCTGATTGTATTCAAAAAGCGATTCTAGCTAATTTGCCGGTTTTTGTGTCTGGACAAATTGATTGCTTGGCAACAGAAACATGGAAACAAAGACCAGCTAATTACAAATATATTCAAGAAAATGACACATTATTTACCGAGGATTTAAATACGACACCCGATTTGTTTTGTGAGCAAATTTTTGAAGTTTTGGATAAAGAGCCTGTATCAGAGAATTCCAGGAATATCTTTATTGTACATGGTAGAGATCATTACGAAAGAGATAAATTAGTTAACATTCTTAAAAAACTCGATTTTCACCCTATTGTCTTGGATAAAGAACCTAATACTGGTCTCACTATAATAGAAAAACTGGAAAGAGATATTAATAATGTAGGTTTTGGTTTTATACTGTATACACCAGATGATATTGGAGGACTTAAAGGAGATATACCCGGTCCTCGAGCACGTCAAAATGTAATTTTTGAGCATGGATATTTGTTTGGTCTTCTAGGAAGGAACAGAACTTGTGCTCTTTTAAAAGGTGAAATCGAGTTTCCTTCGGACTTGAATGGTGTAATAAATGAAAAATATATTGATCTTGGGCAAGAGTCATTAAAAATAGCCAAAATATTAAAGGATGCTGGGTATAGGGTTGATGCCGGTAATTTGATCTAATTATTCAGCAAGAAAACTGCCCATCACAAAAAATAGATAAATAAACTACCGCCAAGATTCCTATAATGATATTCAACATAGGTAAGCTTGCTGTGATAATTGCCGGTAGATTTAATTTTCGGGCATACAATATCCAGGCAGTAATAATTGTCAGTACCGTTACAAAAGGGTAGGCAATCATGCTCCAAAAAATAACCCAGGTGGTAGTACTTTCTGTGGATCCTGGACTGTCAAACATCATGGCCGACATCATGATCATAGGCAACGAGGGTAAAATGAGCATCCCAAAAATAATACTGCAAACAATAAGATAGATACGAGTATTTTTTCTTTTCTTAATTTCTGCGTTAGAAAATTGTGTTTCTCTCATAGATTTTCATTAAAGAACGTTAAATATACGATAAGAATATTTGAGTTTATTTCTGTTCTAATACCTTTGCGTGTTCAAAACCAACCAATGCTGCAGCAATACACCAAAGAATTTAACTATAATTTACAATTAGCGGCTCCTGTAATGATGGGGATGATCGGGCATACCCTTGTAGCCCTTGTAGATAATATTATGGTAGGGCAATTGGGAACTGCAGAACTTGCTGCAGTATCTTTGGGGAATAGCTTTATGTTTATTGCCATGTCCTTGGGGATTGGATTTTCTACTGCAATTACCCCTTTGGTAGCTGAGGCTGATGGCGAAAATAACTTTGCAAACGGAAAATCGGCATACAAACATGGATTGTTTTTGTGTACTTCCTTGGGCGTAGTATTGTTTCTTTTAATACTTCTGGCAAAACCCCTAATGTATTTAATGAAACAACCCGATGAGGTGGTAGAATTAGCATTGCCTTATTTAGATCTGGTTGCTTTTTCTTTAATACCATTAATTAGTTTCCAGGCCTTGAAACAATTTTCAGATGGTTTGTCTATGACACGATACCCTATGTATGCAACATTGGTAGCCAATGTTGTAAATGTTATCCTGAATTACTTGTTGATTTTCGGAAAATTTGGTTTCCCTCAAATGGGAATTGTTGGTGCAGCTGTTGGAACATTGGCTTCAAGGTTTATTATGACTATCTTGTTATGGGGCTTTTTGAAGCGGAAAGAAAAATCTACGGCCTATGTTACCAAAATTGAATTCTTTGTGCTTGAGAATAAAATGATAAAAAAGATATTAGCTCTGGGCTTTCCGTCGGCATTACAAATGTTTTTTGAGGTTGCTATTTTTACAGCAGCAATTTGGCTGTCGGGTATTTTGGGTAAAAATCCCCAGGCGGCAAATCAAATAGCATTAAACCTCTCTTCAATGACCTTTATGGTAGCAATGGGGCTAAGCGTAGCTGCTATGGTAAGAGTCGGTAACCAAAAGGGATTGCAGCAGTTTTCAGAATTAAGAAGAATTGCAATTTCTATTTTTTTACTGGCATTTTTAATAGCCACAGTTTTTGCATTGATTTTTATTGTTTGTAATACGCTACTTCCTAAAATTTATTTGGATGTAGATGATGTACAAAATTTAGTTGATAATAACGAGGTGATTGCGATTGCAGCCAAACTTTTGATAATCGCGGCATTGTTTCAAATATCAGATGCTATTCAGGTAACAGTTTTAGGTGCTTTACGAGGACTTCAGGATGTAAAAATACCTACATTCATCACTTTTGTGGCATATTGGGTGGTAGGGTTTCCTATAAGCTATTATTTGGGATTGTATACAGAGTATAAAAGTTCTGGAATCTGGATTGGGCTTTTAGCCGGGCTTACAACTTCGGCATTGTTATTGTATTTCAGATTCAATAAGTTAACAAAAAACTTGATCCAAAATGAATCAAGTTTTGTATAAAAACATGGAGAGAAATACGTTTTATAGACTTAATGCGTTTATTTGGTATTAACGAATAATTAACTATCTTTCCAAAAAAACCAATAATACAAAAATGAGAGTCCCAAATTCTAAATTTTGTTTACTGCTTATTGCTTTTACGTTATTAACCACGCAAAGCGGTAAAGCTCAAGACTTCGAACACAGTAGAGCCCAAAACCTTATTCCGAATCCAAGCTTTGAATCGGTAAATATGACGCTGAAACGTATGGATATGGAAATGCAGAATTTTGGAATTATGAGAGACTGGAAAGCTTCTATTAATTCTCCAGATGCGTATCATCCACAATTAGAATTGATAAGATTTATTCATAGATCTCCTAATTTTTTGAAGCAATTCGGGACACAAGAACCTAGAACAGGAGAAGGAAAAGTAGGAATGTATATTGCTGGTGGAGCTTATAAAGAAGGAGTAACTGCAAAATTAAAACGCCCGCTTGGCACAGGTAAATATTATTACTATCACATGTATGTGTCTCTGGGCGAAGGAGTGTCAAACTCTTGTACATCTTCTATTGGAGCTTATTTTAGCGCCAGAGATCCAAAAATTACATTAACTTCTAAGCTTCCGCTTCATATTGAATCTTCAAAAATGGTATGCGATACCAAGGGTTGGGTAAAAGTTTGTGGCGTTTATAGAGCAAAAGGAACAGAGAAATATATCTCATTGGGTTACTTCTCAGAAAACCCAAGAGGGAAATCAGTAAAAGGAGGAAAGTATGATACTGGATACTATTTTGTTGATGATGTATTGTTGATGGAAATGAGAAACCCAAAAAACTTGGTAACAGGCCAGGTGTGTAATATGGCACTAGATTTTTCTCCTATTGAATTCCTTGTGGGAGAGAGTGAGGCCTATACAGAAATTCAAAAAGCTTTGGATTCATATATTCAATACGTAACCATATTTAAAGTGAATACTGTAAAAATTATAGGTCATGCCGATGATGCTGGTTCTGCTTTTGAAAACGAAATCATGTCTGCCACGAGAGCTATAAATGTGAAACAATATATGATCGAAAAGGGAGTAGACGAATCTCTTATTGAAATTGTAGCCGCTGGCGATACGACTCCTATAGTTACCAAAGGATCTGATCTTGACCCAGAATCGAATAATCGAGTAGAGATTAAGATCCAGTAGTTAGAGTTTTTTATGTATTTTGCTATAAAAGATAGTACCTTTGACGGGATTTAATTTTAAAGCAATCATTTATGAGCTTTCCTAAATTTTTATTAGGCGATAATACCGATTACCCAGAAGCCATCTTTGTAATACATACCGAGTTCCCTAGATTTATTATTAATCTGGAAAACGATGAGGTAGAATGGCTTGAAGAGTTTGATAAAAGTGACGAGAAAGAATTAATGGAAGAGGCCGAAAATCTTTTTCAGGCTGCAAATGACTTTTATGACAGGGAGATAGAACGTTACGACGAATAAAACATGTAACCCACCTATGGAAGAAATCGTACAGTTAGACAAAGAACTTTTTTTATTTCTTAATAACCTCGGAACATCTACTTGGGATGGATTTTGGTTGTTTATGACCGAAAAATTGTATCAAATACCTTTGTACCTGGTATTACTGTATTTTTTCTATAAGTATTTTGGAATACGAGGTACAATAATTACTCTCGTAGTAGTTGCTGCCCTTATCGCAGCTTCAGACCAATTATCAAATCTATTCAAAAATGTACTTTTTATGAGACCAAGACCCTGCCGAGCAGAGGGGGTGGCAGAGTTTACAAGATTTATTGCTGAAAGATGTGGTCGTCATGGTTATTTTTCTGCCCACGCAGCAAGTTCGATGGCCTTGGCTTTCTTTACTGGTTTGACACTGCAAAATAAACTGAAGTATATCTTTCCTTTTATGGTTGTATGGTCAATAGTCGTAAGTTATAGTAGGATCTATGTGGGAGTTCATTATCCTGGAGATATTATTACCGGTATGGCTATTGGAATTTTATTAGGATTGGGAGCTTATAAATTGCATGGATATCTTATAGAAAAATATGGAACTGCTTGAAAATACGATTTAGAGTGTATTCACCATCTATTATTATACAATTAATGGGTTTTTAAAAGAAGAGGTGGATCGAAATCCGCATTTTTTTTAGAATTGTTGGCAACATGAGTTAACACAGGACCAAAGTTCTGGCGGTTCTCCGGGAAATCTATCAATACAATCTTGGGCGACTGTACATTGAGCCGGATGGCAAAATGGATTCCTAGATAATCCTCCACCATTAATAAGTTGTTGTTCTGATCTTCCTAATTTTGATCCTAAGGTTTTAAGTTTTTTAAGCATAATATATTGTTTTAGTTAATACGCACAAGTTAATTATAATTCCATTTTACTCCTGCTAACTGTATGTTATAAAATGCTTATTGGTTTGTTAATGAAAAGGTTAAGATGAAAGTATTTGTAGGTTTTACTTATTGTCGCTTTCCAAACTTTTTCTTTTTCTTCTTTTTTCCGAAGATTCTTTTAAAGAGGTTATCTCTTTTTTCTGGTTTACAATCGAGATCCTTAAGAACTTCATCTGAAGGTTTTTCAAATTTACTTTTGGTAATCATATCAAAACTTGAATCTTGATTTAATCTTTGAAATAATTTTGCAAAAATTGGCAAAGCGGTATTTGCGCCCTGACCCATCGCAGTTGTTTTAAAGCCAATATTGTAATTATCATTTCCCACCCAGGTTACAGTAACAAGATTGGGTGTGATGCCAATAAACCATCCGTCTTTATTATCCTGGGTAGTTCCCGTTTTCCCGGCGATATCATTTTCTAACTTGTAGGTAGTTCTCAATCTACTAGCCGTGCCTTCTTCTACAGTAGATTTCATCATTTCCAAAAGAACTTCTTTTGTATAATTGCTATAGGCAGGAATATCTGAAACTTCTGGTTCGAAAGAAGCAATTAGATTTCCATTTTTATCTTCAATTTTTGAAATGTAATAGGGTCTCACACTTTTTCCTTCATTAACATAACTGGCATAAGCACCGGCCAACTCTTTTATTTTAATGCCATCGGTACCCAAGGCCATGGCAGGTTCATATGACAGAGAATCTGTTATCCCCAATTTCTTAACCATATCTATGACTTTAGGAATACCAACTTCATTGAGAACTTTTACAGCAATAGTATTTACAGAATTGCTCAGGGCCTTTTCTATAGTGAAATTAAGGTGTGGATCTTCTTCTACGCTGGCATTTTTTGGAGTCCAATTGTTTAAATTGGTATATGTAATTTCTTTTGTCGAAAAATAAGTGCATGGTTTCATTCCACTTTCAATAGCAGTAGTATAAACAAAGGGTTTAAAAGTAGATCCTACTTGCCTTTTACTTTGTGAAACATGATCGTATTTAAAATAGCGATAATCAATACCTCCCAGATATGTTTTAACTGCACCTGTAAAAGGATCTATGGCAATCATACCGGTATTTAAGAATTTGAGGTAATGTTGTAAGCTATCAATAGAGGATAATTTTGTGGTTTCGTTACCTTCCCATTTAAACAGCTCGATGTCCTTTTTTCTAGAAAGGGAATCTTCAATTTGTGTTTCTGTTATCCCTTGTTCTTTTAAATTTTTGTAAGCATTAAGATTTTTGACCGCGGCCGTAATGATATCTTTATTATTTTTCCATGGAGAATCAGTACCATAAGAAGTTTCATATTCTTTTTGCAAAGCCTGCATATGTTCTTTCATGGCTTCTTCTGCCAAGGATTGCATTTTAGAATCCAGCGTGGTATAAATTTTTAAACCGTCTTTGTAAATGTCATAAGCACTACTATCTGGTTTTTTATATTTTTCAAGAATTTTTATCAGCTCTTTTTTTACAGCTTCTCTAAAGTAAGGAGCCAACCCCATATCATGATTAAAATATTGATAATCTAACTCTATGGATTTGTTCATGGTTTGATCGGCCTTTGTAGAACCTATATATTCATATTTAACCATTTGATTAAGCACTACATCTCTGCGTAATTGACTTCTTTCTGGAAAAAGCCTAGGATTATAACTGTGATTGGCTTTTAAAGAACCAATAAGAGTAGCGGCTTCAGATAAAGTAAGTTTATGTGTTGGTTTGTTGAAGAATTTTTGAGAAGCACTTTCAATACCATAAGTATTATCCGGAAAAGGAACGGTATTAAAATAAAGAGTAAGGATATCTTTTTTTGAATAGATATCCTCCATTCTTTTGGCTATAAAAGATTCTTTTAACTTATTGATAACCGTGCTAAATATTTTATATTTTTTCCTGCCAAATAGGTTTTTGGCAAGCTGTAAAGTAATTGTGCTTCCGCCTCCAGAGGATTTATCTCGCAATAAAATGGTTTTAAAAAACACTCGCAAAAGGCTAGTGTTATCTACACCATCGTGCTCATAAAAACGTATATCTTCGGTAGCTATAAGAGCATCTATAAGGTGTTTTGGAAGATCTTCATAGGTAATGGGTTGCCTGTCGTAGATGTAGTATTTGCCAATTAAATGGTCATCTTTATCCAGGATTTGAGTAGCTTCTGCCTGTTTTAATGAACTCAGTTCTTCTTTGGTAGGTAATTTCCCGAAAAAACCAAAATAAATACTTCCGTAAAAACAAAAAAACAGTAGAATAATGCTAGCAAAAAAGAGCACCCCCAATTTTACCCATTTCTTTTGAAACAATTTTTTGATCATAATCATAATATCGACTAGATAACGTCTAAAATATAATATTATTAGTTCGCATTGATTTCTTGTCTTTTTCTAAAATCACGAATAAACAAAACAATCATGAGTACCATAAGTAGTGAAAAAGGGAGTGAGGTAATAATGAGTAACTTTTGCATAGCAATTAATACGTTAATACCTGCTTTTACATTACCCAGCAGAATGATTCCAATTGAGAAGATAAGTAGAATAATACTCCATAATAACCTATGTTTTTTTGAAGGGTCTTGTTTTCCGTTATCGGTAAACATACTAAGGACAAAAATAGCTGAATCTAATGAAGTTACCAGAAAACTAATCAATAACAAGATAGTTAATGTATTTATAAACCCCTGGAAAGGATAGTTTTCAAAAAATACAAAAATCGAACTAAACACATTGTCAAATTGGCCTTGGTAGCTTCCAATATTCTCAATTATGGTAAAGGCTGATTGTCCAAAGGTTGTAAACCAGAAAAAGGTTCCCAAAGAAGGAACAAGTAGGACTCCTAAAATAACTTCGCGCAATGTTCTTCCTTTAGAGATGCGGGCTATAAATATTCCGGTAAAAGGAGCCCAGGCTAGCCAAAATGCCCAATAATAATAGGTCCAATCGGTAAGGAAAGCTTCTCCGGGATTGTATTGCCCATAAGCCAGACTCAAAGGAATAAAGTCAATTACATAATAGAAAAGTGATACTCCAAATTGACTTGTTACCGCAATAATGTCACTTTGCAAAAAGACAAAAAACAAAAGTCCAATTGTGATATAGATGTTCCAGGTAGAGATGATTTTGATGCCTTTGTTAACTCCTCTGAAAACAGATATAAAAGCCAAACTCGAGATCAGCAATAAAACAAGTATGGTTCCTTTGAGGCCAAAATCTTCTTTCAATAAATGGGCTAGCCCACCTTCAATTTGAGTGGTACCTAGTCCAATGGCAGCGACCAATCCAAAAACAGTAGTAAGGATAGCCAGAATATCAATACTGGCAAAAATGACTGCCCTGGGTCTTTCTGAGGTAATTAATTTTTCTATTGAAGAAAAAGCACTACTGGATAGTACTTTTTTGGATTGGACAAAAAGATAATACCCTATGGTAATAGCAAACACCGCATAAAATGCCCATGCGGTAAATCCCCATTGATAAAAAGTATATTCTAAGGCAACGGTACCCGAGTCTGTTTGATTATCAATAGGCGGGTTGTTCATCATATACACAGGCTCTTGCACAGCTCTTAACAATATTCCTGCTCCCATACCGGCACTGTACAACATAGATATCCAAGCTAGCCTGGAAAATTGAGGTTGATCTTCAGGTTTTCCTAATTTTCGTTTTCCCCATTTTGAAAACGCCATAACGACAAGCAGTAAAACACATACTAATCCGAGCCACAGATAAAATCTTCCAAACCGTTGACGAATATAGACCGAAAAGGATTCAATCCCGTTATAGGTTTCTAAAGTAAAAACATATAGGAAAAACGAAAAAAAAACTAAAATACCCAGTGAAATATAAAGTAAACCGTTCTTTTTGATGTGAAACTTCATGCAGTCGCATTTCTAAAAAGTGAGAATGAAATTAAGAATCACTTTTTGATTGAATATAAATGTCTTAAAAAGTTTTGAGAATTAGTTAGTAAACCACTAAAAGTTTGAGATTTTTAACAAGTAAAAAACTGAAAAAATAATCAATTTTTTAAAGCCAATTTTTTAAAAGTTTCATTTTTTTTAATTAGACTTGTAGTAGCATAACTGATGATATTATGCTATTACACCCAACAAGAAAATTACTTGGGGTAAATTTGATAGTCGTACCCCAAGGTTTGTGAAATAAAGTAATTATTATGTGCTTTTTGCTACAATATACTTAACTAACCTAAACCTGCAAACCCATGAGAAGAGTAATTGTTGACTACAAAAAATTAAACAAGGACATTTTAAACCTTCTTGTAGAAAAATTTCCCGATGGTTATGCCGATAAAGACATCATATCTTTTAAAAACCATCATAATGAAGCTATCGAGGCTGTTGAAGTGAAAACCGATGATACGATTTATCTGGTTAAAATTAGTAAACGCCTAGCCGATACCATGGAAAGTTTTGATGATGATTCGTCTAATGTTGATGTTCCCCAAGGAGTAAGCAAAGATCAAGTTGGAGATTTGAATGATAAGTAAGATTTCTTTACTTATTTAGGAACATATGGAGGTAAAAGCCAAAGTAATTCCGGGCTATGGAGCTGCATCTGGAAGAAATAACGATGAGCGATATTCAAAAGGAACTATAAGTACACAATCGGAGCACTTTAGGCAAAGAGGGTTAGATCTCAGTTCTTATTTTATGGGAACGCTTAATGTTGATATTTCACCATATACGTATAGCATTAAAACTCCTAAATTTTTCTTTAAGAATATAAATTGGTCAAAATATATATCGCCAGAAAATTTTTATTTTTTTGACATAGAGTTAATTTTTGGAGATAAGAGCTATTTTGGGTTGGTTTATATGCCAGACCCAGCTACCAAACAAGAGCACAAGCAACTTGCAACTACTCTGGAATTAATACTTCCTAAAATTGAAAACCTTGAATATGGAGCAGAAGTTTATTTGAGACTCGAAGACTCACAATTGAAAATGATGTAATAAATAGGTTTTAACAACACATTCAACCTCTTTCTAAATTATGTGCTGTTTGACTCTAATGGTCTCTATAAATGGACAATAAAACCGATAAATAAAATAATTTTTTCAAATACCGTTATAGCATAATAAATATTCCTTTTGCTTCCGATTTTATATTATGTTAAGAATAAATTTTAAGTTTGGGGAATTTTAATTGTACAATAAGATTTCTTGATTAATTGATTAAAGGGAAATAATTAAGGGGAAATAAAAACGAATGCATGCTATATAAAGAGTACTATTTGCTCATATTTTTTATTGGAATAACACTGTCTGCTCAAGATGCTGAAAACAAAAACAAAAATTCATTTTTTGTTGTACCAGAAATTTCAATAGGTAAAACAATGGAAGCCAATACTGGTTTTCCTGAAACCGATTTACAAAAGTCTTTTTTTGTAAGCTTTGGTAACTATAACTCATTTACAGATCAAGAATGGGCAAGCGAATTGGGCCATCCAAAAACAGGTATTTCTTTTGGAGTAACAGATTTTGGAAACATTGATAAAATAGGGATAGCATATACCCTAATGCCTTTTATTGAGATAGGTTTGTTTCGAAAACATACCAAGAGGTGGAATGTGTCTATAGGTATGGGAACTTCATACATTAATAGGCAATATGATGCAGAAACAAATCCATTTAACTTGGCAGTTACTACAGAAATTAACTGGTCTTTTAGATCCTTTTTGTATTATGATATATTCAAAAGAAAACAAACAGATTGGCGTTTAGGTTTTGGCTATGCACACTTTTCTAATGGTCATACAAGATTGCCAAATCAAGGACTTAACTCCTTTTTGGTTAATGTTTCAACAATTATAGGAAAGGAATCTGAAAGGGCAAGAAATGATAAAAATTTTCAAAAAAAGGAAAAAAACAGATCTTCAGAGAATTACTTCTCTTTTAGAAGTGGTATTGGCCAAAATGTGCTTTCGAGAATATTTAATGATCAAAAAGAAGTCTATTCATTAGCTTTTTCAGGAGGTAAAGTTATAAACAAAACTTTTAAATTTGGTGCTGGAGCATATTACAGGTTTTATGAACATTATTATGATCATATCAAAGAAAATGGACAGCTTGTAAGCGAACAAGTTCCAGAATATCGCGAGAATCCATATCGTTATGCTACGAATTTTGGTTTTTTTGGAAGTACAGAACTTTTAATAGGGCATGTAGGTGTAGAGTTTGATCTGGGGATAAACATTTATAAACCTTTTTACAAAATCGATTGGCAACTTAGTCAAGGGTATTTTTATAACGGTGAATATGCCAAACTGGGGGAGCTGGACTGGTATTATGAGGTAAAGCGAACCGTATCAAGCCGATTGGGAATAAAGTATTATTTGTTTAATACGTATAGGTCACCTAGAAACAATTTGTTTATTGGAGCAAATATTAATGCAAACCTGGGGCAGGCAGATTTTTCTGAAGTTAGTTTGGGGTATGCATACCGATTTAACATAAAAGACAAAAAAGAGCGAATAAATTAGCTATTTGGGTTAAGATTTTTTGCTTAACTCTAATAAATATCTTGCAGCTGCAAAAGGCGTTATTTCATGTTTTTGAACAGCTTCTATCTTGGTTTTGAGTTGGTTTTTTACATTAGGGTTATTATAAAAGGAGGATTTTAACTGTTCTTCGATAGTTTGCAACAACCAAAATTTATTTTGCTTTCTTCTGTTTTCATCAAAAAATCCATTTTTTGATGTGATATCAACATATTTTTGAATGAGTTTCCAGATGTCCTCGATTCCCTTATTCTCAAGAGCACTACAGGTTAAAACTTCTGGAGACCAATTATTTTCTGCCAAAGGATACAAATGCAATGCTTTCCTAAATTGATTTTTTGCTTCTCGCGCTCTTTTTTGATTATCTCCATCGGCTTTGTTAATCACGATAGCATCGGCCATTTCTATAATACCTCGTTTTATACCTTGCAGTTCGTCACCTGCTCCTGCAAGTTTGAGTAATAAAAAGAAATCTACCATACTGTGTACTGCGGTCTCACTTTGTCCAACTCCTACGGTTTCAATAATAATAATATCATACCCCGCTGCTTCACATAAGATAATAGATTCACGAGTTTTTTGAGCTACACCTCCTAATGAATTACCAGAAGGAGAAGGTCGTATGAATGCCTCTTTAGATCGTACCAAAGATTCCATTCTGGTTTTGTCTCCCAAGATACTTCCATGTGATACTGTACTACTAGGATCTACAGCGAGAACAGCAACTTTTTTTCCTTTTCTAATTAAAAGATTTCCTAGAGCCTCAATGAATGTACTTTTTCCAACACCAGGCACTCCTGTAATTCCTATACGTATGGATTTATTGGCATATGGCAGACATTTTTCAATGAGTTGTTGCGCCTTTAAGAAATGATTCTGTTGCGTGCTTTCTATTAATGTAATTCCCTTGCTTAGTGCAGTTGTGTCTTTAGAAATAATGGCATTAAAAAGAGTGTCTACGGAAACGTTCTTTTGTTGTAACTTTTTAAAACGGATAATGGCTTCATCACTTGTGCTAGTAGGAACTTTTGAGGTCTGATCACTATTTTTCTTATTATCTTTTGACACCGAATTGCTTTATGACAAAGGTATAAATTCCTTTTTGGAAACTATTAACGAAAAAAAACTCAATTTATACTTTTATAGGAATTGCAACTGCAGTTCTGTCCCAAGCGAGATACATTATCGTAAATTCATGCGCATCTTCAAAATAAATAGAAAATTGCTCTTTAATATTTAATAGCGGTATAGCTGGAACCTCAATGGTTAGCTCGTCAAATTCAGGATTACGTTTTGGAGTTCCATCCATGTTTACGCCCCAATTGTATTGTTTATTGTTAAAGATAATCTTCCAAGATTTGGGATTAGGAATGGTCCAAAGTGTGTATAATCCGGCCTTCAGTAAGGTTCCGTCTATTAAAAGATCTTTATCCGTTGAAAATGTTGTAGCCTCATTGGCTCCCGTGCGCCAAACTTTACCATATGGAACCAGGTTTCCAAATATCTCTCTATCATTTTTAAAAGGCCTATTGTAATATACAGTTATCGTTGCTTCTTTGGTTGTATGGGTAATAGTTTCTTCAGGACTATGTTTTTTGGTGTTTTGCTTTATAAAATACATTCCTGCAAATCCAATGATTACTAATCCTGATAATATTAATACAACTCTTTTAAGCAACTTTGGCATGATATCAATTTTTGGTTGCTTAAATATAGCTTAATAAAAATTAAGAATATTAAAAATTACTTTCTGATTCGGGTAATATTCATAACATTAACAGCACAAGTGTTTCTAATTGAAGTTAGAACCCTAAAAGTAGGCTCTGGAAAGTACTTACTTTCTATTAAATTGTCGATATGATTGATCAATTTATTGGTGCAATCTATGTTTTTTTCAACAAGGTTGAGAACATCATCTACTTCATCATTATTACGATAATCGTAATGGCTTTTTGTGGTATGCATAATTTATAAAATGGTATTGTTAATAAAAGTTGTTAAGTAGTACGATTTTAATCAATTAGCTTACTTGTATAAACGTTAATTTTGTATTAAACATTTGATATTCAGTCGTTTGTTGGTTTTAGAGGATTTTTATGTATAATTTTGCAACAAGGAATACAGAACTTCGTCTCTATAGATGAATAAGGTTCAAGAAACGTTTTAAGAAATTAATCACTAACCAAAAGTAAAAAAGTTTGTTACAAAGCGAGCTAATCGAGCAATGTAGGGCCAATGATCGCAGAGCCCAGATGAAGCTTTATAATAAGTACTGTGATGGTATGTATTATGTGGCACTTAGGTTCCTCAAAGATCCCTTTGAGGCAGAAGAAGCTATGCAAGAATCTTTCATCAAAGCTTTCACAAGACTTCATCAATTTACTGGTGATGTAACTTTTGGTGCTTGGCTCAAAAGAATTGTTATTAATAAGAGCATAGATATGCTAAAAGCCAAAAAGATGAATATGGTAGCTATTAATGAACAGGTGATGACTACTGTCGAAGAACAAAACGATTGGTCAGTATCAGATTCTGTTACGGTAGATGAGGTAAAGAAAGCTATCGAAAAATTACCTGAAAAATATAAATATGCGGTTATGCTTTTTTTAATCGAAGGGTATGATCATAATGAAATAAGTGAAATATTGGATATCACATCGGTTGCTTCACGGACATTGGTTCATAGAGGTAAAAAACAGCTCCAAGAACAATTAAAACATTTAAAAGATGGCACAGGATATTAGAGAGCTTTTAAAGCAAGATAAACAGATTCCTACCGAGAAAATGCGAGAAGGGCATCAGCAAAGGTTTATGTTAAGGTTGGAAAAAGAACTTCCAAAAGAAACAAGAAGCTTTAATTACAAGTGGCTTAAAATAGCTGCAAGTGTTGTAGTTATTCTTTCGGTATCGATGTTTACTTTTAATAGACTTGGAAATGATGGTTCTGGACAAAATGGGATTGTAGATGTAGATGATACTACCTCAAAAAATGCTACTGTAGTCATAAATAAACAAACATCTACACTAGCTGAGGCGTTTCCAGAGTATCAAGAAGTAGAAAACAGTATACTCACCAGTATAAAATTTCAACTATCTAATATTACCGTTGATGATACCAACAGAGAATTAGTGGAAAGCTTTAAAGTACGATTGGATAATCTTGATAAGGAATACCAACGACTTAATAAAGAGCTTATAGAAGTTGGACCAAATGTACAAAGTGTCGAAGCGATGATGGAGAATTTAAAAATTAGACTGTCTCTTTTAAGCAGATTAAAGGATAAACTAAAAGAATTAGAGAGAATTGAAAATGAAGATTACAATGAAATACAAGCTTAATAATAACCTTTTTGCTTTGGGTTTTGTATGCTGTGCAAGCTTATTTGCCCAGGATAAGCAAAATAAATTAAGCGAGAAAATTGCAGTAAATAATAATGTTACTGTTAATCTTAATACCAGCCATACCAACATCGTTTTCGAAACTTGGGGTAGAAATACCATAGAAGTAGAAGCGTATCTTGAAGGAGGCCTTAATGATGAAAACAGTAGGCGTATCCTTGATAGTTGGCAAGTAGATGTATTGGGTAATGAAAGGGAGATAACGATCAATTCTGCAGCTGGTAACTTATGGAGTGGAAATGTAACGGCTTCAAATATTAAAATAGATAAAAAAAATCTTCAGGAGCTTAGAATGTTAAGCCCTATGATTGCAGATATGCTTGGCCCTTTTATAGAAAACATAGCCAAAAATCCAATGCCAAATGCACTTTCTGAAAATCATGTCAATTATGGTAATACAAAAAGCAAAAGTGATGGAGAGGAAAAGTACATCCAGCAATGGGAAAACCAAATAAGAGAAAAATTTAGCGAAGATCTAGAAAACGAAAAACAAAAATGGGCATCACAACTTAAAGATGATAACTCAAAGAATATTTCTGGTCAAATGCAACTTCAAATGGAGGCTTGGGGGCAACAATATGGAAAACAAATGAATGCATGGGCATCTCAATTAATTACAGATATAGAGAATCAGCAAAACGGCGTAGCAAATGTAACGGTTTATCAATATCGTGCTAATAAAGTTAATACAAATAATACTAGCAAGATCATAAAGGTACGTATACCTGAAGAGGCCAAGTTACGACTTAATATTCGTCATGGAGACGTGCAATTGGCCAAAGAGGCTAAGAATGTTAAAGCTTCTTTATCACACACAAGACTTTCGGCTAATGTCATAGAGGGAGACCAAACGTTTATAAAAGCGTCATATTCTCCTGTTTTTGTTCGTGAATGGAATAATGGTAAATTGGTGGTTAATTATGTAAAAAACTGTAGAATTCAGACAGCCAAAAACCTTTTGGTTAATGCAGATTCAAGTAATATTTATATTCAACAGCTTGAAGAGAATGGCGCTATTTCTGGGAGTTTTGGTGTGATCACTATAGAAAATTTAGGAGAATCTTTTTCTACACTAGACCTGGTTGTACAAAATAGTGATTTCAATTTAAAATTACCTAATACGGCTTTTAACCTTTCATATAGTGGTGCGCAGAGCTTGATCTCTTTACCAAGGACCTTACAAATAAATACAAGAAAGAATTTTGGAAATGTTTTTATTAATGGATTTCAAAATACACGAAGTACTGATAAAATGATTACGATTAATGCAAAATATAGTGAGATTGTACTTAAAAATAAATAAATAGTTTTTTCATAGTAATAATGTAGTGTTAATTATAAAAAAGCTCTGTTGTTTGAATGACAGGGCTTTTTTAGTACTTCATATATTTAGATATTTTTATGAAAAAAACGTAAGAATGTATATTAAGAAAGTTCTTTTGTCTGATTAACTGTGTTTTTTATCTGCTTTTTTACGATCTATTAAAAAACAAAACACTGTAAATCAGTTGTTTAAATTATTTTTAATTAAATTTTAACATATTTTGTGTTTTTTATCGAAAATCAAAAACACTTAATCTAAAAGTCTGATAATTAGTTTGTATAACTGTTTTTAAATAATATTATTGTGAGGTAAAACCGTAATAAAGGAATAACAAATCTTTACAACAAAGAACAAGAAGATGAAAGCAGTGATTTACATTCTTAGTTTATTTTTATCTCTTAGCATGTATGCCAACGATGATACTCTTACTGTAGAGAAGGATGGTCTTATTGTTGAAGTTGTTGATTTCCAAGAAGGAGATAAACTGAAGTTGTTCGAGGTAGAAACTGGCGATCATATTCTATCAAAAACACGAGCACAAATTGATCTTAGTCAATTACCGGTTGGGGCATATTTGTTGGAGAATAACCAAGGTAAATCGGTAGTTATTAATAGACTAGAAGAAGACCTCAAGGTGGACGGAGCTATTGATGCTATTCATAATGAATTTTTGTTGGAAAGAGATAGTCAAAGAGCTTATATGGATGCCGATATTGATGTTGAAGAAGAATATGCGAATTACTATGAGAACGCAGAAACTGATCTTCTAGCTATCGAAAGAGAAGGAGATATCATTACGGTACTTTACTTTGAAGAAGGAGATAAAATTAAATTGTTTGAAGTAAAAAATACAGTACATATCTTATCAAAAACTACAAATTTCGTTGATATGAGTCAACTGCCTGCTGGTGTTTATGTTCTTGAAAACAATAAAGGAGAATCAGTTGTAGTAGAGAAATATGAAAATGTGGAAGTTGAAGATAACTTGGTGGCAGATATGTAAAAAAATAATACTCTATATATTTTTAAACCTATCCAAGCAGATAGGTTTTTTTTATGCCCTAAATCCAAAACCTATCGATTAAATAAAGTAGTCAAAAAGATGATAAAACTTAATTAGAATTATTTTAAAAGGGAATTTGGTTATCCTATAAAAGTGATAAAGGTGCAAAACTAGTAAGGATCAGAGCGTTTGCAAAAGATGTGTAGAAAGTAAACAACAAGCAGGCATTTGGTGCCTGCTTGTTGTTTTTGGTGGGTTGATAATTTACTTATCCAAGTTTTTAGTCATATTGAAACCAGTAAATAAACCAACTCCAGCCATTAAAAAGATGGTGCCGGGATAAGCAATATCTTCATCAACTCCTATAGAAAGATGAAGGATGCCGGCAATAAAGATTCCAATTCCAATTCCCATTAACAATAAAGAAAGGTTTAAGATGAAAACTTTCCAAAATGGAGTTACTCTCTTTTCTTTACTACTATAAAAGATGGATGCATCTGCTCCTTTTTCAATTAACGCCATTCTTTCCTTATTTCTGGCTGCAATAAATAAATAAAAAATTCCAAAGACACTCCCAAATACTGATAATGGTATTAATGCTTCTATTAAACTCATAATTTTGATTTTTAAAAAGGTTAACTGTTCGTTTTTCTATTAAGACGTTTTCTTTTTTCTGTCGGTTACAAAAAAATGGAATTTTTTTTTTGTACTTTTTTTAAAAAATTCTGTAACCATAAATTAGAAGCTGTCGTCTTATGTGTACATGAACCATCAAACCGACCAATATTATATAAATCAAGTTCTTGAAGGGCAGGTAAATGCTTTTTCAGTTCTGGTAGAACGTTATCAATCTTTGGTATATACGGTGGTATATAGGATGATAAAGAATAAAGAATTAGCTGAAGAAGTGTCTCAGGATAGTTTTATAAAGGCATACAAGTCTTTAAGTAAATATAGAGGAGATTCTAAATTTTCTACATGGTTGTATACGATAGCCTATCGAAAAAGTTTAGATGCTATTAAAGCAAATAAGAGAATGATAACTTCAGAACTTATAGAAGAGATTAATGAAGGCGAAATAGAATTGGTAACCGATGCTTTAAATTATTTACAAGCCAAGGAACGAAAAGAAATCATTTCAGATAGTATAATGCAACTGCCACAGGATGAAGCTGTAATTATTACATTGTACTATTTTGAAGAGAAAAGTGTAAAGGAAATTGTTGAAATAGTAGGTTTAACCGCAGATAATGTGAAAATAAAATTGTATCGTAGCAGAAAAAAGTTATATTCAATATTACAACATCACATTTCACCAGAAATAAGTAATAAAAATGGAAGAGCGATTTAAAGATATAGAACAGTTGGTAAAGGAAGCGGGTTTAAATCAACCTTCGTCAGTCTTTTCTAAAAATGTGATGAGCCAGATAGGAGCAATAACTCAGAAGAAACAAATTGTATATACTCCTTTGATTTCCAAAAAGACTTGGATTATTATTGCTGTTCTTTTGTTGGTATTAGTTTTAGGGATTGCATTTCTGTCAGACTCAAATACGTCTATTTTAAATACATTGGATCTTTCTTTCTTGAAACTTGATACCATTAAAATCAATAACCCACTAGCTGGGTTTAAGTTCCATAAAACAACCGTATACGGTATATTGTTTCTTACCGCTTTGTTTTTTATTCAGATTCCGATATTAAAAAGAAGAATAGACAAAAGTTTTTAAGCATTACAGTGTAAAAAATATTTTTAAAACTCCCTTACATTCTCTATTTTACATAACGAATTAATTATAATAAGTTCTTATGCAAAGAAGAGTATGTGTTATAGGTGCAGGTCCTAGCGGGATTACGGCTCTGAAAAATTTGAAAGATAAAAACCTCGATGTGATTTGCTATGATCGTAATAGCGAAGTAGGAGGAAATTGGATTTACTCTGAAGATGAAAGTCATTCAAGTGTTTTTGAGACAACACATATTATAAGTTCCAAAACTTTATCGCAGTATGAGGATTTCACATTTGACGATTTTGATAAATCTGTTGCCGATTACCCTTCTCATGATGAGCTTAGAAGGTATTTTCAGGCCTATGCGAAGCATTTTTCGTTATATCCGTACATTGAGTTTAATACAACAATAAAGCATTGTAAAAGGATGGCCAAAAATGAGTGGCAGATTACCATTATTCAAAATGAAAAGGAACAAACCAAGTTTTTTACTGATTTGGTAGTATGCAACGGGCATCATTCTGTACCTAGAATGCCTGAATATCCTGGAAACTTTAATGGAGAGTTTATTCATTCACATAATTATAAAAAAGCGGCTCCTTTTGCCAATAAAAAAGTTTTGGTAATTGGGGGAGGAAATTCTGCATGTGATGTGGCTGTCGAAACCAGTCGTGTAAGCAAGAGAACCTCTATAAGCTGGAGAAGAGGGTACCGTATTATACCTAAATTCTTTTTTGGATTACCATCGGATATCGTTGGCGCTCGTTCTGCTTGGCTGCCCATAAAAATAAGAAGTTGGTTCAATGATCGGTTACTAAATATAATGCTTGGTAAAAATAAGTTATATGGTTTGCAAGAAGTTAAGACAAGATTCGGACAAACGCATCCTACTATAAATGATGAATTACTGTACAAGATACGTCATGGAAAGGTATACCCAAAAGTCGATATTGAAAAATTAGAAGGGAATATTGTGCATTTCAAAGATGGAACCAAAGAGGATGTCGATGTAATTATCGCTTGTACTGGTTATATTTTGAAACATTCTTTTTTTGATAAAGAGTTTATTGATTATAGTGAAGGAGCGGTACCATTGTACTTGAAGATGTTTCATCCAGAATATCATGATGTCTTTTTTGTGGGAATGTTTCAGCCACTTGGTTGCATATGGCCCGGATCAGAATTACAAAGTAAGATTCTGGCTGATTATTTAACGGGAAATTGGAAAATGCCTGAAAATATAAAAACCTTGTGCGAAAGAGAGGTTTCTCACCCCCATTACAAACAGATAGATACACCAAGACATACAATTACGGTAGACTATCATGCTTTTAGAAAATCATTATTGAAGCAGTTGCCTAAAAATTGGAAATCAAAAAAAACTAATGCTATTTCTCAAATTGCCTAATGGATACTAATCAGTTTGCCAAAATTCTACAAGAGTTAACCTCAGATTTTACACCCGTAATATCTTCAACATTTTTGAAAGAAGATTATCTGGCTATTGACTTGTCAGAAGATAATAGAGCACTTGATCAAATAGATGTAGCCTCTTCAGAAGCATTTGAGGTTTATATTTCCAATTATCTAAGGGAAAACGAAAAAAAGGTGGCCTACGGAGGTTATAATGAGGTAAGAGGGATCTATCGAAGAAGTTCGCACTTCAATAAACAAGATGCAGTTACAGAGCGTAATATACATTTGGGGATAGATGTCTGGTGTGATGCAGGAACAGAAATACTGGCTGCATTAGATGGAGAAATCCATAGTTTCAAGAATAATGATAATTATGGAGATTATGGTCCAACGATTATTTTACAACATGCCTTTGAAGGGTACATATTTTATACCCTTTATGGTCATTTAAGCTTAGAATCCATAGCTAGCTTACAAATTAGACAAGAAGTAAAGAAAGGACAAGTAATAGCAAAGTTAGGAAACGCATCGGTTAACGGAGATTATGCGCCGCATCTACATTTTCAAATTATTAAAGATATGCAAGGAAATACGGGAGATTATCCAGGTGTGTCTAGTAAAAACGACTTAAAATCGTATCTTCAAAACTGCCCCGATCCTAATTTATTACTTAAAATCTAAAATTAACCGAATTAATTCTTTTTGCTAGTTATACGACTTATCCTTAAGTGGTATATCAAGATCTTTTTTTTTTTTTTTTAGTTTTGTGTTAATAGGGGGGGGTACAGTTAATCTGACTTTATTTCATATTTAATACAATTAGCGTATAGAGGTAAAATTAATATTTAATACATAGAATTATGATGTATTGTTTTTTTATGTATATTTGCTCTATGTATTCTAAAGAACTGCTTAAAGGAACGTTGTCTGTTATTGTTCTCACACTTTTATCGGAAAATGATAGAATGTATGGGTATGAAATTTTCCAACAAGTTAAAGAGCGATCCGATGGCAAAATTTTATTGAAAGATGGATCTCTGTATCCTGCGCTACAAAAAATGAGAAAAGATGGTTTATTGTCTTGTGAAGAAATATATATAGGGAAAAGAGTGCGCAAGTATTATTTCCTAACGGCAAAAGGAAAAGAAAAGAAGGTGTTTTATGCTGAGGAACTTAAGAGTTTTATCGAAACGTTGAATAAAGTGATTTTTCCTGAACTTGGTATAATATGAAATTAACTGAAGAGCAAGAAGATATAATTCGTGATTTTATCGATTCGCAGGGTGTTACAATTGAAAGTTTGAAAGATGACTTATTGGATCATTTATGTTGTGTAGTTGATAGCGATTTGAGAAAAGGTAAACCATTTAATCAATCATTCGATGCTGCCGTTCAGGAATTGGCGCCCAATGGACTAATTGATATAGAGTGTAAAACGTTTTTTTTATTAAACACAAAGCGAATAATCATGATGAAAAAATTAATGTATTTAGTAGGTTTTGCAGGATCATTTGCCTTAACGATTGGAGTAACTTTTAAATTACTACTTTATCCAGGGGCTAATGTGTTTTTTATGGTAGGGTTTCTTACGCTATTGCTAGTTTTTGTGCCTATGTTGACTTTTGATAGGTATAAAGTGGTAATAGCAAGGGCGCTTTCCGAAAGATTAAAAATTATATTAGGGTGTTTGGCTGCGGTTGTGACTGGCTTGGCAGGGCTATTTAAGCTTTTGCATTGGCAGGGCACTAGTGTTCTGTTGCTGGCCGGAGCTTTTATTTTTGCGGTAGGTTTTTTGCCATTTCTATTTTTCACAATGTATAAAAAGTCGATAGCGTAGTTCAATTATTCTAATAAGTTGAAATATTGTCATTTTTAAATTAATCCATTTCATGCGACAGTTAATAATTGTCTTGTTTTGTTTAGTTCTGTCATCTTGTGTTAACGATAAAATCAATTATCAAGAATTGGCCTCTTGTCAGGATCATACAATTCCTGATTTAAAGAATGAAGTACAAAGCGTATCTAGAGTACTTGTGGTAGTACCTCATGCCGATGATGAAATAGCAGCATCGGGATTGATTTTATATTTTAGAGAGAAAGGTGCAACAGCACATTTATTAACACTTTGCAATCATGAAGAACCTCGCCAAAGTGAACTAAAATGTGCTGCAGAGACACTAGGTTTTGAAAAGTATGAAAATGCTGGTTTTATTAATAATGAATGGGAAGATATTATTGAAAACAAGATTGTGTTTTGGAATGATAATAAGACTCATATCAAAACTGTAATTCAGGAAAAAATCAAAGCTTATAAACCGGATGCAATAATTACATACGACTCCCAAATGGGAGCTACAGGGCACCCCGAGCATTTAATTTCTGCTCAGATTGTTGAGGGAATATTTAAAGAAAACAATGATGAAATAACATTTGGATTGAAGTATTTGTTTCAAATAACCTTACCACAAAAATTAGAAAAGATTCTTGTCGCCGAGACCAAAATGTATAAAATGACAAAATATATAACACAAGCTAGCGGGCTACCAAGACCGAATGTTGCTTTAGATATAAAAAAATATTGGCCGATTAAAAATAAGGCCGGATTTTGTCATCAATCACAAATACATATTTTAAAAAAAGTTTATATGGTATACGATAAAGAAAATATGGTGAGTCATATTAATACTTTTGCTAAAGAATATTACAAAATGTTGAAGCTAAAAAAAAATACTTAAAACATTGCTAGTGTAATAGTCGTAATACCTTATAAAGGTTTTAGGGTAATTAATGCTTTTCTGATTTTAAGTTATTCTATTTAATTGTTAGTAAGCAATTTGGTGAATAAGTATTTAACCTTAATTTCTTTTTTCCTTACTTATACCTTGTGTTAAAAGTGGTTTCATATCCAATTTTGTGTTATTAATCGGGTAAAAAATGCATTTCATCTTCTTTTTAACATATTTTTTATGTTTAAAAGGCTTACTGTCAGCATTTTAAGTTATTTTTTAACATAAATTTGGTATTTGAACGAAAAATTAGTGTATTTGAGCTAAAAGTCTGATTATTAGTTGGTAGGGTAGTTATTAAATAATATACTTGTATGGTAAAACCGTAACAGGTTAACCATAAAGCCCTAAAATTATGAGAACGATTACCTTAATATTCAGTTTGTTTTTATCTATTATTACCATCGCCAAAACAGATAATCCTTTAACTGTAGAGCAGGAAGGTTTAACTATTGAAGTGGTAAACTTTGAAGAAGGAGATAAATTAAAGCTATTCGAAGTAGAAACTGGAGATCATATCTTATCTAAATCTTATGCTAGGATTGATTTAAGTCAATTGCCAGTTGGATCTTATCTTTTAGAGAATAATCAGGGAAAGTCTGTTGTTATAGATCGTTTGGAAGAAGAGCTTAAAATAGACGGGGCAATAATGGTAACAAATGAAGACTTTGTGGTTGCAGATGCTGATAAAAGTTCGTTGGGTGAGGTTGTTAATGTAAATGAGGAAGTGGCTCAGCTTTATGCAAATGCACATAGAAACCTTTTATCTATTCAAAGAGAAGAAGATTTGATTACTGTACTTGATTTTGAAGAAGGGGATAAAATAAAATTATTTGAAGTTGTAGATACGATTCATGTATTATCAAAAACTACAAATGTTGTTGATTTAAGCTTGTTGCCTGCTGGTCAGTATTTATTAGAAAATAATAAAGGATACTCTGTTGTAATAGAGAAGTTTGAAAATGTAGAGCAAGAGGAAAATAGCCTTGCTACTATGTAGAATTGTTAGGCTGGCTTTATATAAGTTAATAATAGTATAAGATTATAAAAAAACCGATCTGTTTTAGGGTCGGTTTTTTTATTGAGTTGTATTTATCTTAAAATTAGGGATATCTGTTTTGATTTTTTTGCTTAATAAGCTCCTAATGCCTTGTCAAAAGAATTTTAATACATCGATACAAGAATCAGTTTGGTTATTTTAAAAACCAAAATAAACCCTCTCATTACCAGGTAGTGAGAGGGTTTATTTACTAATGGAAGAACTAAAATTAGCTTTCGCTATTTACAAGCACCCATTCTCCTTTTTGGATTAATGGAATAGCTTGTTTGTATTTCATGGTTTTATTTTCTCCACTCATTACGTGTTTGATTGTCACTTTGTCGTTACGACCAATTTTTGGTTGTTCTCGTACAATAGTTTCAGTTACCTGAGGTCTTCCTTGAGTTTGTCCGGCAGCTCTATTTTGCGCAGCACGCTCATCCATATTAGGAATTTCTTCTTTGGTAGTCTCTAATTTTTCTTTTCTACGTACTTGTCTCGCTTCAGAAATGTCTTGAGTGTTTCCAGTTGGCAATTCTCCTTTAAACAAGAAAGAAATAACATCTTTGTTTACATCTTCGATCATAGCTTTGAATAATTCAAAAGCTTCAAACTTATAGATAAGTAAAGGGTCTTTTTGTTCATGTACCGCTAATTGAACACTTTGTTTTAACTCATCCATTTTACGCAAGTGAGTTTTCCAGGCGTCATCGATTATAGCCAGCGTAATATTCTTTTCAAAATCAGTAATTAATTGCTTTCCTTCAGACTCATACGCTTTTTCAAGATTCGTGGCCACATTGATGCTTTTTACGCCATCGGTAAAAGGAACCAAGATTCGTTCATATTTACTAGAAGGATCTTCATAAACCTGTTTTATAACCGGATAAGCTGTTTCGGCATTGCGTCTCATTTTATCCTGATAATGCTCATAAGCAGCTTTGTAAACTTCGCTGGCGATTTTTTGAGCATCCATTTTTTCAAACTCTTCTGCAGAAACTGGGCTACTCATAGAGAAATAACGAATCAATTCAAATTCGAAGTTTTTAAAGTCTTGAGTTAGCTTATTTCCTTCAACGATTACTTCAGAAGTGTCGTAGATCATATTTGCGATATCTACTCGCAAACGCTCACCAAATAAGGCATGGTAACGACGTTTGTATACAACTTCACGTTGTGCATTCATTACATCATCATATTCTAACAATCGCTTACGAACGCCAAAGTTGTTTTCTTCTACTTTTTTCTGTGCACGCTCAATGGATTTTGAAATCATAGAGTGTTGTATAACCTCTCCTTCTTTTAGCCCCATTCTATCCATCATTTTGGCGATACGTTCTGATCCAAAAAGACGCATTAGATTATCTTCTAGTGATACATAAAACTGGGAGCTTCCTGGATCTCCTTGTCTACCAGCACGACCACGCAACTGTCTGTCTACACGTCGAGAATCGTGTCGTTCTGTACCCACAATGGCCAAACCACCTGCAGATTTCACTTCGTCCGATAGTTTAATATCGGTACCACGACCTGCCATATTGGTTGCGATAGTAACCATTCCTGTTTTACCAGCCTCGGCTACAATATCTGCTTCTTTTTTATGCAACTTAGCATTTAGTACATTATGTTGAACTTTGCGCATGGTAAGCATACGACTCAGTAACTCAGAAATTTCAACAGAAGTGGTACCAATAAGTACTGGTCTTCCTGCATTTGATAAATCGGTTACTTCATCGATAACGGCGTTGTATTTTTCTCTTTTGGTTTTATATACCAAATCTTCTCTATCGTGTCTTGCAATAGGTCTGTTGGTAGGGATTTCTACTACATCTAATTTGTAAATTTCCCAAAGCTCGCCGGCTTCTGTAACAGCAGTACCAGTCATTCCTGATAATTTGCTGTACATTCTAAAATAATTCTGAAGTGTTACAGTAGCAAATGTTTGGGTTGCATCCTCGATTTTTACATTTTCTTTGGCTTCGATAGCCTGGTGAAGTCCGTCACTATAACGACGACCATCCATGATACGACCTGTTTGCTCATCGACAATTTTAACTTTGTTGTCCATTACTACATATTCTACATCTTTTTCAAACAAGGAATATGCTTTAAGTAGCTGTCTTAATGTATGGATTCGCTCACTTTTTACGCTATAGTCTCTGAAAAGTTCTTCTTTCTTTTCAGCTTCTTCTTCTTTGGATAGTCCAAGATTTTCGATTTTAGCGATCTCCATACCAATTTGTGGTAGTACAAAGAAATCTGGATCTTCTTTACCAGAAAGATATTCTACACCTTTATCGGTAAGGTCAATTTGATTATTTTTTTCTTCTATTACATAATACAAATCCGCATCAATTTTATGCATCTCGCGGTTGTTGTCTTGCATGTAGAAGTTTTCTGTTTTTTGAAGTAATTGCTTTACACCTTCTTCACTCAAGAATTTGATTAGGGCTTTATTTTTTGGAATACCTCTATATACCTGAAGTAATTTGAATCCACCTTCTTTCGTATCTCCTTCTTTGATTAACTTCTTGGCATCTGCCAGTACTGTTGTAAGAAACTTTTGTTGTACAGAAACAATATCTGCAATTTTTGGTTTTAATTGGTCAAATTCATGAACATCGCCTTTAGGGATAGGTCCCGAAATAATTAATGGTGTACGCGCATCATCAATAAGTACAGAGTCTACCTCGTCGATTATGGCATAATTATGAGGTCGTTGTACCAGGTCCTCAGGAGCGTGAGACATATTATCACGCAGGTAATCAAAACCAAATTCATTATTAGTACCATAAGTAATATCTGCGTTATAAGCGGCTCTACGTTCGCTAGAATTCGGTCGGTGATTATCAATACAGTCTACTGTTAATCCATGAAACTGAAATAAGGGTGCCATCCACTCGCTATCACGACGAGCCAAGTAGTCATTTACAGTAACAAGATGAACACCATTACCGGATAAAGCATTAAGATATACCGGAAGTGTTGCTACAAGGGTTTTACCTTCACCTGTTTGCATTTCGGCAATTTTACCTTCGTGCATGGCAACCCCACCAATCAACTGTACATCATAGTGAATCATATCCCATTTTACTTCTTTACCAGCAGCATCCCAACTTGTATTCCAGATGGCTTTTTCTCCATCTAGATTTATATAGTCTTTTGAACCAGAAAGTTCACGATCATATGTAGAAGCTGTAACTTCGATAGTGTCATCGTTTGCAAAACGCGTAGCAGTTTCTTTTACCACAGCAAAAGCTTCGGGAAGGATATCATTTAATGCCTTTTCTGTAACTTCAATAGCTTCTTCTTTAAGCTTATCGATGTTGGCATAGATTTCTTCCTTTTTATCTATGTCCTCAATGATATTAGCTTCTTCTTTAAGTTGTTCTATTTTACTGTTTATCTCTTTTCGGGCTTCTTCTATTTTATTTTTGAATGCTACCGTTTTAGCACGTAATTCATCATTAGAAAGTCCTTCGAGAGCTTTTCCTGCTTGTTTTATTAACTCAACTTTGGGTTGAATCTCTTTTATATCTTTTTTGGATTTATCTCCAACAAATACTTTTAGTACAGAATCTAAAATTCCCATGGTTTATGGTTCTAATATTTAGTGAGATTATAGTTTCTAGATGAAACGAACTGGTTAAACCCTTATCGGGTCAACACTCAGACCAAATCCTGGTATTGGGATTTGTAACTATCTCAGGGCCAAAGTGGCCGTAATTATACAATACTTCATGCCATTGAATAGCAATAAAGTGGCGTAATTTACGCAAAAAAAAAGCCTCTCGCGAGACTTTTAATACTATTTAAATATTTTAATATTCATCCTCATTCCAAAGGTAATCTTCGTCTGTAGGATAATCAGGCCATATTTCTTCTATAGAGTCATACGAATCTCCTTCATCTTCAATTGCTTGCAGGTTTTCTACAACCTCTAGGGGTGCTCCAGTACGAATTGCGTAATCAATTAATTCGTCTTTTGTAGCTGGCCAAGGTGCATCACTTAAATAAGATGCTAATTCTAAAGTCCAATACATATGTTTACTGGTTTGTTTTTTGCAAAAATAATTTTTTAGTTTAAAAAGTCAAGTAAAAAATTAATTATTTAAACAATAATTATAAGAACGTGATTTTCTGGGGTTTTCCCTTAAAAAAAATACAGTAAAATAATTTTAAGATTCTTTGGACGGAATCCATTTTATTTCCTCTGCTTTTAGATCGTGTGACAACTTTCGTGCCAGTACAAAAAGATAGTCAGATAGTCGGTTTAAATATTGCAGGGTGGTTTCTTCAAAAGGTGTTATTTCATAAAGTGCGGTGGCCAATCGCTCTGCTCTGCGACATACACAACGTGCTATGTGACAGAATGACACAGTTTGATGTCCTCCTGGTAACACAAAATGTGTCATTGGCGGTAAAGTTTCATTCATACGATCCATTTCTTTTTCTAGTAATTCGATATCTTCTTTGGTAATGGTAGAAATATTTAGTCGTTTTTTGCCGCTTTTTAGAATAGCCTTCTCTGGATCTGTTGCCAACACAGCCCCAACAGTAAAAAGTTTGTCCTGTATGTTAATCAATACATTTTTACTTAATTCGTCAATTTTTTGGTCTCTGATTAAGCCTATATGTGAGTTTAATTCATCCACCGTACCATAGCTATCGATTCGGATATGGTGTTTAGGAACTCGGGTTCCTCCAAACAATGCAGTGGTGCCTTTGTCTCCTGTTTTGGTATATATTTTCATTATTCTTTATTCTTTTTCTTATTCATATAATTTTTTCTGAAATTGCGTTTGTCACGATCATATAACCTTCGTTTGTTTCTTTTGGTATTAAAGGAAACTGCCAGAAATAAGATGGCAATACCAATTATAATTAGTATAACTTGAGTTTCTTCAGAAAGGGAATCAAACATTATTTAATACTTTTAAAGTAAAAGTAGAAAAATGCTTTTAATGTTGCGTAAGATTAATTGGCTATTTATAAATTGGCTTCATTAAAAACATTAAATTTGTGGCGCTATGGAATTTTCTTCAAAATTATTAGAAAATGCAGTGTACGAAATGTCACAATTACCGGGAGTGGGAAAACGTACTGCATTACGGCTGGTTTTACATCTTTTAAGACAGCCAAAAACACAAACAGATCATTTGGTAACCGCTTTAGCTTCGTTACGAAATGAAATTAAGTTTTGTAAACAGTGTCATAGTATAAGCGATAAAGATATATGTGATATTTGTAGTAATTCAAGCCGTTTAAAAGATATTGTTTGTGTTGTAGAAGATATTAGAGATGTAATGGCAATAGAAAACACAGGGCAATATCGGGGGTTGTATCACGTGCTAGGAGGTAAAATAAGTCCGTTGGATGGTATTGGTCCTCAAGATCTCAATATCAGTTCTTTAATGGAAAAAGTAAAATCAGGAGAAATAAAAGAATTAATATTTGCATTAAGCGCCACAATGGAAGGCGATACTACCAATTTTTATATCTATAAGCAAATAGAAAACGAACAAGTAAAAACATCAACCATAGCTAGAGGAATAAGTGTTAATGATGAATTGGAATATGCAGATGAGGTTACTTTGGGAAGAAGTATTATAAATAGGATTCCCTTTGAGAATGCGTTAAAAAACACTTAAGTATTAAAAAATAAAGAACTTTCCTTCTGAAATTATCCATCATCATAGTTAATTATAATGTCCAGTATTTCTTAGAACTATGTTTGTTAAGTCTTAAGGAAGCTGTTTCTTCGATAGAGTCTGAAATTATTGTAGTAGATAATAATTCTATAGATGATAGTTGCGAGGTAATTGAAAAACATTTCCCAGAAATAATTCTGTTGAAGAACAAACACAATATGGGTTTTGCAAAAGCAAATAATCAAGGGGTAGCCTTGGCAAGAGGAGAATATATTTGTTTTCTTAATCCAGATACTATTGTTACTTCGGGTACATTCAAACGAATGATTAATACGTCTAGGGAACTACCAAATGCTGGGTTACTTGGGCCAAGATTGATAAACGGAGTGGGAGATTATCTTCATGAAAGCAAACGAAATATACCGTCTCCCTTGACATCCTTAAGACGGCTTTTTGGAATTAAACTGGGATATGTTAAGAGTTATTATGCAGACCACATACCTAATAACAGTGTTGGAGATGTTGATGTATTAGTCGGGGCTTTTATGTTAACCAAGAAAAAATACTATACTGCTGCTGGGGGATTTGATGAGGATTACTTTATGTATGGAGAAGATCTCGACCTATCTTATAAGTTTAAAAAAAAAGGACATCAAAATTATTATATAGGCTCGGTAACGGCTATACACTATAGAGGAGAAAGTACAGATCGAAATGCAACCTATATTAAACGCTTTTATGAAGCTATGAGGTTGTTTTATAAAAAGCATTTTAAAAGTGATACTATTTTAGATACAATGGTTTCAGTAGCAATTCGAGTGGTAGCGGGTATACAATCGTTTCGCAATTTTGACAAGAAAAAAAATAGTATAGAACAATATTATCTTATTTCTGAAGATAAAAACTTATCTAGGGATATTGCTTCTGCACTAGATGATAAGATTACCATAGTAGAGTCTATAAAAAAAGAAGATTTGGGAGATAAGAATATCGAGATTATCTTTGATAATAATTTTATAAGCTTTGATGAGATCATTGATAAAATGCAAGAATTTCGAAAACATAATGTTACGTTTAAGATAAGGCCTAAAAATCGGAGCTATCTCCTGGGAAGTGATTTCAGTGATGGAAAAGGGGAAGTGATAACATTTTAAATAAACTTTAATAGAGAAAAATTAATTTTAAAGCTTAATTTTAATTAAATTCGCAAAAAAAATAACGTACAAACACTTTTGATTAAGAATATGGCAAAATTTGAGCTAAAACTTCCAAAAATGGGTGAGAGTGTTGCAGAGGCAACAATAACAACTTGGTTAAAAGAAGTTGGAGATACTATCGAATTAGACGATGCTGTTGTAGAAATAGCCACAGATAAAGTAGATAGTGAGGTGCCTAGTGAAGTAGAAGGTGTTTTGGTAGAAAAACTTTTTGAAGTTGATGATGTAGTAGAAGTTGGTCAGACATTGGCTATTATAGAAACTGAAGGCGAGGGAGTAGTTGAATCTGCCTCAGTTGAAACTAAAGTAGATGTGGTAGAAGCTCCTAAAGAAGCAGTAGTTTTGGAAACACAAATGGAAGAGACTGCCGAAGTAGTTTCTGGAACTACTTCAGATTTCTCTGGAGGGAGCAAGTTTTACTCTCCGCTAGTCAAAAATATTGCAACTGCTGAAGGTGTTACCCTTGCAGAGCTTGAAGCCATTCCTGGTACAGGAAAAGATGGTCGAGTGACCAAAAATGATATTCTTAAGTTTGTTGAAGATCGTAAGAATGGAGTAGTTGCACCGGTAGCGGAACCAGTTAAGGAACCAGCAAAAGTTGAGACTCCTGCAAAAGCTGAGAAAAAAGCCGCTCCAAAAGCTGCTCCCGTTGTTGCATCAGGTGAAGATGAAATTATTGAGATGACCCGTATGGGTAAACTTATTGCACATCATATGGTGGAGTCTGTTCAGACGTCAGCGCATGTGCAATCTTTTATAGAAGCCGATGTAACAAATATTTGGAACTGGAGAAAGAAAGTGAAAGCAGACTTCGTGAAAAGAGAAGGAGAGAATCTTACTTTTACGCCTATTTTTATGGAAGCCGTTGCAAAAGCGTTGAAAGATTTCCCAATGATGAATATCTCGGTTTCTGGTGATACTATTATAAAAAAGAAAAATATAAATTTAGGTATGGCTGCTGCCTTACCCGATGGTAATCTTATTGTTCCGGTTATTAAAAATGCGGATCAATTAAATTTGGTCGGAATGACCAAAGCAGTGAATGATCTTGCAAATCGAGCTCGGAATAATGCATTAAAACCTGATGATATTCAAGATGGAACATATACAGTTACCAATGTGGGGACATTTGGAAGTATCATGGGTACGCCAATTATTAACCAACCACAAGTAGGTATACTTGCACTTGGGGCGATTAGAAAAGTTCCTGCGGTAATCGAAACGCCTGAGGGGGACTTTATAGGTATTCGTTATAAAATGTTCTTATCACATTCTTATGACCATAGAGTGGTAAACGGGGCCTTAGGAGGACAGTTCGTACAACGCGTAAAAGACTATCTAGAGGCTTTTGACGTGAATCGAGAATTTTAAAAAAAAAGTATATTATCATATGATAAAACCACAGTTTAAAAGCTGTGGTTTTTTGTTGATATACTATATATGAGTTTATTTGTAGTAAAGTATTGATGCAAACTTAAGTTTTAATCTTTTGTAGCTTAGAGAAAACCAAAATCAATGAAAACATATTTAGTAGGCCTATCAGTAATTTTCATACTGACAGCTTGTAATAAAAAATCGGAAACTCAAGAACAAGGAAATTCTATAATTAAATTGGCTGATGTCTATTATCAAAGAGTGTTAGAATCGTATCCAGAATATGCTTATTATTTAGATGAAGACTTGGGAAGGCACGATCAAATTTCGTCGAATGATCTTTTAAAGGTGGAAGAGTGGGAGCGTTTTGAAGATAGCCTTTATCTTAAACTACGGGAAATTGATGAGTCGATAATAACCGAAAAAAAGAATAGGATAACGTATTGGTTACTTAAAGAAGAGCTGGAAAGCAATAAAGCTATGAGAGTTTGTAAACGCAATTTATGGAATGTTAATCATAGAAGCGGTTGGCAAAGCAAATGGTTGTCGCTGATTAATTTTCAACCTGTAGGAAGTGAAGAATTAAGAGAACAGGCATTAACGCGTTGGAATACATTTCCGGATTATGTTGCGACCGAAATTAAAAATTTGAAAAAAGGAGTTGCTCTTGGGTATACTATGCCTAAAGAAATTGTGAAATTAGTCATTGATCAGATGCAGGTTCTACAAGACTATACTATTAAAGAATCACCTTTTATGTCTCCGGCCAAGAGAGATGGTGATGAGGATTTTGTTGCAGAGTGGAAAGCTCTTGTTGATGAAAAAATGCTTCCCGCTATTGCAAATTATCAAAAGTATTTAAGCGATGAATATTTAAAAGTTGCACGCGAAGAAGTATCAATTCTTAATATACCGAACGGAGCAGAATGCTATCAGGCTCAAATAAGAAGCTATACAACTTCAGGTATAACAGGTAATGAAATTTTTGAACTTGGTAGTAAAATTGTAAAAAATAATAAGACCAAGGTTATTGAACTAGGAAAGGAGTTATATAAGTCTGATAATTTTAATGAGATTGTGAAGTTAGTAGAAGAAGATTCTTTAGATTACTTTAAAACCAGTGATGAGATTCTTGAAACCAATATACAGTTATTAGAGAATGCTAAGAAAGAAAGTGAAAAATGGTTTGCTGTAATGCCGTCTAAAGAGGTTACTATAAAACCTTATGAGCCTCACGAAGCGGGTAGAGGAAGCTATGAGGGTGCTACAAAAGATAAACCGGCATATTTTAGGATTAACCTTCAAAATCCCGAAAAGCAACAAAAAGGAAGTAATGAAATTCTTACCTATCATGAAGCATATCCGGGGCACCATTTGCAAAGAGGTATTGAAAGAGACATTGTTGGGTTACATCCTATCTCAAAAATGATTTCTTTTGGTAGTTATGTTGAAGGATGGGCAAGATATAGCGAACAATTGGCAGAGGAAATGAATTTATACAAAAACCGATCGGCATTAATAAAAAGAAGGACTTGGCCATCTAGAGGGATGGTAGTGGACCCTGCATTACATCTTAAAGGTTGGACAAAAGAGCAAGTTATGAATTTCATGATGGAATCTGGAACTACCAAAGAATCGGCTTTAAGTTTATATCATAGAATCATTATTTGGCCAGCACAATTAACATCTTATGATGTTGGTGGTGAGGAGATAAAATCCCTAAGAAAACGTGCTGAGTCCAAGTTAGGAGATGACTTTGATGTAAGAGAATTTCATTCTGAAGTTTTGAAAAATGGATCGATCCCACTTAGTGCACTAAGAATTTCGATAGATGATTGGATTGATAAGAAATCAAGCAAACTATAATGATATCTTAAGTGCTCTGATCTAGAGTGCTTCTTTTTAGATTTTTAGTTAAGTTTTAAAAAACATTTGCCTAATTCAAATTACTTATTTATTTTTGAGGTGTACTAGATAACTAATACACTAGATATGATTTCAATTAGAGGTTTACGATTTCATTATCCAAAGGGCCGAACAGTGCTCGATGATATTTCACTTGATTTTATGAAGGGTAATATTTATGGACTGTTTGGAGAGAATGGAGAGGGGAAGAGTACATTGATCAAAATAATGGCTGGTTTGTTGTTTCCTAAAGTAGGGTATTGTCAAATTTCTAATGAAGATGTAGCTAAAAGAAAAGTAAAAAACTTGAAAGAGATTTTTATAGTACCTGAAGATTTTGAATTACCTGGGATAAAGATTGATACTTTCGAAAAAATTAATTCATCCTTTTATCCAAAGTTTTCGCAAGATCGATTTTATGAATTGATACAAGAATTTAAACTATCTCCCAAAGAAAATATAGCTGCCTTGTCGTTTGGACAAAAGAAAAAAGTGCTTATCGCTTTTGGGATTGCTGCCAATACTAGTTTGTTACTTATGGATGAGCCAACAAACGGTCTTGATATTCCTTCAAAAAGTCAGTTCAGGAAAATTATGGCTTCTGCCGTAGATCAGGGAAAATGTATTGTTATTTCAACACATCAGGTAAGAGATTTGCATAGTCTCATTAACTATGTGGTGATTTTGGGGCAATCAAAAGTGATATTTGATCAATCCCTTTCTCGGGTTTCAGAAAAATTGTGGTTTGGTCGTCCAAAGCAAGGTATGCAGGAAGATATCCTTTATTCAGAACCATCTTTTGTGGGTAAAGCCATCCTTAAACGTCAGGATTATGAAGAAACTGAGGTAGATTTAGAACTATTGTTTAATGCAGTGGTAAGCTACCCAGAGAAGATTAATAATGCAATAAAAAACGTAAATCGCAATGCAAGAGTTTAATGGTAAAAGAATAGTTGGTCTTATTTATAGAAATATTGTATTGCAAAAAGGAGCAATTATTACGGCATTATTGGTGGCTGGAGGGCTTATTTTTATAGGTTCTTTACTTAGCATGAGAGGAGGGGATCATCTTGTGGAACCTAACGAGTTTATTGTTATGTTTTCAATATTGTTTCTCACACTAGGGTTGTTGTTTACCTTTTCTATTTTTAAAGAACTGCATAATAATAAAGTAAATCATTTTTATTTTTTGCTTCCCACTTCTGCATATGAAAGAATCATTGCTTCTTGGTTAATTTCCAATGTAATTTACATAGTAGTATTTACGTTTTTTGCATTTATAGTTGGGCAATTGGCAATTGTGATATGTAGTGTTTTTCCAAGTACCAATTTACATGTTCTACCTGTATTTTCGGAAGCATACTGGAACTTGGTTAAATTTTACTTTTTTGCTCAACCCGCATTTCTTCTTGGTGCTGTAACTTTTTCAAAAAATAGAATTGGAAAAACATTATTGGTTGCCTTGATAACCGTTTTTTGTGTTTTCATGTACAACCTTATTCTTTGTTTTTCTTTTACAGGAGGAGCTTTTGATGTGTTTACATCTGACCCTTTCTCAACCGATGCGTTTAGCTTGGCGAAAGAAGATCTTTCGGGATTGGGAGCCTTACTTTTTAGTATTGTACTTGGGCCAATGATGCTTTTGGCAGCCTATTTTAAGTTAACTGAAAAGGAGGTTCGATAATGGATTTTGATAATGGCAAACCTATATACCTGCAGATCGTGGATTTCTTCTACGAGAATATCCTAATACGCAAGTGGCAAGAGGATGAGAGGATTCCTTCGGTAAGAGAGGTTGCTATGATGGTAGAAGTAAATCCTAATACAGCTATTCGAGCTTTTAATCATCTACAAGAACTAGAAGTGATATATAACAAAAGAGGAATTGGATATTTTGTGTCTAAAAATGGTTATGATACCGTTTTAGAAATCAAAAAAAAAGAATTTATAGGAGTAACATTACCTGATGTTTTTAAAGAAATGATGTTGCTTGATGTAGAGTTTGAGGAAGTGAAAAACTCATATGATCAATATGTAAAACATACCAATAATGAAGAAAAGTAATTTGGTTATAATTATTGCATTAATGCTAGTAAGCTTTTTCTTTTTGGCTTTTCAGGCTATTATGCATGATTACATGGATAAAGTTGATAGAAGGATAGTGGCAAGTAAGTTTGTAGAGGATGTAAGAGTGATGCCTACTTTTAATAGAATACGAATAAGTCAGGATGCCTTCATCTTTTTTGAACAGGACAGTGTAGCAAAGATTAAAGTCGATGCGCCAGAGAGTTTAATACCTTATGTAAAAACAGAAGTACATGGTGATACACTTATCATTGATAACACCAAAGAAGTAAGAAAAAGAGACAGCATAAAAATATTTGTTTCAAATCCAAAGTTGGTCGAAATCATTATGAGTTCGGGAACTATTTTTGAAACCATTGGCCAAGTTTCTGGTAAGGATTTAAACCTTCAATTTAGTAATGAAAGCAAGGGGGATCTTGAGTTATCATATCAGTCTGTAGTTTGTAATGCTATTTCTGGATCAAAAATCAAAATCAAAGGAAACTCTGATAATATCGATTTCTCTAATTAAAAAACCTAAAACAAATGTAAACACAGCGATAAATAGTCAATCATCAATCAATCTTAATCATTAATCAAAAAACGAACAGTTATGAATTTAGAACACAGTGTGATCATCACGCCAAAGCCAGAGAAAGTCACGATAAAAAAAGTATCCAAGTTCAAAAATTGTGCAATGAAGTTTGTCTACCTACTTACTTTTGTTGCTCTGGGATACGACGTATGGTCAGAAATCATTAATCCAAGTGAAGTTTGGGGGGGCTATGATGGGGTTGTGTATAGTTTCTGGGCAGCCTATGCTGCTTTGATGGGGCTTGGAATAAGGTATCCCTTAAAGATGTTACCTTTATTGCTACTTCAGCTATTTTATAAATCAGTGTGGTTACTTGGAATTTACCTTCCCTTAAGTATGCAAGGACAATTGGATACCGCTTCAGAAGGATTTTTAATGCCATTTGCTATTGCTATACCCTTGGATCTTATTGCTATTCCCTGGAGGTATGTTTATCGTAATTACATTCAAAAACTTTTTAGGTTTAGCTAATCTGAATTTTTTTCCTGTACCTGAATATTTCGAGCTGTATTAGATCGAGATAAAATCATCAATCAATAAAACGAATATTATGAATTTAAATCCTAAAACTGGAAGGATAATGGGGTTCTTATTTTTAACTCAATTTGTATTGGGAGTTTTAATCAACTTCTTTTTACTTGGTCCAGTAATTTTTGACGAAAATTTTTTAACAATTACATCTTTTCATTCAACCTTGGTGATTACCGCTGCACTACTTGCTGTCTTGTTAAGTTGTATAAGCCTTTGGATTGCTATCGCTTTGAAGCCATTTTTTAATGCATATAACTATAGTCTGGCATTATGGTATCTGGGTTTTACAATTATAGGATTTGTTATCACCCTCGTAGATAACACGATAATATTATCTATACTATCAGTAAGTAATGATTTTATAAAACCAGATGTTTCTAATACGAAATATTTAGCGAGCTTAGGTGATCTGCTTCTTCAGATGCGAGGCTGGATCCATATGATGGATATGTTAATCGGGGGGTTATCAATAGCCACTTTGTATTATGGATTTTGTCAAACCAAACTTATTCCAAGTGTATTGTCCATTTTGGGTTGTATTGCAACCTTGGTTATGTTGGGCAACGTTTTGTGGTCTATATACGATACTGGTTTAATGGTGCTTTATCTTCCAGTAGGACTTATACAGATAGTGATTTCAATTTGGTTAATCATTAGAGGTTTTAATACAACAAAATTGGTGTCTAGTGATACGTAGAGTTTTGTAATTCATAAATCAATCATAAATCAATCATAAATCAATCAAAAAGCAAACAGTTATGGATACACAAGAAAATCTTGTAGGAAAACTGCAAAGTAGATCCTTCAATGCAAATAAAGCTTTAAACAGTGCTGCCATCTTCTGGTTTATTGTAGCCGTAATAGGTCAGTGGTTTTTTGCATATTATATTGCTGTTTTTTACGGCGGAACTTTAGTAGAAGGAAATTTGGCCGCATGGACCAAACGAATGATTCATGGATTTGTAGAAGGCGACTACCTAGGAAATTCATTTGTATTACTGCATATACTGCTAGCATTTGTTATAACCTTTGGAGGACCATTTCAATTTATTCCCCAACTCAGAACCAAAGCAAAAACCTTTCATCGATGGAATGGGCGCCTCTACACCGCTACTGCACTATTAATTAGTATTGGGGCACTTTATATGGTATGGGCAAGAGAAGCAGTGGTAGGGGGTTTTTTTGGCCAATTGGCTATCTCAGGTAACGCTTTACTAATTGTGGTTTTTGCCGTTATGACTATACGCACAGCAATGAACCGCAATTTTGTCGCACACCGCAAGTGGGCTCTTCGTACCTTTCTTGTAGTAAGTGGCGTATGGTTTTTTAGAGTAGGATTTGGATTATGGATATTTCTTAATAATGGAAGCGCGCCAGGTAGCACCCAGGACCTCACAGGGCCGTTCGATATGTTTTTGTACTTCGCCAATTATTTACTGCCAATTTTCTTTTTAGAGCTCTATTTCCGTGCTCAGGAAAAAGGTGGGTTTATAAGTAAAATCGGAATGGCCGCAGGACTTTTTATTCTCACTTTTTTAACCGGATCCGGCATTTTTATGGCTGCTCAGATATTTTGGCTTCCTAACCTTTAATATAGATAAAAATTGGCCATTCAAAACAAGAGAATTTGGCTTTATGTAAAATCAAAAAACGAACAAAATGCATACTATTAATAAAACAATTCAATTTGGAGAATTTGTCGAGGGATATACCATCCCCGTACTAAATGAAAGAGAAATAAGAGCTGCGGCGGGAATTCTTTTTTTAATCATGTTTATCGCTATACTGGTGGTGGTTTTTACAGGTAATTTTACGATGCTTAAATATGCTGTAACTATTTTTCTTACTGATATTATGATAAGGGTTTTGATTAATCCTAAATTTTCGCCATTTCTTATACTGGGACGACTTATTGTGCGTAATCAGGTGCCAGAATATGTGGGTGCCCCCCAAAAGAAATTTGCCTGGAAAATTGGTCTAGCCTTATCATCGCTCATATTTATTTTGTCTAACGTGATAAATTCTTATGGCCCAATAACTGCACTGATCTGTTTGATCTGTTTGATATTTCTGTTTTGGGAAACTGCATTTGGGATTTGCCTGGGATGTAAATTTTATGCAATATTTTATAAAGATAAAGTGCAGTATTGTCCTGGGGAGATCTGCGAAAGAAAAGACAGACAGGATATTCAAAAGACATCAAAAATTCAATTAATAGTCTTCTTTGGATTTATCATTTACATCGTAATAATGATCTTCTTGCTCAATGACATGTATACCCAGGATCCTAGCAATTTGTGGGATATTATAAATGGTACTGTAGAAAAGTAGTTATGGAGCATTACTTTGAAAAATATCATGATAATATCATTGGTCAAAATCAAACCATAAAAACACCATATCATGATTCGATACGAATAATTTATACCGATTGGACTGCGAGCGGAAGGATGTACAAACCAATTGAAGAGCGTATGTTGAATGATTTTTATCCATTTGTTGCCAACACGCATACAGATACTAATGATACTGCAATGGCAATGACGTATGCGTATCACAAAGCACGACAAATCATAAAGAATCATGTAAACGCATCTATAGATGATGTTCTTATCTCTTCAAATTCTGGAATGACTGGGGTTATAAATAAGCTTCAGCGCATACTTGGGCTTCGTATTCATGAATCTTTCAAAGATCAAATCCATATCTCCGAAGAAAATAGACCTGTAGTATTTATTTCACATATGGAGCATCATTCTAATCAAACATCCTGGTTAGAAACGATTGCAGATGTTGTGATTATTCCACCGGATGAATCTGGCCTGGTATCAATAAGAAACTTAGAAAAGCTTGTTCATCAATATAAGAATAGAAATATAAAGATAGCCGCCATAACATCATGCTCAAATGTCACGGGAATTATTACACCTTATATTGAAGTCGCAGAACTTATTCACCAATATAACGGGTTGTGTTTTGTGGATTTTGCATGTTCTGCACCTTATATCAATATAGATATGCACGAGAATGATAAAAGAGGACGCTATTTTGATGCTATATATTTTTCATGTCACAAATTTTTAGGGGGTCCGGGAACTACAGGTATATTGGTTTTTAATAAAAAGTTGTATAAAAATTTAATACCTGATATCTCTGGAGGAGGTACTGTTTCCTGGACTAATCCCTGGGGGGAACATAAATATTTTGAGGATATAGAAGCTAGAGAAGACGGAGGTACTCCTGCCTTTCTTCAAACCATTAAGGCGGCGATGTGCATGAAACTTAAAGATGAAATGAATGTAGAATACATTAGAGAGCGAGAAGATGAAATTCTTAGTATGGTATGGAAGAGATTGGACCATATTCCTAATTTACATATTTTGGCTAGAGAACATAAAAAAAGGTTAGGTGTGATTTCTTTTTACATAGATAGTCTCCATCATAACCTTGGTGTAAAATTATTGAATGATAGATTTGGGATACAAACAAGAGGAGGGTGTTCATGTGCAGGAACATATGGGCATTACCTTCTTAAGGTAACACCTAAAAAATCTCATAAGATTACCAACGAAATTGATCAGGGAAACTACTCTAATAAACCAGGGTGGATACGCATGTCTATTCATCCAACCCATACCAATCAGGAAATTGAGTTCGTACTAAATGCTATTAAGCAACTTGCAGCTCATCATTCAATGTGGAGTAGAGACTATGATATTGATTTGAGAAAAGGAAGTATTAAACCAAAAAATATGAGTTCATCTTTAGAAATGAAAGATAGAATAAATAAAGGGTTTGTAGATAAGTTTTCGGGAAACGTTACTCCTGTAAATTAAGTACACCGAAAGTGGTGAAAATAACTTTGAAGTGCAATTATTTAGCTAAAGTAAGAATAAAATCATCAACATCATTGATAGGGTATTGCAGAGTTTTCTTTACAATGGCAAGAGGAACGCCTATACTATTTTTATCGTATCCATTTTGGTCTAACAGTTCCCATAGATAGTCACGATATCGATTTTTTTTATCAATATTAACTTCTCTAAATTTGATATGTTTTTCTTTTAACTTTGAGATCAAAAAAATGCATTTTTCACAATCATTTTTGGTGAAAATGATCGTTTCCGATTTCATTATAGAAGAAACGGAGGCTTGTTTTTGAGGCGTGTTATTACGATTTACCTTAATAGCTTCTAATTGCTCATTTACTATTAAGTCATAAGTGTAATAGGACTCAACATCGGTTAAAGGGATTAAAATCATCATCTGTACTTTGCTTTTTGCAGGGATGATTTTGATGATAGGCTTATTAGCACTGCGCCTATATCCTGTTGGAGTTATTTTTAAGAAAACACTTTTTTCAGTATCCGTATCGTTTTGTATAAAAAGAATAGTTCTCTTTTTTTGTTTTTCTTCAATTAATCGTACTGGTGCTTCCTGAGAGAAGATTGTAAAATTAAAGCCAAAAATCGAGATAAAAACTAAAGCGATTTTCTTTGTTAAAGAAATAAACATTTACTTTTTATTTTAAAGATACGAGTTTTACCCTCTAAACAGAAAGAAGCGGTCTTTCATATTTTCAATTTCTGAATTTTTATTGGTAATAATATAGTCCAACGCTTTTGTGGTGAATTTTTTACCTTTTTTGGTGAGAGAAACTATATCGCTATCGATGGTGATCATATTATTTTTTATGGCAAGATCCAATACAGATTTAGATCGTACTTTTTGCCAGTTAATATGTTCGTTGAGGTGTTTTACATGTCGCTCTTCCTCTTCTTTATGATTTCTTAAGTGAAGTAAAAAAGTGAGTAATAATACTTCGATGCGTTGTTGCCTTTGTCTGTACAACACCGAAAACAATCCCCTTTCTGGGGCAAACAGATAAACCAATAAAAAAAGTAATCCTAAAACCGTAGTCATTGATCCCGAAATTGATGCATCCAAAATGTGGGCAACCCAATATCCGGCAATTGCACTTCCTACACCAAATAGTATTGCCAATACCAGCATTTTCTTAAGGTCATTGGTCAATAAATAGGCAATTGCAGCAGGAGCAATCATTAATGCTATGACCAGAATAGCACCGACTGCATCAAAAGCACCTACGGTAGTAATAGAAGAAACTGTCATTAAGCCATAATGCATTACAACAGGAGATAAACCCAGTGCTGATGCTAATCCTGCATCAAAAGTGCTAATTTTTAACTCTTTAAAAAAGGCAATTAACAGGCTTAAGGTGATAATCAAAATACTACCTATGATCCACAAAGATTTTGGACCAAGATCAGTATCGCCAACATTTAGTCTATCAAATGGAGCAAAAGCTAATTCACCTAATAATACAGCGTCTACATCCAAATGTACGTCATTGGCATTTTTCGCTATAAGAATAATTCCGATACTGAATAAAGCAGGAAATACTAATCCTATTGCTGTATCCTCCTTTACTAACCCCGTTTTTTGTATAAACTCTACCAATACTACCGTAAGAACTCCACTGGCAGCGGCCATTATAATTAATAGAGGAGAGGATAAATCATGAGTGATAAAAAATCCAATAACAATTCCGGGTAAAATAGAATGGCTTATAGCATCAGTGATTAAAGCCATTTTTCGTAAAACAAGAAATGTACCCGGTATAGCACAAGCAATAGCCACTAGACTAGCAATTAATTGTATTTCAATTTGCGCACTACTCATCTTCTTTAATTAATTGATTATACAAGTTTGCTGCTGTATAGTAACCCTCTTTGGTCATTGACCACATATTACCTTGAATTTTAATGTAATCTTTATCTTCTAACTTTTGAAGAGACTTTCTGGTAAACCCTTGAAAATTGTTTAAAATTCGTATAGCATGAGGGTGAGAAACATCTTCATGTGTTTTTGCAATGTTGTACATAAAGGATAACGTTTTATGTAATTGAAGATCATTTCTGTTTTTTCTGAAACGAATTTCTCGAAACAATAAGCCACGACCTGGAGAGAAGATAAACGAGAATAACACGAATACTCCTGCCACCAATACAATCACAGGTCCTGTGGATAAATTATTCTGACTTGCACTTATGGCGGTTCCAAATATTCCAGAGAAAGTACCAAAAATGGCTGCCAATACAACCATTACCGCCAAATTGTTGGTCCATTGTCTTGCTGCCGCAGCAGGAGCCAAAAGCATAGCGCTCATTAATACAACTCCAACAGTTTGTAACCCTAATACAATGGCAATAACTATAAATGAAGTGATTAAAATGTCTAGAAATTTGGTGTTAAATCCAAGGGTTTTTGTGTAATCTGCATCAAAAAGTAATAGTTTTAATTCTTTCCAGAACAACAATAAAACAATTAGGCTGATTCCTGTCACAATGACCATAAGCCACACATCACTTTCGAGCAATGTTGCTGCTTGTCCAAAAAGGTAGCTTTCTAGACCGGCTTGATTTGCATTCGGCATTTTCTGAATGTAGGTCAGTAACAACATCCCAAATCCGAAAAATAAAGAAAGTATTAATCCTAATGCAGTATCTGATTTAAGGTGTGTCTTTTGTGTAATTCCTCGAATCCAAAAAGTGCCAATTAAGCCGCTAACCAATGCTCCTAATAAAAAAATAGAGCTGTTTTTTGTTTCGATGATTAAAAAAGCGATAGCAATACCAGGTAAGGCTGCATGAGAGATAGCATCCCCTAAAAGGCTCTGTTTTCTAAGCACAGCAAAACTTCCAAGCATACCACATATAGCGCCTAACACTGCAGTGCCTAGGGTTATGGTACGAAGTGTATAGTCGTTAAAAACAAGCTCTATGTATTCTTGTAAGTTCATTATTGTTATTGCTGTATACTTACCTTATAATTAATTCCATAGGTTTTAGTTAGGTTATCATCGTTAAAGATATCCTTAACGGGTCCTGTAGCTATCTTTTTTACATTCAAAAATGTAACCCAATCAAAATATTCAGGTACAGTTTGTAGGTCATGATGCACTACTATTACTGTTTTTCCAGCCTTACGAAGTTCTTTTAGAATATTGATAATTGCTTTTTCGGTAGTGGCATCAACTCCCTGAAAAGGCTCATCCATAAAATAGATAGAAGCATTTTGTACCAAGGCTCTTGCCAAAAATATTCGTTGTTGTTGTCCTCCAGAAAGCTGACTGATTTGCCTGTTTTTAAACGCAAGCATTCCTACTTTTTCTAGAGCTTCGAGAGCTGCTTTTTTTTGTTTTTGCCCTGGCCTTTTGATCCATCCCAAACTTCCGTAGGTCCCCATCATGACGACATCTAATGCGGTAGTAGGAAAATCCCAATCTACACTTCCTTTTTGAGGTACGTAGGCGACTAATGACCGTTGTTTTTTATACGCTTTTCCGTAAATTTGAACACTTCCTGCAATGGGCTTTATGATATCCAAAATTGACTTGATCAATGTTGACTTTCCTGCTCCATTAGGCCCTACAATGGCCATAAGGACGCCTTCGGGAATAGCAAGGTCGATATCCCATAATACGGGTTTGTAATTATAGGCTACAGTAAGGTCATCGATTTGAACTGCAATTTTGTCTTTAATAGTCATTAGTTAATATTTGTAAGTCTATGGTTGTTTGTCAATAGTTGTAATAGTTAAATTTTCTTAACTTCTTGACTACTGATTCCTAATCATCCAAGACTATTTTAAAGCATTAGTTATGGTATTCACATTATACTCAAACATGCCAATATAAGTACCTTCAACGGTTCCTGGATTTCCAAGGGCATCAGAATATAAAGTTCCACCAATAGTAACTTGGTGGTCTTTTGATTTTACGGCGGCTTGTAACGCCTCGATAGTTCGTTTGGGTACAGAACTTTCAACGAAAATAGCTTTTACCTCTTTTTCTATAATAAAATTAGCCAATTTCTGAACATCTTGCACTCCTGCCTCTGTGGCCGTTGATAATCCTTGAAGCCCAACCACATTAAAGTCGTATGCTTTACCGAAGTAACTAAAGGCATCGTGCGCCGTAACCAAAATGCGTTTCTCTTTAGGTAGGGTCGAAATGATTTCTTTTAATTTTATTTCTAAATCATTCAGTTTTGATAAATATGTCTTTCCGTTTGTTTTAAAAACTTCAGCGTTTTTTGGGTCTATTATCGAAAGTTCTTTGATCACCGATTCGGTAACAATTTTCCAGTTTTTTATACTGAACCAGATATGAGGGTCATAGTTAGATGCAAAATAATCAGAACCAATCAATGTATTTTTTTCTAAGCTTTCACCTACCGGAATAGTTTTTACATCCTGACTCTCCATTTTTTCAAATACTTCTACTAGTTTGCCTTCAAGATGCAGGCCATTATAGAAAATTATATCTGCAGTCACTAGCTTGTTTACATCACCTTCACTCGCTTTATAAAGATGAGGGTCAACACCACTACCCATTAATCCTTTAACCTCAATCATGTCACCACCAATGTTTTTAACCAAATCGGTAATCATTGAAGTGGTTGTTACTACATTAAGTTTTTGATTTTCGTTTTTTACTTCCTTTTTACAAGAAAAGAAAGTAATAGTAAGTATGAGAAGTATTGTAAGTCTTTTGGTCATTTTCTTAATTTTAATTCAATGCACGTATATTGTATTGAATATGAGATGTATTTTGTTTTTTAATAGGCACCTAATTACATCTAAACTGTTCTAGATGAGAATGGGATGCTTAATAATTGTATTAGGTTTAGTATTTTTGTTTTATTATTATAGCAAAACTAAAAAAGTTAGCCATGACTAACAAATCAAATTCGAATAATTTAACAAAAAGTGAAGAAGACTATCTAAAGGCTCTTTTTCAGTTATTGGTAGAAGATAATTCGGTTAAGGTTGGGAATAATCAGTTGGCAGAATATCTTAAGGTTTCTCCTGCTTCCACTAATAATATGATTAAGAAATTAAAAGCTAAGCATTATGTAGTTAGCGAGAAATACGGAAAACTGGAATTAACTGAAGAAGGGCGAGCTATAGCTGTTAGGTTAATTAGAAAGCATAGACTTTGGGAGACTTTTTTATACAATTATCTCAATTTTAGCTGGGATGAGGTTCATGATGTAGCAGAGCAGTTAGAACATATAAAATCATACAAATTGATTGATGAATTGGATCGATTTATGGATTTCCCAGAGAAAGACCCTCATGGTGAATTAATACCTAATTCTAAAGGAGAATATAAAGTAGTTTCTAAAATTACGTTATCTTCTCTGGAAGAAGGAGATGTATGTAAATTAGTAGCTGTAAATGATGGTTCGGTTAATTTTTTAAGATTTGTATCAGAAATAGGGTTAGCATTAAGTAGTGAGATCAAAATCCTTGAAGTTCGAGAGTTTGACAAATCCATACGTATACAATTTGATGGTGTAGTAGAAACAGTAACCAAAAAGTTTGCTGATAATGTATTCGTTAAGAAGGTAGTATAGTTTTTGTAAATGTTAAAATAGAGTCAAGCTATAAGAATGTTAAAGAATAGCTGTTATCTTTGAGTATCACACAAACAATTTATGGAGCTTAATTTAAAAAAACCGATATGTTTTTTTGATCTTGAAACTACCGGTGTTAATATTTCTAAAGATCGTATTGTAGAGATTTCTGTACTCAAAATATTTCCAAATGGCACTCAGGAAAGTAAAACCTGGTTGGTAAATCCTGAAATGCCAATTCCTCCTGAAACCACCGCTGTACATGGTATTGATGATGCTAAGGTTGCCAATGAACCTACATTTAAGCAATTGGCAAGCAAAGTTAATGAGATGATTAAAGGGTGTGATCTTGGAGGGTTTAATTCTAATCGTTTTGATATTCCCTTGCTTGCTGAAGAATTGTTAAGAGCCGGGCTTGATTTTGATATGAAAAATAGAGTGGCAATAGATGTGCAAACTATTTATCATAAAATGGAGAAAAGAACTTTGTCTGCTGCTTATAAGTTTTATTGTGATAAGGATTTAGATAATGCACATTCTGCTGAAGCCGATACCATGGCTACATATGAAGTGTTAAAAGCGCAATTGGATAAGTATCCAGAATTAGAGAATGATTCTAAATTTCTTGCAGAGTTTAGTTCAAGAAAACAATTTGCAGATTTTGCAGGATTTATAGCATATGATGATAATGGAAAAGAAGTCTTTTCTTTTGGTAAGCATAAAGGTAAATCGGTTGAGCAAGTAATGGAAGAAGAGCCAGGCTATTTTGGATGGATTCAAAACGCTGATTTTCCATTGTATACCAAAAAAGTGCTTACTGCTGTAAGATTAAGAAAGTTAAATAATAGTTTGAACTTGTAAATATTCTCTACATCCTTTTAATGATATGAAGCTTATTTGTATAGGACGAAATTATACGGATCATATTGAAGAGTTGGAAAATGAAAAACCAACAGATCCTGTGATTTTTATGAAACCGGACACTTCTATTTTGCTTAAAAAACAACCGTTTTTTATTCCTGATTTTTCAAATAATATACATCATGAAGTAGAGGTTCTGGTGAAAATTAAGAAAATAGGAAAGTATATTGATAAAAAATTTGCTCATAAGTATTATGATGAAATTGGTCTAGGGATTGATTTTACAGCTAGAGACCTGCAAAGTCAACTTAAAGCAAAAGGATTGCCTTGGGAAAAAGCAAAAGCTTTTGATGGAGCTGCAGTTATTGGTAAATGGATCTCTAAAGAAGAGTTTTCGAATGTTAATGATATTGATTTTCGGTTAGAAAAAAATGAAGAAATAGTTCAGCAGGGTAATACTAAGCTCATGTTGTGGAAGATTGATGAACTTATAGCATACGTGTCTCAATATTTTACGTTAAAAATTGGAGATGTTATTTTTACCGGCACGCCGGCAGGAGTGGGCCCCGTAGAAACTAATGATAACTTGAGTGGTTTTATTGGTGAAAGAAAAATGTTTTCAATAAAGGTGAAATAGGATTTGTAGTTTATGTCACTATAATGAGGATAGTAGTTTCTTAGGACTCATATATTCAAAATACCGTTTCCTCACTTTGAAATTTTCGTCCAGAAAAATAATCGCAGGTAAAGAAAATGGATACCCCTCTCTTGAAGCTAATAAAATTGGAATTTCATGAATCGAATTTCTCGATGTTAAATGGCCTTTATTGGTAAAAATAGTTCCATCAAAATAAACAGAATCTTTACTTTCTGCGTTCATTTTAACAGCATAATATTCTTTGGTAATCTTCTCAATAATTTTTGGCTTGGTAAAAACTACACGATCCATTTTTTTACAATAGACGCACCAATCGGCATAAAAACTAATAATCACTTTTTTGGGTTTTATCGCAAGAGAATCGTCTAACTGCTCAAAGTTGATCCAGTTAATAGTATCGTTTTTTTGAGCTAGAGTTTTTATACTGCTGGCCAGAAGAAAAAATAGTATGATTTTTAGGTGTTTCATCATTAATGGAGTTTACCAAATTTTATTCCTATAAAAAATGTTCTGGGCGCTCCAGGTCCATAAATATAATCAGAATCACGAAGTGGTCCTATGTCGAAATCATCTTGGTAACTATTAAACATATTTTTAACGCCTCCGCTAAATGTGATGTGAAAATTTTCTGAAATATCTGTGTGATATTCAAGTTTTAAATTCATATCTAAAAAGGGATCAGTATCTATAAGATCTAAAAATCCTGATTCGCTTACGACTCTGGGTACTATCATGTTCCCGGTGTATGTTCCTGTGAGGTTCATATTAAAATGTTCTCCAGGTATCCAAGATGCATTTAAATACCCATAGGTGTTTGGGTTTCTTACAAATTCACTTACCGCTACGTCTTCTTCTGCATCTATAGTGTCATCTGATTCAAAAAGTACTTGGTCTTCATCATAATTTGCTTTTTGAATAGTACCGCCTAGCTGAAACTGCCATTCTTTTGAGGGAGAAATGCCAATTTCAAAATTGGTTCCAAATACTTTTGCACCCGATCCATTTCGTACTTCTTCGAGAATAGAACCATTTTCAAGAACTGCGCCTGTACTAACAAGGGTAAAGGGATCTTTAAGATCTGTATAGAATCCTTCTAACAAAAAATCGGTCTGAGTTTTATTTATGTTTTTGGTAAAGTTCAAAGAAGCTGTATATGCGTTAGAAAACTCAGTATCTAGGTTTTCTGATAAAATCACAAATTGAGGTTCCCCACCAACCGAAGAAATATGTAAATCCTCATTGAAAGCTTGAGGAGCTCTAAATCCGCGTGCATAACCACCTCTAAATTTTAAAGATTTAAGCAGGTTGTAAGATAATGTTATACGCGGACTCAGCACGGTTTGTTCTATAGATACGTTGCGTGAAATACCTCCAATATTGTAGTCGCCGTCTACATTTACATGATCAAGGCGTGTTCCTATAAGTGCAGTAAAATTATTATTAGGTTTCCATTCATATTGTACATAAGAACCAATAGTATGAACTTGTTGATCAATTAGTCTGTTATATCCCGCAATAATATCTTCAGTATCGCTTATGTTGTACTCTGCACCTGCGGTGATGATGTCATTGTTTTTAAGATTTTGAGTAAATTGAACCCCGGTAAGCAAAGCTAAATCTTTAGTGATCCCGTAAGAGTTTAAAGCAAGAATACTGTCCTGTCTCGTTCTTGCACCTCCCAATCCTCCATAATAACTATCCCTGTCTGTGTATTGACCAGAGGTATATACAGAAAAACTGTTGGTTCCTTTTTTGTTTTCAACTTCGTAAGTAATACCCCCCAAGAAAGTATTATGATCTAATTCTTCGGTAATATCTGTAAAATGGGGAGCAAGATCAAGACGATCTCCTCCGCGACGATATTCTTTTATGGTGGTTAAATCTAGAGAGATTTTACTCCTGTCACTAGGTTTTAAGAATGTTTTTAAGCCAAAAGTAGTATTTTGAAGTGTTGTTAATTCGGTAAAACCATCATCATTGGCATCAAACTCTTCGCGATCTCTATTTAATCCAAATACCGTAATTCCAGACATTAGGTCATCACTTACAAGGGATGTATTGAAATTTAGAGAGCGATCTGGGCTATCTCCATCGATAAGTCCAAGGTAAGTTCCGACTTCCCATGTGTTTAGAATTGGGTCTTTGGTTATAATATTAATTGTTCCCGCAATTGCATTAGATCCGTAAAGGGCAGAACCGCCACTTCTTACTACTTCAATACGTTCAACAATGTTGGTAGGGATCTGTTCCAATCCATATACACTGTTCAATGCGCTAAAAACAGCTCTGCTATTTATTAAAACCTGGGTATAACTGCCATCTAAACCATTTAGTCTTACTTGAGTGAATCCGCAATTTTGACAATTATTTTCTACTCTTACTCCTGGAGAATAATTAAGACCTTCAGATATTGATATAGATTGAGTAGCTTCTAGTAGTTTAGGACTTAGTACATTAACGACTACCGGAGCTTTTTTTCGATTTACCCTGTTTCTGGTAGCGCTTACTACTACTTGATCTAAATTTAATCGGTCCTCCCTAAGCGTAAATTCTTTTGAGGTAGTACTATTGGATGTTACTGAAATGTTTTTTTCTAGTGTTTGATATCCTAAAGAGCTTATTCTTAACAGGTAATCTCCATAAGGAATATGGTTAATTTCAAAAAAACCATTTCGATCAGCAGATACATATGTATTAAAGTGGGCATTTGATAGTTCTATATTGGCATATGGCAACGAAGTCTCTCCTGTGGTTATATTGCCTCTTAGATTTCCTGTTTGCCCTATTATTAAAGAGGTTTTAAATAGGAACAAAAAGAATAAGAATGGTTTCATGTTTAAGTTATTAACTATGTTTTTTAGATTTGGCAAATCTAAAAAGTTAGTTTAGACTAACAAATAATTTTAACAATTTATAAAAGAGATTTTAGAGATGTTTAATTTAATTTGTTTTTATTTAATGCAAAGGCATAACTCTAATACAGAATAATGATGTTTTATTCGTACAAATTGCATTTGATTACAGAATAATCGATAAATATTTTAGTTTGTAGGAAGGAGATATTATATTTACACATAAACCAAAACGAATAGGTGTGATAAATATCCTATATGGTTTTGTTAACGACAACTTTTCAACAAAAAATAAAATAAATGAGCAAAGGATATAGTTTAAAAAATGTAAATGAATTATCAGGGGGCGATGATGAATTTATAGCTGTGTTGGTGCAGACCTTTCTAGAAGAAATACCGCCCGATTTAGAAAGTATGATCCAGGCAGTAGACTCTGACAACCCAGAAATGGCCTATCAGTACGCTCATAAGATGAAACCCAATCTTCAACTTTTCGATATAGAACTTTTATCTCATATCAAACAAATAGAAGCATGGTCCAAAACCAATAAGGCTAAAGAAGAGATTAAACCTGTTCTGGATCATATAGTGACTACAGTTAATAATGCCATCGAAAATCTGAAAGTAGATTTTAGTTAATCATGTTCGCAGAAATAATTACCATAGGTGATGAGATTCTTATTGGGCAAATTATAGACTCCAACTCAGCGTTTATTGGTAAAGAACTTAATAAAATAGGTGTAGATGTTTATCAAATTACTTCGATAAGTGATGATAAGCAACATATTCTTACTGCGCTAGATGAGGCAAAAAAAAGAGCAGATATTGTTATCATTACTGGGGGACTTGGCCCAACCAAAGACGATGTGACCAAACATACTATCTGTGAGTATTTTGATGACACCCTGGTTCAAAATGAGAAAGTTCTCAAACATATAGAAGCATTGTTTGCAAAATATATTTCTACACCAATTTCAGATATTAATAGACAACAATCTCTTGTGCCAAGTAAATCAACTGTGTTGATGAATCTATATGGTACCGCACCTGGTATGTGGATAGAATCTGAAAATACTGTTTTCATTTCTATGCCCGGTGTTCCATATGAGATGAAAGGACTTATGAAAAATGAAGTGCTACCAAGATTGCAAAAAAGATTCGATCGTCCTTATATTATTCATAAAACAGTACTCACGTATGGTCTCGGAGAGAGTGCTATAGCAGAAAGAATCGAAGATTGGGAGGATAGTTTGCCTTCTTTTATCAAATTGGCGTACTTGCCAAACTTGGGAAAGGTTAGGTTGCGACTTTCTGCCCGTGGAAATGATAAGAATCTCCTTGAGGAAACTTTGGAAAATAGAATTGAAGAATTGCATCATATTATAGGGGATATAATTATTGGCTATGAAGAAGATGAAACTATCGAAAAAAGAATAGGAAACCTTTTGGTGAGGAATGGAGAAACGCTTTCGGTAGCAGAAAGTTGTACTGGTGGAAAACTTGCACAATCCTTTACAGCAAATGCCGGAGCTTCAAAATATTTTAAAGGTGGTGTGGTGACCTATGCAACGCAATCCAAAATTGATATTCTTAACATAGAAGCCGATATTATTGATACGTATTCTGTAACTAGTTTTGAAGTAGCTGAAGCTATGGCGTTGGCTGTTAAAGAAAAATTTAAATCTGATTATGGGGTTTCTACAACGGGTAATGCTGGACCTGATAAAGGGGATGGAAACGTGGAAGCCGGTACAGTTTTTATAGCTATTGCTACTCCCAAAAGAGTTTTTTCTAAAAAATATGAATTTGGAAAAGGAAGGGAAAGAGTTATTGGTAAATCAATGAATAAAGCGCTTGAGTTGCTTCTAGAAGATTTGAAGGAAATATCCAAGATAGTTTAAGCGCTTTTTTTAGACCAATTGATAGCTTCTTCTAGATTGTTAAATTGATACAAGGGTTTTTTAGCGAAATGCTTTTCTACCTGTACCGATGTCTCACAAATTTTGGTATAAGTAACAACGCCGTATCCATTAAAATTTTCCATTTCGTTAAGAGGACAATTTAAATAATCGATAGGGGATATCGAATGAGAATTAATTCTGTTTGAGATATAAGAAAAAGGTCTTCCGTTTCCGTAATATTTAAATATTAATGGAATTAGATCATTTAGTTTTTCTAGAGTAATTACTTCTCCTTCTTTTACTTCTGCAATAAAATAGCCTTCAAAAAAGTAATATGTACCCAGGTTAAGATTGTGTCGTTCTATTAATTTATCTTTTCCGTTTTGCATGAGTTCTTGTCTTTTCATTAGTACGGTATAAGTCGCCATAATTCCATGCCCCTTTCGTTTAAACGCTGTTTTTCAGAAGTTTACATTGAGTTGAGCTACTTCAAACGTTCTAGTTAATAAAATTGGCTATCATTCAAAGAATTGTTGTGGTAAGAAAAGAAATAACAAATGAATTTTTAGTGCGATTAATCTTGAATAATTAATTGATTTACCCATTCAATGGCATCTTCTAGATTAGTAAATATATTTTTTGGAACATTTACGAAAGCTTGTTCCAAAGACGCTATTTCGTTACTAATTGAACCATAACTTACCACCGCAAATCCAATCAGGTTAGGAAACAACTTAGTAGATTGGTAATGCGCCGTTGGTTGGAAAGAGTAAGAATGTACCCTGTTGGAAATATAGGCAAAAGGAACTTTATTTCCATAGTATTTCTTTGCTAGGAGCATTAACCCTGCCGACTTTTCGAATGTTAGCGTTATACCTTCGTTTATTTCAGTCACTACAAAATTGTTATAGAAATATACATTACCTATATCTAGAACATGCGTCGCGATAAGTTCTTTATTAATTTTGGGAGTCATAAATATATAAAGTTGGCCCGCTAATATAAGATAATGGATGCTAACATCAATATTTGATTTTCGTTTTTATATTGATCAAGAATGTTTTTGAAAAAGATAGGTGTTTCTAATGAGAACTAAGTATATCTTCGGCCCAATCAATTGCATCTTCTAAGTTTTCAAAAATACCATTAGGCCAGTTCATGAATGATTGTTCAAGTTCTGCAATTCTATAGTTAATATCGTTATAGACCACAGTTGCATATCCTTTTAAATTTGGAAAAAGCGCTACCGATTTATAATGTCCCGTGGGAATAAAAGAATACGAATTAATTCTGTTAGAAATATACACAAACGGTTTATCATTCTTATAATTTGCTTGTGCAAGTTTAAAGAGCTCTTTTCCACTTTCAAAATTAAGGTTTACCCCCTCGACTATCTCACCTACAATGAAATTTTCATAGAAATAGAAGGTTCCAATATCGAGAATATGCTTCTCAATAAGAATTCTGTTCTTTTTGTGCGACATTATATATAAAGTTGGTCTATCGAAGTTAAAACAATGATTTTTAAAAATCAACGAATGCCATTGTTTTTTGATCCCGAAAATGAAACTCATATCACCTGTCATTTCATAATTTTTAAGGAAAAACAGGCTTGAAACTCCGACAGCTTATTATTTGATCAGAATGTGCCGCCAGAAAACCCGGCACAACTTTCCGAGCGGGGAATATGCTACCGGAAAACCCGGCACGTTTTTCCAGGGCAGGAAAATGTTCCCGGGTTTTCCGGGGCGTTTTTCCCAGGTGTAGAATCATTCTAAATAATTTAAACTAAATATACCCTAGGTATCGCCCTAAAAAAAGGTTACATATTTTACATTAACCCTAAAACCAAATAGCTTGGATTTGTAACCAGGCTGGATGATCGTACTCTATTCAACAATATACATGTAGCGTCCGATCACTAGGATTTGTAATCCGTGCAACTAATGGTATGGTATGGTGAATAATTAAAATAAGATACGATGTTCTTTGAAAATAGAAATAAAATAAGGGTTGAGAAAATGATTAGATAGCGTATAGGTTTTTTGAGAAAAATAAAATAATAATGAAGCAATACGTGAGATACGAGCGAGACGCTCGCACCAGCAGGGATGCCTATGTGTATTAAAGAGAGAGTTAACTTTTTGAGGTTATCTTCTCTGCCCAGTGAGTAGCATTTTCGAGATTTTTAAAAACTTGAGTAGGTATTTTGGTAAAGGTTTCTTCTAGTTCTGCAACTTTATAGTTAACCGCGTCATAAGTAACTATTCCGTAGCCTTTTAGGTTAGGAAAATTATCATTCATAGCGTAAAGTCGGGTAGGTTTGAATGAATATGAATTGATCCTATTTGAGATATAAGCATAAGGAATAGTATCTTTGTAGTGAATTTTTATAAGCTCATAAAGCTTTTTGCCGCTTTCAAAATTAAGATCGGCCCCGGCATACACTTCTCCAATAACGTAGTTTTTATGAAAATAGAATTCGCCTATTTCAATTTCATATTTTTTAATAAAGGATTTATTGATATTACTGACCACAATTACAATGATTTTACTGACTAAAATAAAAAATAAATGCTAAATTTTTCTTGTTTCCCTTAGGGAAGATATTGCATTTTAAGCATAGTATCAAAAAGCAAGCTTTGAGATTTTGAAGATTGGATAAAAAAAACTTAAAAAAAGAAGAAAAAAATACCAAACTATTATTGGTGGTTAGGTAAATAATTCGTTAATTTGCACCCTGTTTTGAAATAATACCAAAATTAAGAAGAGATGTCAAGAGTTTGCGAGCTTACAGGTAAAAAAGCAATGGTAGGAAACAATGTTTCTCACGCGATGAATAAAACAAAACGTAAATTCAATGCGAATTTGATCAAAAAGCGTTTTTATATTCCAGAAGAAGATAGATGGATCACATTAAAAGTATCTACTTCTGCTTTAAAAAATATAAACAAAAACGGGATCTCTGCTGTTTTAAAAGAAGCAAGAGCAAAAGGTTTTTTAACTAAATAATCTCCTTTTTTAAAAGATACGACAAATGGCAAAGAAAGGTAATAGAGTACAAGTGATATTAGAGTGTACAGAACACAAAGCTTCTGGTCAACCAGGTACATCTAGATATATAACTACAAAAAACAAAAAGAACACTCCGGATAGATTAGAGATTAAGAAATTTAATCCTATTCTAAAGAAAATGACTGTTCATAAAGAAATAAAATAATCAGAAATGGCAAAGAAATCAGTAGCATCGTTACAGACTGGGTCAAAGAGATTAACTAAAGCCATTAAAATGGTAAAATCTCCAAAGACTGGTGCGTATACTTTCGTAGAATCTATTATGGCCCCAGAAGCTGTAAATGACTTCTTAAAGCAAAAGTAAACTCAAGAAAATATTTTAAAAAGAAGCCGTTTCAATTGTATTGAAATGGCTCTTTCTTTTTATATTTAGATGTTTAATGAAATCATTATAACTTTTTAGAGTATTACATAGTATAAATGGGACTTTTTAAGAATATATTTTCTTCAGAGAAAAAGGAAACCCTTGATAAAGGGCTCGAGAAATCTAAAACCACTTTTTTTTCTAAATTAAGTAAAGCTGTAGCCGGTAAATCCAAAGTTGATGATAGTGTTTTGGATGATCTTGAAGAAATATTGGTTACCAGTGATGTGGGGGTGAATACTACCATTAAAATTATCGAAAGAATTGAAAATCGTGTAGCAAAAGATAAATATCTTGGGACAGATGAATTGAATCAAATCTTGCGTGAAGAAATAGCCGGTTTACTCTCTGAAACTAATATTGGAGAGGCCACAGATTTTGATATTCCCCAGGACAAAAAGCCATATGTCTTAATGGTTGTTGGGGTAAATGGAGTAGGGAAGACTACTACTATTGGTAAATTAGCTCATCAGTTTAAAAATAAAGGATTAAACGTTGTACTAGGGGCAGCAGATACCTTTAGAGCAGCTGCAATCGATCAATTACAAGTATGGGCAGATAGAGTTGATGTGCCTATTGTAAAACAATCTATGGGTAGCGATCCTGCATCGGTGGCTTTTGACACACTCCAATCCGGGGTAAATCAAAATGCAGATGTAATTATTATTGATACCGCAGGAAGATTACACAATAAGGTTAACTTGATGAATGAGTTAACCAAGGTAAAGCGGGTTATGCAAAAAGTGATCGGTGATGCGCCACACGACGTATTACTCGTTTTGGATGGTTCTACCGGACAAAATGCTTTTGAGCAGGCAAAACAATTTACCGCAGCTACCGAGGTTACTTCCCTCGCAGTAACCAAACTTGATGGTACAGCCAAGGGAGGAGTGGTTATTGGAATTAGTGATCAATTTCAAATCCCGGTTAAATACATTGGTGTTGGTGAAGGGATAGATGATCTACAGGTATTTAATAAATACGAATTTGTAGATTCGTTTTTTAAATAAGATAACGTTATTATATAGTTAAATAGCATCTTGATAACTCTCAAGATGCTATTTTTTTATTAATTTTTATTCCGGTCTTTTATGTAATAATAGATTTATCAATTTCAAGTTATAGTTTACGATGCTAGAAAACAAGAGTATTATCCATCTATTGTTTCTGTTTTTGTTTTTTGTGGATAGTACCGCCCAAAGTGAGTATAGCACAGATCAATATTTTTGCAAAGTTGTTAATGCAGTATCAAATACCCCGGTATTTTATGCCACAGTAAAACTTAATGGAACTAATATAGGGGTTATTGCCGATGATAAAGGTGAGTTTAGATTACCATTAGAATTGTTCTCTTCAGATAGTGTCATAATCTCTTCAATTGGATATAGAAATAAAAGACAAGATATTAACACCTTGAAAAAAGGACAACTTAATGTCATAAAATTGAGTCCAAGTGTTGAAGCCCTGGACGAAGTAATTGTTGTTTCAAAAAAAGGACAACCTACAAAACTAAATGCCAAACAAATTATAAAGTTTGCCTTAAAAAATATTCCTTCGAATTATCCAAATGAACCTTTTTCTTACATCGGTTATTATCGGGATTATCAGCAACCTATAGATAGTATCTATGCGATTCTTTCCAATCAAAAAAAAGATATAGAATATATTAACCTGAATGAAGGGATTGTAGAAGTGTTTGATGCCGGGTTTAACACCGATCAGCTTTCAGATGATCAAAATCAAACAGTTGTTTATAGCTATCATGACAATAAAAACTTTTGGAGAGATAGCATGTTATCGATTCCCTACGATAACTACAAGAACAAGTACTTGAAGAATGTAATAATTCCACCCTTGGGAGGGAATGAACTTAATTTATTACAATTAACAAATGCGATAAGAAATCATGATAAATCGTCATTTTCTTTTGTTGAAGTTTTAAAAAAGAATTTTTTAAGAAATCATAAATTTAAGCTGAAGGGTATTAACTTTCTTGATGACGTTCCAATTTATGAAATCGGTATTTCGGCCAAGGTTGATAGAGTTGGCATGTTTTATTATGCCAGAGGTACAATTTTTATCTCCAAGAAGAATTATGCAATTCATAAATTAAATTATAGTGTCTATAATTCAAGCGAAAAAGAACTTCTGTATACCGTAGCGATCGAATATGCTCCTTTTAAAGGTAAAATGTATTTAAATTACATTACTTTCAATAATCGTTTTCAAGTAAATTCAAATCAGTATTTCAAAGTCCAAAAAGCTACTTTTGATATGAAGGATGTCGCTTTTACGGTTTATTTTGATAAGAAATTGAATATTGATTTTAAGAATGATTATCGAAATACAATTAAAGTAAAATACAAGAAACGAAGAATTAAAATCCAGAGAGTTGCTATTTTTAGTGATCACATTAAAGTATTTCTGGATAAGTCAAAACTACTATCTATAAAAGGTTTTAATACCAATACACTTCTAGAAGATTTTGAATTAAGTATTAAAGGGATCAAAGACGTTTTTGGTAATCAAATAGGAAAAATGCCCAAGCTATTTATAAATCAATATAGAGAAATTTTTGTTCAAGAAGTTTTTCCTGGTAAGAAAATACCTCTTGGTAAAAAACCAATGGACAAATCTTTACCTTTATCAAAGTCAAGTAAAAACAGTTTTGAGGAAGGAAATAAATATTGGGAAAATACACCACTAAAGCAAAACAAAATTAGCAATTGACTTTAAAGTTCGTTTGGGCACTTGAGACACTAGTATTTTTTTTTCTGAGAAATTAAAAAAACCTTCATGTACATGAAGGTTTTTACCTATATCCATAACTTTTGATAAAATAATTCCCTTTCTTTTAGCAATAAAAGTTATAGGAAATAAGGGATTGGTTAGATTGATAAACGGATTATAAGAAAGGTCATAAAAATACAATAGATCACGAGAAAAGCTCCGCTTATTAAGATCCTGTATTTGGATATTTTTTGTGTTAATTTTGACATGAGTGTTGTGTTGTTTGTTAGATTATAAATAGGGTGTTTTTTTAATATCTATAGGTAAAGAAAATAAAAGACTTATTGTGTCTTTTGTGTCATTGTTTATTTCTTTATCTACAGTTTTATTTTCGTGGGTGTTAACCTCTTCAAGATTGGTGTCTTGATCCAGGGTTATAACCAAAGTAATATAACCAACGACCAGAATAATAAATAAAAGGCTTATTATGGTCTTTAAGTTATTTCTCATAGGTTGGTTTTAAGGCATAAATCTATCTTAATCATTTTTAAAAAATAATTGATCTTTACTCACGGTTCCATTGGTTCTTTCAAGTTTGATTTGATCTTCTATTGCTTTTTTTACTTCCCATAAACCATTGAGTTTATTCAAAGGAACTTCAGAACCAAAATCAAAATCTATTTCTAAGTTAGAATCAGCATTAACCGAGGCGATCCAGGTACCGTTTGTAATTTCATCGGTTTCATCATTTTTGATAGTTACCGAGCCATCATTCAAAAATTCGAACTCAAAGTCTTTATAATTTTTTGTCTCGTTGTTTTCGTTGTCTTTATATTTAAGAACCTCCCATTCGTGATCTGTTAGGATTTCTGAGAACCTCTGAATATCGGTATTATCATTGTTGTTGTCATCATCATCAAGGTCGCAATCATCGTCTGTTACATTTTCTATTGTTTCTTCCAGATTATCCAGATTATCAATAATAATTTCTGTGTTGTTTGAAAAAATAACCGTTATGGGAAAGTTAATTGTTGCGATATCAGTATCACTTAGGTCATCTACGAATTGATATAGTTCTTTATCATTTTCAAAAGAAATCGTTTCAATCAATTCGCTTTGAGAATCAAAAACGGATGCCGAAAAAGGATAACTGAAATCGATACATTCGATAGTATCATCATCAATATTTTCACAAGCATTAACATTCTCATTAAACTGGTCTTGTGTGTTTACAGTAATTTCAGAAAAGTCATTAAATATTAGTGTTATAGGAAAATTGAAGATAATTTCGTCGGTATCATCAAAAATATCGTTATACTGATCTACGTCTTCTTGAGAATTGAGTGCTATCTCTTGACTATTTGCAGTAATCGTAAAAGGAATTTTTATACTAAAACAGCTCGTATTGTCAATACCATCGTCTACATTACCATTATTCTCTGAAGTCCTTAAAATAAGGCTTGCAGCCTTAGAATTTGCGGCAATAGATTCATTTTGGGTACTAACAATTAATTCATCAGATTCACTTCTGCACGATATAACTACTACCGTTATGATGAGTGTAAAAAAAACGAATATCGAATTAACTTTTATGCGCATTACAGCTTTTTATTGTTGTTTGTCGGTATTAATAGAACAACTAAGTTCTAAAAACTCCTTTTTTATTTTTCTTTTTTCTACATTTAAAGTCAAGAAATTTCGTCAAAATGCCAAAAGAGCTTCAGGAAAATGTCTGTAATGAAGAGACATTTTCTATGATCTATAATAAATACTCAAGAGATCTGTATAATTATCTATATTATAAGTATGGAGAATCTCTAGGTCCTAATGATAAAATGCAAGATGCTTTTATCAAGCTATTAAATAATTGTAAAAAGGTCACTCCTTCTAAAGCAAAAGGCTTTTTGTTTAGTGTAGCAAAAAACATGATGTTAAATGAAATTAAACATCAAAAAGTAGTACTTCGCTATAAAGAAATCAAACCCAAAGATTATACAGTAGAGTCTCCAGAATTTGTACTTGAGCAAAAACAATTTTTACAACGATATCAAAAGGCATTAAGTAAATTATCAGAAGATCAAAGAGTTTCTTTTTTGCTGAACAAAGTAGAAGGGAAAAAACATGCAGAAATTGCAGAAATGCTGGGCATTACCCGAAAAGCTGTAGAGAATAGAATTTATACAGCCTACAAAAAATTAAAGGAAGAAATTGAAGATTTTCGATAATCTGAAAGGAAAAAAAGATACTTAGTTGTTTTAGTATTAGAAGCAGGAAAAAATGGATAAAGAATATTTGGTAAAAAAATGGTTACTTGATGATCTAACTGATGAAGAGCTTAATGCTTTCAAGCAGTTGGATGATTATACTACGCATATCAAAATTCTTGAAGGTGCTGGTGCTTTCAAATCTCCTGTAGATTCTGAAATAGCAGATATAAATGCTTTCTATGCAAGAATAAATAATCAAAAAGAGCCCACTGCAAAAACAATTTGGTATATCCCTTTTTTAAGACTTGCAGCTATGATTGTAGTACTCTTGGGTATTGGATCACTTTTTTTTCTTAATAAGACTACTAATGTGGAGACACAGATAAGTGAGAAAATAACATTAGAATTACCAGATGCCTCCACCGTTACATTAAATTCAAAATCAGAATTAGCGTATTCCAAAAACAAGTGGAAAAACGATAGAGAAGTTAATCTTAAAGGAGAGGCGTTTTTTAAAGTTACCAAAGGATCTACCTTTGATGTCATTACCAATTCGAGTAAGGTAAGTGTTTTGGGAACACAATTTAATGTAAAAAATCGTAAGGGATTTTTTGAAGTTCAGTGTTTTGAAGGGCTGGTAAAGGTACAGTATGAAGAGCATGAAAAGAATTTACCGGCCGGAAGCACTTTTACAGTAATCAATGGTGTTGTCACTTCGTCACAAACTCAAGTTGGTGCTGCGCCTAATTGGGTAAATAATATGAGTACCTTTAAAAGTGTGCCTTTTATTCAAGTGATAAAAGAATTTGAAAGACAATATGATGTTGTTTTTTCTCTAGAAAAAGTAAATACTTCACGTATATTTACCGGAGGTTTTGTACACACTAGTTTAGAAGATGGTTTAAAATCCATAACTTTACCTCTAGATCTTATATACAAAATTGATTCAGAGAACCGCATTACATTATTTAAAAACGAGCAATAATTGGTTTAAAACCGGTGTACTATGTTTGTTTTTTGTTTTCGGATCATATAGTCAAACTTCCTCACAAAAAATACCATTATCGAACTTAATTACAGAGATAGAAAGCCGTTTTGAGCTTAAATTTACATATGCAGATGATACTATAGAAGGTGTTTTTATAGTACCCATTAATCAAGATTGGTCTCTAGACCAAATCATCGAATTTTTAGAAGAAGAAACCAAATTGGTATTTAACAAGCTTGCCAATAATTTTGTAGCTATCTACAAAAGGAAAGCTTCTTTTTTTATTTGCGGAAATCTGAAAGATCGAACAGGTAGTTTTTTGTTAGAAGGTGCAACTATTCAGGCAAAAGAATCATCGACCATCAGTGATCGGGAAGGTAACTTCAGACTTAAAGTGTCCAGCCCAAAAGAGACCATTATTATCGGACATTTGGGGTATCGAACTGTGTATAGGCTAGCAGATTCTTTTAAGTCCAATGATTGCGCAACTATTTATATGGACCCCAAAACTGAAACTTTGTCTGAAGTACTGATAAGTAACTACATCACCAAGGGAATAGGGAAAACTACTGATGGAAGTTTCCAAATAGATTACGATAATTTTGGGATCCTCCCCGGACTTATTGAAACCGATGTCTTGCAAACAATACAAGCCTTACCTGGTATTCAAAGTGCAGATGAGACGGTTTCCAATTTAAATATTAGAGGGGGTACTCATGATCAAAACCTGATCCTTTGGGATGATATAAAATTGTACCAATCGGGCCACTTTTTTGGTTTGATATCTGCAATTAACCCTTTAATTACCAAAAAGGCGACTTTAATCAAGAATGGTACGAATCCTGAATTTACCGATGGGGTTTCGGGAACCATCATCATGAATACCGATAACAAAGTGAATGATGACTTTAAGATGAGTATTGGAACCAACATGATTAATGCCGATGTTTTTTCAGATATTCCCATTGGAAAGAAGTCCTCATTACAGCTTACTGCACGAAAATCGATTAGAGATTTGGTAAAAACACCTACGTATTCTCAATACTTTGATAGGATTTCGCAAGATAGCGAGGTCGAAGATCAAAGAGAGTTAACATCCGATATCGGTTTTGATTTTTATGATGTCAATTTACGTTTAAACTATGACCTCTCAAGCAATGATAAGCTTAGGATCAATTTTCTTGGAATAAGTAATGAATTGGTTTTTACAGAAAATGCCATTATCAATGCAAACTTACAATCAAGACAAAGTAGTCTTGTACAAAATAGTATTGCCGGAGGAGTTTGGTACCAACGAAACTGGAATAATAAACTAAAAACTGTTTTACAAGCCTATGAAACCGACTATAGGCTAAAATCTATAAATGCAAACCTGCAACAAGAACAACGATTTTTACAGGAAAATAAAGTATCTGAAACAGGTATTAAATTGAAAGGGTATTATGATATCGCAAAAACAGTTACACTCCTTGGCGGATATCAATTCATAGAAACGGGGGTTTCTAACCTCAATGATGTAGATGTGCCTTTGTTTATTGAAAAGCGTGAACGAGTAATTCGAACCCATAGTTTGTTTTCGCAGGTATATTTCAGGCCGATTAAAAAAACGTCTTTAAATGCAGGTTTTAGGTATAACTATAATGAAAAGTTTAACTCTCATATTATCGAACCTCGATTAAGTTTTAATCAACAGCTTTTGAAACACTTTAACCTGGAGGTGTTGGCAGAATTCAAACACCAAAATACTACCCAGATTATTAATTTTCAAAATGATTTTTTGGGGATTGAAAAACGCCGATGGATTTTGGCCAATGATGAAGATATTCCTGTGGTAAAAAGTCAACAGGTTTCTACCGGAATTACGTATAACAGAAAAGGGTGGCTAATAAATGCAGAAGGGTACCTTAAAAAAGTTAAAGGTATTACGGCAAGAAGTCAGGGGTTTCAAAATCAATATGAGTTTGTGAGAGGCATAGGGGATTATATGGTTAAAGGTCTAGATTTCTTATTGAACAAAAGGTTTAAGGATATAAGTGCGTGGATGAGTTATTCATTTGTCGACAATCAATACATCTTTGATTCTTTTGAAGAACAGGAATTCCCTAATAATGTTCGTATTAGACATGCGGTAACCTTGGGATCATCGTATGCCTTTAACAATGTTAAACTAGCTGCAGGGTTGAATTGGCGTTCGGGATTACCTACAACAAGGCCCCTACAAGAGAATCCGGTTATCGATGATGGGATTAATTATCAAAATGCCAATAGTAGCAGATTAGACGAATATTTCAGATTTGATGTCTCGGCAACCTACGATTTTACAATCAGTAAGGGAATAAAGGCTCAAACTGGTCTTTCTATTTGGAACTTAACCAATAGAGAAAACATAATTAATACCTTTTACGAGGTAGATCAACAAAGTGTACCCAGAGAAGAGATTGAATTTTCTTTAGGAATTACCCCTAATGCAACGTTTAGAATGTCTTTTTAAAAAGAACTTTGATTATTTAGTTAATCAAAGCATTAATCTTTTCCCATAATGCATCATCAAAGCTAGAAGGCCCAAGCAAGGCTTCTCCTGTGTTATCTCCCATGCGTACAATCACTAAATTTTGACTTGGAACTATGTATAACTTTTGATCATCTTTGCCTAACCCTGCATATAGATCATCAGGCCCATTGGGAATTAACTTACCAGGAAATGAAGTTTCCAGAGTAGGAGCACGAAAACTAGCTTTTCCATTCAGCCACCATAAATAACCGTAAGCTTCATTAAGCTGTTGAGAGGTAGAAACCATGTTGGTAAAGTAATTTTGGTCAGAAAGAATACTAGTGTTCTCCCAAACTCCTTTATTAAGATTTAAAAGACCAAAACGAGCCATGCTTCTGGCAGAACTATAATATATATTGGCGTATCCCAGTGATATCCATGTTCCATCCATTCCAATCTTGTTTTTTAGTTTTGTGTCAAAATAAGAATTGAATTCTTGTTTGGTAGCTCCAGATACGATTTCCCTTAATAAAGTGTATGGAGCATTGTGGTAATACCAGAAATTCCCTGGTTCATTAAGGTATGTAAGACAGTCCTTGTCGGTGCAATTTAAGTTAGGCACATTGTAATTTAATCCTGTAGTCATAGTTAAATGATTTCGAACTGTGATCGAACTTTCTTGATCGTAGGAAAGTGTGGACCATCCCGTTCCTAAATAAGTAGAAGAAGGGTTGTTAACATTCAAAACATCTTCTTGTTGTGCCAAACCAATCATAAAAGCGGTCAATGTTTTTCCAACTGAATTCCAGGGATTATTATCAGAAGCAGATGCTCCATTGAAATACTTTTCTATAACGATCTTTCCGTTTTTGAGAATGAGAAACGCCTTAGTATTCTTTTGTTCAAGAAAATCATAAAGTCCAGATTCGGCCTCTTGATTCCAGTTTAATTCTTGGATAGATAGTGTTTCCCAAGTATCAGAATTCAATGGTGGAAAATATAAATCTGCAGTATCAATAGGCAACTGTTCTTCCATTTCAGAACTATCATCAGAACAAGAAATACAGCATAAAACAAATAGGGCAAAGGCAGTAGCGATCTTTTTCATACACTGGGGGATTTGTAGATTTGGACTGTACAATGTACAAAAGGTTTAATTTAAGTAGTATTCTTTAACATTTGGTTGATCGATTTATACGATAACTTCGGGTAATCATTGTATCTTTGCACACCTTTATTGAAAAGATATGAGAACAAAGACATTAAAAAAGAATAAGATTAATGTGGTAACACTGGGCTGTAGCAAGAATGTGTATGATAGCGAAGTGTTAATGGGGCAGTTGAAAGCAAATAATAAAGAGGTTGTTCATGAGGAAGAAGGAAATATTGTGGTTATCAATACCTGTGGTTTTATTGCCAATGCCAAAGAAGAATCTGTAAATACCATTCTTGAATATGTTCAAAAAAAGGAAGAAGGTGCAGTAGATAAAGTCTTTGTTACTGGATGTTTATCTGAAAGATACAAGCCTGATCTGGAAGAAGAAATACCCGATGTAGATCAATATTTTGGAACCACAGAGCTTCCAGGTTTATTAAAAGCCCTGGGTGCAGATTATAAACATGAATTGATAGGGGAACGCCTTACCACGACCCCAAAGAATTATGCATATCTTAAAATTGCTGAAGGATGTGATCGCCCTTGTTCTTTTTGTGCGATCCCTCTAATGCGAGGCAAACATAAATCGACTCCTATTGAAGAGTTGGTGGTCGAAGCAGAAAAACTTGCGGCTGAGGGAGTAAAAGAATTGATTTTGATAGCACAGGACCTTACCTATTACGGATTGGACTTGTACAAAGAAAGAAAACTTGCAGATCTGCTTCGAGCTCTGGTAAAAGTTGAAGGAATAGAGTGGATTCGTTTGCATTATGCATTTCCAACTGGATTTCCAATGGATGTATTAGAGGTGATGAAACAAGAACCGAAAGTTTGTAATTACATAGACATACCATTGCAACACATATCTGATGCTATATTGAAGTCTATGCGTCGCGGAACTACCAAGGCAAAAACGACCAAACTTATAGAGGATTTTAGAGCGGCCGTTCCAGAAATGGCTATTCGTACTACATTAATAGTAGGGTATCCAGGAGAAACACAAGAAGATTTTGAAACCTTAAGAGATTGGGTAAAAGAAATACGTTTTGAACGTTTGGGATGTTTTACCTATTCTCATGAAGAAAATACCCATGCTTTTAATCTGGAAGATGATGTGCCCGAAGAAGTGAAAATGGAACGTGCCAATGAGATTATGGAAATTCAGTCGCAAATTTCATGGGAACTTAATCAGCAAAAAATAGGACAAGAATTTCGTGTGGTAATTGATCGTAAAGAAGGAAACTATTTTATTGGTCGAACTGAATTTGATTCTCCAGATGTAGATAACGAAGTGCTCATTGATGCGTCAAAATTTTATCTTAAAACAGGAGAGTATGCCAACATAAAAGTATACGAGGCCGAAGATTTTGACCTATATGCAGAACCTGTTTAAAATTTACATACGTATATCTTAAACTACATTGACATTACAGCATAAAAAAAGAAGCCCATTTGGGCTTCTTTTGCGTTTATCTAGAATAGTGTTTCTTTATTTTTTCTTGGCTAATTCAAATGTAAAGAGAACTATTGAAGATTTGGGTATAGTGATGTATTAATTATCCAGCAGTGTTATAATCTAAACCACCGTCTGTTTCATTGTAATCATCAATTATTTTTTCAGGATTGATATCTGGATCGTTTCCAGGATTGTTTTCTGGATTCTCTATGTTGTTATCTTGAGTTAAAGTAGCGTCTTCAAATGATTCTGCTTCACAAGATAAAAGAGCGATCGAAATTGCAAGTAGGTAAGTAATTTTTTTCATCGTAATAAAATTTTGAGTTCTTTTTTTTTGTTTGTTAAATCGGCGGCAAATGTATTCAAAAAAATGACTTAAAATCTTAAATTTTCTCTAAGGAAATGTTTGTTAACAAAGGGTCGATTTGATAAGTTAATAATGAAAATAAGAGAAGCTTTCTGAATTAAATAATGGTTCGAAGAAATGTGATGAATTTTCTTCAGTTTTTGAAGGATTTTGTTGTGAAATTACGAACGCTATTTTTTGTAAAAAAAGTTAAACTTTAACGATTTGGTAACATTTGAGCCTTTTTAAATATACTTTTTGTTTATTTTTCATTATAAATACGTTTTTAATGATAATTCGTTAATGTTATCTAAAGTTTCATTTACTCTTGTTAGAGATACAGGAGTTATAAAATTGATCTAATAATTTAAAACACGATACAAAAGCAAAATTTGAATGGTTTGATCATATTGTTGAATAAAAAAAAGGTCGAAATCTCGACCTTTTTTTATTCAAATTCGTACTCAACTCTTATTTTATGGTTTCAAATAATTGATCTATAGGTTTTCGAACTTTTTTATTGCCTTGGGTAGCGTCTTCTTCAGATCGATATCCTATGGTAGCGATTACAGCTGCAGATAATCCTTTTTCAGACAACCCAAGGATTTTATCATATTCATCAGGTTCAAAACCTTCCATAGGACAAGCATCTATTTTTAACTCTGCCGAGGCGGCTAGCAAATTTCCCAAACCAATATAGGTTTGCTTTGCGGTCCATGCTTTTACGGCCTCATCTGGTAATGCACCTATTTTGGTTTTCATAAAGTCTCCATATCCTTTTAGGTCCTCAAAGTTTAGACCTTGTGTCGTGGCTTTTAGTTTTAAGTAACCATCGATAACTTCAGGGCCTACTTGGGTATAGTTACAAAATACTATCAAATGAGATGCATCGGTGATTTGCGATTGTCCCCAGGAGGCTGGTTTTAGTTTCTCTCTTATCTCTGGATCTTCAATAATTAAAACTTTGTAGGCTTGTAATCCATACGATGAAGCAGATAGCGATACCGCTTCTTTTATCTTTTCAAGATCGGTGTCTGAAACTTTTTTAGTAGCGTCAAACTTTTTGGTGGCATAACGCCATTTTAGATTTTCTAGTAATTGCATAACGATTTTTTTAAATAGACATTGGTACTTCCATTAATAATATTTTTGATGCACTGTCGGCTTTGATTTCAATTTTATCAGTTTCCAGGATGCCGAGCCCATCTCTTTTATTCAACTTTTGGGCTGCTACCGTCATATCCCCTTCCAATATAAAGGCATAGACCCCGTTGCTAGCATCTTTTAATTCGTAAGAAACGTTGTTGCCGGCTTCAAATTCACCCATATGAAACCAGGCATTTTGATGAATCCATACCCCATCATCATCTTGATTAGGAGATAGAACCTGTGACAATTGATTCTTTATTTCGCCTTCATTCAAGGTAATTTGATCATATCGGGGTGCTACATTTTTCTGATTTGGGATCACCCATATCTGTAAAAACTTGACCTCTTTATCCTGGTTCTTGTTGTATTCGCTATGAAAAACTCCGGTGCCGGCACTCATTACCTGTATGTCACCTTGCTTGATCACCGTAGTGTTTCCCATGCTATCTTTGTGCTCCAGATCTCCTTCTAGCGGGATCGAGATAATCTCCATATTATCATGAGGGTGTTTCCCGAATCCCATGCCTGGAGCCACAGTATCGTCATTTAATACTCTTAAAACTCCAAAATTCATTCTTTCGGGATTGTAATAGTTGGCAAAACTAAACGAGTGGCTAGAGTTTAACCACCCATGGTTTGCTTTTCCTCTGGTGTCTGCTTTGTGCACAATCGTTTTCATTTTATTTCCTTTCTTTTATATGGTTATCTTTTTTTACACTACAAAGTTGCCATTTCTAAAAAGGTTATAAAATGCAAGAATACGAGCTAGTCATATCAAAATCCGACATTGCCATTATTTTTGAAAGCTGAAGGCGAGGTTCCTGTACTTTTTTTGAAAAAATTGCTAAAGTTTGACGGCTCAGAAAAGCCAAGGGCATAAGCAATTTCTTTGGTCGTTTGATCTGAAAAGAACAACATACGTTTGGCAGCAATGATAATGCGAGATTGTAAATACTCTTTGGCAGTTTTACCAATTAAAGATTTTATGGTGCGATTAAGATGATCGGGAGTTACATGCAAGGCCTCGGCATATTGTTGTACCAGGTGCCATTCTGAAAAATGACGTTCTACCAGGTTTTTAAAATCTTTTAATATAGTTGCACCAGCTTGTAATTGTTGTGTATTTCTTTCGTCAAGAGTGCAAATATTATTACAGGCAATCAAGAAAAGTTTTAACAATGCTCCTTGTGCCTGGGATTTAAATTTTACATTCGACTGTTGTATTTCGAATAGTTGTCGACAATAATGATCTAATTGTTTTTGCTGTTTCGAATTTAGATAGAGTGGTGGAGTCTCTCCATAAGCGGTAAATAAATTAATATCTTCAATAAAACAATAATCGATATTATTTTCTTCTAGAAATTGTCTAGAGAATATTATCGCCCAGCCATATGATTTTTGGTGCTCGTTTAATTGATGCACTTGCCCCGGACTTACAAAGAATACTTGATTCTCTTCCAGTTCATATTCATTAAAATCGATCATATGTTTTCCATTGGCCGTTTTTATAAAAAGTACCGTAAAGAAATTATGACGATGCGGATCATCAAGTTTGCCACGAGAGCTATCGTAGACATCTTCCATTCGTTTGATATCAAAGGAAAGATGTGTGTCAGACCGATCTACAAACTCATACGTTTTTATGGAAGTGGACATAGAATTCATGGTAAATAAAAGCTGTCCAAAAGATAGGATATTTAAAGAATTTTATACGTATTTTTTAATTAAGATTATGAAGTGTTTAACGGTTTTTTACTCGATAATCTAGCTTGTTCGGCAGGCACGGCCAGATTTACATGTTCTGAAGCTTGCTTTGAGGCAGTTTACTTTATTCTCTTATAAAACAAACCGGGGCCATCGCATGCCCAACAGGTGCCAATCAAATCTGTATCGGTATCCAGTTTAAGATATTCTTTAAGCTCGGCAGAACAATTGCATAGCAATGTGTTTTCCGATTCATGTATAAGTTCCAGATAAGTGCCGTCCGAAAGTTTGACAAAGGCATACGTTCCTTTTACCGTTGTAGTGTTATTTTCTCGCTCCCTAGTTTTGATGAATGTACCATCAGATTGCAAAAGGTAATCTTCTTGCCATTCCATATTTTCACCAATGGCAGGTGGTATGTCAGCAATACTACCTGTCATTTTAACCAATTTCCATTGCTGCGGATATTGATCGGCTTTTAAAGGTGAATTGGGTTGGGCGCTGCTATCATGATCTTTTGAGCAAGCGACCAAAATAAAAATTGAGAATAGTGTAAAGAATGCTTTTTTCATAGTGACCTAATGTTACATTTACTTGATAGATGAGTAAGTATGAGAACAGTTGCGTGGGATAGAATTGAAATTAAACTTCCTTGTTTAAGAGTATTGTTTTGAAACATATTGATAAGATTCTGCAATCAATGTTTCTAAAACGTCCAGATCAATATCTGCCAGTTGTTTCACATACAAACACGATTTCCCGGTTTTGTATTTCCCAAGTTTTGCGAGTAGTTCTTCATACCGATCAAAACCTGCAATAATGTAAATAGAAATATTCTGTGCCCGTGACGAAAATCCGGTTTTTAGCCAATCGCCCTTGGTACCGCTTTCGTATTTATAATGATAGCTACCAAAACCTACAATACTATTTCGCCAGATTTCGGGCTCCTCATTTGAGATACGTTTCATGATATCGACTAGTAGCAAACAGTCTTGTTTACGCTGTGGATCTTTGATGTTGTCCAGATACTTGGTAATGCTCATGATTGATGAATTAATGCACAAGTAAGATACGAGTTTTTTGTTTGAGAATTAATTAACCACAGGAACGATGGCTCGGATTTGTAATCCGCGCGATCTGGGTGCAATTATAAAAAGGCAGCAATTTTTGATACAATTGCTGCCTTATATTTTGACAATTTTCATGTGTTTTTACTATGAAAATAAGGGAAGAAATAGTTACTCACATTCCTTATACGGGTCGCCACCTGTAATTGTAACAGTAGTGTTACAGCCGTTATCTCGTGTATTACATCCAATTACTCCACCTGAAGCCCCGCCGCCTACGATATGTTTAACTTCTAAATTTGAGATGATACTTTTGTTCCATTTCAAATTTCTTAAACTCTTCTTTTTCATGATTATGGTTTTAAAAGTTGATAATGTATTAAATGTACTACATTACAAAAAAGAATTTACGGTTTTAAGACATGATTAACCATTAAGATATTTTATACTCATCATAACAATTTTACTTGATTTTATACATACCGTTTATAAGTAAGAACGATGGCTCGGATTTGTAATCCGAGCTTGGAAACATGTTGCCGTTTGCACGGATTGCAAATCTGAGCGATCGGGGATTAAAAAAAAACACTTTTTTCTTCCCAGTAACGAAAAATGAAACTCGTAGCACCTATCATTGGATAATTTTTAAGGAAAAACAAGCTTGAAATTCCGACAGCTTATTATCTGATCAGAATGTGTCGCCGGAAATTCCGGCACAACTTTCCAAGCGAGGAATATGTTGCCGGAAAACCCGGCACGTTTTTCCGAGGCAGGAAAATGTTCCCGGGTTTTCCGGGGCGTTTTTCCCGGGTGTAGAATCATTCTAAATAATTTAAGTTACATATAACCTATGAACAATGTATTAATCATGCTACAATTAAAAAGTTTCAAGAATAGAGAATTTTCAAAATACACCCTTGCTGCCGCTAGTTTGTAACTAGTGTGCCGCGCAAAGCTAAGACAACAAAATGTTAAGACAGCTATGAGCTACAAATCTTTAGTGTTTTTTATCATCTCAATCTTGTGTGCCACTAGTCAAAGACTAGCGGTAGCGATATCAGGCGATATCTTGATTTTTAGCAATATCGTCTTCGATAGCTTTTATTAATCTTTGAAACCTTTTGATTCGATATTTGTCTTGGATGGCAAATACAATGTGTCCTATAATACAAAAAGAGGCATACACACATAATGACCAGATAACAGCGGTAAAATAATCTCCTCCCAGACGATCCATAATAGATTGGGATCTGCCAAAGCGAAGTTTGTGTCCTCCTGTATAAGTTGGTACATACAAAGAGAACAGAATACCGAATATTATAACTTTTAAGAGATTCTTTTTAAAAAATCCCGAATGGTTTTGAATATCTTCAATCTTTCGAGTATATACTTCAAGACGATTTTTTTGGTAATCGGTCATGCTAAGTGTTTAATTGGCGGCAAAAATACAAAACTTCAATAAAGATGAGCACTAGTCACAGACTTGTGCCAGCGGGCATTGTGGGCACTGGTAGCAGGCTAGTGCTAGTGGAGTGATACGAGTTTTTTTTGAGAATTGATTAACTACAGGAACGATGGCTCGGATTTGTAATCCGAGCTTGAAAACATGTTGTTGTTTGCACGGATTGTAAATCCGTCTATCAGGTTTAAAAGCAAAAAAAAGGGACAAACCATGATGGTTTGTCCCTTTTTTTGGTGCCCTGAGCGGAGTCGAAGGGCTCGTTTTTAACGACTTATTTAATTCTTAACCGGCTCTTTATCATCATTTAACAACACCGGCGTACCAAAACCTAATTGTTCCAGTTTTTTAAGCTGTGTTTTGGCATCACCCACCACCAGGTAGATCATTTTGTTGGGATCCAGGTAGGTGTTCGAGAGTCGTTTTACCTCGTCTACCGTCATATTATTTACAATCGCTTCGCGTTGGGTAACATAATCGTCTGGATAGTTAAACTCACTAATGTTAATCAGCATATTAAGTTTTGAGTTAAACGTCTCAAACGCCCTGGCGTTACTCTTTATTAAGGAGCTTTTGGTGATATCCAAATCTTCCTGGTTATAGTTTTTACCATAGTTGGTCAAAATCTCTTTAACCAAGTCTGCCGACTCATAGGTTACATTAGAGCGCACCCCGCTAGAAATGGTAAACGGTCCAGGGATGGTACTGCCCCTAAAACTAGAGCCTATACCGTAGGTATATCCTTTGCCTTCGCGCAATTGTTGTGTGAATTGCGAGGCAAATCCACCGCCTCCCAATCGATAGTTCATGATACGTGCAGGATAATAGTCTTTATCGGTCGCTGCCAGGGCTCGATACCCAAATCGTATTTGTGATTGCTTGGCATCGGGCACATCATAAAAATAGACTTTGGATTCCTTGGGTGCTTCTGGAGTAGCCAATACCGGGAATTTCACCTCTTTTTGCGGCCAGTTTTTATCCAGATTCGCCAACGAAGAGGTAACTGCTACCCGATCAATATCACCTACTACATGTACTTTGGTAATGGTAGGCGAGAAGTTGGCTTCATAAAACTGCCTAAGGTCATCGATGGTAATCGATCCGACCGATGCCTCGGTCCCCAGGTTGTTATGTGATAAGATATGGTCCTCACCATACACAAGCTTGGCATATTCGTTACTGGCGATGCTTCTTGGATTGGCTTTTTGCTGTTGTATTTGGCTAATCACACTTTGTTTGATCAAATCAAATTCTTTTTCGTCCCATCGGGGTCGCAAGATCATTTCTTCAACCAGTGCCATGGTTTTGTCGTAGTTTTTGGCAAGGGTGCTTCCGGTTATGGAAATGTTTTCATCGCCGGCAAAGATATTGATCTCTGCACCAAGGCTCTCGATAGCGTCTTCCAGCTCTTCGGTGGTTTTGTCTTGGGTACCTTTGGTCATCAATTCGGCCAACATATTAGAAACACCAACTTTATCGGCTTTTTCTAATAATAAACCACATCGTATGTGCATTCTAAATTGCACCAATGGGATCTCGTCGTTTTGTATACCAAAGACTTCAATACCAGAGATGAGTTTTTCTTTCCAAACCGATGGCATGTTTACCTGTGGTGTTTCTCCGTAGGGCGGCTCTACCGATCGGTCAAAACTCGAAGGGGTTTTTTCATACTTGGCTGCGATACTGGCGTCAAAACTTTCTTCGGCACCTTCAACAATTTTTTCTTCAACTACTTCGGCCAGGGTAGATTCTTTTAAGATCAAATCGGTTTGCCCAATAGGTACAAAACTTGTCGCCACATAGTGTTTTCCTTTGATGTATTGATTGTACACACGATTTACATCTTCAACAGTAACCGCAAGAATGTTTTTTACGTCTTGGTTAATAAAACCAGGATCATTGGCAAAAATCTCATATTGTGCCAATTGAAATCCTTTGCCTAATACACTCGACAGACCCTGGTAGAAGTTAGTTTCTTGTCCGGCCTTGATGCGATCCAGGTCTTTTTGAGAAATTCCTTCAGTTTCAAACTTGGTAAAAGCCTCGGCAATGGCTTCATCAATAGTGTTGAGGTCTGTTTTTTCGAATCCACGAACACTCAGGTGATATTGCCCTGCCAATTCTGATCCGTAATTGTACATAACTACCTGGGGAGCCAGTTGCTTATCATCTACCAGTACCTTGTTGAAAGGCGCTTTTTTTCCTTCAGAAAGATAGGTCGATAACACATCCAACGCATACGAATCTGGATGATACATCGGTACCGTTGGCCAGGTCATGGTCACCTGCGGAAGACGTGCAAAGTTATCTTCATAATACAACTTCTTGGTTTCAGAAAGGGTAACGGGTTGTTTTTCTAATTTTGGAATGTCTTCTCCGCGTTTGATTTCATCAAAATACTTGTGTACCCATTTTTTGGCTTGCGCGGTATCAAAATCTCCTGCAATTGTCAAGGTGACATTATTAGGAACATACCAACGGTTGAAGAAATCTTTTACATCTTGAAGGGTAGCATTTTGTAAATCTTCAAGCGAACCGATTACCTGCCAATTGTAGGGATGACCTTTTGGATATAAATTTTTACCAATAACATAATTTACATGTCCATAAGGTCGATTGTCGATACTCTGGCGTTTTTCGTTTTTAACGACTTGTTTTTCTTTGGCCAGCACAGGTTCGGTAACCGTATTGATAAAGTATCCAAGTTTATCGGCTTCGGCCCAGATCATTTTTTCTAAAGCGTCTTTGGGTACCGTTTGATAATAATTGGTACGATCGCGGCTAGTGGATCCATTGGCACCAGAGCCTCCAATACGGGCACTCATTTTATCGAGTCCGCCTTTACCCAGGTTTTCAGATTCGAGAAACAGTAAATGCTCAAACAAATGGGCAAATCCTGTTCTTCCTTCTTTTTCTCTTGCAGAACCTACATGTGCGGTTAAGGCCACAGCCACTACAGGGTCCGATCGGTCTACGTGAAATACGACTTGCAAGCCGTTATCCAATGTGAATTTTTCAAAATCTACTTTAAATTCTTTGGTTTCTGCTACGTTTTTGTCTGCATCGGCTTCTTGTTTACAAGAAATGATGACTCCCGATAGCAAGAATGCGAAGAGTATTATTTTTAATGTTTTCATTGTATGCGTATATGATGATAAAAAAAGAGTACATACATACCTTAAATAAGATAGTGGATATACTCTTTTAAAAAGTTGTTATTATGATTTGGTTACCGGAAATCCGCGGTCCCTCATTAATGCTTCAATGTTGGCATCACGTCCTCTAAATTTTCTATAGGCTTCAGCCGGATCCATGGCATTACGAGGTGCAAAAAGATATTTTACCAATTTGGCAGCAACTTCCTTATCATAGAATCCTCCAGGAGCTTCTGCAAAAGCTTCGGCGGCATCAGATGTTAATACGTCGGCCCACATGTATCCGTAGTATGCTGTTGCATAGCCTTCACCAGAGAATACATGTCCAAAATGTGGTGTGCGGTGGCGCATTACCAGTTCCTTGGGCATGTTAAGCTCTTTCAAGGTTTCTCTTTCAAATTTATCCACATCAATATCAGTTGGATCTGCCAAATGGAACTTCATATCCATCAATGCAGAGGCAAGGTATTCGGTGGTTGCAAATCCTTGATTAAAGGTAGCTGCTTTTTTGATTTTTTCTACCAATGCTTTTGGCATAGGCTCACCTGTTTTGTAATGTTTCAGGTAGTTATCGATCACTTGATCTGTAGATAACCAACGCTCTAATAATTGAGACTGAAACTCGGTATAATCACGTACACCGCCATTTAATGTAGGATATCTCACTTCGGAAGCAAAGAAATGCAGGGCATGACCAAATTCATGGAAAAATGTCGTAGCATCGTCCCAAGACACTAATACTGGCTCACCCGGAGCAGGTTTTACAAAGTTCGAGTTATTGGATGCCAGTACGGTTTCTTTACCATCAAAAGTAGTATGACTTCTATAGGTAGTGGCCCATGCTCCAGAACGCTTTCCGGTTCTTGCAAAGGGATCAAGGTACCACAACCCAATATGGTCTCCCGAGGTTTTATCGGTTACTTCCCAAACTTTAACATCCTCATGAAAAACAGGGACTTTTCCTTCTTCAACCGGAGTAAAAGTGTAGTTAAACAATTCGCCAGCTACAAAGAACATAGCTTCTCTTAACTTATCTAATTGTAGGTATTGTTTTACTTCGTCTGAGTCCAGGTCGTATTTCTTTTTTCTCACTTTTTCGGCATAGTAGCGATAATCCCAAGGTTCGATGGTGATTTTGTCTCCACTAGCATTTGCCACCGCCTGCATATCGGCAACTTCTTCTTTTACACGACCAATAGCCGCTGGCCAAACCGCATTCATAAGTTTCATAGCGTTCTCTGGAGTTTTTGCCATACGGTTTTGTAGTCTCCAATCTGCAAAATTATCATGCCCCAATAATCCCACACGCTCTTTTCTAAGCTTTAAGATTTTGGCAATGTTTGCATTATTGTCTTTGTCATCTCCATTGTCTCCGCGAGAATAATAATTTTCCCAAACTTTTTTACGCAGTTCTCTTTCGTTAGAATACGTTAAGAAAGGGTCCATAGAAGAACGTGTATTTGTAACTGCATATTTTCCATCTTGCCCACGATCGGTAGCAGCTTTTGCATACGCCTTAACTAAAGGGTCAGATAAACCGCTCAATTGATCTTTAGTGAGGTAGGTTACATATCCTTCTTCATCGGCAAGGATGTTGTTAGAAAAATTAGGGTATAGTTCTGATAATTCTTTGTTAATCGCAGCATAACGTTTCTTTTTTTCATCATCCAATTCGGCCCCATTCATCGCAAAACCTTCATAGGTCAATTGTACTACACGTTGTTGGTCGGCCTCAAGAGGTTCTTTTTGTGCATGGTCGTATACTGTTTTGATACGCTGAAAAAGTTTTGTGTTTTGAGAGATTTTAGATTGAAATTCAGATAACTTAGGCGCCATCTCTTTTTGAATTTCTCTAAATTCAGGTGAAGACATATTGCTGCTTAGAATTCCGTAATACGTAAAGACCCTGCCTAGCTCTTCGCCAGATCTTTCCATAGCTACGATGGTGTTTTCAAACGTAGGGGCTTCTGGATTATTAGCAATATCGTCGATTTCTTTAAGATTCATTTCCATTCCTTTTTCAAGGGCTGGTTTCAGATCTTCAAGATTCATTTTATCAAAAGCAGGCGTCCCTCCATAAGGACCGGTCCATTCTGCCATTAAAACATTATCCGTTTTTTCTGTTTCTTTGGTGGTATCCACAGTTTCTTTCTTTTGATTACAACTAGTCAAAACAATGACCGAACAAAGCGCCATTGTCTTTATGGTTTTTGAAATTTGTTGAGTATTCATCTGTATGAGTTTTGTTTAATTGATGAGTTATTTTTAACAAAGTTAACTTGAAGAAATGGCTTCAAATTACCTTTTGGAGTGCTATTATATTTATAATCTAAATTTATTATTATTTGCAAAAAATACAGCATTTACAAAGAAAAGCTTACCGTTTTCCCAAAATGATCTAAACATTGGGTTGTCTACCATATAGATAATGCATCCGCTACCCATTCTGGTTTCTCCAAATACAAGGGAGTTGTTTAAACCTTTTAAAGCATCTGCTCCCGAAAATCCGGATACATTTTCTGGGCTTTCCATATAGGCGATGTTATATCCGTTTTCGAGCAACTTATAAGAACTGCTCCCTAATTTTAAAGTAAAGTAGGTGTCATCATACCCAAAAGCCATTGGGTGTGTGGGATCTATTTTTGTTTTAAAAATACTTCCGGTGATAAAATCTTTTACACTTTCACGCTCTCTTTTGTCATAGGGGATACGATTTCCGATAGAATCTTTTTTCTTATCATCGGCCTTATTCTTTTTTAGATCAAACCCTTCTTTATCGGCAAAAACACCCACTGCTCTTGCCAGCGCAATTACTTTCCCGCCTTTTTGTACCCATTCTTTCAATCTTTTTAAGGTACTTTCATTGATCATTCCATTGTAATATCCATTCGGCATAATAAGTACATCATATTTGCTAAAATCGACATTGTTAAAATAGTCTGTATCTATCGATGTAATCGGAAATTTAAGCTGTTGCTCAAAAAAGTGCCAAATTTCTCCATAACTCAAGGAAGACACGTAGTTTCCTTTAAGCACAACAATACGTTGATTATTGATTAATTTTACATCGGGTGATCCAAAATCTACACCACTAGAGGCAAAACTAGTAGGTGCCGGATACAATTTACGCTTGTGTTTATTGGCAATCTCAATAACCTTTTTATCGTAGTCTTTTATTCTTCGATTGTCACTTTTGGTAATGATTAAACTTCCTTTTTTAAAGTTGTCCCCATTATTCGAAAAGTCTTTTTCGCTAAAACGTACTCTAATATTGTTTCGTAAAAGATCGGCCATAAAAGCGGCATCATCCAAACTGTTCCATTTGGCAATATATCCAGCTCCCGACGGACTTGAAGTATTGGCAATAGTGTTTGATTTTTGATTTCCATTGGCCGGAATCAAAGAAGTAGAAGCAATCGCTTCCAAACCATAAGCATGTGGGATGCTCCAGGCTGTAATATCGTAGGTGAGTGGATTGCTTAATTTTGCATCGGGCTCAAAAAGCACCTTTACCATTTTACCTTTGGGTTGGTTGGTACTTACGACAAGCGCCCCATTGGCATTGATACTGCCTGATTTATTATCTCTAAAATTAAATCCAGACACTTTTGATGCATTGGTGAAGCCATATTTTATTTCGTGTTTATCCAGTAGGTTGGTTAAAGCATTGATTTTATCGGCTTCTCCTTTTAGGACATAACTTTTGTATTTTAAACCAGAATTATCAAAGAATTTTTTGAACTCTGTATTCAGTTTTGCAGCATTTTTTGAAGAGATTTCTACCGTAGATAATCCTGTGGTGGTATGGTGCAATGCACGATCTTTTAAGGTGAGTACATACCCTTCATCGGTCTGGATACCTAATCCTGCTCGACCATGTCCGGCTTGCTCATACGTCATCCCAATAGCGCCCATAAAAGTAGGGTAGGTGTCACCGTAACTTGGATATAAAAGATCAAAACGCTCTCGCGTAAAAAATAACCAACCTTCGGCATCAAAATACTTTGCGTGGTTTTTACCAATTTGTGTCTGGAAATCACGTTGCCACGGCGTGATAATTTCATGAAATGGTTCTGCCGCCGGAGCAAAATAGTATGGTTCGTTAATGCCTTGTTCATGAAAATCAACATGAATATGAGGCATCCATTGGTTATAAATCTTTAATCTTTGAGCAGATTCTACCTGCGTGGCCCAGGCCCAGTCGCGATTTAAATCAAAAAGATAGTGATTGGGTCTTCCACCGGGCCAGGGTTCATTATGTTCGGTGGCATTTTGATCAATATTATAAGGTGTCGCTTTTACCTGATTGTACCAGTTGGCATAACGATCGCGACCATCGGGATTGATACATGGATCTATGATCACAACAGTGTTTTTTAACCAGTCTGTTTTTTTGGTGATCAATTCATAAATGGTTTGCATAGCGGCTTCTGTGCTAGAGGCTTCATTACCATGTACATTATAACTTAACCAAACAATGGCCGTTTCAGGACTAGAAGTTCCTGCTACAATCCCAGTGTTTTTAAGGTGGTCTTGCCGTATGGTTTCAATATTTTTTAAGTTTTCTTCAGACGAAACAATAGCGTAGGTAAGTGGTCTTCGTTCGTTTGTTTTTCCGTAATTGTGATACGTAACCATACTTGAGGTATTGGCAACATGGCTGAAATAATTTACTACATCGGCATGACGGGTAAATTGCTCTCCTATTTCATATCCAAGAAATTCTGCAGGTGATAGTAATTTGTTTTGTGAGTAAGTTAGTGCTGTCGTAACGACAAAGAGTGTAATGAGTAATTTTTTCATTGATTGATTAAAATTTTAGAAATCGAAAAATACCGAGTTAAATTTAGGTTATAATTGGTATTAACTAAAATTTAGGATTTACAATAACAATCTAATGTATATTTAACCCGGATTATGCATTAAAACTTCGTGATGAAGGTTGAAAGTGCAATAAAGCCTGACATTTTTACAAGTTTTTGCATAGCATCGCTCTGGTTAAATTTGAAAATGCTGCGAAGCTCAGGATTTGAAGTAGTTTCAAGCTGTAATAGATTTTTTAATGTATAATCCGGGTTTAACCCTTTAAAAAAAGAATAATTTATGCCTAGCGACTGTATTCCGTTTAGAGATACGAATTACTTTTCTTCCTTAATATGCGATTATTTAGATCAAAAACCTGAGTTACAAGCATTTTATAATCGTTTCCCCAAGCTAGAAAATTTTGATGGTCAAATTGAGGAAAAACAACAATCCTTTTCTTCAGATAATAGACAAGTATTGGTAGAGGCACTGCAAAATCAATATCAGGGTATTGGCTGTACAGAAGCAACCAAGGAAAATATTAAGCTCTTACAAAAAGATACTACTTTTACTGTAACTACCGGGCATCAATTAAATTTATTTACAGGACCTCTTTATTTTTTATATAAAATTGTTTCGACTATTAACCTTACCAAGGTTTTAAAAGAGAAACATCCTACATATGATTTTGTTCCGGTGTATTGGATGGCTACAGAAGACCATGATTTTGACGAGATTAATTATTTTAATCTGTTTGGAAAGAAGATACAATGGAATCGCGAAGATGGCGGAGCGGTTGGTGGTTTTGATACCAAGGGCCTGGATAAAGTTTTTGAGATTTTTTCTTCTGAAATAGGAGCAGGACAAAATGCCGAACAATTAAAAATACTTTTTGAAGAAGCCTATTTGAAACACGATACATTATCTGAAGCAACGCGTTATTTGGCTAATACGCTCTTTGGTGAATATGGTTTGGTCATTGTTGACGGAGATGACCAAGAGCTAAAGCGCCTATTTGTTCCTTATGTAGAGAAAGAACTTTTGGAACAGGTTTCCTATACTAGTATATTGCCAAAAGCCAATAAACTTGATGAATTAGGATATAAGGTGCAAGTGAACCCAAGAGAAATCAACCTTTTTTATTTGGCCAAAGGTATTCGGGAAAGAATCATAGAACAAGATGGGAAGTATTTTGTGAACGAGACCGATATCTCTTGGAGCAAGAGTGAGATCATAAAACATCTTTATGACGAGCCCGAAAGATTTAGTCCCAACGTGATGATGCGACCTTTGTATCAAGAAGTGATCTTACCTAACCTATGTTATATTGGAGGAGGAGGAGAACTGGCTTATTGGTTTGAGCTGCAAGATTATTTTGAGGCTGTTGAGGTGCCATTTCCTATGTTGTTACTGCGTAATTCAGTATTGGTTCAAACGCCAAAACAAGCAGAAAAACTCAAAAAATTAAATGTTTCAGATACCGAGTTGTTTTTAAAACAACATGAATTAATCAACCGAAAAGTACGTCGTATTTCTAATATCGATATCAATTTTGATCCACAACGAAAGCATTTGCAAGAGCAGTTTAAAGCCATGTACGAATTGGCAGAACAGACCGATGTTACTTTTGGTAATGCAGTAAAAGCACAAGAAGTAAAGCAACTCAAAGGTTTGGATGTGCTCGAAAAACGTTTGCTAAAAGCGCAACGTCGCAAATTAAGTGATCATGTAAAACGATTAACAACATTGCAAAACGAGTTATTTCCTAATCAAAGCTTACAAGAACGTAACACTAATTTTTCTGAAATGTATCTTGAGTATGGTGAGAACCTTGTTCCTACTCTGCTCAAGCATCTTGATCCTTTGAAAGGTGAGTTTTTGGTTTTAACTCCCTGATCAGGTTATAATAGCCGAAGTAATCTTATAATTCAATTGGATTTCCCATGGCCTTAAGCGATACTTTCCATTTTTCTTCATATATAGAAGAATAGTATATAATAATGTCAAAAGGAAAATCGGTGTCTCCCTCTTTTAGGTTATACAACTTATAAAACGCCGGTATATCTCGTTTAGGTATTCCTGCTTCAGTCAATACGATTTCGTTATTTGGTAATAAAGTAGCTCCTTTGGTTAAAAAATATGAACTTGTATGAGAAGCAAGGCTGTCAACCTTGGGATAGTTCTTTTCTGTATAAGATTTAAAATCTAAAGGATAATATTTGTTATTAGCAAAAATAGCTGAAGAATCGATGATGGCAGGACCAAGTCCATTATTTTTAATTCCTATACTAAATACAATGGTAGAATCTGCAGTAGCAACGCTCGAATTAAAAGATATTCTTGGGGTTACCGATAATCTGGCTTGTTTACTAATTACTCTTGTTTGATATAAAAAAATGATAAGGGTAAGTAAACTGATAAACATCGCAGAAAATCCAATGATTTTTTCTGTATTGAAAATTTTCTTTTTCATTCGTTCTTTTATTTAATTGTGTATTCTTTGATTAGAATTTTAAACAGGAATTATTAAAGGCAGGTAGGAAATACGTGAACGAATATACAAATATTTTGATAGGTGTTTTTTATAACTCAAGGAACCAAATATGTGCCTTTCCAATCATTATTTTCTTTTTTGAATAGTACCCGAATATGATTGGGTCGGTTTAAACGCAAGTATTCTATTTTATCAGGAATCAACTTGATAGCGGTAAGAAAGTGTTTTTCTTCAAGGAAATCTATCTGCTCGGGGTTTTTAATCTCTTCACCTGGAGCTAATTTTGTAGTATACTCTTTTCGTGATTTTTGAGGTACTTGATCCCAAATATTTTTTATAGTGTTGTCATCTGTTATAATCTTGGCTTTGGCTCTTATAGAGAGTTGTATTAACCTTTCTGAATCGAGAAAAAGAAGACTTACCGTATTGTGTTCATTGATATGCGTGATTTTTTTAGATCTTTTATCGGTATATACGGTTAGATTTAACTCTTCATCCAGCTCTCGTAGCACGAGTGTTCTTAATCTTGGTGTGCCATTGATACTTGAAGTGGCAAAAGTGAAATATCGAAACGGATGTTCTCGCGTTTCTGTAGCTTTTTTAAGATCGTTTACGATAGTAGAGAAGATAATTTCGGTCATGGCTTTTTTGGTTGGCGTTTGTCTTATAAAGTTAATCAATTTGGGAGGTACAATCAAAAAAAACACCCCGAATTAATCGAGATGTTTTTTTACAAGAAAATGTGAGATATTAGTTACTACAGGCTCCTTCAATATCTTTTGAGATAGTTTCTGTTTCTATAAGTCTATTAATCACATTTGTACCTCGAACGGTAACCTCAATATAGTCACTTTGCACATCGGTGATTACTCCTGTAAAGCTGTTGAAAGCGAATTGCGTTGTTATTTCTTCTCCAGTAAGTGCTTTGCCGTCTTCTTGATAATTTCCTTTTATTCTGAATCTTTGTACGTACGGAATCCTAACATTTTCATAAGTTTGATAAACGTCGGCAACCGTAATTGCAGTTCCTGGGGGAACTCCTTGGGTGCGTTCGGTTGAGATTTCCGTTGTTCTTGTTTCTTCATACCCCCCAGATCGGGTGCTGGTTTGGGTGCGAGTTTTGCTAAAACCATAACTTCCGGTAACCGAGCTTTTTACAGATCCCCCTGCTCCAAAAAATTTGGTAGAAACTTCAGCTTCAATGGTAACAGAAACAGAATACTCTTGGCTCGTACTTACCGACATCGATTCTTCCCAACCTAATATTTCTTTGGTTTCCAAAGATTCTGATCTCCCTACCGTTTGTTCGAGTGAACCGCTACTACAGTTTCTTAATGTACTGTTATAAGCCTCAGATGTGGTCGAAGCCGGAAGGATGGGATGCATAAATTTGGATTCTATGGGCTGTATGTCCCAATCAATATCAAAGGATAAAATTCTAAAATAAGCGGGGCCAGAATTACTATTTCCAGCATTTAAACGATCACCAATTAGTGCTAGTGGATTCCCCGTAAATGTTGGCGTTATTGTATATAAGCCGGCCTCTGCTTTTTCTATCCTGAACCTATAATTAGGTGGGTTTCCTGTATTGTTCCCCCCGTTTCTAATCAGGTTAGCTTTACTTTGAATTCGAAGCTCTGAATTTGCGGGAACAATATATAAATAGTGTATATCAGTTCCGTTATGTACAGAGATTGTAAATACACCTTCTTCATTCGGAATTTCTTCAAACCTATAGGTAGTGAATGTCTCTGTATTTTCTGAATTGTAATCTAAATCAGCCAACTGGCTAACTACAATAGGAGTGTTTAATAGCACAGTATTCGGAAAAAGTATGGAGTTTGGTGCTCCATAAACTTCATCATTATCACCTGTTACTATTTGCATATAGTGTTTTACATCTTCCCGAATACTTACTTTGGCATATCGATCTTCAAGATCATCCGCAGAAATCAATTCCTCTGAAGGGCTCGAAGTAAAGGATATTTTTGAAATTACCTTGGTAACTAGTTCATTTTCGTTTTCGTCCAGGACCTTTATGGTTATTGCGACACCATCTTTAAGCTCGGCTTGTGCTTCTTCAGAAAGATTTTCATTTTTGAAGGACAGATTGGCAATGTTGTTAAATTCGTCGAAAGGAACTTTTTGACTGTAATCCCCAGTGGTTGCGGTCACTATTACATCTGCTGTAGTAGGCTTGTATCCTTTTCTTGCAATACTTCGGGCATTAATACTAACACCTATTTCACCTTTATCAATCTCGAATTCTTCCAAGTCAATACCAGGAAGTTCTTCCACTTCTGTTACTGTTGGTTGTACGTCATCTCCATCATCTTTACTGCAAGCTATTACCATTATGATGAAAAGTAATGGTAACATTTTTCCCAAATTTCTTTTAAGCGTTTCCATAATTAAAATGTTTTGTGGTTTATTAATTATCGTTATTTTGTGTGATCTGTCCGCTAAAGTCTGCAGCCCCTAATTCGGACAGAACACCACAAAACGGTACGAGTCAACTTAATGACATTACAAACCTAAAGTGTTGATTTGTCGTAAAGAAAATTAGGTGGTGGACAAACAGTGGACACCTCAAAATTAAATAGATGATAAAAAGAAAGTGCAAGTATAAACCCCTGTTTTTACAGGTTTAATACGGTATCTTGTAAAGAAGCGTCGGTAGTGATTTGCAGTTTTTTCCGCAGGCGATACCTGGCTTTTTTGATTCCTTCTTGTGAAATGTTAAGAATGTTTGCCATCTCTTTTGAAGATAAATTCATTTTTAAAAGCGCCATTAACCGCAGTTCATTTGAAGTAACTTCAGGATACTTCTTTTTAACGTTGCTATTAAAATCTTTATGAACCTCTTCAAAATATCTGGCAAAATTTTCCCAGTTATTGTCGTCTTGTAGATCAAAATTGATAGTGCGGATTAGTTGCTGATAACCGTTGGTGTCATTTTGAGAAGTTTTTAGTTCTTCTGCTTTTTGTTTTAACCCTTCTAATACTTCATTTTTTTTGGCAAGGTGCAGCGCATGTGTAGTAAGCTCTTTCCGTTTGAAAGCTAGCTCACTATCTAGCTTTTCTTTCTCAAGTTTATTACGTTTTATTTTTTGTCGAAGTCCGTATACACCAAGACCAAAGATGATTAAAGAGAGAAATAAACCAGCTCCTAACAGAATGCGTTGTAAATTATTGGTTTTGGCCTTTTGTTCTAATAATTCTATTTCGCTTTTTTGAAGCGCAATTTCTTGCTCTTTTTTCTCAGTTTCATAGACAATCTGTAGTTCCTTTGTGGCACGACGATTTTCTGTAGTAAAAATAGTATCACTGAACGTTTTATTCTTTTTAAAACTTTCCAGAGATTCTTTGTATTTCCTTAACTTTTCAAGGGCAGTAGATTTATACAGATGAGCTTTGGTTAAAACTCTTGGGTCGTTAATAGAGTCTCCTAATTCAATACTTTTATTAAAGAACTGAACCGATTTACTATATTCTTTATTGGCCAAAGTCGCTTTTCCAATGTCAAAAAGAACATCAGCTTCATTATAGGGTGAAGAGATAGATTGCCATAAATCATACCCTTTTGTCAGGAAATCGATAGCAACATTATAATTTTCTTTTTCATATTCTAGATTCCCAAAGTTCACGTAAGTTCTGGCAACATTGGCCTTATACTCTTGTTCAATAGAAAGCTTTTGAGCTTCTTTGAAGTTTTTCTCTGCCTCATTGTATTTTTTCAATGCTACATTAGAAGACCCTATATAATTTAAGATATGGGCTATGTTTTGTATGTTTTCTTCTTTCTCGTACAAATCGTAACTTTCTTTGAAAATTTCGATTGCCTTTTCATGTTCTTCAAGTGCTTGGTATGTGGTTCCTATTTGTAGAAGATCTTCTGCTGTTCTAAAATTATCTTTTACTTTTTGATGTATTTTTAAGGCTTTAAGTGAATTTTTTAGGGAGATGTTGTAGTACCCTTTTGATTTAAAAATATTGCCAATTATATGATAGGTGTTACCTAATCGTAAGGAATCATTAAGTTGTATAAAAACCGGAATATTACTTTCCATAATTTCTATGGCACTTTCCATATTTCCTTGATAATGATCTAAAATTCCGATATTATGCCTGATGTTTGCAGCTCTTAATGTATCTTTTTGTTCTAGAAAAAAAACCGCAGATGTTTGCAAGTAATGTCTGGCCGAGTCTATCTTTCCTTGTCTATAGTAATAGTTTGCTTTTTGGCCGTATACTTTTCCCATTTGTTTGGAGTAATTGCTCTTTTTGTATAGTAATTCGGCTTTATTGATAACATCCAAGGTGAGTTTTGGATTGTTATACATACTATATTCGGCAATCCATAAATAGTTTATAGCTTTGATTGTATCAATATCGGTTTCATTGATAATTTTTTGCAAGCTATCTATCTTTTTTTTGCTTTGGGCAAATGTTGAATAACAACAAAGACATCCCAAAAGGAGGAGTAATTTTAGAAAAGAGCCCATATAATTGGTTGGTGAATAAGCTATTAAATGTACGAATAATTATTTTATAGCATTGTTAACTAGAGGGTTGTGTTTTTTTGTTGTTAGCAAAATGAAGTTTTTATATTTGTTGACCAAAGTTTTTTAGTGATTTGGTTTTCTTATAATATCACGTAATAGATTTAATAGTTGATAAAAATAATACGCTTTGTAAAAATTATCAATTTAGGATTTCGGGGTTCTGAATTTAATTTTATTTTTGCCTATGCAAAACAACAAGGTACTTATTTTAGACTTCGGGTCACAGGTTACGCAACTTATTGGGCGTCGTGTAAGAGAGCTTAATATATATTCAGAAATACATCCATACAACAAACCTCCAAAAGATATTAGTGATTATGGGGCTGTTATATTATCGGGTAGCCCGATATCGGTTCGAGGAGAAGATGTAGCACATCCAGATCTCTCTGAAATACAGGGAAAAAAACCATTATTGGGAATTTGTTATGGGGCACAATATCTTGCCCATTTTGGCGGTGGAGAAGTTGCGGCATCCAATACTCGAGAATACGGCCGTGCAAATTTATCCTATATCAATACTGATGAATTGTTTCAAAACATTTTTGAAGGTTCACAAGTTTGGATGAGTCATAGTGACACTATAAAAGAATTACCAACAAATGGTGAACTTTTGGCAAGTACACATGATGTGAAGAATGCGGCATTTAAGATCAATGGTGAAAAAACGTATGCTATTCAGTTTCATCCGGAAGTGTATCATTCAAAAGATGGCACACAACTTTTAAAGAATTTTTTGGTAGACATAGCCGGCGTTGCACAGGATTGGACTCCAGATTCGTTTGTTGATGAGACGGTAAATAATCTAAAAGAACAGCTAGGAAATGATAAAGTAGTATTAGGGCTTTCTGGAGGTGTAGATTCTTCAGTTGCTGCTATGCTACTCCATAAAGCCATTGGTAAAAACTTGCATTGTATTTTTGTAAACAATGGGTTACTTCGTAAAAACGAGTTTTCGACCGTATTACAGCGTTATGAGGGGATGGGGTTAAATGTAAAAGGAGTAGATGCTTCGGCACGTTTTTTGGAAGCTCTAGCAGGAGAAAGCGATCCAGAGAAAAAGCGTAAAGCAATTGGACGAGTGTTTATTGAGGTTTTTGATGATGAAGCACATGCTATAGAGGATGTAAAATGGTTGGCGCAGGGAACAATATATCCAGATGTTATAGAAAGCGTTTCTGTTTCGGGAGGTCCAAGTGCTACCATCAAAAGTCATCATAATGTTGGCGGGTTGCCAGATTATATGAAACTAAAAATAGTAGAGCCTCTCAAGATGTTATTTAAAGACGAGGTAAGACGAGTAGGAGCATCTATGGGTATGGATAAAGAGTTATTGGGTAGACATCCGTTTCCGGGCCCTGGACTTGCTATTCGTATTTTGGGAGATATTACAAGCGATAAAGTTCGTATTTTGCAAGAAGTAGATGCTATTTTTATAAATGGTTTGAAAGAAAATGGATTGTATGATAAAGTTTGGCAGGCAGGAGCTATTTTGTTACCCGTACAAAGTGTAGGAGTAATGGGAGACGAAAGAACCTATGAAAATTGTGTGGCGTTGCGTGCTGTAGAAAGTACAGATGGTATGACGGCAGATTGGGTGAATTTACCATACGAATTTTTACAAAAAACTTCTAACACAATAATAAACAGGGTAAAAGGCGTTAATAGAGTAGTATATGATATTAGCTCAAAGCCTCCAGCTACCATAGAATGGGAATAGAATCATGATTATATTGTAAGTTTGGAGTTGGGGAATTAAAAAAATAGAATTAAATGAAAAAGTTTTTATTGTTCTTTATACTGTTGGTTATTGGTAATTCTGCCATGGCACAGCAGTATAAAAGTCATACGGTTGTCAAAGGGGAAAATGTATATAGAATAGCAAAGCGCTATAATACAACTCCCGAGGCAATTTATAAAATTAATCCCACTGCCAAAGATGGAATCCAAGAGGGGCAAATTCTTGCCATCCCTGTGGTTAATGACGAGGAATATAAAACTCATGTTGTAGAAAAAGGAGATACTGTCTTTAGCCTTTCACAGAAATATAATACAACTCAAGAAGCTATTTTTATATTAAACCCCGAAGCAGTTAATGGTATTAACTTAGGGCAAATTCTTAGAGTTGGTAAAATTGAGAAGAAAGAACAAACTGCACTGGATTTGGGAAGTGAAGAGGGTAAAGATGCTGTTCTTGATAGCCTTAAAATAATTCCCGAAGAACAAAAAATAATCCGTTTTATCACTCACAAAGTAAAGCGCAAAGAAACATTATATGGAATTGCAAAAAAATATAATATTACAGTTGAGGATATAAAAAAACAGAACAAGAGATTATATTCTGAACAAATAAAAAAGAAAGATAAGATTAGAATTCCTGTATTTGCTCAAGAAACCACGGCAGTAGCAAAACCTACAGAAATTGATAGTATAAGCCCAAACAGTAGACTTACTACCACTACCAGGTACATCGTAAAACCTAAAGATACACGATATGGTATAGCAAGACGACACGGAATCACAATCACTCAGTTGGAACAACTTAACCCAACTATGGATCCTGATTTTCCAATCGGTATGGAAATAACGGTGCCAACCACAATTTTTGTATCTCTAAAAGATTCTATACAACCAGGGTTTGAGTTATATGAGGTGAAGCCAAAAGAAACTATTTTTGGAATACTAAAACGTACCGGAATTTCTTCAGATTCTTTGTTTAATATGAATCCGTATTTACGAGAAGGATTAAAAGCAGGGATGGTAATTACGATACCAAAAGATACAATGGCGGCTACAATTCCGCAAATAGGAAAATATCTTGATTTAGGAAGTAAATTGTATAACTTTAAACCTAAGAAAGTAGCTGTGATGCTTCCTTTTAGTTTGGATACTTTAAATTTTGAAGTTATTCAGGAAACGGAAGAACATCTTAAAAAGAAACAAAGTTTAAGAATAGCTTTAGATCTTTACAGTGGTATTTTGATAGCGGTTGATTCTGCAAAAACTAAAGGAATAACCACAGAGCTTAATGTGTTTGATACAAAGAAAAATAACAATACCCAACATATCAGAAAAATATTAAAGGATCATGATTTTGAAGGAACAGATGCCGTCATTGGCCCGCTCTATCAGAATAATTTAGAAACCGTGGCTGCAGAACTACGTAAGTATGAGACTCCTATTTTTTCTCCTGCTTCTAGAAAAGAATCAAATCTTTATGATAATTTCTTTCAAACGCGTCCTACCAATGAAATGCTTCAGGAAAGAATCATCTCTTATGTAGAGAAGGATTCGACCGATAAAAACATAATTATCATAGTCCAACAAGGCAAAAAATATGAAGAAATTAAAGAAAAGCTAAAGGCTAAATTCCCTGAGGCCAAGGTGGCCAAAATAGAAGAAGGGAATTATTTGTACGAAGTTCACCTTGGTAAGGTTTTGGTAGAAAACAAGCCTAATTGGGTTTTTCTTGAGTCGAACGATGTGGCAATGTTAAGTAATGTAATTCCTTTGCTAAATGCTAAAGCAGAGAGTCATAAAATAACGTTGTTTACCTCTGATAAAAATAGTGCTTTTGATGATGATAGTGTTAAAAATGAGCATTTGTCCAAACTTCATCTTCATTACCCTTCTTTTTATAAAGAATTTGATGAAGAAGATGAAGAAGGAAATAAACACGTTACACCTTTTACAAAAAAGTATAAAGCTATCTACGGTTCTGATCCTAATAACTGGGCTGTTAGAGGGTTTGATATTGCTTATGATATCTTAATGAGGCTAGGATCGGCAGACGATATGTATCATGCGGTTTCCTTTGAAGGTACCACACAATATGTGGAAAATAAATTCAATTATACCAAAAAAATGTTAGGCGGATACTGCAATGATGCTACCTATATCATAAAATTTGATAATGATCTTAAGTTGACTTTGATAGATTAACTTATTGATATTCAATAATAAATAGAAGAAAACTATACAAGTATTATCAAATAAATTTGTTTTTTTGTTGAAGAAAAACTCAAATTCGATTAGAATAAAAAGAGATTTTTCTATATATTTGAAGATGTTAAGATTAACTTTTTTCTATGAAAACTTTTGTAGGAATAAATTTTTCTTGGCATTATAATTGATTACATGTAATTGTAAGGAATACACAGGAAAAATAATTTACATTGGATTCTAATATTATGTATATTTAGAATTGAAAAAGGAAAATCTATTTTAGGAGGTGTCAACAATATTAGCCCCATATTGTACCCCCGGCACTGTGAAATAGGGAGAGAAATAACTTTTGGTTGGGCATAATTGTTACAATTATGATTAAAAACTTTACTATTATTTTATTTTTATTTGTTGCCAATAATAATGGTTATGTCGGAAAATTCTCATATGCCGAAAGAAGCGAATTAGATTGGTCCGATTTTAGAGGCAAACCAGAGACTAATAGTCATTTTGACGCGGCAGTGAATACAGGGATTACATATCAATGGTCTTATGGTAAGGATAAAGGAGAAATCGAATTAAATTATCAAGTTGACAGCTTTTGCTATCCTTCCTTGTCTTGGGTTAAACGAGGTCAAATGTCCAAAGCACTACTCTCTCATGAACAATTACATTTTGACATTTCAGAATTGCATGCTCGTATAATGCGTAAACGCTTAAAAGAATACAGGGCAGGCGAAAATATCAGAAGAGACCTTAATAAGATGTATAAATTGGTAGAAAGAATGAGAATCAATATGCAGGAAAGGTACGATGAAGAAACTGATCATTCTAAAAATGCAGCTAACCAAAAGAAGTGGGAGAAAAAAATAGAAACTCTAATGTGGTATTATAGAGATTATGAAAAATAGTACACGCTGTATAAATGAATCTCCAACCATCTAAAGAATTCTTATTAAAATTAGCACATACAAAGATGCCCTATGGTAAATATAAAGATAGGTATCTTATAGATCTTCCCGAATACTACATTGTTTGGTATCATACCAAAGGTTTTCCAAAAGGACTTCTGGGAAAACAATTACAAACTATATACGAACTTAAACTTAACGGATTAGAATATTTGATTAGAAACATAAAAACATTCTGATTAATTACATATTTACAAATTCGTAACCGGCTAGCTCGTTTTCTTGTAGATTAATTTCTGTTTCATTAAGCAAAATACCATGTTCTAGAAAAGCTTTAAGGTTCGTTAACCAAAAAGTCCACCCGTTACTGCAGCCAAAATGCACTCTTAATTTACTTTCTTCATTTACAGGAATTTCGTATTGTGTAAGAATGACGATAGTTACGTTATTCTTTTGTTTCAATTGAACCGAAACTTTAGAAGTTTCAAAAGTAATTTCCAAATAATCCTTCCCATTTGCTTCTAGGACCTTTCCTTCTTCCTTTCCATCCCAGTTATGCCAACACCAAATATATGTATCTCCTTTCTGAATGTATTCGTCAGATTTTCTGATTAGGCCTTCTGCACTCTTATATTCTGCACTTTTTAAGAACCATGAAGTTATTCCTTCAGTAGTTGCCCACAAATCATATATTTTTTTGATAGGAGCATGAATATAAATTTTTTTGGTGAACGAGCTCCATTGTAACTTTTCCATGATTAAAACGATTTGATTAGGTGTGTTTTAAAAATAAGAAAAAACTGTCTTAAAATTAGTTAACATATTGCTTTTGAGCTATCTATATAGTTTTTTGGAATGGAGAATAAAAGTGAATTCAGTTAAAATATTCTTAGTAGTTTCTTTATTTTGTGGTGAATTCTGTAAGTTTAGTCTTTATCTATAATCGCATATTAATCTATCTCGCTAATAATGAATATTCAGAATTACTTTTTGTATGCATTAGTTTTCTTTATCTGTTTTTCTTTGTTTTCTCAAGATGTAAGTGAAGGGCCTTTTTCTCAACTTATTATTAGAGGGGCAACCTTAATCAATGGTAATGGTTCGCCACCAAGAGGTCCGGTAGATATTGTTGTAGAAAATAATGTTATTAAAAGCATTGTGGTAGTTGGGTACCCGGGAGTTCCTATAGATGCTAATAAACGCCCAAAATTGAAACCTGGTGGTAAAGAAATTAATGCCAAAGGAAAATATATACTACCTGGTTTTGTGGATATGCATGGTCATATAGGTGGAGTAGCGCAAGGGGCCGAAGCCGATTATGTTTTTAAACTATGGATGGCGCATGGGATCACTACTGTAAGAGAGCCAAGTGGGCGAGGTGTAGATTGGACCATGAAACTGAAACGTTCTAGTGAAAAAAATGAAATTATTGCCCCTCGTATTTTTGCATATACAGGTTTTGGTCAAGGTTCTAAAGTGCCTATTAGCAGTCCAGAAATGGCGCGCAATTGGGTAAGAGAAAATGCAAAAAAAGGGGCAGACGGTGTTAAGTTTTTTGGAGCGGCTCCAGAGATTATGAAGGCGGCTCTCGATGAAAATAAAAAGCTCGGGTTGCGTTCTGCTTGTCATCACGCACAAATCGACGTTGCACGTTGGAATGTTTTGAATTCGGCAAGGGCAGGACTTACTTCAATGGAGCACTGGTATGGACTTCCAGAGGCTCTTTTTGAAGATCGAACGGTGCAACATTACCCTTTGGATTATAATTATCAAAATGAACAAAATCGATTTGAAGAGGCCGGAAGATTGTGGAAACAAGCAGCAAAGCCGTATTCTGATCACTGGAATAAGGTGATGAACGAACTTTTGGAGCTTGACTTCACATTGGATCCTACATTTAATATTTATGAGGCTAGCAGGGATTTGCAGCGGGCACGGAGAGCAGAATGGCATGAAGATTATACGCTACCTTCATTATGGCGTTTTTATCAACCAAGTAAAATTTCGCATGGCTCTTATTGGCACGATTGGGGTACAGAACAAGAAGTGGCTTGGCGTGAAAATTACCTTTTGTGGATGACATTTGTTAATGAATATAAGAATAGAGGAGGGCGTGTTACGGTGGGATCAGATTCAGGATTTATTTTTCAATTATATGGTTTTGCCTATGTACGAGAATTAGAATTGCTAAGAGAAGCTGGTTTTCATCCTTTGGAAGTCATAAGATCTGCCACGTTGAATGGGGCTGAAGCCCTTGGGGTTTCTAATAAAATTGGGTCTATTGAGGTTGGGAAATTTGCTGATTTTGTAATTGTTGATGAAAATCCTTTAAAAAACTTAAAAGTATTATATGGTACAGGTGCTATTCGGCTTACCGAAGATAATAAAGTAATTCGGGCGGGAGGAGTGAGATATACCATAAAAGATGGGATTGTGTATAATGCAAAAAAGTTGCTTGCCGATGTAAAAAGAATGGTGGATGAGGCAAAAAGTAAAGAAAACTTTAAAATTCTTCAACCCGGAATAAGAGAGTGAGTACAAACCAAAATAGCCAGGCCCATCATGACCTGGCTATTTTGGTTTGTATGTCTTCTCTTCTCTATTAAGAGACCGACTCGGTAACCTTGGAAAAAATATCAATATTTACCTGATTTCTTGTTAGATCATCAAATTCTTCACGTTTACGAATCAAATGTGCTTCACCATTGTGCCACAATACTTCCGCCGGACGGTAACGTGAATTGTAATTGCTTGACATAGAATAACAATAAGCACCTGCGTTTTTAAAAGCTATGATATCACCTTCGGTAATTTCTGCAATTCTTCTATTGGTGGCAAATGTATCTGTTTCACAAATGTATCCAACTACCGAGTAAAAACGCTCTCTTCCTTCGGGGTTGGTAACATTGATAATATCATGATGAGAACCATAAAACATGGGTCTGATCAAATGATTGAGACCACTATCAATTCCTGCAAAAACTGTAGAAGTGGTTTGTTTTACCACATTTACTTTGGCCAGGAAATATCCCGCTTCACTTACCAGAAATTTACCAGGTTCGAACCCTAAGGTTAATTCTTTTCCATATTCTTTACAAAAAGCATTAAAACGTTTGGTAAGTTTTTCTCCAAATTCCTCAATGTTTGTTTCAATATCTCCTTCTTTATAGGGTACTTTAAACCCACTTCCAAAATCAATAAAGTCAAGATTTTTGAAATTCTTGGCAGTTTCAAACAAGATTTCACTGGCATACAAAAATACTTCAACATCCAAAATATCACTACCTGTGTGCATGTGAATGCCATTGATATTCATTCCAGTATTTTCAACAATTCTTAAAATATGCGGAATTTGATGAATAGAAATACCAAATTTACTGTCGATATGACCAACAGATATTTTGCTGTTCCCTCCGGCCATAACATGTGGATTGATTCGTATGCAAACCGGAACATTAGGATTCTTGGTTCCAAACTGTTCCAAAATAGAAAGGTTGTCAATATTTATCTGTACGCCCATTGCAGAAACGGTCTCAATCTCTTCAAGTGATACACCATTGGGAGTAAAAATAATGTTCTCAGGCTTTACGCCTGCCAATAACCCTAATTTCACCTCCTGAATAGAGACAGTGTCTAATCCTGCGCCTAATGAATTCATTAGCTTCAAAATGGCAAGATTAGATAGTGCTTTCACCGCATAGTTAAGTTTTACCCGTTTGACTTTTTTAAAGGCGTCAAAAAGGCGGTTGTACTGTGAAATAATTTTTGAAGAGTCGTATACATAAACTGGACTCCCAAACTCTCTTGCTACTGCTAATAAATTTTCATTTTCCATCGTGTCACAAATTTAAGCTTACGAAATTATCAATAAAATTATAGATATTAATATGATAAAAGGAAAAAATCTACTACAACGATAGATTTTGAGATTTTTAACGTGTGTTTAAGTTAGAAGAAGATAGTTAATTAGTATTTTTAATAAAAAACCATGCTTCCTCTTTTTCCATTACAAACCGTTGTTTATCCAGGAGAGAAATTACCATTGCATATTTTTGAAAAAAGGTATCAGCAATTAATTGATGATTGTGAAAAAGAAAATATCCCATTTGGGATACCTACATATATAAATAACAAACTCGATTACGGGACCGAAGTAAAATTGCAAAAAATTTCAAGAAAATATCCAGAGGGAGAAAGTGATGTTATTTGTTTGGGGACAAGAATTTTTAGGGTTAAAAACTTTTATGAGCAAATGCCAGGTAAACTTTATGCTGGTGGCGAGATAGAGTTTCTTGAAGATAATGATGGAAGCGCCCAGGAACTTCAGGAAGAATTACTTAAAAATATTGCTATTCTGTATGTAGAACTTACCATTGAAAACCCTCCGGTATTTGATATTCCATTTATTAGTTATCAAGTAGCCCATAAAATAGGATTGGCTTTACATCAAGAATACCACCTTCTTACCTTACGAAGCGAGTTGGAGCGTCTCAATTATCTTATAGGGCATCTTAAAATTACTATTCCTGTAGTAAAGGAAATGAACAGGGCAAAAGAAGTTATTCAGATGAATGGACATTTTAAAAATTTTGACCCGTTGGATTTTGAAGACTTTCAATTGTAATTTTGAACCCAAGTTTGCTAGAATAAGTTAGATCGTTTTGTACGTAAAAACACCCTAAAGTTTTTTACCAGAAAAGATTGGCACAGTTACTTCACTTTTCCTATTTTTGGGACTCCTAAAAAAAGGTAAAAAAAATACAGTATGAACTTACACGAATATCAGGGTAAAGAGATATTAAGCAGCTTTGGAGTGCGTATACAGCGAGGTATTGTAGCTCAAAATGCAAATGAAGCTGTAGCAGCAGCAAAACAACTTACTGCCGAGACTGGAACAAGTTGGCATGTGATAAAGGCGCAAGTACACGCAGGTGGAAGAGGAAAAGGTGGAGGAGTTAAGCTGGCAAAAAATCTTCAAGAAGTTGAATCAATCGCAGAACAAATCATAGGGATGAATTTGATTACTCCTCAAACATCTGCAGAGGGTAAAAAAGTTCACCAGGTACTTGTGGCAGAGGATGTGTATTATCCAGGAGATAGTGAACCAGATGAATTTTATATGTCCGTTTTACTAAATCGTACTACAGGTCGTAACATGATTATGTATTCTACTGAAGGAGGTATGGATATTGAAACGGTTGCTGAAGAAACTCCACATTTAATTTTTACTGAAGAAATTGATCCTGCTGTTGGAATTTTGCCTTTTCAGGCTCGTAGAGTAGCATTTAACCTTGGGTTAAGTGGTGCGGCATTCAAAGAAATGGTAAAGTTTGTAATGGCATTATACACTGCTTATGTAAAGTCTGATGCTTCTTTATTCGAGATCAATCCTGTATTGAAAACAAGTGATGAGAAAATAATGGCGGTAGATGCCAAGGTTACCTTAGATGATAACGCATTGTATCGTCATAAGAATTATGTTGATATGCGTGATATCCGTGAAGAGAACCCAATCGAAGTAGAGGCTAAAGAAGTTGGTCTTAACTATGTCGATCTTGATGGTAATGTGGGGTGTATGGTGAATGGAGCAGGTCTGGCTATGGCGACTATGGATTTGATCAAACAAGCTGGTGGAGAGCCTGCCAACTTTCTTGATGTAGGAGGTACCGCAGATGCAAAACGTGTTGAAACTGCATTTAGAATTATTCTTAAAGATCCTAATGTGAAAGCAATCCTGATTAACATTTTTGGAGGAATCGTTCGTTGTGATCGAGTAGCTCAAGGTGTAGTCGATGCGTATAAAAACATGGGAGATGCAATTAATGTTCCAATTATTGTGCGTTTACAAGGAACGAATGCAGATATCGCAAAAGAATTGATCGATAACAGTGGTCTAGATGTGCAAAGTGCTGTGTTATTTCAAGAAGCAGCAGATAAAGTACAAGCTGTTTTGGCTTAAATAATAGTATTAGTTTATGATAAAAGAAAGCGGTCTTTTTTGAGATCGCTTTTTTTATATACTAAAATAACAAATTATGAATTCAAAAATTAATGAAATAGTTAAGGCTTTGCGTATGGATCCACATCCTGAAGGGGGGTACTACAAAGAAACTTATAGAAGTGAAGGAGTGGTCAATAAATCGGCTTTGGTAGGTAATTTTAGTGGAGATCGTAATTATTGCACCGCAATTTATTTCCTGCTTACCTCAGAAAACTTTTCTGCATTTCATAGAATAAAACAGGATGAAATTTGGCATTATTATCAAGGGTCTTCATTGTATGTTCATGTAATTGATCAAAAAGGAGAGTATCATAGGTATGCGGTCGGAATGCATCTTGATCAAGGGGAATTACCACAGCTGGTGGTACCTGCCGGGTGCTGGTTTGCTTCTAGCGTTAAAGAAATTGATGATTATTCATTAGTTGGTTGTACCGTGTCTCCAGGTTTTGATTTTGAAGATTTTGAATTGGCAGATAGAAAAGCATTAATAAACCAATACCCCAAACATGAAGATGTAATTACAAAATTTACCCGAAGTTAAGATTTTCCAATTAAGTAATTGATACTTACTGTTGCCAATTCTGAATCTGGGAACTTTGAAAAATGTTTTTTATCACTCAGTAATCCTACTTCTTTTGTTATTTTTAAAAAAGATTCAATTTCGAGGATGTATTGGTCTGAAAATCCATGGGTTGCATCATAAGCGGTAGCTGCCGTTTTTCCAATATTTTTGGCGGTTAATTCGGGCGGTATCGTATGTAATTCGATAACGATCAGTCCAAATTTTTTGATGTAAGATGCCCATTTTTTGAAATGATCTTTCAAATTACGTTCTACATCATTATTGTTTAGTCTTTTTCCTCTGTACGCAAATGCTCCTGTAGATTGACTAGGCTTGTTTAATGAAGAAGTAGGGTCACTCCAAATTCTATTATGGTCCAAAAATGTCCTTACCGATAAAAGATCTTTTAAATCTATGTTATAGTTCTCTTTCAGGTCTTTCTGTAATAGGTCGGGGTCACTTATATCTCCCCATATCACCTTTGCCCAAATATCGGCTTGTATCAAGTTGGCCCGCGTAACTTTTAAGGCTGCCTTATTATAATCTGCACCTACTAGAAAAAGAGGGTGATCATCGAGGTGTTTCCCTCTTAATGTTTTGGATTCGATTACTTCAAAAAGATGGATCAAAAAGGCTCCGTTGCCGCATCCCATATCCAAAATTCCTTTTGGTTGTTCTTCCAATGGTTTATTGAATAGGCTAATGATAATCTCATCAATTTTTTTAAAATATGATGCATGGGCACCTCCGCTTCCCCAAACATTCATTTCGCGATCTACATGACTTTCATTTTCATTTGCAGGGCTCCATAAAATGTTAGGATTGCCAAATAACAATTCATTTATTTGCCTGAACATAGGGATGTATGATACAGTAACTCCATAAGCACTGGCTCTTTTAGCAAAAAAAAGGCCTTTGTTGGTGAACGTGTAGTTATTGTTTGATTTGCTGAACCATTTCAAATAACACAAAAATGTAAGAATGGTATCAAAGCTTTTAGGGAATTTATGATACTCATCGGCGCTAAAAGAAGCTTCCATAAAATATTTGTGAAACATTCCACCCATTCCAAGATGAACTGTAGTAGGGCCAACCAGGATTCCTTCAATGTGTTTCAAAATCTGATTTTGAATTTCGGTAACTTTAGTATTGGACGATTCTTCTAGATTAAATCTCTTTTCGTATTTCTGAAATAGTTTTTCTAGTTTATGAAAAGGTTCTAATTCGAATTTTCGAGGATGAAATTTACCTGAATATTCTAAAAGGTTTACTGCATCTTCATATAAATACAGATGGTCAAAAGCAATCTTTGAACGGTCATTTGTACTAATATAAATCTCTTCCTCAGTGATCTTATAATCCAGCCATCCTTGTGAACTTAAGATGCGTAACGCAACATTTAAATACCCTTCATTTGCTTTGAATTTAGCTGTGACTTCAGTTATCGTAGAATTTTCTTTAGTAAGTAAGTATTCAGTAATGCCATTTTTAAACAAAGAAAAGGCAATAGGGGCTACAGCAATTCCATCTAGGTGTCTAAAAAGTTCTTCTCTGAATTGTTGTTTTTCGATAGAAGTCAGCATAAATACTTAATTGATAGATTGTTGATTAGTTTCTGCCAAAATAAGCATTTATTTTGAAGTCCATGTTCTATTTTGAGCCTGAATTAGGTTTCTTGTTGTCTTTTTTTACGGGCATAGGACCGCGTAGATGAATAATGAGTCCATTTAAAAAATTGCGTAGTATTTGATCTCCGCATTCCATGTATTTAGGGTGGTTTTCATTTCTAAAAAAAGCACCTAATTCACTTTTGGTAACTTTGAAGTCTACCAGAGCACAAATTTTTACAATATCATCATCACGTAATTTGTGTGCTACACGAAGTTTTTTGAAAATATCATTGTTTGTTAATCCCATGAGACAAAGGTAGGCTTTGTTACTTAAAAGTAATAGGCATACTGTAAATATAAAAGTATTTAATTTTAAAATTGTGTTGTAATGTTTTCTTTTTAAGGGATTAAAGGTTTTTAGGTAAATATTTCTCCGGTTTTAAGGTTTTTTAATGTGTTTCATCGAAAAGCGCTACCGTTTGTTGATTTTAACTAATTGATTTTTAAGGTATTGTTTATTGGGTTGCTATATTGTATACGTTTGAATATGTTTTGTAACTCTAAAAAAGTATGTGAATGAAATTTTTTTACGGAATATTGTTTGTTGACTTAAAAGCTTTAAAGCAATTTGTTCAAAATCTACCTGCTGCATGCAGTAATGCTATCCATAGGTAACCTGTTTGATGTGTTCTAGAGAAGAGTAAAACTAGACTTTGAATGTGAAAGGTCTTAAAAGTAAATTGTAAACAATGTTGTAATTTACTTTTAAGGCTTTTTTGTTTTTCTGGCAGGGATAAACAAGATAATAAGACAAAAAGTCATTATTTCGATGGGCTAAACTGACTTTTTGACGCTTTTTGTGTAGTGGAATCTAAATTGCTATATACTCATTGAAATTAATTTTTTGAATAACCTTAAAAAACATAATACAATGAGTTTAATTAAAAGAGCAGACAGATTACCTTTTCTTTTTGACGATTTTTTCACTTCAGATTGGTTTGGAGGTACAGTTAATACTAGCAAAATCGGTATTAATACGCCGGCAGTAAACGTTAAAGAAACTGATAATAGTTTTGAGTTAGAGCTTGCAGCTCCGGGACTTACCAAAGAGGATTTTAATATAGAACTAGATCATGATGTACTCACAATCTCTTCAGAAGTAAAATCGGAAAAAGAAACCAAAGAAAATGATGGTAAATATTCTAGAAAAGAATTTAGTTACAGATCATTCAAAAGATCCTTTACCTTACCAGATACAGTAAATGGTGCAGAAATTAAAGCTTCTTATGAAAATGGAGTACTATTGGTATCAATACCTAAAAAAGAAGAAGCAAAGGTGCAGCCCAAAAGGTTGATTGAGATTTCATAATTTGATTTGAGATTTTATTTAGTTAATTAATGTGATGAAGGCGTCTGTATAGGCGCCTTTTTTTGTCATTCTTATTGGGTTTTTGAATTGTTAACTTTTTTTTGTATTATTGTGATATCAAAATGATATTATTATGAAAAACGAAAAAAATATTAAAGCAAGTAACGGTTATGTGGTATTAGGTTTATTGTTGGTTGTCATTGCTTCTATGATAGTCGGTTTAGTAACCATAAAAAATCCATTATTTTTAATTTTAATGGCAGTTATAATTTTGCTTATTAAAGGGTTCTTTATAGTGAACCCAAATAGTTCTAAAGTTTTGGTTCTTTTTGGAGCATATAAGGGAACGGTAAAAGATAATGGCTTTTTCTGGGCAAACCCTTTTTATACAAGGCAAAGAATTTCATTAAGAGCTCGAAATTTTGATAGTGAACGTGTAAAAGTGAATGATAAAATAGGTAACCCAATATTGATTAACGTCATTTTGGTTTGGAAGGTAAATGATACCTATAAAGCAGCTTTTGATGTTGATCATTATGAAGAATTCGTTAGGGTACAAACAGATGCAGCTGTTAGAAAACTTGCAGGATCTTATTCTTACGATAATTTTGATGATGAGCAAGAACAGATAACTTTACGTTCAGGTATGGACGAAGTAAATGAAGCTCTGGAAGATGAGATAACGGAGCGTTTGGCTATTGCCGGAATTGAGGTGATGGAAGCTAGAATAGGGTATTTGGCCTATGCTCCTGAAATTGCAAGCTCTATGTTGAAAAGACAACAAGCAGTTGCTATTGTAGCGGCCCGTAAGAAAATTGTTGAAGGGGCTGTAGGTATGGTTGAAGATGCTTTACTGAAATTATCTGAAGATGATATTATAGACTTTGATGAAGACAAAAAAGCATCTATGGTAAGTAACTTGATGGTAGTTTTATGTGGAGATAAAGAAGCTACTCCTGTAATAAATACGGGTACATTACATTCTTAATTTATGAGCAAAAAGAAATCATTTGTACTAAGAATTGACCCCGAGACTTTTAAGTTAATCGAAAAATGGGCAGATGATGAATTCCGTAGTGTGAACGGCCAGTTAGAATGGATGATACACAAAAGCCTTAAAGATGCCAAACGCTTGAAATCGAAAAACGATCGGGAGGATTCGAATAAAAAAGAGTAAGAACCATTACAATGATTATAAAATGCCCTTTGCTAAGGGCATTTTTTTGTTAAAATGATAGCCAATAATTTATACAAGTCCGAGATTTACTACACTTTGAGCACAAGCCAACACAGCTTCTTGGTTAGGTATAGGTTGCCAATTAAGTATCTTTTTTGCTTTAGAGTTGTCTACTTTTCTTTCTACTCCCAAGTCGATTAAAATAGGTTTTAATGTTTTGTCAATGTTAGAAAATAAGCGAACCGCAAAATTAGGTAGCGAAGTTTTAGGAATCTTTTTGTCAGGATACTTTTCCCGCAAAATTGCAGCTACTTCTTTGAATGTTAAAAAACCGGCAGATCCTATAAATCGCTCTCCTGCGGCTTCTGTAGATTCCATGGCTTTGATATGTAAATCGGCGACAGAACGAACATCGACCATATCAAAACCCAGATTGGGCAGGGCAGGAGAACTACCATCCATAGTTTTGATCACAATATTCGCCGAAGTGCCAAAATCTTTTTCAAGTACCGGACCCAAAATTGCCCCAGGACAGATAGTAGTCAATTCTAAACCATTTCCGTTATTTCTTATAAACTCCCATGCTGCTTGTTCGGCAATTGTTTTACTTCTGAAATAAGGTGTTGAATCTTTTTTATTGGAAACATCGGTCCAATCATTTTCATTGTAAACACCATTTCTTTTCGATTTCTCTCTACCATATACAATTGCTCCAGAAGAAGAAGTAAGGACCACTCTTTTCACATTAGCTTTGGCAGAAGCTTTCAAAATATTTAGTGTGCCGTTCATGGCAGGAACAATTAATTCATCTTCATGTTTTGGTAATTCCCTGGGAAAAGGAGAAGCAATATGTAGTACATAATCCTTTTCTTTTGTAAGGTCATGCCATACTTTTTGATCCATCAAATCTGCTTTTGCAAAATTAAGGTTGGCTATATTAGAGGTGCTTTTAGCGATAACTTCTCCGATTTCATCGGCACGTTTCATATCCCTAAGAGTGCCTGTAACTTCATATCCTTTATTGAGTAGTTGGATTGCAGTATGGGAACCCAGAAATCCAGTAACTCCGGTAAGTAGTACTTTTTTCTTTTTCATGTGAAGTTTATTATGTTTGAAAGTTTTCTATAAGTCCAGCCATCTTTTAAAATTGGAGGTTCGTTCACGCGATACTATTATTTGCTCCTCTTCCCGAGGTTTTAATTTTAATAATAGCCTACTGTTAAAATAGCTATGTATTTCGACCACCGCCTTTACAGATACCATAAATTTTCTATTGATCCTGAAGAATTGAACGGGATCCAAAATGTTTTCCAGTTGGTCTATGGAATATTCGATAGGGTATTGTTGTCCTTTGTGAGTATATAAAAAAATCAAACCTTCATGAGATTTAAAATAAGCAATATCCTCTACGTCAAAAGAATTAAATTGATTACCTATTTTTACCATAAATCGTTTCTTGTATTCTTTTGAAAACAAATTTTTAATACGCTCAAATCTGTCATCATTTAACTTTGAATCTGAACTAATATGGTTTTTTCTATACTTTGCCAGTGCATTTTGTAAATCCTTTTTATCAATTGGTTTTAGTAGGTAATCCAGACCATTGTACTTAAATCCTCGTATAGCATATTCATTGTAGGCTGTAGTAAATATGATTGGGGGATGATCATTTAATGTATCGAGAATATCAAACCCATATCCATCATTAAGCTGAATATCCAAGAAGATTAAATCTGGCAATGGATTGTTTTCGAACCAATCCATACTGCTTTCTACCGAAGTAAGTTGACTTGTAATCTCAATTTCGGGAGCTATCTCATTTATAAGGTTAGCTAAGCGTCTAGAGGCAATATTTTCGTCTTCGATTATTACAGCTTTCATTTTTATGAAACTTTTATAATGGCCACTTCATTGATAGTCTTGGGAAGCAATGGGATTGTAACTTTAAAATACCCGTTCTCTGTTTCAATAAGCACTTTTTGGTTGGTATAAAATGTGTATCTCTTCTTGATGTTTTTAATCCCAAGTTTTGTTGACTCTTCTTTTTGTGTTCGAACATGTAAGTTATTCTGTATAATAATACTTTCCTTGCCAATAGAAATGATGCTTATTTCTAAAGGTTTTTCTTTTGAAAAATAGTTGTGCTTGAGCGCATTTTCTACTAGCATTTGCAGTGTAAGAGTCGGAATCAAGAATTCTTTTGGATCAATAGAGATATGTGTAGTGATGCGCAAAGCTCCTTCATGCCTTACATTCATCATAAAAATGAATGAATCTAAAAAGCTTAATTCTTTTTCCAAATTTACAAGATCTTCTTCACGATTATCAAGAATATACCTATAGCAGGAGGCTAGTCTTGATACAAAATCAGAAGCCAGATCTCTATCCTCATACATTAGTGAAGTTAAGGTGTTTAAGCTATTAAATAAAAAATGAGGACTTATCTGATTTTTTAAAGAACGATACTTTGATGTCATGGCCTCTTTCTTAAGTTTATTCATATTATTCTCTAGCTCTTTTTTTTGCTTTAGAGCAAAATAGAACATATTAAAAAGTATTGCAGCAAACCCCAAAACCGTAGCTCGAAAAAAGTCGATCCTAAATCTAAGCCACGGATCATCTACGTCGATTTTACATAGTTGATCAAACTCAAAAATTGCCAAATAATATAATAAGGCCGCTACAGGAAGAACAATGACAAGGTTAATCCCTAAAATTTTTAGACCATTCGACATATCCAATGTCTTACCAATGTCTGAGTTTATTTCACGTCGTATCAACCAATCATTAACCTCCCAGGCGAGCATCAAAAGAAAAAAAGCACTGAAATAATAAAAAATACCAGTAACATCAAACATAGTCTCATCCTCATCATGAACGATGGTTAGTTTAACTAGAAAATAAACCATATTAACGATAAGAAATCGAACAGCAAATACTTTTATGGATCCTTTTGAAATCATATAGCTATAATGAAAAATAGTACATATAAAGATACATAACTACATGGCAATGTAGAATCAACATTGGATTGAATTGTCAAATTATAGGTTGAATTGTATGAAATCAACCTTGATCCGGAAAAACAATTTTGCCCCGTGCATGAGGTAGTTTAATCTAAACTTTTACCAATTCAGCAGTAAAAATATCAATTCAGGCTGTTTGATTTTCAGCCTTTTAAATAAGCATGCATTTTTGAGTTAAATCTTCAAAAAATCAGAAATATTATGAAAAAGATTGTTTTCATCACTTTTATTTTAATAGGGTATATGGTCAATGCCCAAACGGGTATGATTAAAGGAACAATTGTAGATAAGCAGTCAGAAACCCCTTTGGTCGGGGCTACAATTGAATTACTTAATTCTGAAGTAACCAACGGAGTAGTAACTGATATTGATGGTTATTTTATATTAGAAAATGTTCCTGTCGGTCGGCAAGCAATTCGAGTAAGTTACATTGGATTCGAATCAATTACATTACCTAATGTAGTGGTGACGTCTGGAAAAGATGCGGTGATCAACTTGTCTCTTATTGAAGCTTTTGATCAGTTGGACGAAGTGATAATAACAAATGACAATGCAAAAGCAAAGGCGATAAACAAACTAGCTACTGTATCGGCTCGTCAATTTGGAGTAGAAGAGGTGACCAGGTTTTCCGGAGGTAGAAGCGATGTTGGGAGATTGGCAGCCAACTTTGCAGGAGTTTCGGCACCAGATGATAGTCGAAATGATATTGTGGTACGTGGTAATTCACCTGTCGGATTATTATGGAGATTAGAAGGAGTTCCAATTCCAAGTCCGAATCATTATTCAACTTTAGGGACTACAGGTGGGCCGGTTTCAGCGTTAAACCCTAATTTGTTAAAAAACTCGGATTTTATAACTTCGGCTTTCCCTTCAGAATATGGAAATGCCATAGGAGGGGTGTTTGATCTTGGCTTCAGAAAAGGAAATCTGGATGACAATGAATTTACTGGACAAGTGGGTATTTTTACCGGAGTAGAAGCTATGGCCGAAGGGCCTTTGGGAAATAATAAAGGTTCATTTTTAATAGCGGGCCGATATTCTTTGGTGGGTATTTTGGGAGTCGGAGCGGGAGGTACTTCGGCTGCACCAAATTATAGTGACATCTCTTTTAATGTAGATTTTGGAAAAAGCAAACTTGGAAATTTTTCCTTGTTTGGTATTATCGGTTTTTCGGATATCGAATTTCTTGGAGATGATATCGATGAAGATGATCTCTTTGCTGCCGAGGATGAAAATACCTTTGTAGATTCTGGTTTTGGAGTGGTTGGATTGAAACATCAAATAAACATTGGTAAAAACTCTTTTTTAAGAACCATTGCTGCAGGATCATATTCATTAAATGAGTTTATTGCGGATCGTTTTATCGATAAGGATACACCCGAGGAAAGAATTATTAGGTATACAGAAGCAGACAATACAGAATCACGCCTTACATTCTCGACATTATTCAATAGTAAATTAAGTAATAAAGCTACGATAAGAACAGGGGTTTTAATCGAAAATTTTCAAGTAGAATCTTTAGAAAGAGACCGTTTGGAACAACCTGATAATGATGGAGATGGTGATCCCGATTTGTTTACATTTACCGATATCGATGAAAATTTAAGCATAATTCAGCCATACGCCCAAGGACAACTTAGATTAACAGGAAGATTAACTTTAAATGCGGGGGTACATGGACAGTATAGTACACTAAACGAGCAATTTGTTCTAGAACCCAGAGCAGGTCTTTCTTATAAAGCAGGACAGAATCATCGTTTTAATTTAGGATATGGTTTACATCATCAACCCGTTTCTTTACCACTTTTATTTTTGAATGAAGAGGTAAACGGAGAATTGGAACAGACTAACCTGGGCCTGGATTTTGTAAGAAGTAGTCATTATGTATTAGGATATGATGTGAGAATTAGCAAAGGTTGGCGAGGGAAGTTAGAAGTATACTATCAGGATATTGACAATGCTGCAGTAGAATCTTTTCCTTCGAGTTATTCTTCGCTAACAGAAGGTGCAGATTTTGGATTTCAAAACGATCGTGTCTCTCTGGTAAATGAGGGGACTGGGTTTAATCAAGGAGTAGAATTGACCTTAGAAAAATTCTTTAGTGATGGTTATTATGGGTTGCTCACTACTTCTGTATTTGAGAGTAAGTATGAGGGTAGTGATGGGATCGAGCGTAATACACCTTTTAATAATGGATATGTAGTTAATCTTTTGGCAGGGAAAGAATTTAAAATAGGAAGAGGAGGAAAAGATGTACTATCTCTGGATACAAGAGTAACCCTGTCTGGAGGAAGATATTTTACCCCGGTTAACCTGGAAGCTTCTCAACAAGCTGGTTTTGAAGTGTTAAGAGAGGATCTTGCTTTTAGTGATCAAACCGATGATTATTTTAGATGGGATGTAAAACTTGGATATAAGATTAATAGTCGTTCCAAAAAACGTTCTCATCAATTTTATGTAGATCTTCAAAATGTTACTAATAATGGAAACATTTTTGTACGCCGTTATAATCGACTCACTAATCAGGTAGATGAAGTTGATCAAATCGGTTTCTTTCCCGATTTTGGATATAAATTTCAGTTTTAATTTGATTTTAGGTTTGTTTAAGTTCAAGTTTACTTCTTTTCCTGGAGGGAAAAGAAGTAGTAGTGAACTTAAAAACTGTATAATTTGATGAAAAAACTTATTTATATAGTTCTTGTAATTGTCCTTTTGGGAATTGTTTACTATAGAAGAATAAAAAAATGGCGTGTTAGTAAATTATATGATTATGAAAAAAACAATTGCAATAGTTCTTATTTTATCTCTTATTTTTATTGGATTTGTAAAAGTAGGAGAGCAACCATCAAAGGATGATTACATGAAAAGTGAATTAAATACCATAGAAAAGTATTTGGTGTATAGAGATAGCCTTAATACAGAAGTCTCCAAAGTAGCCGTAGCTTGGCATTTGGATCATAGTTTGAAGGTGATCAATGCAATTTGTGATACTTTACAGGCTTCAAATCCTGGGACTTATAAGAAAAACTTTAATGCAGCGCGTTTGTTTTCTTTTACCTTAGGATTTATACCAAGAGGTAGGGCTCAATCTCCAAAGTCTGTAATACCGCCAGATACTATTAGAACCGATGATATTGTATCACAGCTATCGTCTGCAAGAGATAAGTTAATAGCTTTGGAAGGCTTAGATGAAAAATCAAATTTCAAACACCCGGTTTTCAATCGATTAAATAAGAGACAAGCCAAGCGTTTCATTGAAATCCATACTAGGCATCATCTTAAGATTGTAAAAGATATTTTGAAAAAATAAGCGAATTTATTTTTATACCGTATGAACGCCTACATGCAATTTTTCAAAAATTGCTAACAAAGCAAGAATCAAAAGAAATGTAGCAATACTAAACCCTAAAATTCTTTTTTGTTTTTTTCTCTTTCTCATTGTTTCCAATTTTTCTTGTTCTTATATAATAAGTATAAGGTGAATTAGAAATGTTACAAGATTTAACTTTTTGAAATATGATGTGAGATTTTAATCAATTCTGAACTAAACTTTTTAGGTTCCTCAGTAGGTATTTCATGAAAAGATTGATCAAAATAAATAATTTGCTTTTGATCAGCTTCTAGGTTTTTATAATAGTTTTTGGTTACCATATGGTTTGTAATGAAATCATTTTTGCTTATAAAAAAGTAAATAGGGCAATGAATTCTTGGAGCTTCTTTGGCATAGTTGACCATTGATGCTTCTTGAAATATTTTCATCCATTTTATGGACCATTCTTTGAATAAAGACTTGGGATATTTTCGATTGGATTTTACACCATTGAAAAAGTAAGCTGCCCATTTCCTTTGATAATATAACTCTTCCCACGAACGAATTGGGAGATTTATTTTTGAAATCTCCTCTAATGCTCTTTCATTATTTGAACCTTTGACTTTTTCTTGTAAAGCTTTTAATATTAATTCTTCACTCTTATTACCGTAAATAATGGAACTAACCGATATGTATGCATGTAACAATTCAGGATATTTATTTGAGAAGTTTAGTCCTAAAAAACCTCCCCAGGAAAACCCAACCAGATACAATTTTTCTTTTTTGAATCTCTTCAATAAATAATTCACAACCTCTTTGGTGTCATTATGCATTTGTTCTAGAGTAATTGTGTCTTTTTGCAAATTCCAGGCGGCTGTGATCCCCGTATTGCGTTGATCCCATTGAGCTACTATGAAATCCTTTTTTAGGTGTTTAATAAAGCTTTTGGCATATGTTCTTGAGGAAAAACCGGGGCCACCATGTAAAAATAAAAGCAAAGGTTTTGAGTCATCATTTGATTTTGCTCCGATCCATTGTTTAATCCCTCCTATTTCAACTCCTTCATGAATTTTAACTTGATTCTGAGCACTTAAGCTGGTTAGAACAATTAATAATAATAAAAGAGGTATGTAAAGTCCTTTTAGTTTCAAAATTAAGTGTTTTGTGCTTGGTGAAACAACAAAAAGTATGCCTTAAAGCCTTATACCATAGATTTTTTTATATAAGTGGATTTTTCGAATTCACGTATATTCATGGATAAAATAGGAACTTCTGGAAACATCGATTTGAGAGTGCTTACAATTTCTCTTGATAAGTTGGCTTTTTGATCCTCATTTCTACCTTCCATGATGTTTCCGAATACATGGATAAAATCATCTTGAGTATTTCCTATGGTATAGTATTTAAAGGGGTTAATACGTACTTTTATGTCTCCTTCTGCAAATAGTTCAGTAGACTCTGCAGCCTTATACACAGCTTGTATAATTTCTACAGGTGATTTTATCTCGATGATATGTTCTGAGCAGTCTAAAATAAAATGTGGCATATATTTCTTTCTATTGATGTTTTTGATAATAGTCTTCTATTTCGGCGATTCTTTTTTCCTTTTCTTCTTCAGGTAACCAACTTGCTTTAAAGCTGTTTTTTACCAATTCGGTAATTTCTTTTTTAGAAAGATCAAGTGCATCCGTGATACTTTGGTAGTTCTCATTCATATACCCCCCAAAGTAAGCTGGATCATCAGAATTAACGGTTACCAAAAGATCTTTGTGCATCATTTCTACTATAGGGTGGTCCTTTAGATCTTTTACTACTTTAAGCTCTAGATTTGATAAGGGGCATAAGGTGAGGGGGATTTTTAACTGCGCTAGCTTTTTTACCAATGTCTCATCATCCAGACAGCGATTACCATGATCAATGCGTTTGACTTTTAATAAATTAATGGCTTCCCAGATATATTCTGAAGGACCTTCTTCTCCGGCATGAGCAACCGTAATAAAACCTTCTTCTCTTGCTTTTGTAAAAACACGTTCAAATTTTGATGGGGGATTACCAATTTCAGAGGAATCTAGTCCTACAGCACTTATCCAGTTTTTGTATGGCAATGCTTCTTCGAGAGTTTTAAAAGCAGAGTCCTCATCGAGATGCCTTAAAAACGACATGATTAACTTAAAAGTGATCCCAAATTGTTTTTTTCCATCTTCTAAAGCGCTATAAATCCCTTTAATCACAGTGTCAAAAGAAATTCCTCTATCGGTATGAGTTTGAGGGTCAAAAAATATCTCTACATGTATCACATTTTGTTGATTGACTTTATTGAGATAGGCCCAGGTAAGATCATAAAAATCTTGTTCTTTAATCAGAACATTGGCGCCAGCATAGTAAATGTCTAAAAATTCCTGAAGATTGTTGAAGTTGTACGCATTCTTTAAATCATCAACAGAATTATACTTTATTTTTTTCTGGTTTCTTTTGGCAATATCAAACATCAATTCAGGTTCAAATGTTCCTTCTATATGTAAGTGCAGCTCGGCTTTCGGAATGTACTCTATGAACTTGTTGATTGAATTTGTGCTCATGATATTTTATTTTTATTAATACCCCAGGTCTCTATACCTAATTCATTTTTAAAAGTGGGTGGTTAAACTTGAAAAAACTTTTGTCTCCCACAATCACACCAGTATTCTTTTTATGTATAGCAAAGAGCAAGCGTTCTTTTTGGCCATTATCATAAGTGAATTGTATGGTATAATTGGATATGCTGTAGTTACCAGAAATCTCTTTGTCTTTTTTGTGGGGGATGTACTTTTTATTACTTCTGAAAAAATATCGCCAAGTAAATCGACCATTTTTTTGTAAGATTAAAGTGTTGAAATCATGTACTTTTGATCCATAAAACGCACCTACACATTTATAAATACCCGCTACCGTCTCTTTTTTATTGGTAGTGTATGTTTCATAAAAATTAACCCATTCCTGAGGTGTTTTAAATTCTATTGCTAGTTTGTTGTTTTTTTTTGACCAGGTTCCCCATCTTTTTGGATTTGAAGACCTTGACGTTTTTACGTCAAAATCATGCGGACTTACATTGGGTCTGCTATATATAGTACCGTCCTTTAATAATAAATAGACCACAACTTTTGACATAGGCCCAAAAGCACTTCCTGTCACGGTCGGGCGAAGTATGATTTTTTCAATATCATTCATGGAAAGCCCTTGGTCGGGTAGTGTCATGGGTTCTCCTTTCTTACTCTTCAATTGTACTTGAGAAAAGGTAGATTGTACACATAGTTGAATAAGCATACCTGTGATAATAAGTTTTAGTATTCTCATTACATTCAATTTTTGGTACTAAGAGGTTCTATACTTTTTGGTCCTGGACTTTACTTTGTAACATCTTGATTTCATCGCGTAGTCTTGCCGCGGTTATAAAATCAAGTTCTTTTGCTGCTTTTTCCATTTCTTTTCGCACATTACGAATGCGTGTTTCCAATTGTTCTTTGGTGTAATATGCAGTTTCTTCTTCTGCGGCTTGTAATGATGGAGCAGCTTCAAATTGATACGGTTCTACTTTTTTACCGGCCAAGGCACTATCAAGTGACTTTTTGATCGCTTTTGGGGTGATTCCGTGTTTAGTATTATACGCGATCTGTTTTTCTCTTCTATATTCAGTTGCATCTATAGTTTTTTGCATGCTATCTGTAATTTTATCGGCATACATAATTGCTTTTCCGTTTATATTTCGCGCAGCTCTACCCACGGTTTGCACCAATGAGCGCTGATTCCTTAAGAACCCTTCTTTATCTGCGTCCAAAATAGCGACAAGAGATACTTCTGGTAAGTCCAGCCCTTCTCTTAAAAGGTTGACTCCAATTAATACATCAAAAATACCTTTACGAAGATCTTGCATAATTTCTACACGCTCCAAAGTATCTACGTCACTATGAATATATCGACAACGTACTTCGATTCTAGTAAGGTATTTAGCAAGTTCTTCTGCCATTCTTTTGGTTAATGTGGTCACCAAAATACGTTCGTCTACTTCGATTCTCTTTTGGATTTCTTCAATAAGATCATCAATTTGATTTAAACTTGGCCGCACCTCAATCTCTGGATCCAGTAATCCTGTAGGTCTTATGATTTGTTCAACATATGTTCCTTCGCTTTTTTGTAATTCATAATCTGCTGGTGTTGCACTTATGTATATTACTTGATTTTGGAGAGCTTCAAGTTCTTCAAACTTTAAAGGGCGATTATCCAGGGCTGCAGGTAATCTAAAACCATATTCGACCAGATTTTCTTTTCTTGAACGATCTCCCCCATACATGGCATGAGTTTGCGGTATGGTAACATGACTTTCATCTACAATCATTAGATAATCATCTGGAAAATAATCTAATAAACAGAAAGGTCGTGTGCCAGGTTCTCTGCCATCAAGATATCTGGAATAATTCTCAATTCCAGAGCAATAACCTAGCTCCTTAATCATTTCTAGATCAAAATTAGTACGTTCTTCAAGTCTTTTAGCTTCCAAAGGCTTTCCAATTTCTTTAAAATATTCAACTTGCTTACCTAGATCCAGGGCAATTTGATCAATTGCATTATTTAAAACTTCTGGCGAGGTTACAAACATATTTGCGGGATAAATATTTAATCGATCATACTTTTCAATAATTTCATTGGTTTGTACATCGAAAGCTTCAATTTCTTCAATTTCATCACCAAAAAAATGTACTCTAAAAGCGTCATCGGCATAACTAGGAAAAATATCCACTGTATCCCCTTTAATTCTGAAGTTTCCATGCTTAAATTCTCCTTCTGTCCTCGAATATAAGCTTTGTACTAGACGATGTAAAAGAGCAGTTCTCGAAACGAATTGCCCCTCCTGAATTGAGATTACATTTTTTTGAAATTCTGCCGGGTTACCAATACCATATAAACACGATACAGAGGCAACCACAAGAACATCTCTTCTTCCCGAGAGTAGTGAAGAAGTAGCACTAAGCCGTAGCTTTTCAATTTCATCATTGATCGACAAGTCTTTTTCAATGTAGGTTCCCGATGTTGGAATATATGCTTCGGGTTGATAATAATCGTAGTAGGAAACAAAATATTCAATGGCGTTATCTGGAAAAAACTGTTTAAATTCCGAGTACAGCTGTGCGGCCAGTGTTTTGTTATGCGCGAGAACCAAAGTTGGTCGCTGTACCTGTTCGATTACATTTGCGGCTGTAAATGTTTTTCCAGATCCTGTAACTCCCAAAAGTGTTTGGTATTTTTCGTTTGATTCTATACCTTCTGCAAGTTGCTTTATTGCTTCTGGTTGATCTCCTGTAGGTTTAAATTCTGATTCAAGTACGAACTTCATGTATCCACATCTTTTTAAGAATAAAGATACAGAATACTACCAATAATTTTATCGAATTAGGGAGAAACTTCCGGTAAGTGTTCTGCCGTCTTCTAGTTCTACTCGATACCAATATTCACTCGATGGCATTGGTCTGCCATTAAATGTTCCGTCCCAACCATTAATGCCTGGTCTAAGTTGTTTTATCAACTTGCCAAAACGGTCAAAAATATAAATTAAGGAGTTAGATAATATTTGAATTGAAATTCCTTCTACATTCCATGTTTCATGAAACCCATCCCCATTAGGCGTAAAATATTTGGGAAAACCAACTACCGAAATATTTTGTGTTGAGATAGGTAAACAACCGTTTTTATCCCTAACAAAAACTATATGAAACCCAGGAGGAATATTCATAAAAGTTGGGTTGTCTTGATACGCACTTACAGTACCGTCTATTTCAATGGCGTATTCATAATCCCCCAAACCATCTGCGTTAATCGTTACCGTGTTATTTTCTTGAGCATCATTTACCACAATAGACTGAATAGTAGCAGAACTAGAAGCAATTACTTCTACAATTCTGTCTCTACTACAATTGGTTTGAATGTTCGTAACTGTTACCATATAGCTACCTGCCTGAGTAATACTAATTGTTTCTGTTTGATCACCGGTTGACCAAAAATAACTGAAAAGACTAGGGTCAGTTCCGGTTGGTAGTCCAGAATCAATTGTGATCGCAGGTTCATTTTGACATAAAAAATATTCTTCTTCTTGTTGTATATCTGGTAATCTGTTTAGAAATAACTCAACCTGATTGATACCAAAACATTGATTTGCGCTATTTTCGACTCTGGCAAAGATAATATCTTGTCCTTGCGTGTATGCTGTATTGTTTGTGAAAGCAGAAATGGGATTAGATTCACTTAAGGCATCTTCGATATTTTGAAAATAAGCAACAGATAAATTTGAACTTCCTATACCCGAAAGAATTTGATTATTGGCTAGGGTTAAGTCAAATTCAGAAAAACCATCTTCAGTTCCATCATCATCACATAATCTTAGAATTGCATCATTTGCTGAGGTGGTGCTAACGTCAAGATCCAAAGTAGTGATATTAAAACAAGAAGTATTATCATCGATAACTCTAACATACAATTGTTGGTTAGGAATCGTATTTTGATAGTTATTTGTATTTGTTATTACTCCAGTTCCTGAATTTGCAGAGGAGAGATCTTCAAAAAATTGAATAGATCGATTAGGCGTATTTCCTGTTATTTGATCAATAGCTTCATTAAGATTAAATAGCGTTATTCCATCATTGGTATCTAAATATGCATCACATTGAGAAAGAGAAGAGGTGTTGGCCTCTGGCAATAGGTTTACTTGCAAATCAAAACTAGTAGTACTTACACAAAAGGGAGAATTTTGATCTTCGATTCTTGCAAATATTGTTTGTGGATTAGTGGTATTGTTGAATGCTAAGTTTTTGTCAATTGATGACGCACCATTATTCGCATCTGTTTCCGATATATGATATGTAATTGTATGATTTGAAGGATCCAACCCATTAAGTATCTCATTGTCTTTGGTATTCAGAATAAATGATGCGAGTCCGTTTGCATCATCTCCGTCATCATTGTTATCACATATTACAAAGTTAGAAGGAGTCGTTATTTGAGGTCCTTCAAAAACAGTGGTTAAGAAAGAACTGACTACAAAACATCCCGAAATTAGGTTTTCTACGCGAACATAAATTCTTTCTACTCTTCGAGTGTTAGCATGGGGACTGGTCAAAGGATTATTTCCAATATTGGCATCTTCTTCAGAAGCGTGATATGTAATAATTACATTTGTTTGAGGCCCCTGAACTAATGGGGTATTGGCATCAAGATTAAAAGTAGTAAGGCCATCATTAAAATCACCCGTGTCATCACATTTTGCAAGGTCCAGATCTGTAGAGTTCACCACCGCATCGTTGACCGGAGCATCAGGAAAAGTTGCGGTTCCTGTAAATTCAAGATCAAAACCTCCATTTTGAGAAAAGTTATCAATCAAGATAAAGTACTCTTCTCCTGCAAGCACATCAATTGGTCTTACGAATCCATTTCCCAGCGCTCCAGGGCCTTCGCTAACATCAGTTTCTGAATCACGTAATCCCGTTAATGTTCCAACATTGGCCGCAGGAGGATTGGTAGATGAACATCGTATTGAGCTACCAAGATTACTACAGTCAACATTAGGTCCATAAATTGCAAAGTCATAATCTTCACTTGGACTAGCAGACTCTGGGGTAATCGTAAATACCAATGTTCCCGATTGTACAATATTCACTTTGATCCATAAACTTTGACTTTCAAAGAAATTACAACTGGGAGCATTATTGCCCGGTAAAGCAAAATCGTTAATTCCTACTCCGTTTGAATTTAATTCCAGGTTTGTATTTCCGCATACGATAATAGCATTAGAACAATCTGTTGGTTCATTTTGCGCATAACTATCGAACAGGAAAGAATGTAATACAATGGAAATTAAAAGTATTCTTTTCATGTACAACCCCATATTTGGTACGAATATACCAATAATAAACAACTAGTTTCGTGGTGTTATTTAGGAGTTTTCTTTTCTGCTAAAATGCTAGAGATCTCTCTTTTTTAATAAAGCATATGAAAAATAGATGAACAACATTGTCCAAATCAATACAATGATGATTTCATACCAATGTACTGCATAATCTTTTTGAAACGATTCTCCCAACTGATTTGCAGCTGATTGAATAAAATTAAGTCTGCTAAAGGGTTCTGTGATCAGATTGTCCATTGATTCCAGAGGGAAGAACTGAACAATATTATCGGCAATATCTGTTCCTTTAAAAACTTTAAATTTTAATATCGCATAGATGATATTTTCAATAATCCACCAAATGAATAGAAAGCCTAAGGCAAAAGCTGATCGTTTTACAAAAATCCCTAGAAACATACAAAAAGCAAAGAACCCAAGAAGTTTGACAAAGTAGGCGACTATGTATTCTAGATCAGAAAAGATTATGGCTACCTCATTATAGTCTGAAAAACTTAAACCCAAAATCATAGATACCACAAACAGGAATAGTGTAGAGATTAATGAAAAAACAATGACTGTTAAGAATTTTGAACCAATAAATTCTTTTTTGCTTAGACCGTCTATTAGGTTTTGTTTTAAGGTGCGATGACTGTATTCATTGGCCATCATGGATACAATGACAATAGCCAAAAATAGTTTGGCTAAAGCCCCAATAAAGGTGTTGAAATGCCAGATATATGGGAAATTGAAAATCCCTTGATCTGCGATTCGAAATTTTACCCCTGCAAAATTAAATTCTATAGAAGCGATTAGTGCTATGAAAGTAATAAGAACAAAGTACGTTATAGTAATTATTTTTGCAGCTTTGTTATATCGTAGTTTTTGAAATTCTATATTGAGTAGTCGTAACATGGCTTTAGTTTTGTTTGTTGGTTAATTGTAAGAATTGTTCTTCAAGGCTTTCTTTTCGTTTTACAAGGTGCGTAAGAACAATTCCTTCGTCAAATAATTGCCTGTTAAGACTTTCTTCATCTAATTCTTTGGTTAAAAAAGCGATAACTTTCTCACCTTCTTCTTTTACATTACCAAATGTTTCATTTTTGGATAACCACTCTTTTAAAGCTCCATTTTGATTACTTTTTAATTCAAAAAAACCATGACTGGCATTCATTTCATCAACAGGGCCCGAATATAGTTTCATTCCTTTTCTTATAATCACTACATGGGTACATACCTTTTCTACTTCATCTAGTAAGTGAGAAGCTAATAAAATGGTAGTCCCTTGAGAAGCAATTTTTTTAATAATTTGCCTTATCTGATGAATTCCTTGCGGATCAAGACCGTTTGTTGGTTCATCCAAGATTAATATTTCCGGGTCATTAAGCAATGCAGATGCAATTGCCAATCGTTGTTTCATTCCCAATGAGAAGGTCCTAAATTTACTATCTTTACGCTCCAGTAAACCTACCACGTCTAATTTTTCTTCTATCTTATTTGCTGGTACACCTTTTATTTGACATACTAATTTCAGGTTTTGAGCTGCAGTCATGTATGGATAGAAATTAGGACGTTCTATTATGGCTCCTACCTTTTTAAGTGCTTCATGTGTAGAAGTATTACCATCGAACCAGGTAAACTCTCCAGAAGTTTTGTTTACTACATTAAGCACAATCCCAAGTGTGGTTGATTTCCCACTTCCATTAGGTCCCAAAATACCATAAACATTTCCTTTTTTTATAGAAAAAGAAAGGTCTTTAACGGCGGTAATAGGCCCAAACTTCTTGGTAAGACTAGTAAGTGTTAGAATATTTTCCAATTGAAATAATTTTGGCGGTTATATAAAACTAGACGACGATTAATCATTTTTGTTACAAAAGCTATTCATGGCGTTTGCTCATTATGGATGGTTTTGGAGTTTGAAATTTGTAACTTGCTACACTATAGAAGCATGTTATGGATGAAAAGTTGATGTCAAAGAAAAAACCTACCTATCCAATTAATGATGAGTTGGATTCGTATTTAAAGGAATGCAATCGTAAAATAAAAATTCCGGTGTTTTATGATGATTTACTTAGGTTTTCTGGCTCTATTGTAGTTTACGATAGTAATGACGAAGATACATTGTGGATTAGAGTGTATTATGAAGAACATGAAAGACCGGAGATCGAATCCAGTCTTAAAAAAGTATATACTATACTACACTCAGATGGTAACGAAGATGCTATTGAGTTCTTAAACATTGATGCGATTGATTATTGTACGTTTGGAAATTCGAAACCTTTCAGGATAAAGATTAGAAATATTCTTAATGACAATTACACTTATATATATGTTAAAAAAGCGGATGCTTCACGTATATATGGGCTAGAGTTGGAACATATGTTTTCTCCTAATAGAATTAATTTTCTGGTGTATAAAAACACATTGATAGAAGAGCATATTGCTGGGATACCTGGAGATGTATTCATAAAGGACTTTTTACCTGATCTTAGCGATCAAGCCAAGGCTCAAATCGCAAAGGAGTTTGTGAAGTTTAATGAACGATGTCAGATGCGTCTATTAGGAGATATGCGTTCTTATAACTATGTGATTATTCCGATTCATGATTTTGATCACGTTGAATATAAAATAAGAGCAATCGATTTTGATCAACAGTGTTTTGAAGGGAAGTTAAAGGTGTACCAACCACAATTTTTTAAAGAGAATTACTCAATGGTTGATGTTGTAATGAGCAAACTTCAGCCAAATTCGATAGAGCAATATAAAAAAGAAGAACGTTCTATTCTTGCCAAACGAATTTTAACATCCCGGTCTCGATATGAAACTTTGGTGGAATGCATGTGTAACGATCAGATTTCTACCGAAGAAAATTTGAAGGAACTTAGAGAACATCTTTATAATTTTACACTCGACCTTAAATTTCGTCGTAGTCAATCTATGGGTGAAGTATTAAAAACAGCTTTGGATTTTGTGCGCCGTAATTATGAAAATGTAAACATGAAAAACTTGTTGGATAAATAGAAAAGCCGTTACCTTTCATAATATTCCAATTCCCAATAATATTGAAAAAAGAATTAATAAGACTCCAACAACAATTTGTATTGTATTAATAGTGATTTTTTTTAAGAAAGCGTTGCCAATATATGCACCAATAAATGCCATCGCACTGGCAGTTATCAGCAAAGGGTAATTAAGCTTGTCTCCCAATTGCCAAATATCTTTGGCGTATATAGATATTCGGGAAACATCTATAAAACATGCAATAACTACACCTGTAGCGATAAAAGCCTCTTTATTTAATTTTGCACGGATCAAAAAAGCAGTTCGCAAAGCTCCTTGATGGCCAGATAATCCTCCAAAAAAACCACTTAGAGCACCTCCCAATGGTAGATATTTTGTGTCAATTTCTAATCGCTTGAGTTTTGGAATAAGATCAAATAATGAAAAGAAAATCAGTAACAAGGCAATACAAATTTTAACTATTGTAATGTCATAGGATCTGTTTCCAATTTGATAGGTGAATAAAGTTTCAACCTCTGTAAGAGCTCCCAAAATATAGGCTCCCAGAAATGCAAAAATAATTGCTGGGATACCAAATCGTAATACGGTTTTGATATTCGCTTTTTTGCCGATAAGACTCAACTTAAATAGGTTATTGAGTAAATGAACTATAGCTGTCAATGCAATAGCAATGTCTATAGGGAAGAAAAGTGCAAATACAGGCATCAATAAAGTGCCCAAACCAAAACCAGAGAAAAAAGTTAACCCCGATCCTAATAAAGCGACTATGCCTACCAGAACAAAATCCACTAATTATGTTTTTTGCTCTTTGTTGAAATAGACAAGGTAGTAATACATTTGTTTTTCTTCGTCCCAGCCCTTCTCAACGAATTTTTCTGCGGACTCCGGATTTATAAAATCCATCTTAATCTGTACATTGGTATCCAGATTAATTACATTTTTCATCTTTTTTCGAGCCGCAGTTACTGCGTTATTAGCAATAGGGAAAGAGGTAAGATCTTCTATTTGATATTTTGGTGCTTTTTCGACCTTGTAATGCTTAAATTCTGGTATTAAATCGGGATTGTCAATGACATCATTAAGAAAGGCTGTTTCTTCGAATTCGTCATTTTTGGCAAAGTGATTTACGGCACGATTCATAAACATCACTTCTTCTTTTTTATCTTCTGCGGGCAAAACCACTTCTTTGGCAAAATCCTGGCAGAATTTCATGTATTTCTTTGTATAGAAATTTTCATCTGCAAATGCTTCAACACCTAAGAAATGCTCTAGCCAATATTTAGTGTCATAGCGGTTAGAATCAACAGATAAGATTTTATAACCGTCTTCTTTTTTATGATTGAAGATTAAACACCCTTTGTCTAATTTGTTTAGGTTTACCCCTTGTTGAATTAACAACTCTATATTTGATTCTTTTTCTTCAAATTGAAGAAAATCATGTTTTAATTCTGATTTAAAAATTCCAAGGGCATCAACTTTTTCATTGTCAATAGTTACGTTATCCAGATAAGTAACATATACTTCACCACTTTTGATATGGGGATGCTGCGATTGTTCATAAAGTAGAGATGCTATGCGCTTAGATTTCTCATGAACCGAAGAGGGGTTATCAAAAATCCCACTTACAATTTTATACAGCGGATTAAATTCTACATCCACTTCATTGGCGAACTGGAAGTAATTTTCCTCCTTTTCTCTAAAAGGTTTGAAAAAGTATTCCTTTAGTATAGCAGTTAATTCATCGTTTATTGCATAAGGAGCATCTGATAGAAATATACTTTCTCCTTTATTTTTGTTTCCGATTTTATGAACCGAAAGCGATTCAATTTGGGTGCTGTATAAGTTGATCATTTTTTATAAGTATCTAAGTTGCAAAGTATCATAGTTACAAAGCGACTAAATTAAATATTTGGTTTTGAGGTTTTAACTGTTCTGATGAAACTAGAGAGCATACGTTCTAATTCTCTTGTATCTTCATAAATAGAATTGAAATTATTTTCAGATATAAAATTCAAATTTTTTCCAATTTCTATTTGTGTTTGTAATTCAAAAAGGGAACTCATCGCAATATTAAGAAATTTTACGTAATCATTTTTTCCTTCTCGTCCATAACCTTCAGCAATATTACTTGGAATGGATATTGAAGCTCTTCTCATTTGAGATGTTAAACCATAAACTTCTTCATGCGGAAAGTTTTTAGTTTCGGTATATATTTTTGTTACGAGTATCATAGCTTTTTGCCAAATTTTTAAATTTCGAAATGTACTCATAACGGCTTTGCAACTTTGTGCCTGTGAAACTTTGTAACTCTATTTAATTCCAATTTTCATCAAATCCCAGGTCGTCATATTCATCAAGATTCATAAAACCTTCTTCAGACTCATCGCCAAATTCATGAGATTCATCTGTTTTAAACTCTTTATCTGGTGCATGGTCAGGTATTTGACCATGGATAAACATTATATTTGGATATTCCATACTGCTTTGATATTCTGCAATTTCGGCCAATTCTACCAAAAAAGTCCACATGCTTAAGAAATCATAGATGTAAATAAGTTTAGGTGAGGCTTCGTGAACTACATCTTCCAAAGAGGTTTCATTCATTAACCGAACCGGGCTATTGCCATCACTCATATCAAACAAAGATATTTCCTCTCCCTGGTTCCACTGATCATCACTAATATAAAATGAAGCCATTTCGGTACCATCAAAACCAAAAGATTGGGTAATTACATTATGAAATTGTTCAAGTGTAGCATCTTGTTCAATTTCAATATCTCTGAATACATCTTCCTCAGTATCTAATATTACTCTAAAGCGATAAATCATTCTTAATTATTTTGGATTGCAAAGATACTATAAATGCATTGTTATTTACTAAAACGGTGTAATGAAAAAGTCATTGTGCCTAATAAGAAAAAAGCAACCACCTGATGTAAAATACCTAGCGTAATTGGCACTCTATACAATAAAGTAAAAACACCTAATAAAAATTGAATACAAACAGTGGCAAGTAACGCATTTATAAGATTGGTTTGCGTCTTGTTTTTTTTAATTTTTTTACTTCGAAACCAGATAAATATTATGATACCAACAACAATGTATGCAAGATATCGATGTACAAATTGTACTCCACTCTTTCCTTCGATGAAGTTTTTAATTATGGGAGACTGTTCGATATAAACAGATTCATGTATTAATGCACCATCATTCATTAATGGCCAATGGTTATGTAGTAGCCCTGCGTCCAATCCGGCTACAAAAGCACCGTAAATAATTTGTAATAAAAGTAAAGCAAGCCCCAGTCTTATCAAATTTCTGAACTTTAAATCTACTTCTTTCTTATTTGGATAGATAAGATCAAGTGCTACCCAAAGTGTGTATGCAAAAGTGATAAATGCAGCTGTCAAGTGCATGGCTAGTCTGTAATGACTAACATCTGGTCGATCTACAAGTCCGCTTTTTACCATAAACCAACCCAGAAAACCCTGAAAACCGCCTAAAAACATAAGAATTAGTGATTTTTTTATAGTTGGTCTGGTAAGTTGTTTCCTAATTAAAAAGTATAAAAATGGAATTATAAATACTACGCCAATAAATCTACCAATGACCCGATGTAACCATTCCCAGAAATAAATATCTTTGAAATCTTCGAGAGTGAAATTATAGTTGATTTTTTGATATTCTGGGTATTGTTTGTAGAGTTCAAAAGCTTCGTTCCATTCGGTTTCATTCATCGGGGGTATAGTACCCGAAATAAGTTTATAGTTGGACATAGATAACCCAGAATGTGTAAGTCTGGTAATACCTCCTACTACTACCATTATAAAGATTAAGACACATCCCGTAAGTAGCCAGTAAATTACTTTATTATTATCTTTATTCATATCTCATTTTATTTTTTTAATAATACAAATGGATATTTTACCCATCGACCATTAAGCCTAATTCTTTTCCCTTCTTAAGCATAAAGTTAAAAGCTGCTTCATATTCGTTCGGGATTTCACCTTCAAGAATAGCTTCTTTTATAGCTTCTTTAATAATTCCGATTTCTCGTGAAGGTTTTATGTTGAAGGTTTGCATAATTTCTTCTCCTGTCACTGGTGGTTGGAAATTGCGTATATGATCTCGTTCTTCTACTTCGACCATTTTTTGCCTTACGATCTTGAAATTATTATGATATTTCTTAAATCGTTTTGGGTTTTTTGTTGTAATATCTGCCTCACAAAGCGTCATTAATTCTTCAATATATTCTCCTGCGTCAAAGATCAATCTGCGAACTGCAGAATCTGTAACATCAGTTGCAATTACGATGGGACGTGAACTCATTAAAACCATTTTCTGAACGAATTTCATTTTTTCATTCAAAGGCATTTTTAAACGTTTAAAAAGTTTAAAAACCATTTTTGACCCTACAAACTCATGTCCATGAAAAGTCCAACCTATTTTTTTACTAAATTTTTTGGTTGGAGCCTTACCAATATCATGCAAAAGTGCTGCCCAGCGTAACCATAGATCATCTGTGTTTTCTGAAATATTATCCACTACTTCCAGAGTGTGATAAAAATTATCTTTATGGCGTTGCCCTTCGATTTCATCGATACCTTTAAGCGCAATTAGTTCAGGTAATATATAATCTAATAATCCTGTTTTTTCTAGTAATTTAAAACCAATCGAGGGTCGTTCACTTAATAAAATCTTATTTAGCTCATCGACGATACGCTCTTTGGTGATAATTTTAATTCGATCTTTATTTCTTGTTATGGCAAGTAATGATTCTTTTTCGATCTTAAAGCCAAGTTGCGTAGCAAAACGAATGGCTCTCATCATTCGCAAAGGGTCATCAGAATAAGTAATATCTGGATCTAAGGGAGTTCGAATAAGTTTTCCTTTTAGATCTTCAATACCTTCAAAGGGATCCAATAGATTCCCAAAACTCTTATTTGATAGGCTAAGCGCTAGTGCATTTATTGTAAAATCACGTCTGTTTTGATCATCTTCGAGTGTTCCATCTTCGACAACGGGGTTACGACTATTTTCAGAATAAGATTCTTTTCGTGCACCAACAAATTCTACCTCGATATCTTCTGTTTTTAACATCGCCGTGCCATATGTTTTGAAAACTTGAACTTTAGGATTGTTGGGTAAAAGCTTTGATACTTCTTTGGCAAGATTGATTCCACTTCCAATCGTAACGATATCGATATCTTTGGCTGTTCCTCTTTGTAATATATGATCTCTTACAAACCCACCAATTACATAGCTTTCTAGATCTAGATTAGAAGAGGCTTTGCTAATGATGTCAAAAATAGGATGTTGTAAGGCTTCTTTGTGATTTTTAGCTTCCGACATGTATCAATTTACTTCCTGATAATTTTTACGGTGCTGTCATTTCCGATCTTAATAATCGAAGAAGGTTTTGCACCTTTTTTTTGTAGGGGCAAATTTACAACATAGTCTACGCCTTCCAAAATAGCTGTAGATATTTCTTTAAAGTTTTTTGGGGTTGGCATCCCACTAATGTTAGCCGATGTAGAAACAATAGGTCTTTTAAACTTGCGAATGAGTTTTCCACAAAAAGGATCTCGAGCTACTCGTATTGCCAAAGTGTTGTCTTCTGCAATTATATTTTCTGCCACCCGCAAAGGTCGATCATAGATTATAGTTGTTGGTTTTGCGGCGTATTTTAAAATGTCATATGCAACCTCGGGTACTTCTTCTACATATTGCTGTAACATTTTGAAATCACTTACCAGGCATATCATCGATTTACTTTCTTCACGCTTTTTTAAAGCAAATATTTTATCAATTGCTTCAGCATTGGTAGCATCACATCCAATACCCCAAACAGTGTCTGTGGGGTATAAGATAACACCTCCTTTTTTAAGTACTGAAATAGCTTTTTGGATTTCTATATTTTGATCAGGCATGGTTGAGGATTGTTTTGTAAATGTCTAATGTTTTTTGTGCCATAGTTTCTGTTGTGAAATTTTGGAGAAGCTTTTCGTAGCTTATTTCGATAAAAGTTTTTTGCAATTGTTCGTCACTAGCCAAAGATTTGACATGATCGGCTAATGCCGCAGGATTATGTTTTGGCGATAATAGTCCATTTACATTGTGTTCTATGGCTTCTGGTATTCCTCCAACATTGGTGCTAATCACAGGAACCTTGTGATACATAGATTCGTAAATAACCTGCGGGATCCCTTCGCTTTGCGAAGTAATCATACTAAAATCGAATTGAGGTAGAAAATTTGAAGCATTTGGTGTGTACCCAAGAAACTTTATATGATCTTCAAGGTTTAATTCTTTTACACGATCTAATAACGCTTCGGTTCGTTCGCTAAACGTTCCTATTTGTATAAAGAAAAAGTCTGTTCGTTTTTCTTTGTGAATAATAATATTTGCTACCTCGATAAAGGTCTCAAGATGTTTGGCTTTGATATGATTACCAATATGACCAATGATTTTTTTATCGGAAGGGATATTGTACGTATTTCTTAATTTAAAAGGAGTATCGGTACCTTTTGTTTTTAAGTTTGTGCCGTGATAAATAGTTATCAATTTATCATGATTTCTAATTCCTTTTTCAGCAACTTTTCTACTTTCATCAGATACACATAAATATTTTTGAATTTTTGGGTAGTTGTACTTATAAAGTGTCTTTTTTCTTTGCTTTATTGGGAATGATGTCTTTTTGCTAAAAACAAATGGAGGTAAGTTGTAAAACTTATCTGCTAGAATTGCCGACATTAATGCACTTGGTTCATGAATATGAATAAGGTCTACTTTTTCTTTTTTGCAAAAAGCACCGATCTTAAAAAAATACCGCGGGTCTATTTTGATCTTCAATGGTGCGGTAGTGTAGTTTAGGCTAGATTTTTCTAATCTTTTATGAAAAGGCGTATTCCGGGCACATAATATGGTGTTTTTTATATCGGGATTTGATTCTTTTAATTCATAACAAAGGTTCTCGATATGATTTTCGCCTCCTCCCCAGTTGGTAACAGCTGATAAGTGTAAGATGTGCATGTCGTTGTTTTGCAATGGTTTATTGTTATTTTGAGGATAGAATAAGCAGCGCCTCCTTTTTAAGAGTTTTTTGGTTTGCAGGTATTACAGGAGTTTCTATTATGGTCGATTTTATCCTTAAAAAACCAAAAGTACAAGTTGAAAATAGATTACACAAATCATTATACTTTCATTCGGTTTTTTAGGAACGTGTATGTTTGATATGCAAGGGTACTTTATTATTTGAATATATTTGCAGAAGATGACCCCTACTATTTATAATTGGAAGTCGAAAAATAGTATTATTCAAAATTAATAAGAGCAATATGCCTAACAATCGTTTTCAGGAAAAGTTGTATTTTTTTGTATTCCACAAATGGAAGTATCTTATAGCTATATTTAGATCTAAATTTTACAAAAAAAGCAATAACGAAAAGGTTGATAAGGTCGTTTATGTAGCTAGAGAAAAAGATAAAGACTGGATTTTTGGAGCAAAGGTTAGGCGATTGTCAAGATATTCTGCATTAAATGCCAAACCATACTATCATAATAAATTGCGTAATCTTCCCGAAGCAGATGGATATTATTACATTTATCAAAATTATTTTTGTCGCTGTATACGTAGTACTCCAAATATTTTGAATAAGAAGAATGTAGTAATGTTTACGCACCCAAGCTGGTCCAAAAAATACTCAAAAACTCATGTAGTTTGGTGTCTTAACAAAGCAGATTATGTGATTTGTCTTAACTCGGCAATTAAAACCTATTTAATAGAGATTGGCGTAAGACCTGAGATACTTAAGGTTATGCACATCGCTACTTCATCCAGCTTTTTTTATACCCATAATAGGGGACAAGGTGGAGTAGGGTTCTGCTCAAACTTTGGCCCAAGAAAGAATCCAGATTTAATTTTTGATCTGGTTAAAAATATGCCCAATAGAAGCTTTTATTTAATAGGACGTAATTGGCAAGATTATAATCAATTTAATGAGCTTTCAAAGTTGTCAAATTTTACATACTATGACAACGTTCCTTATGAGTCATATCCAGATTTATACGAAAAAATTGATGTCTTTGTTTCTCCTTCATTGCTAGAGGGTGGCCCGGTACCAGTGCTAGAAGCAATGATGTCTAACTGTGTGCCGGTAGCATCAAAAACAGGTTTTTGTCCGGATATTATTACGCATGGGGAAAATGGATTTTTGTTTGATACAACCGCAAATTATAAAGAAGTAGTAGCGCTCATAGAAAAAGCTTTTTTGATTAAGGCGGATGTAAGAGAGACAGTATTGCCTTATACCTGGGAGAGCTGTTCAAAGAAAATAGATGATTTATTTTTAAACTAAAGATCCGATATTAAAAAGCCCTAAAATACCTACCTTTACCGATATTTTTCTAAAATGCAAAATCGATTTATAATCCATTCTTCATTCATTTCTCTAGAGTCAGAAGTAAAAGAGGCTATTTCAAATTTTAATAATTACTCTGAAATTCTTGGTGCTGCAGAACGTAATGTAATCAAGATTGTTGAAATTAAAAATAGAAAGTATACTATAAAATCATTTAAGGTTCCTAATCTTATTAATCAAATTGCGTATCGATTTTTTAGAAAATCAAAAGCAGAGAGGTCCTATAGCTATGCAAATAAATTACTAGAATTAGGAATTAAAACACCATTTCCGATTGCTTATGATTTATACATAACCCCTTTTTTGTTTAAAAGAAGTTATTATGTAAGTGAATTATTAGATTATGATTTAACGTATCGCGAGTTGGTTCATGAGCCTGATTATCCTGATCATGAGAATATTTTAAGGGCTTTTACCAGGTTTACTTTCGATTTACATGAAAAAGGAGTATTGTTTCTGGATCATTCTCCAGGAAATACTCTAATTGTTAAAAATGATTCTGGTTATGATTTTTATCTAGTAGATCTTAATAGAATGAAATTTGAAAATCTTGATTTTGAAACCAGAATTCAAAATTTTGCAAGACTTACACCTAAAAAAGAAATGGTAGCCATCATGTCTAATGAATACGCAAAATTAACAGGTAAGGAAGAAGCCATGATTTTTGAAAGAATGTGGGGGCTTACTGAAGCATTTCAGAAAAAATATCATGGTAAAATAGCCTTAAAAAAGAAAATCTTTTTCTGGAGAAAAAAATACAGAGATGTCAAGTAGTTTATTTTCTGTTTCTGCGAAGTAGCCATAGTTTTATATACCTCATAAAAACGGCATAACACTGCACATATCCAATCACTAATCCTGGGACTCCATCTCTAAAGCCACTTTGTATTACATAATGTTTAAAAAATCCCCAAAAAGGTTTAATTATAAAATGGTACGGGGTAAGTTTTCCTGTTTTTTTGTCATAATCCTCAGCCTGCCAAGAAGCATACTTATTTAATTTCGATATATAAGCATCAAAAGTAGTATAGGTGTTATGGTAAAATTTACTATGTAGCATGCCTACTTTACCTTCGGTAACAATCTCTTCATGAACGTGTCTATTATCATATTTGCATTTGTCGCGATGAAACAAACGAATAACTTTGTCATTGCGCCAACCACTATAATGTATTCTCTCTCCCATAAAGTGATTCATACGTTTGATCCAATAAGCAACATGATTGTCCTTGTCAGGAGCTTTTAAAACTTCTAGTACTTCACTTTTAAGTTCGGGAGTAACTCTTTCATCTGCGTCAACTAATAGTATCCACTCATTATTAGCTTGAGGAATAGCCCAGTTTTTTTGAGTAGAAGGGTAATCAAATTCTCTTTGAATAATAAAATCGGTATATTTTTTTGCGATTTCTACAGAACGATCTGTACTATACGAATCAACTACCATAATCTCATCAGCAAAAGAAACCGATTCTAATACCTCTTTCATGTTGTGCTCTTCGTTATAGCAGGGTATTATTGCTGTTACCTTTTCTCTATGTGTTGTGTTTTTTTCTATGATAAAAAAATTAGGAACGCAAATTACAAGTTTTTATGTAAAAATTCTCGCAATTGATCAACGAATAGTTCTGGTCTTAGGTTAGGGTATAGCGCTAGTGATTCTTTTTTAAGTTCTTTGATAGTTTTATCCTTAAAAAGTGAAGGTTCATAATCTGCAAGGTGAACCGACATATGCTCTTCTCCATCTTCAAACATATTCCAGTCCTTTTTGATAATCCACGGAGAGAAAATGGTAAATGTAGAAACATTTAGCGCTTTGGCCATATTAACTGCTCCTCCTTCATTGCCTACCAAAGCATCACAATGGGATAAAATAGCTATGAATCCACGTAGACTTTTTGCAAAAACATCAAAATGTATATGTTGCTGGGTTTTATAATTGGTTAAATTGTAGATCGTACGAGCATCTTTTTCCTGATTAGGAATATAATTGAACAGTACATTGGCCCCAATTGTAGATACAATCTCATCAATAACCTTGGCCATATATTCGAAGGGGAGTGTTTTTCTGGATTCACTACCTACTACACTGATCATCACCAAAGGCTTTTTAGGGTTAATTTCATTGGATTCTAAAAATTCTTTAGCCTTTTCTTTTTCCTCTTCAGAAAGAAATATTTTTGGTTTTACAATTTCAGAAACGATTCGATTTTCTGGTAATACTAATCGTAACCTGTTTTCTATAGCGGTACTGGCATTTGTAATAGGATCATTATGCCGTCGTATAGTTTTGGTGTAGATGAATTGCGTATACCATTTATAGAAAGAGATTCTTTCCTTTGCACCAGAAAATAATGTAATAAGATTACTTTCTAATTTACCATAGGTATCAATAACAAGGTCATATTTCGTCTTTCTGATTTTTTTTAGAAATTGATAGAATGCTCTTTTGCTATCTCGATAACCATCCTTAAATTCAATAACCCTATCAAAATATGGGCTTTCTAAAACAACCGGCCTTGTATTAGAATTAATTAAATAATCGATAGTTGAATCAGGATATTCTTTACGCAAAGTTTCGCAAATTATTGTGCTGGTAAGTACATCACCAATCATTTTTTGTTGAATGACTAAAATCTTCATTTACTATCAATTAAAATAATTGAGCTTGTCTTTTTTTTAGACAAGCTCAAATCATATCTTTTCACCAAATTAAACGGCTACATCGTATTCACGAAGCGCATCATTAAGTGAAGTTTTTTTATCGGTACTTTCTTTACGCTTACCAATGATTAATGCGCAAGGTACATTAAAATCTCCTGCTGCAAATTTTTTGGTATAACTTCCTGGGATTACTACAGATCCAGCAGGTACAACACCTTTTCTTTCAACAGGAGTATTTCCAGTAACATCAATTATTTTTGTAGAAGCTGTTAATACCACATTGGCACCAAGAACCGCTTCTTTTTCTACTCGAACACCTTCAACAACAATGCATCGAGACCCTATAAAAGCATTGTCCTCTATGATGACAGGAGCAGCTTGTAGTGGTTCTAAAACACCACCTATACCTACACCTCCGCTTAGGTGTACATTTTTTCCTATTTGAGCACAACTACCTACAGTTGCCCAAGTGTCTACCATAGTTCCTTCATCTACATGAGCACCTATATTAACGTAACTTGGCATTAAAATAGTACCCGGAGAGATATAAGCTCCATGGCGTGCAACTGCATTGGGGACAACACGAATTCCCTTGGCTTCATAACCTCTTTTTAAAGGTATCTTGTCATGATATTCGAAAATTCCTGCTTCGAGTGTTTCCATTTTTTGAATAGGAAAATAAAGTACAACGCCCTTTTTTACCCATTCGTTTACTTGCCATCCTCCTTCAATAGGTTCGGCAACGCGCAATTTACCGGCATCTAATAAATTAACAACTTCTCGAATAGCGTCTTGTGTTGATGATTCTTTTAAAAGCTCTCGGTTTTCCCAGGCTTTTTCAATGGTTTCTTTTAGTTGGTTCATCGAATTAAAAAATTTTGGTAAATATAATAGCTTCCTTTTAAATAAGGATGGATTAACCTTATTTTAGGAAACCATTAATAAATAGGATGTTTATTTGTTATAATATCATATTTTTGCACAAAAATAAGGATGGCAAGAATTTTGGCAATAGATTATGGAGGGAAACGATGTGGTATTGCTGTTACCGATGAGTCTCAGATTATAGCATCAGGTTTGACTACCGTAGGTACTCAAGAATTGCTATCTTGGTTAAAAGAGTATATATCTCAGGAAGAAGTAGAGCTTTTTGTGGTGGGAGAGCCCAAAAGATTGCATGGGGAAGCCTCAGAAAGTGAGAAATTGATAAAACCATTTTTGGAAAAGCTTAATAGGGAGTTTCCTGATATCCCAGTAAAACGGATAGATGAGCGTTTTACTTCCAAAATAGCTTTTGATACCATGATTGCTAGTGGAATTTCGAAAAAGAAACGTAGAGATAAAGCCCTTGTAGATCAAATTAGTGCAACGATTATACTTCAAGATTATTTATATAATCGTTAAATAAAAAGAAATAAAAATATGATACTACCTATTGTAGCATACGGAGACCCAGTATTAAAGAAAAAGGCAAAGGAAATTAGTGAAGAATATCCAAAGCTCGAAGAACTATTGGAAAACATGTTCGAAACTATGTATGCAGCTCATGGAGTTGGTCTGGCGGCTCCACAAATTGGACTTGCGATCCGTATTTTTTTGGTAGATACAGAGCCATTTGCAGAGGATGAAGAGTTGTCTAAAGAAGAAAGGGAACAACTAAAAGGCTTTAAAAAAGTTTTTATAAATGCTACTATTCTCGAAGAAACAGGAGATGAGTGGGCCTTTACCGAAGGATGTCTTAGTATTCCGGATATTAGAGAAGATGTGTTTCGCAATGAAACAGTAAAAATCAACTACTACGATGAAAATTTTGTTGAACATACTGAAACTTATAGTGGGTTGGCAGCTAGAGTTATCCAACACGAATATGATCACATCGAAGGGATTTTGTTTACAGATAAACTATCAAGCCTTAAAAAACGTTTAATAAAAGGAAAGCTGGCCAATATTTCAAAAGGAAAAGTTAATGCAGATTATCGTATGCGTTTTCCAATGGCCAAAAAAGCAAGGTAAAGAAGAATAATTTTATAAGATTTAAGTTGGTAAATGTTTGATTTTTTAAAACGAACTACAGATATTTGCCAACCTTGAAAAGATACTATATGGGCTTAGATAAAATATTAGCAATCTCGGGCAAACCGGGTTTATATGAGTTAAAAACTCAAACTAGAAACGGTTTTTTGGCAGAATCTTTATTAGATGGAAAAAAACTGTCTGTAAGCATACGTCATAATGTAAGTGTTCTTAGCGAAATTGCTATTTATACATTTACTGAAGAAGTACCTCTGAGAGAGATTTTTAGAAAAATCCAGGAAAAAGAAAATGGAGAAAAAGCTATTAGTCATAAAGAGTCCAAGGATAAATTAGAAGCATATTTTAGTGAAGTTCTTCCTGATTATGATGAAGACAGAGTATATGCTAGTGATATGAAAAAAGTGATACAATGGTATAATATTCTTCAATCCAAAGGCATGACCGATTTTTCTGAACCAGAAGAAACAAATGCCTCTCAAGAAGAAGAATAATACATACATTTTAAAGTAATAAAATCCTGTCTTTTAGACGGGATTTTATTTTTTACCTAAATTTATATATTGATTTTCAGAATTTTATACTGTTGAAGGAATATGAATAAGTTATATGAATATTGCTTGATTTTCAGGTCATCATTTCAGGACTTCTTTGTATTTTTGCGCAGAATTTTAAAACAACACCTAATAGTTAAGTTTACATGGCCAATACCAAATATGTTTTTGTAACCGGAGGCGTTTCTTCTTCGTTAGGAAAAGGGATCATTGCAGCTTCTTTAGCAAAATTATTACAAGCAAGGGGATACAGGGTTACGATTCAAAAACTGGATCCATATATTAATGTAGATCCGGGAACACTTAATCCTTATGAACATGGGGAGTGCTATGTGACCGATGATGGTGCCGAAACTGACCTTGACCTAGGCCATTATGAACGATTTTTAAATACCCCAACATCGCAAGCAAATAATGTTACTACCGGTAGGATTTATCAAAGTGTTATTGAAAAAGAACGCCGTGGAGAATTTTTAGGAAAGACAGTTCAGGTTGTTCCTCATATTACCAATGAAATTAAAGAAAGAATCCAGATACTAGGCAAAAGTGGGGATTATGATATTGTTATTACAGAAATAGGAGGAACCGTAGGTGATATAGAGTCTTTGCCATATATTGAAGCTGTTCGTCAGTTAAAATGGGAACTAGGTGATACCAATGCGATAGTAATTCATCTCACACTTATTCCATACCTTTCTGCTGCTGGAGAACTAAAAACAAAACCCACGCAACATAGTGTAAAAACATTGATGGAGAGTGGTATTAAGGCAGATGTTTTGGTATGTAGAACAGAACATGAATTGTCTGACGATTTGCGAAGAAAATTAGCGCTTTTCTGTAACGTAAAGCCAGAGGCTGTAATACAATCAATAGATGCATCAACAATTTATGATGTTCCTAATCTCATGTTAGAAGAAGGTCTTGATGCTGTTGTACTGAAACAATTAGTGTTAAGAGATGATAATGTGCCCAATTTAGAAAATTGGAATAAGTTTTTAAAGCGACATAAAAACCCGAAAAATGAAGTCACCGTAGGACTTATTGGGAAATATGTAGAGTTACAGGATTCATATAAATCAATTCTTGAAGCTTTTATACATGCAGGGGCAGAAAATGAGGTAAAGGTTAATGTCGTTAGTATTCATTCAGAATATATTGATGAGGAGACCATAGCAAAGAAAATTGCTCATTTGGATGGGGTTTTGGTAGCTCCTGGATTTGGAGAGCGAGGTATCGAGGGTAAAATTAAGGCCGTTCAGTTTGCAAGAGAGAATAAAATACCGTTTTTCGGAATCTGCTTAGGAATGCAAATGGCAGTTATCGAATATTCTCGTAATGTACTTGGGTTAAAAGATGCTTGTTCTGTAGAGGTAAATGAAAATACCCCACATCCGGTTATTAATTTGATGGAAGAACAAAAAAGCATTACCGATATGGGTGGGACAATGCGATTAGGAGCCTGGGACTGCGAATTGATCGAAGATAGTAAAGTATTTGAAGCTTATCAGCAAACGCTTATCTCAGAACGTCATCGTCACAGATATGAGTACAATAATAATTATAAATACCAATTAGAGAATGCGGGACTCAAGACGACGGGGATAAACCCTAAAACTGGACTTGTGGAGATAATTGAAATTCCTGATCATCCTTGGTTTGTCGGTGTGCAATACCATCCAGAATATAAGAGTACCGTTGCCAACCCACATCCTTTGTTTATTGCTTTCATAAAGGCAGCAGTAACATATTTAAAAAGTAACAAAAGTGCCAAAGTGTCACAAGGATCCTAATTGGCTAGATAATTGAAAACAGAAAAAGTAATAAATAATTTCAAAAGCCTTACTGATTAATCAGACAAAGGCTTTTTACACTTAGATAAATGGAAGAAAAGAAATTTGACCTTAATTCGATAATTGGATTCGCTCTTATTTTTGGGATTGTTGCGTTTATGTTTTATAAAAACCAACCTACCCCTGAAGAAATTGAGGCCCAGAAAAAAGCCGAACAAGAACAAGTTGAAGCTCAAAAAAATGGCAATGAAGCAGATACAACAGATTTTGTAACCAAAAATGAAGCTATTATTGCTAATCCACAGGATTCAGTCGCATTAGCCGGAGCCAAATCTCAACTGGGTGCTTTTGCATACTCAGCAAGCTTACCTTCTGCAAAAGATAGTTTTACAAAGATTGAAAATGAGGTATTAAGCCTCAAAATAAATAATAGAGGAGGATATATCTCTGAAGCGCTATTGAGAAACTTTAAAACGTATGATTCTGTTCCAGTATACCTTATCAAAGATGGTAAAAACGCTTCATTAAATATAAATTTTGGAACAACCGATAATAGAATTCTAAATACAAAGGATTTGTTTTTTGAACCTGCGGTAACCAAAAATGGTGAAAATACAGTGTTGTCTATGAAACTTAAGGTTTCAGATTCACAGTTTTTGGAATACAGATATGAGTTAAAACCTAACGATTATATGTTAGGTTTTACAATTAGATCACAAGGTTTACAGCAAGTCATTAATAGTAGCCAATCTATAAACTTGGATTGGAAACTTCAAGGGATGCGACATGCAAAAAGTGCTACTTATGAAAATCGCTACACTGAATTATCTTATGAATATGATGGAGATAAGGATGATTACCTGGGACAACAAGACTTTACCGATGACGAAGAGGAAGATGTAAGTTGGATTGCTTTCAAACAACATTTCTTTACATCTGTATTATTAACGGATACTCCGTTTAAAACAGCGGCTTTTACATCCAAAAATATTGCCAATTCTAGCGATCTGGATGATAAGGATATAGCGGTTACCAAAGAATTTTCTGCGACTATGCCATTAGAGCTTCAAGGAGGAGAATTGAACTATGCAATGGATTGGTATTATGGCCCAACAGATTATAGGATTCTGAATAAATATGATCGTAATCTTGATGAAATTGTACCACTAGGATGGGGAATCTTTGGGGTAATCAATAAATATCTATTCATCCCGTTTTTTGCTTTCTTGAGTAGTTTTCTTCCTTATGGTATTGCAATTGTTGTGATGACCATAATTGTGCGTATCATTTTATCTCCGGTTACCTACAAATCATATTTGTCACAAGCCAAAATGAAGGTATTACGCCCAGAGATTACAGAAATTAATGAAAAATATAAAGATAATGCCATGAAGAAACAACAGGAAACGATGGCATTGTATGGCAAGGCGGGAGTAAATCCAATGAGTGGATGTTTACCGGCACTTATGCAAATTCCGGTCTTCTATGCATTATTCAACTTTTTTCCTAGTGCGTTTCAGTTACGCCAGAAAAGTTTCTTATGGGCAGATGATTTGTCTAGTTATGATACGATAGCGCAACTTCCTTTCGAAATACCATTTTATGGAGATCATATTAGTTTGTTTCCAATCTTAGCATCTATAGCTATATTTATTTATATGATGATGACTACTGGGCAAACAATGCAGACGCCGCAACCAGGAATGCCTAATATGAAATTTATCATGTACTTGTCTCCCTTAATGATGTTATTTTTCTTTAATAACTACGCAAGTGGATTATCATTGTATTACTTCATTTCGAACTTAATTACTATAGGAATTATGTTAGTAATTAAAAATGTAATCATCGATGAAGATAAAATACATGCAAAAATTCAGGAAAATAAAAAGAAACCTAAGAAACAGGGTAAGTTCCAGAAGAAGATGAAAGAATTAATGGAGCAGGCAGAACAACAACAAAAAGCAAATAAGAAGTAATTTTTCTTAATAGCACATAGTATCAAAAAAAGTCCTTTTCTTCAGGGCTTTTTTGTTTTAAATTAGTTTTGTTATTTTGTTTTGAAAATATTGGTATACTTTTTGGAAATCACTTTCGTTGAAGTAATAGTCCCAAATATTATAATTATGCGAAGTACATTTTTATTTTGTGTTTTGATCGTTACAAGTTTCTCACTTGCGGCTCAGGAGTATAATCAGTTTGACGCTGATGGAAAACGGCATGGGAAATGGCGCAAACGATATGAGAATAGCGATCAAATTAGATATGAAGGAACCTTTGATCATGGAAAAGAAGTAGGTGAGTTTAAGTTCTACAAACCTAGTAGTGGGGATTCTCCTACTGCTATTAAGACATTCTCCAAGGATAATGATACCGTGCAAATAAAGTATTATACCAAGAAAGGAAAAGTCATTAGCGAAGGGCTAATGTTTAAGAAGGACCGAATTGGTATGTGGACCTACTATCATAATGGATCGAACAAAGTCATGATGACCGAAGAGTATAAATTAGGAAAATTAAACGGACAACAACTTACATATTTTGAAAATGGACAGTTAACCGAAAAAACTTCTTTTGTTGATGGGAAAAGGCAAGGCGAAAGAGTTATGTATTCTGAAAAAGGTACTGTACTGAAAGAATTCAAATATGACAATGATCAATTGCATGGTTTGACCAAATACTACGATACCGATGGTAATTTAATTATTGAAGGAAATTATAAAAGAGATCGTAAAGATGGTATCTGGAAGTATTATGAGAATGGAAGACTTATAGAACAAAAATCATATCCTTTACAAAATAGGGGATAAGGATAATTGATTTATTAAATAGATATATAAGTAAAACCCTATAGCAATGCTTGAGCGTTGCTTTTTTTTATTCTTATTTTTGCATAAAATTCAAACTCAGAATAGTTTTAATGAAAAGAGTTATAGTAGGCCTATCGGGCGGAGTGGATTCTAGTGTAGCCGCATACTTACTTAAAAAACAAGGGTATGAGGTTATAGGCTTGTTTATGAAAAATTGGCATGATGATTCTGTGACTATCTCAGATGAATGCCCATGGCTTGATGATAGTAATGACGCACTTTTGGTAGCAGAAAAACTTGGGATTCCTTTTCAAACAGTTGATCTTAGTGAGCAATATAAGGAACGCATCGTAGATTATATGTTTAATGAGTATGAAAAAGGACGTACGCCTAATCCAGATGTATTATGTAATCGAGAAATCAAGTTTGATGTCTTTTTAAAGATAGCCCTATCGCTTGGAGCAGATTATGTGGCTACTGGTCATTATTGTCGAAAAGAAACCATAGTAAAAGATGGAAAAGAAATACATCGATTATTAGCTGGTAAAGACCCAAATAAAGATCAGTCATACTTCTTATGTCAATTATCCCAGGACCAGTTGGCAAAAACATTATTTCCTGTTGGTGAGCTTTTAAAGCCAGAAGTAAGAAAAATAGCTTCAGAACAAAATCTGGTTACTGCCGATAAGAAAGATTCTCAAGGATTATGCTTCATAGGAAAAGTACGCCTACCAGAATTTCTTCAGCAAAAGCTACAGCCCAAACAAGGTAATATTATAGAGATTCCCTCTTCAGAAGAAAAATATTCACGCAATATACCTGAATTCGCTTCTAAAAAGGAAGAGCTGGATTTTTTGTCGACCAAATATCAATATGATGCAAGTGAAGGAAAAGTAGTTGGACAACACCAGGGAGCTCATTATTTTACCAAAGGACAACGAAAAGGATTAGCGGTAGGAGGCACGGTAGAACCACTTTTTGTGATAGAGACCGATGTAGAAACCAATACTATTTATACCGGTCAAGGAAAAAACCATCCTGGATTGTATAGAAAAGCATTATTTATTGCCAATGATGAATTGCACTGGGTACGCGAAGATCTTAAACTACAAGTTGATCAAGAACTCGAGGTGTTGGCGAGAATTAGATATCGACAACCTTTAGAAAAAGCTACTTTGTATATGGTGGATACTGGAATGTATGTGGTTTTTGAAAATAATCAAAGCGCTATTACCGAAGGTCAATTTGTGGCTTGGTATCTTGATGATGAATTAGTGGGGTCTGGTGTAATTTCGTAACTTGTTCTTCAAAATAATAATTATATACTTCTTAACGATTTTTCTCAATTAATGAATAAAATAAAAGAACTATTTGGTGTCCAATATCCTATAATCCAAGGTGGAATGATATGGGCTAGTGGCTGGAGATTGGCAAGTGCAGTAAGCAACGCAGGTGGATTAGGACTTATAGGCTCTGGATCTATGTATCCAGATATACTAAGAGAGCATATTCAAAAATGTAAAAAGGCAACAGATAAACCCTTTGGGGTAAATATTCCAATGTTATACCCGAATCTTGATGAAATTATTCAGATTATTATTGAAGAAGGAGTCAAGATTGTATTTACTTCTGCAGGAAACCCCAAGATGTATACCCAGTATCTAAAAGATCATGGAATTACAGTAGTTCATGTGGTGAGCAGTCTAAAATTTGCGTTAAAAGCTCAAGAAGCTGGAGTGAATGCTGTAGTAGCCGAAGGTTTTGAGGCTGGGGGTCATAATGGAAGAGACGAAACTACTACCCTCGCTTTAATCCCTATGGTTAAAGAAAAAATTACTATTCCATTAATTGCGGCGGGTGGTATCGCTACAGGTGCGGCAATGTATGCCGTTATGTCCCTTGGAGCAGATGGTGTGCAGGTGGGAAGCCGTTTTGTGGCTAGTGAAGAAGCATCATCACATATAGATTTTAAACAAATGGTTGTAGATGCAAAAGAAGGAGATACACATTTAACGCTTAAAGAGCTTGCGCCGGTAAGGATGTTAAAGAATAAATTTTATAATGACGTGAAGGAGCTTTATACCAAGGGCCCTTCTGTCGATGAGTTAAAAATGTTACTGGGTCGGGCAAGAGCAAAAAGAGGTATGTTTGAAGGAGATCTTGAAGAAGGAGAATTAGAAATCGGACAAGTATCGGGGTTGATTCACGATATTAAGCCAGCGGCTATGATCATAACCCATATGATTGAAGAGTTTAAAGCCTGTAAGAAAAGAATGGAACAAGTTTTTTTATAAATTTAGTATGAATTCAAGAAAAGATCAACTCAAGGCTTTTGATAGATTGTTAACCATCATGGATGAGTTACGAGAACAATGTCCGTGGGATAAAAAACAAACCCTACAATCTTTGAGACATCTTACCATCGAGGAAACTTATGAGTTAGGAGATGCTATTTTAGATAATAACCTGGAAGAAGTTAAAAAAGAACTTGGAGATCTATTGTTGCATATTGTGTTTTATGCTAAAATTGGAAGTGAAACCAAGGATTATGATATCGCAGATGTCGCCAACGAAATATGTGAAAAATTAATAAGCAGGCACCCTCACATATATGGTGATGTAAAAGTAGCAAATGAGGAAGATGTAAAACGTAATTGGGAAAACCTGAAGCTTAAAGAAGGAAAAGAGAGCGTGCTAGAAGGAGTCCCCAAGTCGCTACCGGCACTTGTCAAAGCAAGCCGAATTCAGGATAAGGTAGCTGGTGTTGGATTTGATTGGGAAGAACCTCATCAAGTTTTTGAAAAACTTAAAGAAGAATTAGAAGAGCTTCAGGAAGAAGTGAAAATACAGGATCAAGAAAAAATAGAAGCCGAATTTGGTGATGTGCTTTTTTCTATGATTAATTATGCCCGTTTTCTTAATGTAAATCCCGAAGATGCCTTAGAACGCACGAATAAAAAGTTTATTAAGCGTTTTCAATATTTAGAAAAAAAAGCCAAAGAGAAGAATAAAACACTAAAAGAAATGACACTTGCCGAAATGGATGTTTTTTGGGAAGAGGCAAAAAAAATCTAATATTTTTAAAACATTAAGGTCATCTTCATGCATAAAATTAAGATGACCTTAACCGGGAACATTAAAAAACCTTGATACATTCTACTCTAGAAATTCAATCTAAAGTTCATCACATGTTATTTTACATACACAAGGCCGTACAGATGTTTGACTATAACCTGGACATCCTTGCTCTCGTAGAGTATTGCCAAGTCCACCTTTGAGATTAAGTGTAATCGCAGAAAGATTGGAAATCACGTTTTTTTCTAACTTTAAAGTTTTAAGACTTCTTTTTTTCATAAGATAAGGTTTTAAGAGTTGAAAAATTATCCTTTTAATATACGTATTAATAGAGTTAAAAAGTTTTAAAGACATAAGATTTAACTCCAAAATAACAGTTGTTTTTCATGAAGTTACTTGACGTTTTTCGTAAAGCATTAAAACTTACCAAGTAGGGTTTTTAAAACGTTTAAGGTTTATCTTTTAACTAATTTTTGACTGTGTTTTAATTCTCTCTACGCTTTTTTGATTGTTTTTGAAGTCAACTATTCTAGTAAATAGTGTTTTTCTATTAAAAAAATATGGTTTTTCTGTAATTTTATGATTTTATTAATCTTTTATTAACCCTTATATTTGCTGGATTTTAGGGTAAGATATTATCGGGAAACCCATGAGTAGCCTGCTTTTTTGAAAAACAAATCGTAAATTAGAGTGGATAATTATTATAAAGGATAATTGTGCGGCTAACTCGAAAAAATATTGCTATATTAGTATGTTATGTCTTTTTCTTTCTTTTTTCTTTTAAAGCAATTAGCTCTTACAAAGAAATCGGTGATATAGATAAAGACACCCATATCTATGATGTTTTGTCTTCGGCAAAAATGTATTACAACCAAGGGGCATTTGATTTGGCAATCGAAGAATACAATCTGGCTTTGAAAGATAATACTTCAGATTCTTTACATATATATAAACAACTTGCCTTTTCATTTGCAAAATTAGATAAACCAGATTTAGCCTGCCAGTATATTGATAAATACATTAAGGGTAGCCTAGATGTTAGTTTTGTGGGACATAGTTATTTTGATAATATAGGCTCTTCAGATTCCTATAAAAAATTGGCAGACAAGTACCTTAAAAAGGTTGATGGTTGGTCGATTTTTTGTTTTTATGTTGGTTTTATAGGATTTTTTGTTTCGGTAGTCTTAAATTTTAGAAGGAGTTCGGATAGAATTTCGAATCTCTTAATGAGTGCTTTTGTGTTGATCCACTCTTTTTTTATGATTCATATGGGTATATATCTTATGAATTATGATTACTATTTACCACATACGCTGTATATGTCAATATCATTTTCTTTTGTGTATGGACCTTTAATTTACTTTTACTTCAAGCGAGTGACCCTACAATACAGTTTTAGAAAAATTGATTTTTGGCATCTTTTACCAACGTTGTTTCTTATAACGATATTATTACCAATTTATCTTTTACCTGCGGAGGAAAAATTAAGAATAAGAGTTCATAATGAAAGGCCATATTTTATTTTGATTACTCTTTCAAAACTTACCTCTTTATTGGTCTATGGGGTATTAGTAATTAAGATTTATTTACAATCGGTAAGACAGAAAAATTTTTCTCCCGTACATTATAGATGGCAAAGAAATATAGTTATTTTTTGCTCGACATACATACTTTCTTACGCCGTGTTTACTGTACTTGTAATACAGCAGATAGTGAGTGGTTTTTTGTTTTATATGCAAATAACTACAATGGCTCTGCTGGTATTATATGTAGGCTATACTGCATTTACACGTCCAAGTATCTTTGGTAAACTTAAGCTAGTAAAAGATAAAGATGGATCTGGTAAATATGAAAAATCAGGTCTTACAGAGAGTCTGTCTTTAGAATTAAAAGAAAAATTACTACACTTATTAAATCATGATAAGATTTATAAACAGAATGATATCAGCCTTCATAAAATCTCAGAATTATTGGATACAACGCGGCATAACGCTTCTCAAATAATCAATGAGCATTTTGATCTTAACTTTTTTGAGCTTATTAATACGTATAGGATTGAAGAAGCAATGAGACTTTTAAAAAGTGGAGACCAGTATCTTAATATTATTGATGTAGCCTACGAAGTAGGTTTTAATAATAAAGTAACTTTTAATAAGTCCTTTAAGAAATACAATCAGATTACCCCTTCTGAATATCTAAAATCTTTGGTAGCCTAATACATTTTTTCTCTTACATTTTTGATCATTACCAATATCATCGATATCTCATATTGGTAATATAACTTATCTCATGATGCTATTTGGGAAAGTTTTAAATAGACTTCAGTTTAGTTTGCATCTTGTTTGATAAAATTTACTAATACGGTCAAAGATGCTTCCATTGATTCGTCTGCTTCAAAGCAAATTTATCCAAACAAGTAAGCCCGTAAACCTTCTTCGGTTGAGAGTAAACCTTTATCAGGGTTGCCAATACTGTGATCAACTCTTTTTTTCTTTATCAGGTAATCATAAAAAGGAATGGCGGGTGTAGTTATAGATTCCGCATAGACTTTGTTCAAGTTTTGTGAATTTAAGATTGAGTTAGCCATCATGATATTCTTGCCTTCCTTTTATGGTTACAATAACTACATGAAGTATAATTTTTGAAATTTTTTATCTATGAAAGAACATTTTTACAAATTGCTGATGTTCGTGTTTTCTATGCTTTGTAGCATAACATTTGCACAGCAACAAAATATTTCTGGAACGGTTACCGATGACACAGGAATACCGTTGCCAGGGGTTAATATCATTGTTAAAAGTACAACCAATGGTACGCAAACAGATTTTGATGGAAACTATTCTATTGAAGCCAATCGTGGATCGGTTTTGGTTTTTAGTTATGTAGGTTTTGCAACCCAAGAAGTAGTAGTTGCAGATTCAAATCAAATAAATATAACTTTTCAGCAGGATGCAGCACAATTAGAAGAGGTAGTAGTAACTGCTTTCGGAATTAAGAGAAATGCAAAAAAATTGGGTTATGCAGTTAGCACAATTCAACCAGATGAGGTTTTAGAAAACTCAGAACCTGATCTTATACGTTCTTTAACGGGTAAGGTTCCTGGAGTAAACGTGAATTTTTCAACCGGGGTTGCAGGGGCTTCAAATCAAATTAATATTCGGGGAGCTACCACCTTGGGAGGGGCGAGCCAACCGCTTATTATTGTTGATGGTATAGCATATGATAATACTCAAGTAACGACATCAAGTCAAACGACCGGTGGTGGAGGTTACGAATCGGGTCTTTCATCTTTGGATCCAAATAATATAGCTTCGATTAATGTGTTGAAAAGTACCGCAGCGGCAGCATTATATGGATCAAGAGCAACAGGAGGAGTAATTGTAATTACTACAAAAACCGGTTCTACTGCGGGTGCCACAAATAACAAATTATCTGTATCATTATCTTCAGGAACTTATTTTGAGAATATTGCAAATTTACCCGAATATCAAAATACCTATGGTAATGGTGTTAATTTTAGTTACCTGAATGCAAATGGTTCGTGGGGGCCAAGATTTGATTCTTTAGAAACTATACCAACGTGGCCAAATATCCTTGCGGCTTTTCCAGAAATTGGACCTACGGTACCTTATGAAGCACAACCAGATAATGTAAAGAACCTTTTCAAAACAGGAACGGTTTTCGACAATTCGGTTAATCTCTCTTACGCAGGTGAAAACGGAAACTTCAATGTAACGGTTTCCGACCTGGCACAAGAAGGGTATATCCCATTTAATACTTATGATAGAACTACAGTAGCAGCCGGAGGTAATTTTGAGCTTCCCAATGGTTTAAGAGTTGGTGCCAATTTAAGTTATGCCGATACTGGACAAGTAGGAGGTTTTTTTGGTGAAAATCAATTTGCAGGGTCGGCCTCATCATTTGCAAGAACTCTCTGGTTAGGAAGGGCATGGGATACGTCTTTGCCTTTTGAAAATCCAGTTACAGGTGCTTCGGTGACACCAAATAATGGTTGGGATCATCCTCTATGGTCCTGGAAAAACGATCAAATTCTAACAGATACCAATAGAACTGTTGCTAATATTAACTTAGGATTTGATTTTAATGATAATATTTCTACCTCCTTTAGAATAGGACTTAACAGATATAACTTAAGCAGGAAACAAATTCGGAATATTGGTTCGAGAGCCAATAATGGTCTCGGATCGATAACTACAGATGATTTTCTTAACGAAGATTTAGAATCGACATTATTATTTAACTTTAATTATGAATTAAGTAAGGATTTTACATTAACCGCAATATTAGGAAACAATATACTTCAAAATACAAGTGATCGCAGTGCGTTACAAGGTACTGTATTTAAATCACCAGGTATATTTACGATTGCCAATACGATCAATATTACCAAAACAATAGATGGGATCGCTGTATTAGATAATTTTGCTCGATCCCGAAATGTTGGAGTATTTGCAGACCTGAGTTTGTCTTTTAGAGATTATCTTTTTTTAAATGCCACCGGAAGAAACGATTGGAGTTCTACACTACCAAAAGATAACCAGTCCTATTTTTATCCTTCTGCTAGTGTGTCTTTAGTATTTACTGAGGCTTTAGGGATTGATAGTGAGATTTTGAATTTCGGAAAACTTAGAGCAGGTTTTGCATCGGTAGGTAATGATGCTCCTGCAGAGTTTTTGAATAGAACATTTATTTCAGGAAATCCATTTAATGGGATTCCGGTAATTAATAATAGTGCTGCTTTAGGAGATCAGGAAATCACACCAGAGTTTACAGATGAAATAGAATTAGGAGCAGATCTAGAGTTTTTTAATCGTAGAGCGATTGTAGATTTCAGTTGGTACAAGAAAACGACTAGTGATCTTATTTCTCCGGTTAGTGTGCCTTCTACTAGTGGTTTCACAACATTTAACACCAATATAGGTGAAATTGAAAATACCGGAGTTGAAATTGGATTGACTTTGGTCCCTATAAGAACCGATAACTTTAAGTGGGAGCTTTTTACAACATTTACTAGAAATGTTAATGAAGTTACCGAATTGGTTGATGGGTTAGAAAGAATTCAGCTTGTTCCTAATCAAATTGCTCATGCAATTGTAGGAGAACCTTTTGGAGTGTTTTTTGGATCCAGGTTTGCCAGAGATGATAATGGAAACTATTTAATAAACCAATCCGGCGGAGGAATAGTACAAGATTTAGAAAATGGTATAGTAGGAGATCCAAACCCAGATTTTAGAATGGGGTTCATCAATACAATTTCTTATAAAAACCTAACCCTGCGAACACAAATAGACTGGAAAGAAGGAGGCGATATACGATCAACCAGTATTAATGCTTTACTAGGTAGAGGTGTAACAAGAGATACAGAGGATAGAGAGCGTACATTTATAATTCCTGGTTTTTATGGAGATAATCAGGGAAATCCAATTCTTGATGCTAATGGAAATCAAATTCCAAATACAACACAGATCGATACAAATGAATTGTATTTTTCGCCTGCCGGAGGAAATACTTTCGGTATAAATACAGTAGACGAGGGATTTGTGTATGACGGTACAGTATATAGATTAAGAGAAGTTAGTCTTACATATGATTTTCCTTCCAAATTCTTGAATAATACTCCTTTCGGGAAAATAAGTCTAAGCGTATTAGGAAACAACTTATGGTACTTCGCACCAAATGTTCCAAAATACACCAATTTCGATCCCGAAGTTACAAGTTTTGGATCTTCTAGGGTACAAGGTATTGAGGTCTCTGCTGCTCCAACATCAAAGCGATATGGCTTTAAACTTAATTTATCTTTTTAAAAAAATAAGTATGAAAAATATAACTAGAAATACATTGAATACATCCAAATTTCTTGTAATACTCTCTTTGTTTATGTCAATTTTGAGTTGTAGTGATTATTTGGATGTAGATACAGATACCGATAACCCTACAGTAGCACCAATAAATCAATTATTAACAGGTATACAAGTAAATATAGGTCAGGTAGCAGATTTTCAATTCTTTAGCGCTGACATTTTGCAAGTCTATACACACCAATTTACTGCAAGGGAAGAACAAGATCAATATGGTGCCAAAGCAGATAATGTTTTGATGAATAATGACTGGAATAATGTGTATATAGGACTTACCGATATTGAAACATTACTGTCTCAAGCCGGAGAAAGTGGAGATGAGATATATGTAGGTATTGCCGAGATTCTCAAAGCATATTTAATGTCTGTTGCAGTAGATTTATGGGGAGACGTTCCGTTTACTGAAGCAACGTTGCTAGAGCAAGGTAATGTGAGTCCTTCGTTCGATGACCAGCGAGAAATTTATGCTAGTGTCTTAGAACTTATTGATGAAGGAAAAAGTAAAATTCAAAGTGGTCAGGGAATTGCTCCTTCTACTGATGATTTATTCTATGGAGGGTCAAATGCACAATGGATAAAATTTGCAAATACACTAAAGTTGAAGTTGTTTAACCAAATTAGGTTATCCGATTTATTTGATGTAGCAGCGTTGAATGCATTATTAGCAGAAGATAATTTTATGTCTTCAATAGCAGATGACTTCCAATTTAATCACACGGCCGCTCAAGCTCCAGCAGACGAGCGAAATAGATTGTTTTTGGATGCTTATGGAGGTGCGCAAGTTACAAAATATGCCAGCCCCTGGTTTTATGAAATCTTAATAGGCGTAAACCCTAATATTCATACAAACAATCCTGATCCCAGACTTCCATATTATTTCGTTAATCAATTGTTGCCTGGTCAATTTCCTAGGGATCAGGGAGATTCTGTTACCGGGGATCCAAATGCTGACTATTGGGACGCCGCAACAGGGTTCTTTAGTATTCGTTTCGGAAGTATTGGACCCGATAGGGATGGAGCTGTACAAAATGATGCTACGTTTCCGGGTATTTTCCCTTGTGGAGGGCGATATGATGACGGTGCCGGATTTGCAAGGACTATTAATAGTGGTACAGGCGTAGCACCAAAACGAATTCTTACCTATGATGAGTTTCTATATATACAGGCAGAGTTAATGCATGAAGGTCTTATGCCAGGAGATGCAGGTGCAAAATTAAGAGAAGCAATGACTGCAAGTTTTGCAAAAGTGGATCAAGTAGTAGCCGGAACCGGAACATCACAAACAGTTCCTGTATTAGCCGGTTCTACAGCTGTAACAACCTTTTTGGATAACGTTATGAATGAGTTTAATGCTGCAAGTGATGAAAAAAAACTTGAGATTATAATGACTCAAAAATGGGTGGCTACGTTCGGTGATCCTATGGATCAGTATAATGATTATAGAAGAACAGGGTATCCCGTGCTGGCAGATCCTAATGGCCCATCTCCCGAGTATCAACTTGATAATGGAGACGGTTTTCCTCTTATTGATAATTTAACGGTGTTGAATAATGATTTTCAAGTTTCTTTCTTCTGGCCTCAGCGAGAATTAAACCTTAATCAAAACGCACCCCCTAGCCAAAAAGATCCAACAACCTATAAAATATTCTGGGATAATTAATTTTTAAAATTATGAAAAAACTATATATAATATTATTGACTGCGACATTAATGTTCTCAGTCTCTTGCGAAAACGATGGGGGAGATGCTTTTATACCTCTAGAAGATGGAGTCGTCCCTAACATGCAAAAATCAGCTACAGGAGAAACCATCATTGATCTTGTGAAAGTAAACAATAACGAGCTTGTAACACTTGAATTTAGTGCAGAAATCGCTCAAGGTACACCAGCATCTACAGATATTGTAGGCATTTATGCGACAGCAGCTGGACCTGTTTATAGTACTACTTTGTTTAGTGACGTGACACTTCCTCAGGATTTTACTTTGACTACCGATGACATTATAGGAGCTTTTACAGAGCTAACAAGCGGTTCAGATATTAAACTGGGTGATGTATTAACCATTACAGCACGATTTACTAGACCAGATGGTACAGTACTTAATATCGTTAACGATGACGGAACAAGTAATACAGGAAGTAACATACAGACTACTGTTCTATTTGCATCAGTTATCACATACCCAGTTTCTTGCCCTACCATGCTCGAAGGTAATTATACATCGACTGTAATAGCATCTAGTTTGCCTATTGCCGGCAATTTTATAAGCCCGCAATCGGTCACTATTACCCAACCATCTGCAGGAACTTATGTTTTGAGCGATGGTACAGCCGGTATTTTTGGTGCTGGTACACCTGTGGGACTTCAATTTACTGATGTGTGTGGTGAAATAACGGTGGCTACACCATCGGTAACTTTTCCAGGTCAGGTAGACTTTGAACAAGGAGATGGAACAAATTTAGATCCAGATACTGGTGTCATAACTTTAGAATTGGCATATACTGCTGGGTCATGTTGTGCATTGCCAGGTATAACATATACAATAGAACTAGTTCCTAATTAGTATCATAGAGATTGATTGTTTAAAAAAACTGCCCTTTGCGGGGCAGTTTTTTTAAGTATTTTTTTGAAATTATTTATATAGGCTTAAGGGTTTTATTCACGCTTTACTATCTTTTTAATTTTTGAATGGCCATCAATAGTCACTTTACAAAAATAAATACCGGGAGTCGTTAACATGTTATTTTTATTAAGGTTGTAAGAATGCTGTCCTTTTTTTGTGGTACTATTGAAAACGATTTCAGAGCTTCCATACAAATTTGATAGCTCTATTATAACACTACTTTCTTTTTTATGAGTATGCCAAGTTATTATAGAGTTTTGGGTTATTGGATTAGGGTGGATGACAATCTTAGTATCCAAATTATGAGCCGAATTTCTAGTTGTATTTGGTTGATTGTTATACCAAACACCATTATAATACCAGCCATTTGCACATCGATTTAAATCTGGGGTTTGGGAAGCTCCATTATCATTAAAAATAAGGTTAACACAATTGGTGTTCTCAAATGTGTAGTGATACCATCCATTAGTATCGGCAATCATGGTTTCTCCCGGCCATATAGTAGTAGTCCCTGATGGAGTAACGTTCCAAAAGTATACTTCCGGAGAAGAAAAAGAGTCCGACTTAAAGTATACAGTCAATTGTTGGGTTTCTTCAGGGTTGGAATCGTACCAAACACCGTTGTAATACCAACCATCTCCACATCGATTTAGATCTGAAGTTTGATTATTACCGTTATTGCTGAAAATTAAGTTTGCACAAGAAACATTAGTAAGTTTGTATTTGTACCAACCATTTCCAGCATTTTGCATTAATTCACCTGGCCAATTGGTATTTAATGAAGTTGGACTGGTATTCCAAAAATAAAGGCTTGGATTGTTTAGAGGACCTTTATAATATATGGTCATCCCTTCATCTGAAGTATCTTGAAAAGTAAAAGTATTGCTTACTATCTCCGAGGTTAACCCTTCTTCGTCATAAGCAATGGCCTTGAGTGTGGTATCTTGGCTTAGCGTTAACTCATTAACGTATACATTAGAGTTAGACGAAGGCTCATCTCCGTTCAAGGTATAATAAATAGTAACTCCATTAGGTTTATCGTCACTTGCAGTTAGACTTACTATAATACTTTCGCCTTGAGTAAATGTACCTCCTTCTGGAGACATAGATAGAAGAGGAGGGGTGTTGTTAGTATTTCCTGGCTGGGTGTCATACCATATTCCATTGTCGTACCAACCGTTTCGATTTCGAGAGAGGTCTGGTGTTTTATTACTTCCGTTATCACTAAACAGTAAATTAGTGCTTTCTACTCCTTCAAAAATGTATTGGTACCAATCTGTGTTATCAATTCTTGTCATTTGAGGGCCAGGCCAATTACTTGAAGGGAGCACATCTGGAGATTCATCCCAATAATGAACATTTACCTGCGACCAATCTGAAGGCTTTTTAAAATAAATTCGTAGCCCATCGATTGGACCTATAGTATAATTTTTTGTTACAATTTCAGATGCTACATTGTCTCTGTCGAATACAATTGCTTTAATAATTGTAGATTCTGTTATGGTGAATGAACTGGTATATCTTGTTGAATTTTGGTCAGGATCGCTGCCATTTGTTGTGTAAAAGATTTCGTAGGGGGCACCTGCACCTCCTATGCCTTCAAGAGAAACTGGTATTGGATTTTCGGATTGGTTGATGTTGGGATTAATTATCACCACAGGATTGGTAGGGCCATTAACGCAGTTTTCAAAAAATCCACCGCCACATCCACCTAGCAACCCAGGACCATTGAGCACATAAATCCCTGCAGAACCCGAGGTTACATCAAAGTTTAAAGTTCCATTAGTTACAAAGGCTTCTCGTCCTGTTACAGCGTCTCTATAAACTCCATTCGTCATCCCTGAAATTGAAAAGGCAGCACCACCATCTTTAGCTAAGCCAACAGCAACTTCACTATTTTGATATGTTCTTCGATAGGCAACAGCATTTCCTGGTGCGTTTTTCCAACTCCAAGCACCCTTTTGTAAGGCAGGAACAGCTTTACGGATAGCATTTAGTTTCTTTATATGCCGATATATTTTATGGCTGGAAGCTTGATCAATAACATCTCCATAATATGCTCTTCCTGTTTCATTGATAGATCTTTCAATACCAGATGCATCGTGAATATCTGCAAATTCGCCAGCTTTAAATCTCATTTCGGTACCATAATACACCGTTGGGATTCCTCTCCAGGTAAACATGAAGTTCATACAAGCAGCAAGATTTTCGTCTGAACCACCATACCGTCGGTTCCAGTCATTATTTGGGCCAAAATCGTGATTGTCTAACCATGTGACAAGTGTAGAAGGATCACTATATAAGTGATCATAGCGTGCAGCTGCTTTTACTGTAGGAAAAGATTGCCCCTCTTCAAAAGTACCATGAAAAGTAGCTTCACCAAAAAAGTCTAAAACGGCCATATCTAATGGTTCTGAGTTGTTAACAGCACCTCTCCAGGTATAGTAATGAGGGTTAATCTCGTCTACTGGGTGTAGTTCATGACGTTTCTGAGCAACTTCTCCAAAAATGAATAAATCTGGGTTGATAGCCTTGAAAGCATCGTAGAAATAGATGATATCCTCTCTACTCATATGTTTCACAGTGTCCCATCTAAAAGCATCTACTCCCATATTAATAAAAGTAGCGTAGGCATTAACCAAATAATCTCTTACGACTTGACTTCCGGTGTTTAAATCTGGCGTATCTCCTGCCAAAGCTCGATTCTGAAGATTTTCGATATCATCAAAACCTTGTGCAAACCCATTTCCCGAGTGATGATACCAATCTGGATCCGACGTATCTACATAATTTTCTTTACTCGGAAAATTAAAGGCTGCCAAGTTTTGGTTATAAGGCGGAGGCATTTTTGCCAGATTTGCCCGACTCCATAATAAACCATCTTCTGGATTAGGAGTTAAACCGTCATATTCCCAATTTGGGTTGTCTGCGGCGTACCATGAAGCCATTGGATCGGTGTTGTACTTTATTTCTGCTACGTCTTTTATTCCAAATCTACCAGCATGGTTAGTAACCACGTCAAGTACAATTTTCATACCTCGTGTATGCACTTCATTAATAAGATCTTGAAAAGTTGCACCCGGAGACTCAAGTCTTGGGTCTACTTTGGTAAAATCCCAAGCATGATACCCATGATAATCCAATGGACTTCGATTATGAACAATAGGTGTAATCCAAATGGCAGTAAACCCTAAATCCTTAATATAATCTAATTTTTGAATTAGCCCTTTAAAATCTCCTCTCCAAGTAACATCATTTGGATCTGTGATTGTAGGATTAATATTGGGATCTGGATTGTAAGAAGACCATTCTGTAGGTGCATTATTATTTGGATCTCCATCGAAGAAACGTGTTGTCATTAAAAAATAAATAGTTTCTTCTCTAAAATCTGTTTGACTATTTCCTAAAGTTGGAAAAAGTAAGGCTGAGCCAAGGTTGACCATGGCAAATAGACCGAGTAATAATTTTTTCATTAGTGTTTCTTGTGTTTGTGTGAAATAAATACGCTGTCAAATTAGATACTAATCAATTTTTTAGCACTTTTTTTGATGATATAGTAATTTAGGTAAATTCTTACAGGACTTTTCTAGTTAATAAGATCGAAAACGTTTTCGTGTTTATAAATTCAATGACTATTGTTTGTTTTTACTAGTAAATAGTGTTATTAGGACTCAATGGCTTCTGAATTGTTTAATTATCAATATAGCTTGGTAGGGATATTAATTTTAGATTCTATACAAATTGGTTTTCAAATAAAACTAGTATTGATTTAATATTTTCAAAGTTATTTTTGAAGTAATTAGGCGCGTATTTTGTTAATGAAAAGCAATGTTTTTGTTAAAGTTGTAATTTACAAATACAGCTTCTTGGTTAGGATTTGACAACCTTGGAAATACTAATTTTTAATTATACCTATAGTTTCGCTATCTCTATTTTTATTTATTCTTTTTTTTATTTCTTAATAAATCAGTAAGACTTGATCGGAACAAACTTTTTCGGTATTTTTTAAGATAAAACATATATAACTTAGCAGTTGGAATTATTGTTTTACACTGTGCCGCTAACTCTAATAAATACTACTGTATTAAACAAATTGAATATTCTTTTTTTATTGTTAATCTCCCTAAATGTCTATAGTTTGGTAGGTCAAATTAACAACTATCAAAATAAGAATATAGATAGTCTTGTTTGTATAGCTGATGACTATTATTGTCGAGGAAAACATGAGCAAGCAATTGAAAAATATGAAAAAATTCTTTCCTTAATTAAAGAAGATTCTAGTGATAATATATTAAAACAATTGGCCTATTGTTATATTAAGATTGGCGATGCAGAAATTGCAAGTGTTTACATAGAAAAATATATTCAGGTCAGTTTGGACGTGTCTTTTATTGATCATAGTTATTTTAAAGATATCAGTAATGTTAAGCTTTATACAGAAATAGCAGATAGATATAAAGCAAAAACAAATCTTTGGACTACATTTTGCTTATGTATTGGTTTTATGGGAATTTTTGTTGCAGTAGTACTAAATTTCAGGAAGCGTTCTGATAGAATTGGTAATTTACTAATGAGCGCATTTGTCATGTTACATTCTTTCTTCATACTTCATTTATATTTGCTTCTTACAAATTATCATTATTATTTACCTCATACATTATATTTTTCTACTACATTTTCATTTTTGTATGGGCCATTGATTTACTTTTATTTTAAAAGGATAAAGATTGATTATACTTTTAAGAAGAGCGATATATTGCATGCTGTGCCTACATTATTGCTCATAGTTTTATTATCACCAATGTATGTGTTATCTGAAGAAGAAAAACTAAGAATTATGGTTCTTAATGATAATGTACCATACTCTATTCCTATTTCACTTATTAAGCTAGTTTCGTTATACTTTTATGGCATTCTGATTTATAGAATATATATTAAATCTATGAAGAATAAAAGGGAAACGATCACAAAAATCGAGCAATACTGGCAAAGAAATATTTTTGCTTTTTGTTCTTTATATGTTATTACTTATACAATTTTTACCATTCTGGTTATACAATCTATTGATAAAGGTTTTTTATTCAATATACAAGTGGCTTCAATGGTTTTGCTTGTGCTATATGTTAGTTATACAGCACTTGTTCAACCTAGTATTTTTGGTCATAGTGATATGGAAGAAAATGAAAAACCTGATATTTCTCATCAAAAACCGAAGGTTAAACTAAGTAGATATAAAAATTCTGGTTTAACAGAAAGCCTATCATTGGAGCTAAAGGAAAGGTTACTTTTTTTACTTGATAGCGAAAAAGTATATAAACAAAATGATATTACACTACAAAAACTTTCAGAGCTATTGGGTACAACAAGGCATAATACTTCTCAGGTTATTAACGAACATTTCAACCTTAATTTTTTTGACCTTATAAACTCATATCGAATTAAGGAAGCCAAAAAGATATTAAGATTATATGATGGGCACAAACAAGCAAATATTATCGATGTCATCTATGAAGTTGGTTTTAATAATAAAGTTACTTTTTATAAGTCTTTCAGGAAGTATAATAAAATGACCCCATCCGAATATATAAAGCTATTTGTAGCATAGTTATATGCCATTAGAGTACCTGTTCTTCGGGAAAAAGTTAATATTCTTCGGTAAAAGTAAATCTTGATAGTGATTGACTACGTGTAGGTTAATAATACATTTCTTTATGGTGTAATCATAAAAAGGTAGGTAAGCAGTTTGTTATTCACTTTAGATCTTCTTCATGTTATTAAAGGTGTTTAGAGTTAGCCACTTCAGAACATACTTGCCTTCCTTTTGTGATTATACAAATCATATTTTTTAAAACTTTTGAAAATCATAATCTATGAGAGTACAACATCATCAATTGTTGATATTTATCTTTTTTATTTCAAATTTGGTATTTGCTCAACAAAGAACTATTTCTGGAACAGTAACAGATAATGAGGGGATACCATTACCCGGGGTCAATATCTCTATCAAAGACACTAACAAAGGAACACAAACAGATTTTGACGGATATTATACTATTGAGGCCAGTAGAGGAGAAACCATATCTTTCAGTTACATTGGATTTGAAACCAGATTAATTACAGTAACAGAAGCTACTAACATTGATATCCAATTAGTAGAAGATACTCAAACATTGGAAGAAGTAGTAGTTACTGGAGTAGGTATTGCTACTGCAAAACGAAAAGTAGCCATAGCTGTTGAAACGGTCTCTGCCAATGATTTAACACCCGCTCCTGCTGCCGATATCTCGCAAGCACTTATTGGAAAAGTTCCGGGAGCACGTATTCAATCCACATCTGGTCAACCAGGACAACAACAAAATATCCTTTTAAGAGGTATTAATTCTTTATCAAGTTCACAACCTATGATAATGGTTGATGGTGTTCAAATTAACACCGATAATCTTGACAATGGATCCAGCACTAATCAATCTAGTAGGCTGGCCGACCTAGATCTAAATGATGTAGAAAGGATAGAGGTTATACAGGGTGCTGCAGCAGGAACCATATACGGAGCACAAGGAGCAAATGGAGTTATTCAAATTTTTACTAAAAAAGGAGAAGCAGGAGCCATCAAAGTAAACTTTCGTTCCAGGGTTGGTTTTAGTAATGCACTAGAAGGTAATTTTGGGAAAACGAATTTCCATTATTTTGAAACCACAAGTGATGGATTTTTAGCAGGCCGAGACGGAACAAGATTAACTCCGAATCCTACTACTGGAGTTTGGCCAACTCCTCTTGGAAGTATAACTCCAGATGTACAGGTCAATAAACCATTTGCAGAAGAAACCTTTGATCAGTTGGATCAAGTATTTGATACTGCTGCTACATTAGAAACAGGTGTATCGGTATCGGGTGGAAGCGAAAAAGTTCGCTTTTTTTCATCGGCTTCTCACCTAAACCAGGAATCGGTAATTTTTGGGAGATTGAAGAGAACCAATTTCAAGACAAATGTTAATATGAATATTACAGACAAGTTAACCTTTTCTTCAAATACTACTATTATAGGTAGCGATAATACAACAGGGGGAATTACTGGAGCCGATAATGTTGGAAGTGCTTTGTCTAATGCGTTAAACGTACCTCAATATATAGATAATACCGCTAGAGATGCTATAGGTAACTTTGTGGGTAACCCTACGGGAGGCAATGAAGTAAACCCTTTTTACAGTTTTGAAAATAGGCGTTTCAATTCGGATCTGTCTAGAATTATTCAAAATATAAATATTAACTATAAACCTTTTAAATTTTTAGAACTCGACTATAAATATGGTATTGATCATTATGAGAATAAGTTTAGAGAATTAATCGTAAATCAATCTCTTTTCTTAACAAACGTAATACAACCTTCTACAGGGTCATTAACCGAAAGACCAGAAACTGGTACAACACAGAACTCTTTATTATCTGCATTTGTCAGGTTTAATACAGAAGAGGATTTTGGTTGGAGTTTTCCGATATCATCATCTACACAAATATCTTATGACTGGCGTAGAGAAGATTTTGATCGACTGACCGTTTTAGGAACAGATTTACCTACTTTTACTGATGATATTAACATGAATCAGACTGGGCAACAGGTTTCTACAGCTTTTGAAAGTTCCTTTAGAACTTTTGGATATCTAATTAACCAAAAGTTTGATTTTGGAAACTACTTTGGTGTTTCTGGGGGTGTAAGGGTCGATTGGTCTTCTGCATTTGGACAAGGATCTGATGCTTTTGTTTTTCCGAGAGGAGATATTTATTTAAGAGTTGATGAATTTTTAGAGAGTGATGTCTTAAATCAATTTAAGCTACGTGCTGCATATGGTGAAGCAGGTATACAACCGGGTCCTTTTGATAGAATTCCAATTCTTCTTTCAGGACAGATTGTGAATACCAGGGCGTTATCAATCCCAAGTATTCTTCAAAACCCAGATCTTAACGTACAGGTTTCCAAAGAACTAGAATTTGGTAGTGACCTTGTGTTTACTCCAGGTAAAAAGGATTGGTTTAATAGAATTGAATTGAATGCTACGTATTACACTAGAGATTCAGAAGATATAATAAGAGAGTTAGATGTGCCTCCTTCTCAAGGGGCAGCAAGTATATTAACCAATGCTATTACTATTGAAACAGAAGGTTTTCAAGCGGGACTTAATGTATCTGTTGTTAATAAAAGAGATTTTAAATGGAATTCAACTTTCAATTTTGGAACCTTTCAAAGTGATATAACTAATATTTCTAATGGCTTAGATATTCCATTAGGTAATAATCATATTCTTAGAGAAGGTGCTCCAGTAGGTGCATTCTTTGGTTTTTCTCCATTATCTAGTTTAACACAAACAAGAAGTGATGGAACTCGATATATACAGGATGCTGACTTAACCAACTTCGAAATTGGTCCTAATGGATATGTAGTAAATAGAGATTCTAAACAGGTAGTTCTTACAGATGAACAAGAATTAATAGGAGATCCTACTCCAGATTTCACACTATCATTTATCCAAGAATTTAACATTATGGAACACCTCGACTTTTCTTTTCAGTTAGATTGGATACAGGGTAATGATATTTATAATCAAACCAGACAGTGGCTATATAGAAATTTATTGCATGAGGATGTTTCAGTACCTGTTACTATTAATGGAGAAACCGGTGCCTGGGCTGCGTATTATGCGAATCTATATGCCACAAATTCTCCAAATTCTGAGTTTGTAGAAGATGGCTCCTTTTTGAGACTGCGAAATGTTAGATTGTCTTATGATTTTGGCCACCTTATAAAAGAAGTTTCTAGTTTTAGATTAACAGTTACGGGTGATAATTTACTCACCTGGACAGATTATAAAGGATTAGATCCAGAGGCAGCTTCCAATTTTAATAATCCTGTAGAGCGAGGATTAGATCAGTTTGCTTTTCCCAATTTCAGATCATTTTCTTTTGGGATTAATGTAGGTTTCTAGGAGAATTAGTTATAACAAAAAAATCAACTTTACTGAAGTGATGAGATTTAACTTCAAGATAAGTTTAAGAATTATAAAATACAAATGTACATACAGATGAAACAGTTTATTTTACTTATAATAATAACCTTCTTTATCATTGGTTGTAATAAAGATCAACTAGAGGTTATAAATTCAAACAACCCCACTTTTGAGGCATTAAATACAGAAGCAGGACTTACCGCTTTGGCAACAGGAGTTTATCTTAATGGAGTAGATGGAGATGACGATCCTTTTATTGATTATGATTTTACTTGGCGTGTTCAAGCATTTCATGAAAGCATGGCCGATGCCATTTATATATCTGCAGGTAATTTTTCATTTCGTTGGGCCAATCAGCCTACTTCTATTACATTGGATGATGGAACGGTGGTAACACCTCCTCAAGAAGGACCCCAACCCGAAGCATTAAGAGTTCGAAATGTAAGAACCCAAATAGATGGGAATGCATTTGCTCATGAATGGATGACCATGTACAAAAGTAACAATCTGGCGAATCACATTTTGAACTTAGTTGATGATGTAGAAATATCAACGAATCCAGATTTGAAAAAGAAAGCATTAAAAGCATGGGCATACTTTTGGAAAGGGTATGCGTATTCAAGAATTGGTTCTATGTATACTTCTGGTTTAATTGTTTCAACCCCAGATGTTACTAATACAGATTATGTTCCACGCGAAAGAATGATAGAAGAAGCAACGCTTAATTTTGACGCAGCAATAGAGCAAATTAATCAAATAGATGGAAATATTTCTGGTTTTATGTCATCTGTAATCCCAGATGCGTTTGCAGCATCTTCTTTTCGGGGAAATGCTCCTTCAGCTATTCTAACAAAAGAAATGTGGATTCGTAATATTAATACCTTGAAAGCTAGAAACATTCTGGTGAATAAAAAAATAGATGAGATGACAATGACCGATTGGGATGAAATACAATCCCTTACTGATAATGGATTGTTACCTGGGGACTTTATTTTTGTAGTAAAACAAGATGGGGTTAATTTCAATGTTAATACAAACGTTCCTCTTAGACTTCTTGTTGGATGGCACTTTCTTAGTGAACGTTTGGTTCAGGATTTTAAACCCGGAGATCAACGCTTTTTAGATAATGTATTTGAACTGGAAAATTCTTTTGTTAATGATAGAGGTAGAGGAATACAATATGGAACTAGATGGGGATTTAGAGATGCTGAATATGCTTCTTTAGAAAATAATAGAATTAATATTTATTATGCTGGGACTTATGATGAAAATGAGTTAATGAAAGCAGAAGCCAATATCTATAAAGGACAAATAGAAACAGGTTTAAGTATAATTGATAATGTTAGAGAACATCAAAATGCCAACCTAAGCCCTATATCAGGTACTGGATTAACAGAAGATCAGGCATTAGAGGAATTACGAAGAGAAAGAAGGATAGGATTGCTATTAAGAGGAGTAGGGTTTTATGATGCTAGAAGATGGGGGGTTACAGAACCTGTTAGTCAAGGAGGAGGAAGAACAGGTTTAGTAGTTTTAGATGATTTGGGTAACCTTAATACAAATGCTACTTTCGATTATAACTATCTTGATTATTGGGATGTGCCTGACCAGGAGGCTGCGTTTGGATCTCCTCTTGGAAATGGAAGCGAAACCAGTTTTGGCGATGCCAATCAATAGGTAAATCATACTTTTTGAAGAGAGACCTCTATAAATAGAATTGGATTATTTATATCTGCCGATTGTCTCTCCCGTTCTATTAAGGTTAAAGATCAGAGTAGTACATTTTGGGAGTAGGTTATCGAAATATTATCCTGATCAAAAAACCATAGAATTATATTAATTCTATGGTTTTTATTTTTGTAAATATTATTTTTTATTAAAATTGAGTTTAAAAATACTACTGCTTTATTTGCGAAAAGTAATTAAATCCTTTTCTATTGTTAGAGATTCAAAACCAAGCCTATTTTTAATCCAGTGCAGGGAATCTGGAGAATAAAAGAATACATGTGTAGGATCATTTTTATACCACCAGGAATCAAAATCAATGGTGTTATAATACAGATTTGTTTTGCAATATAAAGTTCCATTGGGTTTTAAGAGAGAGAATAGAAGTTCAAATTCTTTTGAAGGGATGTAAAAATGCTCCATAACTTCACAACAAATAACATAGTCGTATCGACTGTTTAAAGCTTTATTATTAGGAGCAAAGTAAGGGTCATAAGTGCGAATGTTATATTCCTTATTCGTTAATAAAGAGGTGATAACAGGGCCACTACCTGAACCAAAATCAAGGCCAATGTGACTAGAATCGTATCGATTAAAAATAGCTTTAACAATTGGAGAAACAAAGTTTTGATATCCAGAATCATTAACGTCATTTTGATGTAGTAAATAGCGTTCTTTTTCCTGTTCTGGTGATAGAAAATGAGATGAATGTAATAGAATGCCACTACACTCTGTACATTTAAAGAATTTTCTTCCCTTTACTTCAGAAAATAGATAAGTTTCTGAACCGCAAAGAGAACATTGCATATTCTAAAGTTGTTTGATTTTAACAAGCTTGGCTTTCCAAACTTCTAATGTTTCACGATGTTTTTGAATATTCTTTTGAACCTCTTTTACCAAAGGGTTATCATCTTTGGCATTTTTGAAAAACTGAAGATTATTTTCTAATTGACGAATTTCACCATTTACTTCATCAATTTTCTTGCGAATGAAATTTTGCTCATTTTTAAGAGCTCTGTCATCGGTTTGATTAGATAAGGTACTTAGTTTATTTTCGTATTTGATGAGTTCGGTCTCTTTACGACTTAAATTAAGTTGCTTAAAGAGTTCATCAAGAATTTTATTGTATTCAGACTCTATGTTTTTCTTTTTATAAGGAACTCTACCCAAAGTCTTCCATACAGAAATATTTTCTTTAATTGTTTGTAAATCAGCTTCGGGATCGCCCGATAATTCTAAATCTTTAAGCGCTTCTATATGTGCCTGTTTCTTCTCAAGAGAAACTAATTCTTCTTTATTGGCTTCATTTCTTTCAGCATGTAAACGATCAAAATAAGAGTTACAGGCATCTTTAAATCTTTTCCAGATACGATCACTGTCCTTACGAGGTACGTGACCGATTTTTTTCCAATCTGCCTGGATTTTTTTCATTAAAGGCGTAGTCACCGAAAAATCATCACTATCCTTATTATCTTCAGCAATTTTGATTAGCTCCATCTTTTTATTCAGGTTCTCAAATTGCTCTTTTTTCAATCCTTTATAGAAAGCATTTTTATTGCGATTAAAATCCCTAACAGCAGTTTTAAATTCACTCCAGGTTTGTTCATTTACATTAGAAGGAACTTTACCTGCTTTAAAGAATTCTTCGCGCAGGGTTTCAATTTCTTTTATTTTTTGCTGCCATCCGCTGTGATTATTTGGATGATCTGATCCTACTTCAATAATCTTTTGAATAATTTCTCTTTTCTTCTCAAGATTTACCTCATAAACCTTATCGAGTTCTTTGAAATACTTTTGACGATTTTCATGAATCTGTTTAGTGAGTGCACTAAATTTTTCCCAAATAGGTTCTCTATATTCTTTACCAACCGGACCCAAATCTTCTTTCCACATTTTATGTAGCAATTGCAACTCTCTGAAGGCTCTGTTAACATCGGTTTCCTGAGCAAGTTCTGTAGCCCGCTCAATAATCTTAAGTTTTTGCTCTAGATTATGTTTAAAATCTAGGTCTCTAAATTCTCTGTTTAAGTGAAGGAAATCATAAAAATTCTCGGTGTGGTGGTGATATGTATTCCATACAGTATTATATTTATCCCTTGGGATTGGACCGGCATTACGCCATCTTTCTTGTATACTTTTGAAATGATTATATGTTGAGTTTATATTTTCATCAACATTTAATAACCCCTTTAACTCATCGATGAGATCTAATCTCCTTTTTAGGTTTTCTTGTAAATCCTTTTTAAGATTTTGATAGTATGCGTTACGTTTTTCTTTATAATCAAAATAAACCGAATTGAATTCTTTTTTTACAGGAGTAGAGTAATAGAAGTCTATAATATCACCTCCATCGGCCAAAAACTCTTCCTTTTTTTGTTCTACTTCTTCATTAAATTTTTCATTAAACTCACTTCTTATTTCTTCAACATGCTCTTTAATCGCCTGTACCTTTTCATTCTTGACCAGATAACGAAGTTCTTTAATTAGTTCTTCTTTGGTCATTGCATGATAGTCCTTTTTTTCAATATCATGCTTTTCTTGAGTACTCTCATCTTCACTATGTTCGGCTACAGCTTCGTCCATCTGATTTTGCACACCATCATCTTCTGAATCTTTGCTAGAAGTTTCTTGTTCTTGAGGTGTTTCACCCTCGTTTTCCTCGGATGCTATTGGAGTGGATTCTTCTGAAGTGTTTTTTTGCTCAGCTCCTTCATTTGTTTCTGAAACTGTATTTTCTGTTTCAGATGGGGTAATATCTTCCTGATCAGAGGTTATATCTGCTGAATTAGATTCTTGATCTGGTTGAATAGAATTTTCAGAATTTGTTTCTAGCGTTTCTATTTTATTTTCTTCATTTCCATCTGCCTTGGGCAGGTTATCACGTGTGGACATTGTGTGAACGTTTTTGTTTGTCTGAGCTTAATCTATGACTAAGATACTAACATATTAGAAAACCTCAAAGTTATTGAGGGGTTTTAAGAGTCTGTAGATATGTAATAAGGTAGGAATTTTATGACAAAACCTGCATAAACATTACTTATTCCAGATTTCCCAGGATTTTTCGGCTTGTAAAATTAACATTTGCAGGCCGTTAGAGGCTTTTGCACCTTGTTGTAAACCTTTTTTCATGAAAGAGGTTTGAGCCGGATTATAAATCAAATCGTATAATACATGATTTTCGGTAATATGTTCGTAAGGAATATCCGGACAATCATCTACATTAGGATGTGTTCCCAAAGGCGTGCAATTCACAATTAATTTGTACGATTTGATAATGTCTTCATCAAGATCTTTATAGCTTAGTTCATTGAAATCGGGATTTCTTGAAACAAAAGTGTGACTTATATCTAATCGATCTAGCGCAAATGCAATTGCTTTTGAAGCTCCGCCGGTGCCTAAAATCAATGCTTTTTTAATCTTTGGATTAAGAAGAGGAGTGAGGGATTCTGTAAAGCCATAATAATCACTATTGTATCCTGTAAGTTTTTGGTTTTTTTCAAATTTTATGACATTAACAGCTCCAATTTCTTTGGCTATAGGGTCTAGTTTATCCAGATAAGAAACGACCTCTTCTTTGTAAGGTATCGTTACATTTAACCCTTTTACACTGGGATTTTCAATTATTTCTTTTAGTTCTGAGATATCAATGAGGTCAAAATTGTTATACTCACAATTAAGGCTTTCTTTTTCAAACTTTTCAGTAAAATAACCTTTAGAAAAAGAGTAACCGATGTTTCTGCCTAGTAAACCGTAGATGTCTTTCATTTTGAAGATTTGAGTGTTTGTTGGCCATACCATTCTAGCCATAAAACGATTCCAATACCCACCAAGACAAATAAAATTCCAATATAAGTCTCTAACAGGGTAAAATCGGGAAAATAACGATCATAATTATCCAATATGGGATCTCCTAATGCATCGATAAGCGTATTTCCTTGGCTATCGGTTTTGTATATTTTATGTTTCCAGGGCCAAACAACGCCTAGAGAACCTGTTATAAACCCAATAATTGAAGCAAATGTTGCGGTTTTGTACCGTTTTAATACATAGCCTAAAAAATGTGACAAAGTTACCAAGCCCGTAAGAGATCCAAGACTAAAAACAACAAGAACTTGTAGTAGTCGAATTCTTTGCGCATTTTCGGTAAAAGAAAAATCCCAACGTATTAGATCAGCTATTGTGTCATAGAGTGCGTTGACAGAGTCTACTAGTAGTAAAACATAATTACCCATTAGTATTAAAATAAAAGAACCCGATAACCCCGGTAATGTCATGCCCGATACACCTATAATTCCACAAACAAAAACAAATAATAGATGGTCATTTTCTTTGGCTGGATCTAGAAGACTTATACTAATACCTACCAAGGTGCTTATAATAATAAAACATATATTTCTACGGCTCCAGTCGTCAAAATCCTTGACGATATAGTATATAGACCCTATGATCATTCCAAAAAATGCCGCCCATACATACAATTCATAATGAATAATGAGATAGTCCAGGATTTTTGATACGCTGAAATAGCTAATGAGCATTCCTAAAATGAGTAGACCAAGAAACCTACCGTTGATATATCTCCAAAAACTTTTGAATCTGAAGTTAATAAAAAGTTTAAAGGCTTTGAAATTTACTTTCTGCAAAGAATATATGAATTCTTCATAAAAACCCGCTACAAATGCAACTACACCTCCAGAAACTCCAGGTACTTTATTTGCGGCACCCATAGCAAGACCCTTAATAACCAAAAATAGCTTATCGGTAAACGTTCGGGTACTTTGCTGCATCATAGGTTAGTTAGCTTTTTTTATTGCAAGTCTTTCTAGGAGTAGAATTAATAGAAAACCTACGGTTATAAAAAGTAGTACCCAAATAATCTTTGGATCTCCATCAAAATGATTAGGTAAGATACTTTTTTCGATGAACGGAACTTGTAATCCTTCAGAATTTGTTCTCCAGGACATGACTTCTTTCCAGGGCCATAATTTGTTAAGTGACCCGATCATAAACCCAGTAAGAATAGCCAAAGTCATGTTTTTATGGTTTTTAAACATCCAGTTTAGCGCCTTGGAAAATAGTTTTAACCCGGTAATAGCTCCGATGCCAATAATACATATTTTTAAAAAAGCTTGTGATAGAAGTTCAAAATTCATATTAACTAGTCCTTCTCTTAGCTGATTTAGAATATCAATAAATGTTTGATAGGCTCCTAAAATTAGCAGGATAAAAGCACCGGATACACCAGGAAGTATCATCGCAATAATAGCAATAAAGCCACAAAACAAAAGGTACCAATTACTATCAGGAGAAGCAAGAGGTTCTGCAATAGTTATAAAATACGAAAGTACTGCTGCCACGATAACTCCTATAAATACTTTAGGTCTCCAGACTGTAATTTGCTTTCCTATATAAAATATACTAGCTAATACTAATCCAAAAAAGAAGGCCCATAATAGTAGTGGCTCATTATGAAGTAACCATTTTATGGCTTTTGCCAGAGACAATATACTTATGGCTATTCCCAAAAAGAGTGTGGACAAAAATGGTAGGTTGTATGCTTTCCATGAGCTTAAAAAACCGTCTTTTTTCCATTTTGAAAAGAAACCTAAATCTAATTTATTGATGGTTTCGATTAATTCTTCATAAATTCCCGATATAAAGGCTATGGTTCCTCCAGAAACTCCTGGAACAACATCTGCTGCTCCCATGGCAAGTCCTTTCAACGAAATAAGTAGGTAGTCCTTAAGACTTCTTCGCATCTTTAATTGTTTTAACAATTTTTAGTCAAAACAAATGTATGCATTTTTGTTATTAAACATTACAGAAAAAAAATGTCTTTTTTGTTATGCTTTGTATTCCGAAATGATGTCTTTAACTAAGGTTAAATTAAACACTTTTTCATATAGTTCTTCAAGTACTATATGATACTCATAATCCAATTCAAGCGCTTTTCTGATATGATGTTCACCTTTGTCATATTCTTGCTTTTCGTAATGTAAACCAGCTAGTCGATATTGTACTTCGGCATTTTCAGGATAAAATTCGATAGCCTGATAAAGGTTTTGTATTGCTGCATCAGTTTCGCCAAGAAATCGAAGTATATCGGCACGATTCAACCATGTCTCTAACTCATAATTGCCTAGTTCTAATGCTTTGCGATATCCCCTTTCTGCTTCTTCAAAAAAAGCAAGTTTATTATTTATTTTGGCATATCTTTTCCAGTAAAGCACATTTTCACCATCAATATTAATTGCCTTGTTAGTATAATACAAAGCTTTTTGATAGTTACGTTTGCGCATATAAAAATCGGTGATAGCTATCCAACCTTTATCCAATAAAGGATCTTCATGCACGGTTTTTGAATAGTGCTGAATAGCAAGGTCGTCATTACCTAATTTTTCAAAGCATTTTCCTATTCGAAGTAAAGCAAAAGAAGTAGGATCATCAAGTTCTAATGTGATTCTATAGTTTTCGATTGCTTCATTGTATCGTTTTAATTTTTCCAGCACTTTCCCTTTTTCAAGATAGGCTCCAATAAAATATTCATCACTTATAATAGCAAAATCAAAAGCGGCTAATGCTTTTTCATACTCTTTAAGATCAAAATATTGTTTTCCTACCTGATGCCAGGCAACTTCGCAATATGGATTTTTATTCAGGAACATGTTAAGGTATTCGATCGCCTCTTCATGTTGCTCTAAGAAATCGAAACAATAAATTATATTATAGAGAGCAGAGTAATCTTGATCATCTGTCTCGAGACAGCGCATAAAGTTGATTTTGGCATTTTCAAAATCATCCATAAAGAGATATTCCATTCCGATTAGGGAATATACATCGGCCTCATCATTGGTGTATTCTAGGGCCATACTTAAAAGCTCAATCGCTTTGAAGTGATCATTCTGTTTTGAAAGAATATTGGCTTTCTGGATATAGATTTCTTCATTTTCGGGTTCTATCGCATGTAATTGCGCCAAAAGATCATCTGCTTTTTCTAATCGATCTTCAAATACTAAAACTTCAACTTGTAATAGCTTAAGGTTTACAGAAGATGGGTGTTGTGAAAGTCCAAGAGAAATAGCTTTTTTCGCTTTTGCGATCTTACCGTTTTCCAAATAATGATGAATTATGGATTCAAACTCATCTGAATCAAAAAATTTCACATCATTAGATCTCAGCATAGACTCGTATCGAGTAATTGAGAAATTATTTTCTTCTTCGTGGTTAAATTTCATACACGTTGATTAAATATGCTCAATAAATCAAAAAGTGATGCAGACACTCTTTCTGTTTTCCCCAACAAGAAAGAACTATATATACTCCAATACTTCATTTATTTTTGCATTATTGATTTCCTCAGTATTAAAATTACAAATGAAATCAATCATTTGAACTTCATGAATCAATTGTTTTTAACAAACTAATTAACAAAATATGTACCATTATATAAATAATGAATAGCGTCTTGATTTTGGTGTAAGCGATACTATGTTTTTGGATTTGTGAAAAGAAAGGATAATATCTTAAATATATGATTTTTTACTTAAATAACCTAGTTAGGTTATGGTTTTGTTGGAATGAATTTTGTCCAAGGTGTCAAGAATAATTTCACATCCTTCTTTAATTTCTTCGGTGGTTATAGTAAGGGGAGGAGTGATTCTTACTGCTCTGGGCTCAAATAATAACCAAAATAATATAAGCCCTTTTTCTTGACATTTTAAAATGATTTGATTGGCAATTTCGGGAGAATCTGTGATGATAGCTAGCATGAGACCCAAACCTCTTATTTCTTTAATTAATGGATGAATTAAGAGAGATCTTAATAATTTTTCTTTTTCTAGGGTTGCTGCCATTACGTCACTTTCGGTAAGTTCTTGTAATGTTGCCAAAGCGGCAGATGCTATTATAGGGTTGCCACCAAAGGTGGTTATATGTCCTAATTTTGGATGATCCTGAAGTTGATCCATCATTTTGGCAGATGCGGTAAAAGCTCCAATAGGAAGGCCTCCACCCATTCCTTTTCCCATGGCAATAATATCTGGAATAATATCATAATTTTGAAATCCAAATAATTTACCAGTTCTCCCAAAACCGGGCTGAATTTCATCCAAAATCAATATCGCTCCTACTTGATCGCAGCGTTTTCGGACTTTTTTCAGGTAATCATTTTTTGGCTCAATAAATCCGGCACCACCTTGTATAGTTTCTAAAATTATTGCCGCTGTTTTATCTGTGATTTTTTCTAGATCATTTTCATCATTAAAGGATACAAAATGTATATCGGGTATCAATGGCCTAAAAGCCTGTTTTCTTTCTTCGAACCCCATTACACTCATAGAACCCATTGTATTTCCATGATATGCCAATTTTGCTGCAATAATCTCGCTTCTTCCGGTTATTCTTCTAGCTAATTTGAGTGAGCCTTCAATAGCTTCGGTGCCAGAATTTGTTAAATAGGTTTTTTCAAGAGGGTGGGGTAGATGAGTAGCCAAAAGTTTTGTTAATTCTACAGCAGGTTGTTGAATGTACTCTCCATACACCATGACGTGCATATATTGATCTAGCTGCTTTTTAATGGCATTTACTACTCTTGGATGTCTATGCCCCAGACTACAAGCTGATACCCCAGCTACAAAATCAAGATGCCTTTTCCCATCAGTCGCATAAATGTAACTACCTTCAGCATGAGAAATTTCCATTGCCAATGGATGCGGAGTTGTTTGTGCTTGATATTTAAAGAAATCCTTTTTCAAGATTTGCGGTATAGACTATAAAATGATTAATAGATATATTTAGAAACTATCTTGATGTTTCAGTTAATTGTCTGACAAGCTTTTTGTGCTGTCTATTTTTTCTTTTGAATATTTAAGCGTAGTAACCGTTATACTATCTCTTTGTCGAGCGGTACGCGTGAGATCGAGATCAATAGAAGAGGTCTTTTTTTGATTCTTTTGATCTTTGGGATCTGTCTCTTCTTTTATTGTGTTCTTGATTTCTATAGAATCAAGTTCTTCATTAGTCTCTTTGAGTTCTGCATCTTTAAGCTCCTGTTCTAGCATACGAGAGCCTTCAGATTTGTTGTCTTCTATACGTTTTAAGGTTTCTTCATCAAAGAAATCTGCTTCATCTTTTGGTAGAGGGATTCCTTTAATTTTAATAAGTTTAGGAGGGGTTTCTCCTCTAAAGAGATCTGCTTTGCTGTTTATTCTTTCTTCTCCTCTCCAATTGAAACCTGATAATTCTCTGGCATTTTCGGGTAAATCAATTTCCCTATACAAAGTGCCATCAACATTTTGATAATAATAAACATCATCTATTTCTTGATTAGTTAAAAGAAGCCGAATCGAACTAGAAAGCACTTTGTTTATTCCAATAAGTTTTAGCTCTCCTTCACTTTCGCGTTGATAAAATATAGTTTCTGTGTTTTTGTCGATATCTACCTGATAAATCTCATTATCTTTAAATAATCCATATAGGGTTTGCCCTTTGACTTGGTTATAGCCCGCTTTCAAAGTGTCTTCTTGAGCAAGAAAAGCATTTTGATAGACTACAAGTGAGTCTAGTTTTTCTGTTTCTGTGTCAGAAATTATCTTTATGGTATCCCCTGTCATTTGATTTCTTTGCGACCAGATAATAGGTCTACCAATCATTTTGGTATATCCGGTGGTTTGATCTACATTGATAGAATCACTTTTACCACTCATATTACTTTTAAAAATCCTTACATCATAAAATCCACGCATTATTCGATGTTCAGGCTTTCCGGTAACCATAAGTGTATCACTATGAATGTATATCGAGTCATTCTCCTGTAGAGTAGCGGCCAATGCTCTTTTGGTAATAAAAACAGAGTCTTTGTCTTTAAAGACCTCTGCATAATGCCCGGTTATTACAGAATTATTTGCTGTATCCAATACCCTTATGTTATTTGTTGCCGATGCAAATTGAATAGCACTATTATAAAAAATACTATCTCCAAAAACAGTGCGATTGTCATAGTCTATTCTGGCATTTTTTATGGCATAACCTGTTTTGACATTGGTATCATAGAACCCTCTTTCACAATATAGCGTGCTTTCTTTTCCTTTTACAGTAGAGGGACCATAAAGAAAAGCATGGCCATTTTCTGTATAATAGTCTAGTCGATCTGAATCTACTGTGTTTTCTGGGTTAACAATTTTTACAGCAGTATTAAATGAATATTGTTTTCTATCCATAAAATAACGACCAATTTTACTTGTTAATGTATTTGAGGAGTCTTTTACAGTTCCTCCGCTTCGGTAGTAGGCTTGCTGTCTTAATCGGTCAAAAAACAAAGTATCAGTTCGTAATGTGTTTGAAGGGGTTTCCATAAATACATCATCACTAGCATAAGCAAATTTGGTATTGCCATTATATTCTGCATACTTACTAGTCATCGTAAGTGTATCTCCCTGTTTTATAATTACATTTCCTAACGCTTTTACAAATTTGTCTTCACTATAATGTACGGCTTGGTCACACCAAATTTCAACACCTTCGTGTTGCATATACACTTGCTTGTCTACTTTGGCGAGAATAGTGGCCCCGGGAAATCTATTTTGATCTTTGATAGTACGATCAGACTGTACTTTAATCTGTTTTCCTTCTTGAGCCATGCTTACCAGGGGTAAGAGAAGAGAGATAACTAAAATTATATTGAAAAGTGTATTCTTCAAGACATCTAAAATTTGTATGCAAAATAACGAAAATTGTATCTAATGATTGTAGAGGTGTGCTTAAAATAAAAATTACTGACTTTTAACAATAAATACGCTGATAAAGATTTAACGTTGCAAGGCTTATTTATTACAGTCTAGACGTCTTATAAACTATCTTTTCTTAGGTATGAATATAGTGGTGATAATTTTTTTTATTTTTTAACATTTTATGTCTTTAAGTATCAGTAAATTGCAATACGTTAACAACAAAACTTAAATCAATACTATGGGGATGGTATTGATAATTCTTTTCTTTTTTATTTAAACATATGTTTTAGATCCATTTCTATTGGCTCTATTAAGGGGATATTATATGTATTTAAAAGAAATATAGAGTTGTAACACAATCATCAAAATAATAATACATGTTTTTGAAAAAAAACCTTTGGGGACTGTTTTTTTTCTTTATTTGGGGTACAGTATTTTCTCAATCAAAGCAGTTAGAAAGATTAGATGTAGCATTTATTGATTATGCTTTTGCAGATGTCGAAGCAGAAAACATGAGTGTGCAGGGAAATCATTACAATAATTATTCTGGGACTTTAAATGTGAACAGCGAGTACAGTATATTGCTGGATTCTCTTACATCAAAAGAAAAGAAGTCAGAAAATTTTGTTCTAAATATTTTAAATATCAATTCGAAATATTCTGATTATGCACCTAGTTTTTGTCAGGAAAAATTGGTGTTTTCATCTTCACGAGACGTAAATCGAGTTTCCAAATCTTTTGATGCCTTTAGTAATCAACCTTTTCTGGATTTGTATACAGCTTCAAAAGAAGCAGATAAACAGAGGATAAAGAAATTAAAAGGAAAAATTAATTCAAAGTTTCATGAGTCTTCTCCAGTTTTTACTGCAGACGGAAAAACGGTATACTTCACTAGAAACAACTATTCTAATAAAAAGTCTAAAACCAATACTGAAGGAAGTGTCTTATTGAAGATTTACCAAGCAAAATATAAAGAAGAAAAATGGGTAAATATTAAAGAATTGCCTTTTTGTAGTGATGAGTATTCTGTAGCTCATCCAACATTGTCACCAGATGGCCGTTATTTGTATTTTGCAAGTGATATGCCTGGAAGCTTAGGTAAATCCGATTTATATTTTGTGAGAATTTATAAGGATGGAAGTTTTGGAACTCCTCAAAATTTAGGAAATCAAATTAATACCGATGGGAGAGAAACTTTTCCTTACGTCAGTGACAAGGGGAAGTTGTTTTTTGCGAGTGATGGTCATTTAGGATTTGGAGGCCTTGATATTTTTGTGGCCATGCCAGATGAAGGTGGAGAAACTGAAATTTACAATTTGGGAGAACCAATTAATAGCCCTGAGGATGACTTTACTTTTATTATTAATGAAGAAAATAAAATAGGATATTTTGCAAGCAATCGAGAAGGAGGAAAGGGTGATGATGATATTTATGGTTTTAGACAATTGATATCGTTTAAAGATTATCATGGTCGTAAACCTAATATCATAAGAAAATTAGAAAGAATTATAGAAACAAAATCTACTGAAAATAGTAGTATTATAGTATCGAATTAGCAATAAAACAAAAAAGCTACCGTTTTAGGTAGCTTTTTTGTTATCGAATTTTGTTTTATCTATGGATCGTTTGTTTCCTATCAGGACCTACTGAAACGATCGTAATTGGTGTTTCCAGCTCTTTTTCCAGAAAGTCAATATAATCGTTCAGTTCTTTTGGAAGCTCTGAAGCATCAGTCATTTTTGTCAAATCCTCGGACCAACCTTTCATTTCTGTATATATTGGGGTCACATTTTCTGGCTCAATATTATAGGGTAAGTGAGTTATTGTTTCTCCCTTGTATTTGTAGGCGGTACATACTTTAAGTTTTTCAAATCCACTTAAAACATCACCTTTCATCATCATTAGTTTTGTTACACCATTTACATGTACGGCATATTTTAGAGCGACAAGGTCAAGCCAGCCACATCGTCTTGGACGTCCAGTGGTAGCACCAAATTCATGGCCAACTTTTGCCATTGTTTCTCCATCTTTATCAAATAGCTCAGTTGGAAAAGGGCCACTACCAACTCTTGTGGTATACGCCTTAAAAATTCCAAAAACATCTTTTATTTTATTAGGGGCAATGCCAAGCCCTGTACAAGCACCCGCCGCAGTTGTGTTTGATGAGGTTACAAATGGATAGGTTCCAAAATCTATATCCAACAGTGAGCCTTGAGCTCCTTCAGCTAGAATAGTCTTTCCTTCTTTTTGCGCTTGGTGAAGATATTCTTCACTATCAATAAAAGTTAGGGTTTTTAGAGTTTCAACAGCTTTAAAGAATTCATTTTCGAGTTCCTTTAAGTCATACTCAATTTTGGCATCATAAAAATCGATCATAGCCTCATGTTTATTTGCCAAGGCACGATAGCGTTCTTTCCAGTCACTAAGCTCAAGATCTCCAACGCGAATACCATTTCTACCTGTTTTGTCCATGTATGTAGGACCAATTCCTTTCAAAGTAGAACCGATCTTTGCTTTTCCTTTAGATGCCTCAGAAGCGGCATCTAGAATCCTATGAGTTGGTAAGATAAGGTGTGCTTTTCTAGAAATCAGTAATTTTGATTTATAATCCAGATTAAACTTATTGAGGTTATCTAATTCTTTTTTGAAGATTACAGGGTCGATAACTACTCCATTTCCTACCAGATTAATGGCTTTGTCATGAAAAATACCACTAGGGATGGTATGGAGTACATGCTTTATTCCGTCAAATTCTAATGTGTGTCCTGCATTTGGTCCACCTTGGAATCTAGCAATTATATTATAATCTTTTGTAAGAACGTCTACAATTTTTCCTTTACCTTCGTCCCCCCATTGAAGACCAAGTAATAAGTTTACAGCCATTATTTGTCTTGATTAGTTGATTTCTTTTTAGTTCCGTAGAAATACAACGAGTGGTTTGTAATATCTACATCAAAAATTTCTTCTATTGTCTTTTTTATTGATTGAATTCTAGGGTCACAAAACTCTAGCACATCACCTGTATCAGTAAGAATAAGGTGGTCATGTTGTCTATCAAAATAGGATTTTTCGTATTGAGCTTGATTTTGCCCAAACTGATGTTTACGTACCAATTTACATTCTAATAGAAGTTCAATAGTATTATATAAAGTGGCACGGCTAACACGATAATTTTTATTTTTCATTTTGATATAGAGTGATTCTATATCAAAATGTTCATCACTTTCATAAATTTCTTGAAGTATAGCGTATCGTTCGGGTGTTTTTCTATGCCCATTTTCTTCTAAGAAACTGGTAAACACATTCTTGACTATAGTTTGATCGTTTTCTGAAGTTGCTTTAGTACTCATACGTTTAAAAACGCAAAGTTACATTATTTTTTATTCTCTAACTACTTTATCTATACCACTTATTTTCGAAAGATTTTTCATTACCGTTTTTAGGGTATTTTTATTTTTTACACCTACTGTAATTTTTCCTGTAAACACGCCATCATTGGTGTCAAAATTCATATTATAGATAGCAAGGTGCATATTGTTGGAAATGATTTGCGTTACTTCATTTACGACTCCAATATTATCGATACCATTAAGTCTAATTACCGCTTTAAATTCTTCTTGGCTTGAATCTATCCATTTTGCTGGTATGATCCTGTAGGCATAATTACTTTGTAACTGTAAAGCATTTGGGCAATCGTTTTTGTGAACTTTGATTCCTTCATTTACTGTGATAAAACCAAAAACATCATCTCCTGGTATTGGGTTACAACAATTTGATAATTTGTATTCAAGTTTTTCTGATTCTTTACCAAAAACCAGCAGATCATATTTTGATGTGATCTCTTCTTTATTTACATCTTTGATATTACCTCTACGAATTCTATTTTTTATAAAATTCATAAAGACATTGCTACGTGTTGTGGCAAACTCTTTGATCTTTTGATTGTCTATTGTGCCAATACCTACACGATAAAAAAGATCTAGACTTGTTTTTAATTTAAAGTATAAAACAAGTTCGTTAACCACTTTTTCGCTCATGGTAATTTTTTGCGAGCGTAGTTTTCGTTTTAGAATAACTTTTCCTTCTTCTGCAATTTGTTTTTTCTCATCTCTGAGTGCCGATTTAATTCTTGATCGTGCTCTGGCAGTAGTTGCATAATCCAACCAACTCGATGAAGGTTTTGATTTGGTAGAGGTGATTATTTCTACCTGGTCACCACTTTTGAGCTCATGACTCAAAGGAACTAGTTTGCCATTTACCCTGGTTCCGCGTGTTTTAAGACCTATCTCGGTATGAACACTAAAACCAAAATCAAGAGCGGTAGCACCTTTCGGAAGCGATTTCAAATCTCCTTCCGGAGTAAAAACAAATATTTCTTTGGCATAAAGATTTAGCTTAAACTCTTCAACAAAATCAACTGCATTGGCTTCAGAGTTTTCAAGAGCTTCTTGTAATCTGTTTAACCAACCATCTAATCCCTGATCTTGCTTTTCTTCGGTATTTTTATATTTATAATGCGCTGCATATCCTTTTTCGGCTATTTCATGCATTCGTTCACTGCGAATTTGTACCTCGACCCATCTGCTATCCGGACCAATAACCGTTATGTGTAATGCTTCATAACCAGTTGATTTGGGTTGAGATATCCAATCTCTTAGTCTTATTGGGTTAGGGCGATAATAATCAGTAACAACAGTATATATTTTCCAGGCTATAAATTTTTCATTTTCAAAATCAGATTTGTAGATAATTCTAATGGCAAATTTGTCATATACTTCGTCAAATGATACATTTTGTTTTACCATTTTGCGACGTATAGAAAATATAGATTTAGGTCTTCCTTTTATTTCATAATTTAATCCTTCTTTGTCTAGCCCTTCTCTTATTTTATCTGAAAACCTTTTGATATAAGCATCTTGCTCTTCTTTACTTTCTTTTATTTTTTCCAGAATATCCTTATATACCTCTGGTTCGGTATATTTTAATCCAAGGTCTTCAAGTTCTGTTTTAATATTATATAATCCGATTCTGTGAGCCAGTGGGGCATAGATGTATAAAGTCTCTGAAGCAATTTTTACCTGCTTGTCGGGACGCATAGCATCCATGGTTTGCATATTGTGCAAACGATCGGCTATCTTAATAATGATTACACGTACATCATCATTAAGCGTGAGTAACATTTTTCTGAAATTTTCGGCTTGTAAGGATATGTCTTTATCCTTTTTTAGCGAAGAAATTTTTGTAAGACCATCGACTATGCGTGCTACGGTCTCTCCAAACATTTGCTCAATATCTACCAGGGTATATTCTGTATCTTCAACTACATCGTGAAGTAGTGCTGCAGCAATAGACGTGGCATCTAGTCCGATCTCACTTGCAACAATTTTGGCAACAGCAATAGGATGAAAAATATAAGCTTCACCACTTTTACGTCGTTGGTCTTTGTGAGCATCTACAGCAACATCAAAAGCCTGACGTATAAGTGCTTTGTCTTCTTTAGAAAGATTTCTATAACTAATGCGAAGCAATTCTTTGTATTGCTTTGCAATCTGTTTATTTTCTTCTTCGATAGCAGCTTCTGTCATAACATAAAGTTTTCTATGAAAGCCCTATTTATAATTTGTGTGTATTTATGTTCCCCGTTTAAAAGATATTGTGTCAAAAATTATGCCCTTAATGAAAGCTGACAATAAGCCACATAATTTTATACAATTAATATTAAAAGTACAATTAAGAATTGGAACCACCAAGTACTTGTATGATGGATTTTACTCCTTAAGGTTTTTTATTCTTTGTAGCAAAGTAGGGTGAGAGTAGTGTATAAAAACCATAGCAGGGTGTGGTGTTAGGTTGCTGAAATTGTTTTTAGATAGCTTTTTTAGACTACTTATCAAAGCTTCACGGTTATAAGTGTTCTTTGCATAGTTATCTGCCTGATATTCGAAAGTCCTCGAAACAATATTCATAATCAATCCAGTTATTTCAGAAATTGGACTGTAAAGTATTCCAAAAGTTATGAGTCCAATATGAAAAGAAGGAATTTCAACATTAAGCGCCGCCGATAACAAAGGATTTGCTATAAAAAGAGATAAAAACCAAAGTGTAAGCCCTGTAAGGGCAACAGATAAAATTAGATTTACAATTACGTGTCTTTTTTTATAATGTCCTACTTCATGAGCAAGTACAGCAACAATTTCTTCATTATTAAGATCTTTTATTAAAGTGTCATATAGTGTGATTCTTTTTTCACTACCTAAGCCAGAAAAGTACGCGTTGGCTTTAGTACTTCGTTTAGAACCATCGATGACAAAAATATCTTTTAATTGAAATCCAACTTTTTTTGAATACGCTTCTATGGTGTCTCTTAGTTCACCAGGCTCTAGTGGGGTTTGTTTATTAAAAACAGGAACAATCAATTTGGCATAAAACATATTCATCGCTACAGTGAATACTGTAACCAATCCAAGTGCATATATCCAAAAAGACTTTCCGGTTAATTCATAAAACCAAAGAATGAGAGCCAAAAGTCCACCACCTACAATAATCATCATGATAATACTTTTTATTTTGTCGATGAAAAATGTCTTTTTTGACATTTTGTTGAAACCAAACTTTTCTTCGATTACAAAAATTCTATAGTACGCAGTAGGAGTAGATAAAATATCGCTTCCGATCATTATAATTCCAAAAAATAGTAAGCCAACTACAATTGAATTATCCGAAAAACTCCTTGCCACACCATCGATCACTGCAAACCCATCAAAAAAGAAAAACAGAAGCATAATACATAATGAAATGCTTGAAGAAACCAGTTTAAATTTATAGTTAGCCTTTTTATAGGCTATAGATTTTCGGTATTCCTCTTCTGGATATACATCGGATAATTCTTCTGGGATAGCATCATCATAATGCATTGCATTAAGAATGTCTAATAGGGAGTCTATTATAAAAACAATAATTATAATAGCAATTAATAAATAAAATAGGGAATTTGGGGTCATTAGTTTATAGCGATTAGTAGTATTTTAAGGTTCTTAGATTTGCGGGAAGCGGTAAGGTAATAATTTTTCATTTATAAATTGTGCAAATAATCAATCTTTTAACCAATAAAGTTACGTTGGCGTTTGGCTTCAAAAATTAAAATACCTGCTGCTACCGAAACATTCATCGAGTCTATAACGCCACTCATGGGGATTTTTATGTTTTGAGTAGTGTTGTCAAGGAAATCTTTACTTAAGCCTGTTGCTTCGGTGCCAACGACAATTGCAGTGGGTTTATTATAATTTTGAGTATGATAATTTACTGAAGCCTGTAAAGCTGCTCCATAAATATTGATTTTATGTAGTTGCAGGAATTTAATAATATCTATAGAAGACCCTATAGCGACATTATTGGTAAATAAACATCCAACACTTGATCTAATAATATTAGGATTATAAATGTCGGTTTTGGGATTTGCTATAAAAACTGCATCCAATTGGGCGGCATCTGCAGTGCGCAAAAGTGCACCTATATTACCAGGTTTTTCAGGAGCTTCGGCTACAAGAATTAATGGGTTTTTTGTAGCCAAGTTGAAATTTTCAATACTGAGATCCTTTGAAATAGCAATGGCTATTATGCCTTCTGTTGTTGTTCTGTAAGCCAATTTTTGATAAATCTCCTGAGTAATTTCAAAATACTCAATGTCTTGTGAAATAAGCTTAATAAGTTCAGTTACTTGTTCAAAAGAAATAATAGACGGGCAATAATATAGTTGAGTAATGCTATATCCTCCTTTTATAGCCAGCCCAATCTCTCGTTGCCCCTCTATAACAAAGGATTTTTCTTTTTTACGAACGCGAGATTTATCTTTAAGCTGGTTTAGGAACTTGATTTTTGGATTTTGTAAGCTTTTTATTTGATTTTGCATAAAAGCAAATATAAGAATCGAAGGGAGGAAATAATTTGTTTTTTATGGTATTTTAAGAATTTAGATCTCTAATATGTTGGGCTACTTCTATCAAGATTTTTGGAAAGGATTGTTCTAATTTCTGAAATAGTTTTTCAATTTGTGTAAAATCTATTTCATCTCTTGAAGCATTTTCAATTTCTTGTAAAATCGAAGCTTCATTGTTCAGACCTATAGTTTTAAAACTGGATTTCAATTTATGAGCTGTTTCTTTTGTAGTCAAAAACTCTTGATTTTTTATACATAGTTTTAGTTTTTCATAATCTATAGGGGTGTCTTCTGTAAATATTTGTAAAACGCTTTTAATGACTTCACGATCATTATCAAAAGTTTCCTTCAAAAAAGACAAATCACATATTCTTTTTGAAGGAGGTATTGCATTTTTTACATTTTCTGATACTTTATTAAAATCTATATCCTTTTGATTGTTATTTGGTTTTAAACTGAATAGAATTTCTTCTAAAGCCTTTTCACTCAATGGTTTTGTAAGATAAAAGTTCATTCCAGATTTGGTCGCTTTTTTCTTTGATTCAGGAAACACATCTGCAGAACATGCAACTATTGGTATTTGGCTTATGTAAGGATTATTGGATTGTCGTATTATTGCTGCAGTTTCTGGTCCATCCATTACTGGCATATGCATATCCATAAGTATTAAATCATACATTGAGTTCTCTATTTTCTTAAGAGCGATTTTTCCATTTTCGGCAACATCAGTATCAATTTCCCAATTCGATAATAATTGTTTAATAAAAAATTGATTCATTTTGTTGTCCTCTACGACAAGTACTTTCATCCCAGAAAGATTGTGAGTGTTTTTGGATGTCGTTTTGCCTTCGTTGATAAGGTTTGTAGAGATGAAGTTGCTTTTGTGATATTTAATAGAAAACTCAAAGGTAGAACCCTTTCCTGGTTCACTTTGTGCATTAAGTTCTCCTCCCTGTAATTCTATAAGTTGTTTAGAAATTGAAAGCCCAAGACCCGTTCCTTCAATCTTATTTTTCCCTGGTTTATGGACTTGGTAGAAACTTTCAAAAATAGTATTTAGCTTATCTTTTGGAATGCCAACTCCTGTATCCTGAACAGAGAAGTTAATAGTGATATGTTGTTCTTCCAGTTTCTCGGGCTTTATATGAATTGTAATTTCTCCCTTGTGAGTAAATTTTATAGCGTTACCAAGAAGGTTGATTAGAATTTGATTTAATCTAAGTTGGTCTCCAATAATAAATTTGGGAAGTAATGGATCGATAATCATTTTATAATCCAATCCTTTTTCGTCGGCCTTGATTTTAAAACCTCTAGAGATATTTATTATCAATTCTTGAAGGTTAAAATCTGTATTATGTAAGGAAAGTTTACCAGCTTCGATTTTAGAAAAATCAAGAATGTCATTAATGAGCACTAGCAGATTCTCGGCAGAGAACTGAATTCCATCAAGGTTTTTTTTGTCTACTTGTAGGTTGGTAAAATCACTTTTTTGCAGAATACCGGTAAGTCCAAGAATAACGTTAAGAGGGGTTCTAATTTCATGACTCATGTTTGATAAGAATACCGATTTCGCTTTAGCAGATTTTTCTGCTAATACTTTTGCTTCCCTAATTTCGTTATCAATTATTTTTTTATTAGTAATATCTCTGAAGAAGGCATTGAATAGGTAGTCATCTTTAGTCTCAATGGCAATAATGGTGAGTTCTACATAGACTACTGTTCCATTTTTTCTATTTACCGAAGTCTCTACACGTTTATTAATTAATTCATCACTTCCAGTTTGAATATAGTTGTTAAAGCTTCGTTGCAGTTCCTGTCTTAATTTATATGGAACCAGAGAATAAATACTCTTCCCTATGGTTTCTTCTCTTTTTAGTTCTAATATATTTTCTGCCTGTTTATTCCAATTTAAGACAATGCCTTGGCTATTGACCAATATAACACCATCCATTGCTGTTTCTAATATGGTGGTATTAAGATGTTCGCTATATTTTAGTTCTTCTTCAACCTTTGTTCTTTCTATAATTTCTTCGGTCAATCTTTCATTGATCTCTTCTAGACTTAAAAGTTGCTTTTGTAACATTTTTAGCATTTGCTGCTTACTAGGAAAGTTTATAAGATCTTTGGCAAGTATTTCTTCCGGAATTACATTAAGTATTGCTGTAAAGGAATCTAATAAGTGATAAGATTCAAAATGCTTTTTATAGATTACCAGGTAAATATTTGTGATAGCATTTATACCTAAAGTATTCTTTATTTTTAGAAAAATTTCATTAGAAAACTCTAGAAGTTTTTTTCTTTCCCGTATTAGGTCTATGGTTAGGAAATCATAGTCTGTCTCAAGGTGTTTTTTTATTTGTATTATTCTGGGTTCATTGAACTTGCCAACGAGCTCCGATGATTTTTCTAATACTTCAGAAAGGAATACTTTACACAACGTTAATTCTTGTTCCTTTAAAGGGGCAAAAATTAATTTGAAACTCTTATGTTTTAAGAGGGAATCAAATTCATTGAAAATAGTGTGTCTAATCGATGCTATAGCCTGTCGATCTCCTTTTTCTTGTTCTATAATGTGTTGTTCTATAGATAGATAAATTTGAGGTAGCGAAGCTATTTTTTTTGCTGCAGACAACTCTCTAAATGCTTTAACTTTTGTTTGCAAAGAGTTGTTATTAGAGGGCATTTTTATTTGTTTCCACAAAAAATCAATGAGGTCAACAATTTCTTGTTTTCCGTGATTCTCTGGGGCGGCGGCTTTTTTTAGATGTAATATTCTTTTAAACCATTGAAATATCATCTATCTAGTGCTATATTTTACTGGCTTTATAAATTTTGTAAAAGCCTAATGCAGATAAGCCCCATGTAAGAATTAAAGCAACAAACCATACGTAATTGCCCAATGTATCCCCAAATAATTTTTTAAAAATATTATAATCAAAAATATGCGCAATTTGCATGTGAAGGTGACCAAGCGCCATGACAACAAATCCCCAGGCTAGAAGGGTCATGCCAGATCCAAATTTTCCACCCTTGAGGCGTTTGGCTGTCAAAAAGCTAAAAATAAGGGCGATCGCTAGAAAAGGCATTTCTAAAAGACCAAAAACTTGGTCGGCACCCAAAGTATTATCAGAATGGTTACTGTGATCTTGAGCAAATGATACTTGACTTATTAATAACAAAACTAAAGTAAGTAAAGTGTAGTGTTTTCTCATATTTTGGGGGTTTTTTACAAGGTAACTAAAAAATAATATTTTTCCATGTTTTTTATAGATTAAAAACTCTTTTTATCGATAAAGTGTAAATTTTGATGATTTGTAATAAAAAAAATCCCGCTTTTATAAGCGGGATTTTTATATAAGTGAGATTGTATTGTTTTATTAAAAGATTACTTTACTTTTTCTACAATAGCTTTAAAAGCTTCTGGGTTGTTCATAGCTAAATCTGCAAGAACCTTACGGTTTAATTCGATATTATTAGCTTTAACTTTTCCCATGAATTGAGAATAAGACATACCGTGTAAACGAGCACCTGCATTGATACGAGTGATCCATAAAGCACGGAAAGTTCTCTTCTTGTTTCTACGGTCTCTATACGAATATTGCATCGCTTTATCAACCGCATTTTTTGCTACTGTCCAAACGTTTTTACGACGTCCAAAGTAACCTTTTGCTTGCTTAAGAACCTTTTTTCTTCTAGCTCTTTTTGCAACAGAATTTACTGATCTTGGCATAATTTTAAATTTTTTAGTAGTAGGCGGTCGATAATTGACTCTTTATAAGCCTAACTCCTGGGTTTATAATAATTTTAACCTATATCAAAAAAAATGATTACTTAAGGCGTAATTGTTCTTTGATACTATTTTCATCGCTTTTGTGCACTAATGTTGCGTGCGTCAAAGCCAGCTTACGCTTTTTAGATTTTTTTGTCAAAATGTGACTCTTAAAAGCGTGCTTTCTTTTGATTTTACCAGTTCCGGTAAGCTTAAAACGCTTTTTGGCACTGGATTTTGTTTTCATTTTAGGCATTGTATCCTTGTTTTTATAATCTCACTTATTATCGTTACACTTTCTGGTATAAAGAAAGTTTGTTTTTATTTTTTAGGAGCAATAAACATAATCATTCTCTTTCCTTCAAGCTTTGGCATTTGTTCTACTTTACCGTATTCTTCTAATTCTTGTGCCAATCTTAAAAGTAAGATTTGTCCTTGATCTTTGTATATAATAGAACGCCCTTTAAAGAAAACATAAGCTTTCAATTTAGCTCCTTCGCTCAAGAATTTAATCGCATGTTTTTTCTTAAATTCATAATCATGCTCATCGGTGTTGGGCCCGAATCTAATTTCTTTGATAACAACTTTAGTAGCTTTTGCTTTTAAAGCTTTGTCTCTTTTTTTCTGTTCGTAAAGGAATTTTTTATAATCCATTACTTTACAAACAGGAGGTACTGCTTTAGGTGAAATTTCAACAAGGTCTAATCCTTGTTCTTCAGCAATTTCTAACGCTTTTCGAGTAGGATAAACTCCTACTTCAACGTTGTCACCTACAAGACGCACTTCATCAACTCTAATTTTTTGGTTGATTCTGTGAGCATCTTCTTTAATTATTCGTGCTGGCTTTTGAGACCTTCTTCTTCTTATTGCTATGACTTAAAAATTTAAATTAAACTTAATTTTCTATATTATGTTATCCGTTAAACGGCTTAAGAGTTTTAGTAATTTCTTCCTTGATGATCTTTGAAAATTCTTCAATAGGTATTGCTCCCAAATCTTCTCCACCATGTTTACGAACAGAAATAGTATTGTCTTTTTCTTCTTGTTCCCCTACGATGATAATATAAGGAAATTTATTCATTTCTGCTTCTCTTATCTTTTTACCTATCGTTTCGTTTCTATGATCCGCAAGGGCGCGAATTTCGTTATTTTCTAACAAATTTAAAACTTTTTCAGCGTATTTTTCATATTTCTCACTGATAGAGAGTACAATAGCTTGCTCTGGCATTAGCCATAGTGGGAAGTTTCCTCCGGTATGTTCTAATAAGATGGCAATAAATCTTTCCATACTTCCAAAAGGTGCTCTGTGTATCATTACCGGACGATGCAGTTCATTATCACTTCCTTTATAAGTGAGATCAAAACGTTCAGGTAGATTGTAGTCTACTTGTATCGTTCCCAATTGCCAGCTTCTTCCCAAAGCATCTTTGACCATGAAGTCAAGCTTAGGTCCATAAAAAGCAGCTTCTCCAGTTTCTACCACATAATTCAGTCCTTTTTCTTTGGTGGCATTCAAAATGGCACTCTCAGCTTTTTTCCAATTTTCATCTTCACCAATATATTTATCAGGATTTTCAGGGTCACGCAGTGATACTTGTGCCGTAAAATTTTCAAAACCTAAAGATCCAAAAACATATAAAACAAGATCAATTACTTTTTTGAATTCTTCATCTAATTGATCAGGAGTACAAAAAATATGAGCGTCATCTTGTGTAAATCCTCTTACACGAGTCAGTCCATGTAATTCTCCGCTTTGTTCATATCTATAAACAGTTCCAAACTCAGCATAACGTATTGGTAGATCTCTATACGACCAAGGTTGACTATTGTAAATCTCACAATGGTGCGGACAGTTCATCGGTTTTAACAAAAATTCTTCACCCTCTGCAGGTGTATTAATAGGTTGAAAACTGTCTTCTCCATATTTTGCATAGTGACCCGAAGTGACATATAGCTCTTTTTGTCCTATGTGAGGAGAAACAACCATCTCATAACCGGCTTTTTTCTGAGCTTTTTTAAGAAATTGTTCCAAACGTTCACGTAATGCAGCTCCTTTTGGAAGCCATAAAGGTAATCCTTGACCCACGCGTTGCGAAAATGTAAAAAGCCCAAGCTCTTTTCCTAATTTACGATGGTCCCGCTTTTTTGCTTCTTCAAGAAGCTCTAAATATTCTTTTAATTCTTTTTGTTTTGGAAAAGAAGTTCCATAAACCCGAGTAAGCTGTTTGTTATTTTCATCTCCGCGCCAATAAGCTCCGGCTACACTCATTATTTTTACAGCTTTAATAATACCGGTATTAGGAATGTGTCCTCCGCGACATAAATCAGTAAAAGTATCATGATCGCAGAAAGTTATAGTACCGTCCTCAAGATTTTCAATCAGCTCTACTTTGTATTCGTTTCCTTCTTCTTTATATTTCGCTAAGGCATCTGCTTTTGAAACAGGTTTCATCTTGAAATCATGTTTTCCTCTAGCAATTTCGAGCATTTTGTCTTCGATTTTTTTGAAATCTTTTTCAGAAATGGTTTGATCTCCAAGATCTACATCATAATAGAAGCCATTTTCAATAGCCGGTCCAATAGATAATTTAACCCCCGGATAAAGCTGTTCCAAAGCCTGTGCTAAAACGTGAGAGCTAGAATGTCTAAAAGCTGTCTTACCTTCTTCATCTCTCCATGTATATAAAACAAGATTACCATCCGTGGTCAATTCGGTAGCTGTTTCGATAATTGTATTGTTAAACTTTGCAGAAATCACATTTCTCGCAAAACCTTCACTAATATCTTTGGCAACATCCATAGCAGTAATACCACTATTGTATTCTCTAACCGACCCATCGGGTAACGTAATCTTGATCATCTTTTTATAAATTAAAGCTGCAAAGATAATACGATAATAAAATCCATACAATAATATAGTATATATTTAATGCTTTAATTCTCATATATAAGTTGTTTGCTTTGATTTATTGGGGATTCGGGGCAATAAAGTGTCCCGACCGTGCTTTTCATTATATCTTATATCGCCATATGTTGAAGCGATATAAGGATGTCATTTCAATCACTATCCTTTTTTTATTTGTAACCAATGTATAATCAGGGGTTTGTAAAAAGGATAAAAAATAGTTTAGAAAAAGTGTTGTGGATTAGAAAAAGGTGTGTATGTTTGCACCCGCAAAACGGGGTTTATGTT